>JBBQNK010000030.1:0-62408 GCA_038329865.1 Tepidisphaerales bacterium | reverse complement strand
ATCTTTCCGATGTGATCAGGCGCCCCATTCTTGCCGTCGCCCAGCGAGTTCTGGCGTTTTCCCCTGACGAAATGTTCGGCGGCGTTGATGAACAGCACGTCGTCGGGCTTCTTGCACTTCTTCAGCA
Organism: Tepidisphaerales bacterium; assembly: GCA_038329865.1. Lineage (GTDB taxonomy): Bacteria > Planctomycetota > Phycisphaerae > Tepidisphaerales > Tepidisphaeraceae > JANMES01. Next base: position 62,281 of record JBBQNK010000030.1, on the reverse strand, counting down.
CGAGGATGCAGACCGGAATGCCCGTCGAGTAGAACAGGTTCGCCGGCAGACCGATCACCGTGTCGATGCTCCCGTCCTTGAGCAACTTGGTGCGGATGCGTTCCTCCGCGCCGCCGCGGAACAACACGCCGTGCGGCAGGATGATCGCCATCACCCCTTCGTCCTTCAGGTAGTGGAAGCCGTGCAGCAGGAACGCGAAATCGGCCGCGCTCTTGGGTGCCAGCCCGTAGTTCTTGAACCGGACATCGTCGCCAACCGCCTCGGTCGGCTCCCATCGGTAGCTGAACGGCGGATTGGCGACCACCGCGTCGAACTTCGGCATCTTGGCGGGGTTGGTCTCGCGCAACATCTCCCAGTCGTTAGTGAGCGTGTCGCCGTGGAAGATCTCGAACTCCGAGTCCTTCACCCCGTGCAGCAGCATGTTCATGCGCGCCAGGTTGTAGGTGGTGATGTTCTTCTCCTGCCCGAAGATTTTCCCGATCCCGTGCGGCCCCATCCGCTTGCGGACGTTCAATAGCAGCGATCCCGAGCCGCAGGCGAAATCCATCACGTTGTCGAGCCGTTTCCGCGGGCCCGTCGCCGGTTCCTGGCTGTCGAGCGTGACGATGGTCGAGAGGATGTCGGAAATCCGCTGCGGGGTATAAAACTCGCCCGCCTTCTTCCCGCTGCCGGCCGCGAACTGCCCGATCAGGTATTCGTACGCGTCGCCGAGCGTGTCCGAGTCGGTGGAGAACGTTGCCAGTCCCTTGGCAATTTCAGTGATGATCGTGCACAGCTTGGCGTTGCGATCGGCGTAGCTGCGCCCCAGCTTTTCCGATCCCAGATTGATCTCCGAGAACAGCCCGCCGAACGTGCTCTCGAACGATTCGTTCTCGATGTACTTGAACCCCGCCTGCAGCGTGTTGAGCAGTTCCGGGTGCTGCGTGCGGGCCATGTTGCTGATGGCGGCCCAAAGGTGCTCTGGCTTGATGACGTAATGCGTCTTGCGGCGCATCTGCTTTTCAAAGTCGGCGGTGTCCTTGGGGTTGTTCGCGTACCACACCGCAAGCGGCACTTGCCGAATATCGTCGGTGGTGCTCACCTTCGGATAATCCTTGCCCAGTTCCTTCTCAGCAGCCGTCTCGTAGTTGTCCGAGAGGTAGCGCAGGAACAGGAACGCCAGCATGTAATCGCGGAAGTCGTCCGCGTTCATCGCGCCGCGCAGCTGGTCTGCGATATTCCAGAGGGTTTTGCCGAGTTGCTTTTGGTCGATGGCGGTCATGTAACACTAAAATCAAAAACGGCGGCCCGTCACTAACTTCAACCTTCTGAGGTGACGCCCACTATACTCTGTCGTTGCCGAAAGCGTTTAGGCGGCTTCACCCGGCTGATGGAGCCACCCGCGGGCGAAGGCGAGCTTCGTCAACTCGCCGGCAAGTCTTTTGATCTCGCCGTTGGAGGCGCAACCGGTGAAATCGATCGTCGCGTGAGCCGGAAAGTCCATGCCGTCAGTAACTGCTGGCAGGTTCTTCCCCGAACATTCCGCCTCGGTCACCGCGAGTACGCCGACACTTGTCAGCTTCAAGACCTGTGTCCAGTGAAGGTAAGAAGCCTCTGCGGAGCTAATGATGTCCCCGTCGTACACGCTCGGTTTGCCATTGTCCTTTTGCGTCGGCCTGAATGTCTGACTGCTTGGCACCCCTTGCTGCAGCCAGCTCTCATTGATTTGTCGATGAAGCATCGTCTCGGGACTCACGCGTTCCCCCGGTTCTGGTTCGCCTTCACCAACTCGGAAATCCGTTGCGCAAGATCGGTCCAACCTTCCGGTGTGCCGAGTTCGATGGTCGCTTCGTTATCCGACAACCATTCGCCTCGCAGCGTGATTAGATCGATTTCGATCTCGGGCGATGAAGTCTCTAAACGCCACTCGAACTGGATGCCGCCGCCTTCTGTAGGAAACGTGTACGGCAACGGAAGGTCGTCGGGATAATGCGTTGTAAACGCACGGGTCAGTTTGTCGAGCGCCGCGGGATCGAGTGCCTTTCCGCCGCCGTTGAGCCAGCCTGCCCGGAGCAGCCGAAGTTCATCAATGCGGGCGACAACGTCCAGCGCATCCAGAGCCGTTACGTCCTCGACCTCTTCGAATTTGACGAGCTTATTGGACCGATTGAATCGACCGATCCCGCGCACGGCAACGCGGACGCCACCCAACGCATCTTTTTGTGCGTCGAGAATCGTGTCCCGATGTTCCGGCGAAAGCGGGCCTTGGACTTCCTGGCCACCTGGAAGCCGGATGGTGAACGTGCCCTCGGTGTCGTTAGTATCGACAACCTTTCCGCGTCGAAGCGCGTCGTCCGTAATGAATTCGACGCCCGGTGCGGTCAGTACAAGCTTTCGCCGCGTTTGCGGTGTCAGGTGAACCGCCGCGCCCCCACCGTCCCGCTGAAACCCGATCGATTCCCCGTCTCGAAGACCGCGCCCGAATCGATCAAAATAGGCGAGCGCCTTTGCTGGAAGATGATCGGTAATGTTGCCGCCCGCTTCCGCCGCAGCGATGGCGTCGACGATTTGCGTGCGCGCCTTTTCGAGATACTCCTGCTGGGTGGAGACGGCACCCGGAAGCAGGGCTGCCCCCGCAAGGAACAGCTTCAGAACCGGAATCGCGCTTCCCTCGTCGACTTGTGAGAGTTTGACCGCAACGCCCGACATGAAGCCGGGAGGGGTCCGCTTGCGGCCGGGATTGTCCTTGATCCATTCCGCCTTCGCGACCGAGATGATGAACTCTTCGAGAACTGCGAGATCTTTGAGAAAATCGAGCGGGATCGCGTGCTCTTCAAAGCGCGGTCCGTCGAGCTTTGGTTTCAGGAAATCGATCACAGTCATCGCATCTTACCCTTGCTCGAAGCAATCTTAACATAGGACTTAACCTTCGTCACGTTGCCTCGAATGCATCCTCTGGATTACACGCCGCCGCCTGCCGTCGCTATGCTTCCCCCGACGGGAAAAGCTGCTGCATCAAGGCCTGCTTGTGCGTCTTGAGCGCCGCCAGCTGCTGCGACTGACCGGCCAGCACCGCGTCCAACGCGGAAAGACAGCCGGCGATTCGCTGCTGCTCGGCTCGGCCGGCAACAAGCACCTTCGTTGACCGCAAACTGTCGAGGTTGATTTTTGGCGGCACAGCGTTTTGTAACGACTTGCTTCGTATTTCAGTTTGATAGCGATCAGACTGAAAGAAGTAATGTAAGTAATACGAGTCGCAAATTGGTGATTGTTTGATCACCGCGAGCGTAACGTAAACGCTAAACTCGTGATTCCACGTCACGACTTGCGAAAATCCAATCTTTCCTATTCGGGTCAATAGGATATCGCCCTTTTCCGGCTTGTTTTTCCGAGTTGCAAACTGATAGTCCTCTTGCGAGATGAACTTGTTGGCGCTGCCGCTGATGAGATTCTCGACGCTGTAGAACGGAATGCCTTCTGCGGTATAGGTCGGTGTTTGGTGCGTGCCGTCAAATACTGCCGACGTGACCTCGCCAAGCTCCTTCTCCTCCCACTCCCCGCTGTCGTGGAATTCGGGGAAGCGGAGGCGGGGGCGGGTTTCGCCTTCGCGGGGGAAGAGGTGCTGCATCAGCCCTTTCTTGTGGGCCCGCAACGCCTCCAGCTTCCGCCCCTCGGCGGCGATCAACTCATCCAGCGACCCCAAACACCCCGCAATCTTCCGCTGCTCTGCGGAACTCGGAACGTAAACGGGAAGGAGTTTAACGATGTCGACCGTGAGGTTTCGCACACCGCCGCCTGCAGCTTGATTATCGAAATATCTCTGGCTCGCGTCTGACATCATCGAGTAATAGAGGAAGTCGCGATTCAAGGAATCCGGAAGAGAAGTTACCGCTATCCACCCGTCGTGAATGCACGTTCGAATCTTAGTGAGGTACGGCCGTCCGAAACTCATCGAGTTTGAGAGGATGAAATCTCCCGGCAATATCTCTCTGGTCTTAGACAAAGCAGTCTTCAAGACTTTTTGCTCCGTCTTCGTGATGTACTTAGAGTCCTTGGGAACATCACCGATCTTCAGCCAGTTCAAGCCGTCAGGCTCCACAGTAATGTAATCGTCGATCGGACGTGGGGAACCTCCGCGAACCACGTCGGTCAGATCGCAAAGCTCCCCGCAATTCCATCCCGGCGCATCCCGGAACTCCGGAAACCGCAGCTTCGGCGTGAGCGTTTGTTTGTCGTCGTCTTTCATCGCCACGCCTCTCATCCCTCATACGCGTTGAGCCCTGAAATCTCGCGATTGGCGGCGCGTTTTTTCAGGAGCGGGACGAGGGTGGCCATCAGCGCCAGTTCTTTTTCGCGGCGCTGTCGCCAGCTGAGGCCCAGCGGTTCCATCAGGTCGGTGAGTTGTTCGCCGTCGAAGATCATTCGGCCGAGGATCATGTCGACGAACGATTGGAGCGACTCGGCTGACAGCCCGTGCGACTGTGCGAGGGCGGCGAGTTCGACGGCCTGCTTTTGGGCTTTGAATTGCTGGTAGCCTTCGCGGACGGCTGTTTCATCCAGCTTTTTGCCGGATTCGAGCGAGCGGACGTAGTCGGTGATGAGTTGCCGTTCGTCGATGAACTTGGCATCGGACTCGATCAGCCCGATGAGCTGGTCGCGGCTCATCTTCGATTTGCTCGGCCCTTGGCCGGAGAACTTTGCGATCAACCCGATGATGTAGTCGTAATCGATGACGGCCGACGCGAAGAGGACGAACTCGAAATCGAGCTGGTCCACCACCGGGTTTGGCGTGTCGCCGGGCTTCTTTTGCTGCTCGCGCAGCCGCTGGGCGGTTTCGAGGTACGCGCCGCGGAAACCTTTGAGGTCGTCTTTGGGGAGGATGGCTTCGATGGTCTGTTTGTTCTCGTCGGTGAGGTCGGTGTACTGGTCGAGCTGGGTTTGCAGCCGCTGCACTTCCTTGAAGCGGTTGATGAACTGGGCGCGGGCGTCGTCGCCCTTGAGGTTGGGGACGGCGGCGGGCTTGGGGTCGAGCTTCTGCGACTGCATAAACTCGGCGAGGTCTTTGACGGCGGTCTTGAGCTTTTCAATGACCTGCGGGGCTTTATCGACCAACCAGATTTCGCGGGCCTGCTCGCCGGCGGTGGTACCGGAGAAGAGCATGACGGCGGCATCTACGGCGACCTGCTGATTGCGGAAATCGAGGATGTTGCCGTAAGGTTTGGTGGCATTGAGCACCCGATTGGTGCGGCTGAACGCCTGGATGAGCCCGTGGTGCTTGAGGTTTTTGTCGACGTAGAGCGTGTTGAGGTATTTGCTGTCGAAGCCGGTCAGGAGCATGTCGACGACGATGGTGATATCGATCTTTTCGCGGCCCTTTTTGGGCAGATCAGCGTTGGGGTATTGCTGGTCCTTGATGCGCTTCTGGACGTCCTGGTAGTAGAGGTCGAAGTCGTAAATGGTGTGGTTGGTGCCGAAACGGGCGTTGTAGTCGGCGATGATCTGTTCGAGGGCTTTCTTCTTGGCGTCGGGATCGACCTTGTTGTCTTCGTTTTCCTGGATCAGGTCTTCCTGAATCTGCTTCACGTCTGCGACGCCGTCGGGGTTGGTGTTGTTCGGGTCGGCGGCGAGCGCCTTGGCCGGCGGTGAGAAGACGGCGGCGATGCTGAGCGGGATGAAGTCGGGGTCGGCAATGCGGCGGCCGTTCTGCACGGCGTCGAACAGGGCGTAATATTCGATGGCGTCGTTGATGCTCGACGTGGCGAAGAGGGCATTGAAGCGGCGCTGCCCGGTGGCGGCGTCGTGCTTGGCGAGGATGGCATCGACGACGGCGGCTTTGGCGAGGGATTCGCCGGGCTTGGGGGCGTTGTCGCCGTCTGGTTTGAAATAGTCGACGTGGAACTTGAGGACGTTCCCGTCTTCGATCGCGTGGGTGATGGTGTAGGCGTGGAGACGATCTTGAAACAGGTCGTCGGTGGTCTTCATCGAGGCCTGGTCGCCGTCGATCTGCTGGCGGCTGGCGTTCTCGGGGAAGATCGGCGTTCCGGTGAAGCCGAAGAGCTGGGCCTTGGGGAAGAACGCCTTGATGGCTTTGTGATTGTCGCCGAACTGCGAGCGGTGGCACTCGTCGAAGATGAAGACCATACGCTTGCCGGAGAGCGGTTCGAGCAGCTTGGCGTAGGAGGTTTTGCCGTCTTCCTTGCGCTGGGTGTTGCGGGTGCTCTTGTCGTCGAGGGCGAGGCCGAGTTTTTGAATCGTTGTGACGATGACCTTGTCGGCGTAGTCGTCCGACAACAGCCGACGCACCAGCGCCCCGGTGTTGGTGTTCTCCTCGACGCACCCTTCCTGAAATTTGTTGAACTCTTCGCGGGTCTGACGGTCGAGGTCCTTGCGGTCGACGACGAAGAGGCACTTGTCGATCGCGGGATTGTCTTTCAGCAGCGTGGAGGCTTTGAAGCTGGTGAGGGTTTTGCCGCTGCCGGTGGTGTGCCAGACATAGCCGTTGCCGGCGTTTTGGTCGATCTTGTCGACGATGTGTTTGACGGCGTAGATCTGGTACGGCCGCATCATCAGGAGCTTCTGCTCGCTGGCGATGAGGACCATGTAGCGGCTGATCGTCTGGCCGAGCGTGCACTTGGCGAGAAACACATCCGCGAAGTCGTGCAGGTGGACGACTTTCTTGTTGTCCTTGTCGGCGTGCTGGTACACGGGCAGAAATCGCTCATCGGCGTTGAAGGCGAAGTGGCGGGCATTGTTGTTGGCGAAATAGTAGGTGTTGTCGCGGTTGCTGACGATGAAGAGCTGGATGAAGCACAGGAGCGTGCGGGTGTAGCCGTTGCCGGGGTCGTTCTTGTACTCGACGATCTGCTCCATCGCCCGGCGGGGGTTGATGCCGAGGGTTTTAAGCTCAACCTGCGTAACCGGCACGCCGTTAATGAGCAGCAGCACGTCATAGCGGTGGTGGCTGTTGTCGGTGTTGATGCGGAGCTGGTTGACGACTTCAAACGTGTTTTTGCACCAGTCTTTGATGTTGACCAGCGTGTAGTTGAGTGGCGTGCCGTCGTCACGGATGAAGGCGTTGATAGTGCGCAGCGTTTTGCTGGCGGCGTATACATCCGGGGTGACGATCTCGTCGAGCAGGCGCGCGAACTCGGCGTCGGTGAGGGTGACTTGGTTGAGGGCCTGAAAATGCTTGCGAAAATTGGCTTCGAGGGCAGCGCGGTCGCGGATGTCTTCGCGGTGTTCATATTTCAACGCGCGGAGCTTCCCAATTAGGTCTTCTTCTAGCTGCCGTTCAGGCGACGTTAATGCGACCATGGGAAAATCCTACCGGATCAGATTATTGTGTCATCGGGCCAAGTTGTGTTGGATCAGTTGAGTAAAATCGACTGAATCCCCCCGTATTTCCGGAATCGCGCCGCGTAATGACGTCGGCAGATTTCCGGCGAGATGCCCATCAGGTTGCTGATTTTGTACAAGCTTTGGCCCTTCATTGCCAGTTGACTACTGAATGTGTGGCGGCAGGCGTATCCAACCTCATCGGAAAGAGCGGCTGCGGCGGCCGCATGACCGCGCTTAGCAAGGTCGGGAAGGCTGTCGGGATTGAATGACGGCCTAATCCTGAATGTTCGCCGAACTGGCATTTTCATTCGTCAGTTTGAGCGTGACGGGGGCATTCCGAGGGTTGTCGGGCTTTCTAAGGGTGCGGATCGCGGGGTCTATTGCACCGTTACCTGCGGAGGTTAACGGATAAACACCGTCACCAACGGGGGCTAACGGCAGGGCACGTCAATTCACGGGGGCGCCATCGGCGAATTGTATCGTGCTCGGCGCGCTCACGTCGGTCAATTCCGTGCCGGTTTAAAAGACAAAACGAACACCGAAAAAGCGGGAACAAACGGGAATCGCGCCGTACAATCCACACACCTAAAAAGGGCGAGTTTTACACCGCTCCTCGCAAAAGAGCGATAGCCTGCAAAACAGCGTGTTTCCGCGCAATTTGTCGGGTGAAAACGCCCTACATATACGGGAAACAAATTTCACGGGGGCGGGCGGTCAGATTCGGCACGAGATACACTGAACCGGCGGGGTTTTTCCGCATTTTCGACAAAAGGGCGAGCGAAGGGAAAATCAGGTAGTGGGTCAGTCTGAATTTCATCATTTTATTGAGTCGGGTCGATACTTACCCTAGAATTACCCGATCGGGGGAAGGATTCATGATTAGTGTTCATAAGGTTGCCGACTATTTCCTCGCCCAAATGAGCGATGAATCGGGCGACACTATCTCGCCATTGAAGTTGCAGAAGTTAGTTTATTACGCTCAGGGGTTTCATCTCGCTTGCAACGACAAAGCGCCACTATTTCCTGAAGCGATTGAGGCGTGGGATCACGGTCCGGTCGCGCCGGTTCTTTACCGCCGCTTTAGAGAGGTGGGAGGCGGCGGAATTCCCAAACCTGAAGAAGTGAATTTTGATGATTACAGCGAAGGTCAGCGAGCATTACTAGATCAGGTTTACGAAATTTTCGGGCAATTTTCTGCGTGGAAATTGGCAAACATGACGCACGAAGAGCCACCATGGAAAAACACTCCAAAAGGTGATGTAATTTCCCATGACGCACTATACGACTACTTCAAAACCCAGGTCGAGGATGAGTGATGAAGATTAGGGGTCAGAAGCCGGGCAAGGGTAAATTCCGCCCAACTGAATCAAATACGCCGCCGCCAGAATCCGATCATCCTTCAATAAGTTTGCGATACACTAAGCCATCGCACTGCCTTAGCCGCTGCGCGCCGGAAGACCGCGTTGCTTTTGCTGATAAGATTCTTTCGCTTACCAAAATGACTTGGGCGCAAATCAACACGTCTCCACGTCACGGCCTTGGATATGAAAGGATCGATCAATTGAAGGGTGGCCTTCCAATCGAAGCTGGCGAATCTCCTGCAATCGCGTTTCGCTTTTCGGGTTTAAAGCCGATGGTTGGATTTCGTCGTGGAGGAGTTTTGAATATTGTTTGGTTTGACCGCGATTTCAACCTCTACAATCACGGCTAACTCGCTTTCGCCTTATATTTTCCGCGCTTCATCTCTCCGCGTGCTACGGCGGCTTGTTCTTCCGCTTCCACCAACGCCGCCGCCCTCGCCTTGCCGCCCACGGCCCCGCCCAATCGCCCCAACGCAACCGCTGCCGGATTCTTTGTCGATTCTGGATCGGGCGGAGCGTCGCCTGTGCTGATGTCCACGATCATCTTGGCAAGCTGGTTCACGTCGCGCGGGCGCTTTGGTTTCATGGTGACAATGTGACAAACGGATTGGCGGGCGCCAATCTTGATCGCTCAAGCATAAATTCAGAATGACCCACTACCGAAAATCACCCCACCGCCGCCATGATCTTGCGCGCCGTCTCGACATTCTTCTCCGCATAGATTTCCGTCGTGCTCAACCGCTTGTGACCGAGAATCACCTGCGCGGCCTCGACGCCGTGCTGTTTCCTTAGCTCCGTGCCCGCAGTGTGCCGCAACTGGTGAGGATGCCAGCGGTGGGCGATTCGCCAGGCCGTCAACTCGCCCGCGTCGACCAACTCGGGCGGCGTCGGAAATGCAGCATCGCACCCGCGGATGATCGCTCGGTAGTACGCGGTGACCGTGTAGACGTTGCCGACAGTCCGCCCGCCCCGCCTGCGCTTACTGCCTGGCCGATTGCCGCACGACAGTGGCGTCTTGCGCTGGGCGTGCAATGCGGCCCGGCGATTCGCCTCTGCTTCAGCGGGCGAGAACAAATACGCGTTGATGTCGGATTTTAGGAACGGGCGGATCAGGTCTTGGGCGCGCGGTCCGAGATAGATTTCGCGCGCGTGGCCGTGGTGGGCCGACTTGTGACGGTGCGGGTGGTACAGCCACAGCTTGCCGGTCGTGTCGATGTCGCCTCCTCGCATCAGCACCACTTCGCCCGGGCGCATGCCCGTGAGCAGCTGCAGCCGGATCATCGTTGCCACTTGCGCCGACACGACGGGCGTAACGGCTTCGACGTCAGCGATCGCGACGGGCTTCACCGGCTCGGATTCCTTCGCCCCGCTGCGCCCGATCCGAAGACCCTGCAGCGCGATCAGGCCGTGATAGACGCTGGCGGGGATCAGCTCGTTTTCGACCGCCCATTTGAAGACGCCCCGGATCCGCGTGACGTGCCGGTTGATGTTCGATCGCACGTTGCCGGCGGCGATCATCGTCTCGCGTACTGCTTTCAACCGCAGCGGACCAAATTCGGCGGCGGCCGTGTTCGAATAAAGCTTCAACACCGGGCGCAGGGATTCGTCGATGTTAGTTAATGCCTTGCTGGGCGTGCCGTGCTGGTCCCGGTAATAGCTTTTGGCGTGGCGCCGGAAGGCGGCGGCGATCTCCGCGATGGTGACGGCTTGAGGATCGGCGGGCAACTGGCGGCCGGCGGCGATCCACTCGGCGATCATGCGGTCGTATTCGGCCTTGCTTGCTGCGCTGTTCCAGCGGCCTAGGTAGACGGGGCGACCTTCCAGCGAGACGTACGCTTGGCCGGATGCACGGTGACGACAGTACTTTGGAACGTGGTTGATGAGCTTGGGCATGGCGCCTCCGAAGTGTGCAAACCAGTAGTCTACTGTTTTGCTGAAGTCTTCGGCCGCGCCGCTCATTCGTGAACGGGTACGCTATCTAATGCGTTCGGCAGGTTTTACGAACAAAGCGGGCGAAGAGGTTCGAACTCTCGACATTCACGTTGGCAACGTGACGCTCTACCACTGAGCTACGCCCGCGTGTGGCAGTACTTGGATCGGAGAGATTATCGCGGCGATTCAATTATTTCAAGCTTGTCGGGTCCGACAGCAAAGCCGTCGGCATTGGGGGCGGCGGTGCGATCCAACGTCCTATAGTCCGACCATGTTGAAGCCTGCATCGACGAAAATGTTTTCGCCTGTCACGCCGCTGCTCAAATCGCTCAGTAAATAGACGGCCGTCTTGCCTACTTCGTCGCCGTCGATGTTGCGTTTGAGCATGGCCTTCTTTTCCATGTGCGAGAACATTTCGTCGATCCCGCCGACGGCCATGGCGCTGAGGGTTTTGACTGGGCCGGCGCTGATGGTGTTGACGCGGATTTTCTTCGGGCCGAGGTCGAACGCGAGGTAGCGGGCGGTGGCTTCGAGGGCGGCCTTGGCGACGCCCATGATGTTGTAACCCGGCACGACCTGGGTCGCGCCCAGGTACGTCAGGCCGATGATCGAACCGCCGTCGGGCATCATCGGGGCGGCGGCTCTCGCCAGGGCGATCAGGCTGTACGCGCTGATGTCGCACGCCTGCGTGAAGACCTGCCGCGGCGTGCTGGTGAAGACGCCCTGCTCCTTCTTCAGGTAATCCTTGTTCGCAAACGCGAGACAGTGGACGACGAAATCGATCGTGCCGAACTGCTCCTTCGCGGCGGCGAAGAACGTGTCGATCGATTCATCGCTGCCGACGTCGCACGAGTGCAGCCATTCTTCGCCGAAGCCGTTCTCGGCCATCGCCTTGCTGACGCGGCGCTTGGATTTATCGATGTCGTTCATCGGCAGAAATCCGAAGCCGCACTTGGCCCCCTGCTTGATCGCGTTGGCGGCGATGTGCGTGGCGATGCTCCGGTCATTGGCGATGTTGAGGATCAGTCCCTTTTTACCATCCAGCAATCCCATGCGGCCTCCTGCTCGGCGTTGATGAACTTAATTTACGGTCGTTGCGAAACGGCTTACTTTAATGGCGGGCGTTCATGGCGACAAGAGAACCGCCTGACAGCGAAAATTCGATTCGTGCTACAACGCCAGCGCCAACCCGACCACGCCGGCGACGACGATCGCTACGCCGAGGATCACAATCACCGTCGTGCCCGCGCCCTGAGCGGTGCGCGATCCGTCGTATTGATTCTCGGCCGGTGTGGCGCGCCAGGAATAAAAGCCGGGTTGCAGCGGCACGTTCTGATCGCCGGCGATGGCGTCGAGCGAGCCGTCGGTCGCGGTTTGGAAACCGACTTTCGCCGGCGGCTCGAGCGGGCCGCGGAACATCGTCACATAACCGCCGGCCTTGGGGATTTGGTAGAGCACGTAGTCGCCCTTGAACGGCGCGGTTTCCAGCGGCGCTTTGCCCTTGCCGTAGTAGTCGAGCACGGGGCGCTCCACGCGTTTCATCGCGCAGCCGGTGGAGAACATCGCAAACACTAGCGTGAGCGCAGTCAGCTGACGGATCATGGTTGCCTCTGTCTTGAAAAACCTGCCGTTGGTGTAGCACGGCGGCAGTGCTTGTACAATGGTCGTGATCAATCAGGGCAACGCACACTCAACGGCAGACACTCAGCGAGGACAGAATGAAATTCAAAGTCACCGGCCAGAATCGCGACACCGGCGCTCGGCAGACCATGGAGTTCGAGGCCGAATCAAAAGGCGCCGCCGAGCGCAAAGCCATCCAGGCTGGCATGAACGTCAACCGAGTGGAAGATGTGACCGACGGCGAAGTCCAGCACACCGGCGTTACTCGCGGCGGATCGATGCGCGGCAGCGGCGGTGGCGGGTTGTTCAAGAAGCTTGTGGTGCTCGCGATCGTCATCGCGGCCGGCTACATCCTGTGGAAGAGCGGGATCGTGAAGATGCACAGGTAAGTTGTCCGCCAAGCTCGGTCATGCCATGATGGGCGCTCGATGGTTGACGAAATTCCTCCCGCAATTCGCGCCGGCACGCAGGTGACGATCGATTCCGTCCGTCGGGTGTTTGAAACCGGCCTCGTGGCAGTCGATGGGATTGATCTTCTGATCCCGGCCGGTCAGTTTCTGGCGATTCTCGGGCCGAGCGGTTCCGGGAAGTCCACCCTTCTGCGAATGATCGCCGGACTGGATCAGCCGACCTCCGGACAAATCACCGCGTCGCCATTTGCCTTACTGATTCAGCCGGACGGAGTGGTTACTTCAAATCCGCTTTCGTACTACTCAGATACCCATTCGCGAGACCAGGCTTACGTCTTTCAGGACGCACATCTCCTGCCGTGGCGGAATGTGCTGGGAAATGTCGCCCTGCCGTTGGAACTTCGCGGCGAGCCGCGGGCGGCACGTTTGGCGGCGGCGCGGGAGGCGATTTCGCGCGTGGGTCTCACCGATTCGCAAAGACTCTACCCCGCCCAACTCTCCGGCGGCATGCGGATGCGCGCCTCGCTCGCCCGCGCATTAGTCACGCAGCCGAAGCTGCTGCTGCTCGACGAACCGTTTGCCGCGCTGGATGAAATCACAAGACAACAGCTTGACGAGCAACTCCGCCGGCTATGGCAGGAGACGGGAATGACGGTCATCTTCGTCACGCATTCAATCATGGAAGCGACGTTTCTCGCCGAGCGAGCGATCGTCGTGAGCCGCCGGCCGGCGAAGGTGGTGCTGGATCATCCGATCGACCTGCCGGCGAACCGCGGATCAGATCTGCGAGGCCGGCCGGAGTTCGCGCGGGAGATGGCGGTGCTGATGACGGCGCTGCAGCGCGGGACGGGTGAACTCGCATGATCCGCCGCTGGGTTTCGCTCATCCTCCCGCCGCTGCTCGTGCTGATCGTCTTCATCGGCGCGAGCGAGGCGTACATCCGCTGGCGGAATATTCCGATTTACCTCGCCGCTCCACCTTCGGCGGTGCAGGAGGCGATGGTCGAGTATCGGCCGGAGTTGCTCGGCGCGCTGTTGCAGACGACCGAGGCCACGCTCATCGGCTTCGCGGCCAGTGTCGTCCTCGGAATTCTCATCGCGGTTCTCCTCGCCTCTGCCAAGATCGTTAGGAACGCGTTCTACCCGTATACGGTTTTTTTCCAGACCGTGCCCGTGGTTGCGATCGCCCCGCTGCTGGTGAACTGGTTCGGCACGGGGCTGTTGAGCGTGGCGATCTGCGCGTTCGTCGTCTCGGTCTTTCCGGTCATTGCCAATACGCTGGCCGGGCTACTTTCGACCGACCCGGCGCTGGCGGATATGTTCAAGCTGTACGGCGCGAATCCGGTCGCGCGGCTGTTCAAGCTGCGCCTGCCGTGGGCGATGCCGAGCACATTCACCGGCCTGCGGATCGCCGCGGGGCTTAGCGTGATCGGCACGATCGTCGGCGAATTCATCACCGGCGACCTGGATACGCCCGGCCTGGGTGTGCTGATCCTGAGCGGCATTAAAAACTCAAAAACCGCCATGGCATTCGCCGCCATTTTGCTGGCATCGCTACTGGGATTGGCGATGATGTCACTGCTAAACTTGGCCGGGTATCTTATGTTGCGTCACTGGCACGCGTCGGCACGCGATTAGCGGCGCGAATAGCGGCGCGAATAGCGGAACTTTTCGGAAACTGAATCGTCCCAATCCGTACGGAGAACTATCGATGCGAACTACGATCATTGCATTGCTGATCTGCCTGACTTCGTCCGTCGCGTTCAGCGCCGACAAAGTCACGATGGCCCTCAACTGGGTGCCCGAGCCGGAGTTCGGCGGGATTTACAACGCCCGGGAGAACGGCACGTTCGCCAAGAACAATCTCGACGTCGACATCAAGGCCGGCGGCGCCGGCGTGCCGACCTGGCAGCGCGTGGCCAAGGGCGACGTGGAGTTCGGCGTCTCGAGCGCGGATGAAGTAATCATCGCCCGCTCTAACGGCGCAGATGTTGTCGCGATCTTCGCCACCTACCAGACGTGCCCGCAGGGGATCATGGTCCACGCGTCACGCGGGCTCAAGACCATCGACGAAGTCTTCAAAGGCGGCACGCTCGCGATCGAGATCGGCCTGCCGTACAGCAACTTCCTGGAGAAAAAGTACGGCTTCAAAGGCGTGAAGCGCGTGCCCTACACCGGCGGTGTGGCGGCGTTCATGGCGGATAAGAATTACGCGCAGCAGTGCTTCGTCACCTCCGAACCACTTGACGCTAAAAAGCTCGGCGGCGATCCGCAGACGTTCCTCATCGCCGACAGCGGCTACAACCCGTACACGGCCGTCGTCATCACCAGCGGCAAGTACGCGAAGGATCATCCCGTCATCGTCGCGAACATGCTGCTCTCGCTGGAGGTCGGCTGGCAGGATTATCTGAATGACCCCAAGCCCGCCAACGCGGCCATGGCCAAACTCAATAAGAACATGACCGCCGAAACCTTCGCCGCTGCCGCCAAGGCGCAGCAGCCGTTGATCGAGTACGCCGATGGGCAGGAGCAACAGCGATTCCTCGGGCAGATGACGAATGAACGGTGGAAGACGCTGATCGATCAGCTGGTCGATTTGAAAGTCGTAAAGAACCCGCCGAAGTCGGAGGAATGCGTCCTGGCTCAAGCCCCGGCACCCGCTCCCGAGCCGCCGGTCAGAGGAGCACTGCCCCGGCCGCAATTGCGCAATCTGCCCGAGCGGTTCAATCCGAACGATAACGGAAACTGATTACCAATCCGCCTGCAGTTCCTGCACGATCGATAGCGCCAGGTGCTCCACCGTCTCCTGTGTGCCGGCGTATCGGCCTTCGCCTAGCGTGGGATAGAGCACTTTGGTCTCTTCGTAGCCGGACTTCTGCTTGAGGATCTTGCCGCTGCGGAGGTCTTTCCAGACGAAATTGACCGTCACTGATTGCAACTGCTCCTGCGGCAGCGCGGTGTCGCGGTCGCGGCTGACGGTGGTGGTTTTCACCGACGTGATCTCCCCTTCCAAAATCGTGTCGGCCCGGTCGCGATCGACCACCTTGTACGGCGTGCGCGCTTCCATCTGCGTGATGATCGCCTGCGTGAGCGCGAACTCCACGCCGCGATGGAAATCCCTATTCGTGAAAATCGGCACGGCCACGGTGTGTACGTCTTCGCGATAGAGCGACTTCCACTTGTAGCCGGATTGCGGATTGAGCTGATAATCGCCCGACTGCTGGTACCCGCAACCGGCGATCGGCAGGAGAAGCGCGAGAATGAGGCTGCGGCGAGAAGTCATTGCAACGCCTCCGGGTTGACGATCACGACGGGCATTGGTTCGCGACGAAGCTTGCGAGCAACCCGCATCTGGCGGTTCAGGAAAAACCAGACGAAACCAAAAATCAAAAGCCACGGTATCAGCGGCAGGATGATGTTGATCAGCGGACTCGACTGATTGCTTCTAACACTAAGCTTTACGTTTTGGTAGCGGCCGTTATGAGAGTCGGTGATCCATTGGAGAAATCTCCAATCGCTGCCGGTGCCGTCAGGCAGTTCGACTCGGTAGGTTGTACTGCCTGGCAACCCGGAGAGTCGGGGCGAGGTCGAGAAAGAAGTGAAAATCACTTCGTTGTCGCCCACGTCAGCAGTATTGATCGTTCCCGCGTTGACCTCCGTCGTGAATTCCGACAGCGTCACGTTCGTGTAACCCGCTTTCGTCGGTATCGAAGCCGGGCTGCGCATCAACAATAGAAAAAACAGAGCGAGTCCGCCGAAAAGAATCCATCCGATGATACCGATGACCGACCGACGCGGGCGTGGAGCAGCGATCGGCGAGGCGTAGTCGATATTAACCGGGCTTTTCGGCTCCATGATCGTTCCCTATCGCAGCCCCGGATCCAGCGGCATGCCCGTCGGATTAAACCCTTCCCCCGCCGGCGGTTCCGGCATTTCCAGGGAGGACGCGGGCATTTTCGCCAGCCACTTTCTCGCTGACGCGGCTTCGGGTGAGGTCGGGTAGTTCTTGATCAGCACGCGGTACGTGTACACCGCTGCATCCGGCTCGTGCGTGCGTCGGTAGAAGTCGGCCGTCGTGTAAAGCTTGCTGGCGAACGTGCTGTCGATCTTTTCGATCACCACGGCCACGTTTTCTTCCTCGGCCAGTTTTGGATATTGCTCGGCAATGTCGACCAGTTGTGATCGCGCATCGATGATCGGCGTCGGGTCGAACTTCGTCCCGCGGAACTGCGCCAGCGACGAAAACGCCCGCCGCAGCCGAACCTTCGGGACCAGCGGGCTGCGCGGGTAGTTCTTGGCGTACATGTTGTACGCGTCGCCGGCCAGGTCGTAGTCGAGATTGGAATAGTAATAGTCGGCTGTGCGCAGGAGCGCCTTTTCCGCCAGTGGTGAGCCGGGCGATGTCTGCTGAATGCGGTAGAGCATCTCGATCGCCTCGCCTTCGCGGCCGACGATCGGCATGCCTAAGAACGTGTCCTTGTGGCCGTTCAAATACTCGTCGGCGATCTTGTACTGCATCTCCAGCGCCGAGTAGAACAGCCGGCTCTCGGGATAGTTCGCGAGCAATTCGTCGAGGTGATAAAACGACCGCACGCGATCATCGCCGACGTAATACACCTGCGCGATGATGAACAACCCGCGATCGCGCAGCGGCGAGCCGGGATTCTCCGTCAGCCATTTCAGGATCGCAACGCGCGCCGGCTTCCACTGCCCTTCGGCCAATATCTGCTCGATCCGATCGAGCGTGGCGTCGTGCAGCGCGGGCTGCGTGGTGGCGGCGGGAAGCTTCTGCCAGCGGCCGTCGCGAAACTCCCAGGTGATCGGCGCGGCAGCCACCATCGCCGTGCAGAACAGCAGAACCGCCGTCGACACCCATGTCCTGTTCATCGATCTGTTCATCGCCCTGTTCATCGCGGCGATTGTAGTGGACGGCCGCGCGGGGGCAAGAATGCCATCCCGCGATTCAACCGGATCGGCGAGGGAGTACGGCCGAAGACTACTTCGCCGACTTCTTCGCGCGCGAAGTGGAAGCGGCCACTTTCGGCGTCGGCGCGGCGGCGACTGGAACGGCCACCGTGTCGGCCGGGACGGTGGCGGCAACCGTTGCGACCGGATCGCTCGTCGGCTTCATTTCCGCAGTCGGAGCTTCTGCGGGCGGCGGCGGCGCGATGACCGGCGTGACGGCCGGCAGTTCCTTGGCGCGCCGCCAGGCGCTCATTTGTCCGAGATGCATAGCCTCGTGCGTGGTCATGAGGTGCAGAACCAGATCGCCCAGCGTTGGAAACCGCGCGACCAGCGGCGGAAACGGATTCGGCGCGCCGCGACGCCGCTCGAAGTGCTCCCGGAACGCTGACGCCGCCTTCTCGTGCTGGCTCTTCAGCACCGAAAGCAATTCAGACTTGATCGGAAAGTTCAGCCGGTCGTCTGTCGGCGCCGCTCCGCTGCCGAACAGGCGCAGCCAACTCGGCTCCATCGCCGACGGCTGCTCCATCAGCTGAATGACGAAATCCTGCGACACCGCCAGATGGCCGATCGTCCACGCGGGATGATTTTTGATCCCGGCCGGTTGTTCCGCCATCTTGCCGTCTTCAACGTCGGAAATCAGCGCCTCGGCGTAGGCCAAGTTGTCTGCAGACAGTCTGAGAATCTCATCGATCATTCGTTCATGCTCCTGGAAATTACGTTTTGATCTTAGCTTAGTAAAAGCACCAGAGAAACGGGATAGTGGATTTCTGGATAACGCTCCGGGCTGGCATTTTTGGCGTGCGGGCTCCAGCCCGCATATTCGCGTTCACATGCGGACTGAAGCCCGCACGCCATGCATCGCTTCAAGACCTCGACAGCACATAATCCCGCAACCGCAGCTTCTTCCCCAGCGTGTGCTCGATGTGCAGCGAAAGCATGCGGTTAATCGGATCGGTCTGATGCCTCGTCAATCGCGGCAACCGCTGCGCGGCGCCGTTCACCCTCGGCAATCGCAGCAGGTTCTGCACGATCGCCAGCAGTCGCGAGTCGACAGCGAAGCGGTCCGGCGTTTGAATCTCGCAGGTTTTGCAGACAATTCCGCCGCTGGCTGGGGAGAAAAAGACAGGCTCGCGAGCCGCAATCGCCCGGCCGCACTCCACGCACTGGTTCAACTCCGGCAGATAACCTGACTCCCGGAGCAGATCGAGTTCGAAGGCGAGAAACGTCTCTTCCCGCCGATCCGTGCCGAGTTCGGGGATGGTCGCCGCCAGTCGATCGAACAGCGGCGGGTGAGGGTCGTGCTCTTCGAACAGCAGGCTGGCGAGCTCTGCGGCATACTGCGCGAGGTACAGGCCTCGGAGCGATTTGCGAAGTTCCAGGTGTCCTTCGCGCAGGCCCCACTCGCACAGCGTGGCCAGATCTTTGGCGGTGTTGTCGGTAAAGACAGCGTCGCCGACATCGAGCAGGTCGGCCCCGCCGTCGAACTTGCTCGCGCCGGCTTTGGTGCGGCGATGTGCGCCCTTTGCGATGACGCGCAGCAGGCCGTGCTCGCGCGTCATCAGCACGAGGATCTGCGACGTTTCGCTGTACTCGGTTTTGCGCAGGCAAATGCCGCGATCACGCACGAGCGCCATGCGGGCGATTATAGTCGATGTCACTCCCGCCGCGCGGCCGGGACTCGCGAAGAACTGTCCGCCCCGCATCAAGTTGAGAATCGAGTTCAAAACCCTTACTATTCCCCGCCCAAGAGGCGGTAGCTCAGTTGGTAGAGCAACAGACTTTTAATCTGTGGGTCCTGGGTTCGATCCCCAGCCGCCTCAATCCTGCGAAATTTCATTGAAAATCCCACTTCTCCCCCGATGGCAATCGGGCGAAGATGAAGTAAGAATGACTTGACTGCGTCGGAGTCGCCTGGGTTCCAGTGTCAACCGAGTGTCAACCGAACGAGGTCAGATTGCTCCTCACACCTAAAAAGTCCTGGACCGGCTACGCCTTGAGTGTCGTGGCGGTCGCGCTGGCAACGTGCCTGGCGTTGGCGGTCCAACATTGGACCACCGGCCGCGTGCCGTTCATGCCGTTTTTCCCGGCGCTGATTTTCATCGCCATTTACGCCGGCACGGGCCCGGCGCTGCTGGCCGTCGCGCTTTCAACGATGATCGCTCCGGTCCTCATGCATCTGGGCTCGTCGTCGCCGATGATTTCTGAGGCGTCGTTGATCGCTTCGACGTTGTACCTGATCGTGAGCCTCTGCATTGTCTGGATCTGCAAAAGCGCACGAACCTCCAAGGTGATCGCGCGGACCGCCCAGGAAAGCAGCCGGGCGCAGGAGCTCGTCACGCTCGCCAAGGCGCAGGAACTGCAAACGGTGATGAAGGCCGTCCCCGCCGCCATCTTTATTGCCCACGATCCGAAATGCGAAGTCATTACCGGCAGCAGCTTTTCCTACCAGTTGATGGAGATTCCCGAAGGGAAGAACGTTTCGCAAACCCCGCGCGACGGAAATCCGCCTAAACATTACGAGATTCGGCATCCCGACGGAAAAGCATTCGGCCCCGGCGAATATCCACTCCAACGCGCCGCCAAAGGCGAGCCGCAGCGGCAGGTGCGGATGGATCTGCACTTTGAAAACGGCAAGACCCGCGCCCTGTTCGGCAACGCCGAGCCGCTGCTGGATGTCGACGGCAAGCCGCGTGGCGCGGTGGGCGCGTTCGTCGATGTCACCAGCGTGCTCGAAGCCGATCGCGCGGTGAAAGTCACGGGTGAACGGTTCCGAATAATGGCCGACAGTGCGCCGGTGCTCGCCTGGATCACCGATGCCTCGGGGAAAGGCGTTTGGTTCAATAAGGGTTGGCTGGATTTCAGCGGCCGGACGATGGAAGTCGCGTTACTCCACGACTGGGCCGAAGGGATTCATCCCGACGACCAGGCCAGCTGCATGCGGCTGTTTCGCGACCACTTCGACCGCCGCGAATCGTTCTCGATCGAATACCGCCGCATGAACAATAACGGCGAGTACCGCTGGCTGCTGGTTCGCGGGCTGCCGCTGTACGAAGGCGCCGACGGCGCATTTTCCGGATTCATCGGCACGTGCATCGACATCACCGACCGCCGCCGCAGCGAAGAGCACGAGGCCGCGTTGCTCGACGCCGAGCGCTCCGCTCGCATGGAGTCCGAGCGCGTCGGCCGGCTGAAGGACGAGTTCCTCGCCACACTTTCGCACGAGCTGCGCACGCCGCTGAGCGCGATCCTCGGCTGGGCGCAGCTTCTCACGCACGGCGAGACTGATCCGGAGCAAGTGAAGCAAGGACTCGAAGCGATCTCGCGAAACGCCCGCGCTCAAACTCAGATGATCGAAGACCTGCTCGACATGAGCCGAATTATTTCCGGCAAGATCCGGCTGAACGTGCAGCGCGTCGATCTGGCCGAAGTGGTCGGGTCGGCGATCGAATCCATCCTGCCGGCCGCCAACGCCAAGGGCGTGCGCGTGTTGAAGGTGCTCGATCCCATGGCGGGACCGACCGCTGGCGACCCGGGGCGGCTGCAGCAGGTCGTCTGGAACCTCCTGACGAACGCCATCAAGTTCACGCCCAAGGATGGCAAGATCGAAGTGCTGCTGCGGCGAGTCGACTCGCACGTGGAAATCAGCGTGACGGACAACGGGCTTGGCATTAAGCCGGAATCCCTGCCTTACGTGTTCGAGCGGTTCCGCCAGGACGACGGCAGCACCACCCGCAAGCACGGCGGGCTGGGGCTGGGCCTTTCGATCGTCAAGCAACTCGTCGAACTGCACGGCGGAACGGTCAGCGCGAGCAGCGTCGGTGAGGGCGCGGGCACAACATTCGTCGTCACCCTGCCGCTCTCGCCGACGAGAATTCTTGCCGACGACGATGGACGACATCCAACCGCGTCGGGGCCGGGAACCAATTATGAACCGCCCAAGCTTACCGGCGTGCGCGTGCTCATCGTCGACGACGACAAGGACACGCGATCGCTCATCGAGCGGATTTTCCTCAACTACGGCGCCGACGTTCTCGTCGCGGCATCGGCCGACGAAGGGCTGGAACACGTGAAGGCGTCGCTCCCGCAGCTGATCGTCAGCGACATCGGCATGCCGGTGCAGGACGGTTACGAGTTCATGCGCCGCGTGCGAGCCCTCCCCGGCGAGCGCGGCGGCACGACGCCTTCCATGGCGCTGACCGCCTTCGCCAGATCCGAAGACCGCCAACGCGCCCTGATGGCCGGCTATCAAATGCACATGGCCAAACCCGTCGAACCGGCGGAGCTGGTAATCGCGTGCGCGAGCTTAGTGGGCCGGCATACGATGGGTGGAGTGTAGTTTCTGAGTCCGTCGCACGGGCGGCCCGCCCGTGTGTTGGTTTTTCGACAGTAAGACCATGGGCGGCCCGCCCATCCGACGGATTCAATTCCGAACTTCTATTTTTCCGACAGCAACTTTTGCAGATCCAGCGGGCGCGTGAACATCGCGAGCTTGCCATCCGGTGTGAATGGCCATTGCTCGCGCGGGCGGTCGACATAGAGTTCTACGCCGTTGTGATCGGGGTCGTGGAGATAGAGCGCCTCACTCACGCCGTGGTCGGCGGCGCCGTCGAGGGGGATGTTGGCACTAAGCAGTCGTCGCAGCGCGTCGGCCAGCGCGGCTCGATTCGGATAGAGAATGGCGGTGTGATACAGCCCCGTCGTCCCCGGCGCCGGCGGCGATCCGCCGAGGCTTTCCCACGTGTTCAACCCGATGTGGTGGTGATACCCGCCGGCGGAAATGAACGCGGCACTGTGGCCGAACTTCTGCATCAGCTCGAATCCGAGAACGCCGACGTAAAAATCCAGCGAGCGCTGCAGGTCGGCGACTTTCAGATGCACGTGACCGATCCGGACGGCAGGATCGATCGGACTGACAGGGAGTTGGCTCATGGGAACAGTTTAGGTGCACTGGGAGCGAAATCCTCATTCTTCCGCGAGAGCGCAAGCGAGCAGGCCGACAGCGTTGCCGTGGCCCGCCCGCTTGCGCCTTCGCGGGTGACGGGGACAGGTCGCCCGATATCGCGGTTATAATTTCCGGGAATCTTTCACCTGCACGGCAGAGTTGCGTCAAACCGAACCGGACAGGAGTTGCCCGTAACCATCGGGCGCAGTGCGACGTATGACCGTAAAAGCGCGATTATGTGTGATGTTCCGCCGGCGCTGGAAGGCGATTCCCGAACAACCGAAACGACTTCACCATTTTCCCAAAATGCCCTGTTCTTGGATGGAAATTCCCCCCCGCTCGCCCTTATGATGTATCATTCGGCGGATCGATTCGAACTGCCAATTAAGGTGCTGAAATATGGCTGATTTAAAGTCGGATAAGAACTCCAGAAAGCCCGGCCGCCCGATCCCCAACGGCGGCGGTCTTAAATTCGGACGCGGGCTGTTCGGTTGGATGCTGTTTGTTGGCCTGGCGATCATGTTTTTCATGCTCATGCGCCAAACCCACAGCAATGTGCAGACGGTCGGCTATTCTGATTTTGAATCCAAGCTGATCGCCGGGCAGGTCGTCGATATTGAAATCAACGGCAACGAAGCCACCGGCCATTTCACGACGCCGATCGCCGTGAACAATCCCACCAACAGTTTGCAGTTCCGCGTGCTGCTCACGACCGAGCAGATGATCTCGCCGGAGATGACGACTTACCTGCTCAACCTTCGCCGGGATAAAGCCCCGACCACGAAGCTCGAATTCAAAGAGAACAACAACCTCATCATCAACCTGCTGCTGCCGCTGATTCCGTGGCTGCTGATCTTCGGGTTCATCTGGTTCTTCGTCTTCCGCCAGCTCAAGAACAGCTCCGGCGCGGGCGGCATGCTTGGGAACTTCGGCCGCAGCAAGCACAAGATCACCAGCAAGGAACACACGAACGTCACCTTCGACGATGTGGCCGGTGTTGAAGAAGCAAAAGAAGAAGTCATGGAGATCGTGGAGTTCCTCAAGAACCCCAAGAAGTTCCAGCGCCTCGGCGGGCGAATCCCGCGCGGCGTGTTGCTGGTCGGTGAACCCGGTACGGGCAAGACGCTGCTCGCCAAAGCCATCGCCGGCGAAGCGGACGTGCCGTTCTTCTCGATCAGCGGTTCGGACTTCGTCGAAATGTTCGTGGGCGTGGGCGCGAGCCGCGTGCGCGACCTGTTCAAGCAGGCGAAGGACAACTCGCCGTGCATCATCTTCTTAGACGAAATCGACGCCGTCGGCCGACGTCGCGGCTCGGGCTTCAGCTCGGGCGGCCACGACGAACGCGAGCAGACGCTCAACGCGATCCTCGTGGAAATGGACGGCTTTGAAACCAACGAGCAGGTCATCGTGTGCGCCGCCACCAATCGCGTGGACGTGCTCGATCCCGCTCTTACACGGCCGGGTCGTTTCGACCGGCAGATCAGCGTGCCGCTGCCCGACATCAAGGGCCGCATGGAAATTCTGCGCGTGCACAGCCGAAAGGTGAAGCTCGGACCGCAGACCGACCTGATGAAACTCGCCAAGGCCACGCCCGGATTCTCCGGCGCCGACCTGGCGGCCGTCATCAACGAAGCGGCGCTGGGCGCGACCCTTGCGAACAAGGAATTTATTGAGAACGATGACCTCGAAGAGGCGCGCGACAAGGTCCGCTGGGGCCGGGCGCGAAAGAGCCGCGTGATTGACGAAAAAGAAAAGAACGCCGTCGCTTACCACGAAGCCGGGCATGCCGTCGTGCAGAAGCTGCTGAAGGACACCGATCCGATCCACAAGGTGACGATCATCCCCCGCGGCAACTTCGGCGGCGCGACGATGTCGCTGCCTGAGAAGGACCGCAGCAACTACAGCAAGAACTGGTGCGTTGCGTTCATGAAGGTCTGCTTCGCCGGCCGAATCGCTGAAGAAATGTTCTGTGGCGACGTGAACAGCGGCGCGTACGGCGACATCCGCCAGGCCACCGGCATCGCCCGCAAGATGGTCCGCGACTGGGGCATGAACGATCGCCTCGGTTTCGTCTTCTACGGCGAAGACGACAGCCGCCCGAACTCCATGGGCGGCTTCGGCGACAACCGCGAATACTCCGAAGAAACCGCCAAGATCATGGACGAAGAGGTGAAGAAACTCATCGACTCGCTCTACGACGAAACCCGCCAACTCCTTCACGCCAACCGCGACAAGGTTGACGCGATGGCCAAGGCGCTGCTGAAGTACGAGACGCTCGACTCGAACGACGTCGACCGCCTGATGCGCGGCGACATGCTCACCCGTCCGACGGTGGCTGACCTGCTCGAAAAGGAACAGTCGCGCCGCGACACGGTCATCGCGCCGGGCCCGGACAGCAACCAGCCCGACATCCGCACAGGCCTTGGTGGCGGTCCGATGCCGCAACCCGGTTAAGCGATCAGGCGTCTGCTAAACCGATGAATCACCGCGGCCTGGTCGCTTTTGCGACCAGGCCGCTTGGTTTTCAAAACCCGTTGAATTGCGATAGGATTGTCTGCGTCGTAATTGGAGACTAAGTGGCCCAAGCTGAAATCATCATCGTTGACGAGAAGTTACTCCCCCAGACAGTTGAACTTTACAACTCGGTCTTCCGCCCCAAGCGCGAAGTCGATTACTTCAAGCGCCGCTTTATGGGCCGATACAATGCGCTCACGCTTCTCGCGCGGATGGATGACAAGCCCGTCGGCTTCTGGATCGGCTTCGAGCTCAAGCCCGGCATGTTCTACCTCTGGCTCGGCGCGGTCGTGACCGACATCCGCCGTCACGGCGTCGGCCGGCAATTGCAGGACGCGCAGCAGGCCTGGGCGAAGGATCACGGCTACGAATACATCCGCTGCGAGTGCATGAATCACCAGCGCGAGTTCATTCACTTCGCCATTTCCATGGGTTACGACATCGTCGGCATTCGCTGGGATTCCACCCACGCGGATAACCTGATCGTGTTTGAGAAGAATCTGCTGGAGTAGCTCGCCTAGCGAATATCGCTGACAGCCACAGGCGCGACTTGTGGGCCGGCCGAGGGTTGGCAATCAGGAATGGAAGCAGGCTCGTACCGTTCGATGTAGTGCTTGTTGGGCTGGCCCGCTCGGGCTGCTTTGCTCGCAAGTTCGCTCGACCACGCAAGGCTCCAGACCGTCGCGACGATCGCGAAGACCGCCGCGGGCATCAGTAACTCTCGAAGTTTGTCGGTGATGTGCGATATCATTTCAGCGAACCCTTAATACTATCGTAATAATAGCCTTGGAACTTTCGCCGCTTATCGGGCTTCTCCCGAAATTGGAACCGACCCATGGACTTAGCCCGCTGGCTTGCCGACTCCGACCGCCCGCCGATCGTCATGGGCATTTTGAACGTGACGCCCGATAGCTTTTCCGACGGCGGTCAATGGCTCGATAGCTCGGCCGCCGCGGATCGGGCGGCGCAGATGTTGGCTGAGGGCGCGGCGATCATCGACGTCGGCGGCGAATCCACCCGGCCTGGCAGCCTGCCGATTCCCGCCGACGAGCAGATCCGCCGAGTCGTGCCGGTCATCCGGCAGATCGCCAAAGCCGGCGGCGCGATCCTCTCGATCGACACCACGCTCGCCGCGGTGGCCGAGGCGGCGATTGACGCGGGCGCGACGATCGTCAACGACGTCTCCGCCGGACTGGCCGATGAAAAGCTCCTGCCGCTCGTCGCCGCGCGCGGCGTGGCGGTCGCGCTCATGCACATGCAAGGCACGCCGGCGACCATGCAGCACAATCCAACGTATTCGGACGTGACGGCCGAGGTGAAGCTGTTCCTCGCCGCCCGCCTGCTCGCCGCCGAGCGCGCGGGCATATCCCCAGCCCGCGTAATGCTCGACCCGGGCATCGGGTTCGGCAAAACCGTCGCCCACAACCTGCAACTTCTCCGCGACCTGCGACTGCTGACGGAACTGGGCCGACCGCTTCTTGTCGGCACGAGCCGGAAGGGATTTATCGGAGCCATCACCGGCGAAACCGACCCCGCCGACCGCCGGTTCGGCTCGGCCGCCACTGTCGCGTGGTCGATCGCCAACGGCGCGGGCATCGTGCGTGTCCATGATGTCGAACCGATGGTCCGAGTCGTCCGGGTGGTCCGGGCGATCCAGCGCGACATTGAAAACTAGCCGGTTTCGAATGGATTTTGCCGCCTTCAATGGCCGATTTACTCTAGTGATTGTATAGTCACATCGTTCGGCAACTCCTGACTGGCCCATGAACTCGTTCGTGACTCGATGAATGAAACACTGAACAGTTTCCTCCGCGCCCTGCAGATCTACGGCTGGTGGCGCGTGACCGTCGAACTGCTGCTGATCGGCCTGGTCGTCTTCTACGTCGTCCGATTCCTCCGCGGCACGCGCGGCGCGCGACTGCTCAAGGGCATCGCGCTCGTGCTGGTCTTCCTGTATGTGGCCGTCCACTTCGTGGCGATTAAATTCCAGCTGGCGCGCATCGACTTCCTGTACGGCCAGCTGCTGCAGTTCGCGACGATCGCGATCCTGATCGTGTTCCAACCCGAGCTCCGCCGGGCCGTCATGCGGCTGGGCGAGACGCGACTGTTCCGCGGGTTCAGCGATACGATCAGTGAAGAAATCGAAGCACTCATTGAAGCATCGACTTTTCTTTCCCGCCGAAAGATCGGCGCTCTGATCGCGATCGAGCGCGACGTCGGACTCGGCGGGATCGCCGAGAACGGCACGCGAATCAATGCCGATCTCACCGCCGATCTGCTGAATACAATCTTCTGGCCGAACAGTCCGCTGCACGACCTGGGCGTGGTGATCAGCCAGGGCCGGGTGGCGTACGCCGGCGTGCAGTTCCCGCTGGCGGAGTCGGGCGACCTGGAGCGCGAACTCGGCAGCCGCCACCGCGCGGCCGTGGGCATGAGCCAGGAGACCGACGCGATCATCCTCGTCGTCAGCGAAGAGACCGGCGACGTGAGCGTGGCTGAACGCGGCACGCTGATCCGCAAGCTCACGCCGGAAGGCTTGCGCGGCCTGCTCATCGAACTCCTCAGCGGCGGGAGCGGCGGCGGTGGCGAGCCAAAAGACAAAGCGGCCCGCATGGATGAGGCGGCGTAAAACGAGAAGTGATTCGCGAATTGGATTCGCGACGCGTGCGTGTTTCTCTTCATCAGCGCCTCCCGCTTTAGCGGGACGTGAATAAAAACCAGTGGTGTCTCGCTGAAGCGGGATACGCCGATGACTAACGGAATTGAATAAGTATTCAGTCATGTCGGAACCCGAAATAAAACCAACTTCCGCCGAATCGAAGGTGCTGCCCTACCGCACTCCGCCGAAATCGTTCGGCTCGCGTGCCGCTTCGTCGTTCCGCGTCTGGTCGCGCGATACCTTCAATCGCGATCAGATGATCAGCAGCCTTAAATCGCTCGCGTGGGTCGCCCCGCTGACGATCCTCATCTGGGTTTACGCCGAGCGCGAGCAGATCCTTTCCCAGCCGAACCAGACGATCCCGATCAGCGTGAAGAGCGCCGACCCGAAGCTGATCGTCACGATCGCGCAGGAAGAGGCGAGCATCATCGCCGAGATCTCCGGGCCGCACTCGTCGGTCGATAAAATCACCGAGGAACTCAAGCTCATCGCCAACAACAAGCAAGGCGTGGTGATCGAAATCCCCAGCTCGTTCAGTGCCGGCACGTACACGATCCCCACATCGTGGGTCGGCGAGGCCGAATTGTTCAAACGCGCGGGCGTGACCGTCAGCAAGATCAGCCCGCAGAACCTTCACGTGCAGATCGACCGGATGGAAGACCGCGACGTCGACGTGAAAGTGCCGGCCGACGTGAACAATCTCGTCGGCACGACGACGTTCGAGCCGCGCACCGTTCGCATCACCGGCCCGCACACAGTTCTCGACGCTGCTGACGCACAGGGCAAGCTGAACGTGTATGCGAACTTCAAAGGCTTCAACGAACTCCGCGTACCTGGCAAGCACGATCTGACGGCCGTGCCGCTGACGATCGGAGTGAGCGATAAAAACGTCACCGTCTCGCCGACGTCGCTCAAGGCCACCATCGAAGTCCGCCAGATGGAAGCCGACTATCTCGTCAACAGCATGCCCGTTTGGGTCACCTACCCGCCGGGGTTTGAGGACTACCACGTGGTCTTCAACGACGGCCCGAACACGGTCACCAATGTCACGCTGTTCGGCCCGGGTGAGGAGATCGAGGCGATGAAGAAGCCCGACTTCAAACCGCAGCCGAAAGCGCGGATCGAACTCAGCCCGTCGGACAAGTCCTCCGTCGGCGATACCCGGACCGCCAAGCTGATTTTCGATCTGCCGTTCCCCGACGTGCATGTGAGCGAGAAGGATTCCAATCGGACGATCCTGTATCACATTGAAAAGCGTGCGACGGTGGAATGAGGTTTTTCTCCGGATTTTCCGCGTGTCTTAGCGAAGATTCGATTTGTATTTTCGTGGCACGGGCGGCCCGCCCGTGTTTTGGTTTTCAGGAAAAAGATCATGGGCGAGCCGCCCATGCCACTTCAAACCAAACGACTGCCGCGTTTTCGATCAAGTTCCCTCCTGCTGAAATTTGCTCCATTCATTGCTAAGCTACGTGCATGGAAGACGTCGCCCGATATGTCGAAGGTTTGGGGAAGGCCGCCCGCCGCGCCGCGGGGGAATTGGCGGCGCTGAACGGCGCCGCGAAGGTGGCGGTGCTGAAGAAGATCGCCGCGGCGCTGGTTGAAAATCAGAAGGCGCTGCTCGCCGCCAACGCCAAGGATATTGAAGCCGCCGTCGCCTCGCAGACGGCGCCGGCGCTGGTCGAGCGGCTCAAGCTCTCCGAAAAACGCATCGCCGCGATGGCCGACGGCGTGTTGCAGATCGCCGGCCAAGTTGATCCGGTCGGGCAGATCATCGAAGGGTACGTCCGCCCCAACGGGCTGCGGATTTCGAAGATGCGCGTGCCGCTCGGCGTCGTGCTCTTCTTCTACGAGAGCCGCCCGAACGTCACCAGCGACGCGGCCGCCCTGTGCATCAAGAGCGGCAACGCAATCATCCTTCGCGGCGGTAAGGAGGCGTTCCATTCCAACCAGGCGATCGTCGCCATCGTCGCCGACGCCCTCAAAGCCTGCGGGGTTGATCCTGCCGCCGTGCAGTTCGTGGAATCGACCGACCGCGCCCTCGTGCCGCTGCTGCTCAAGCTCGACAAGTATATCGACCTCGTCATCCCCCGCGGCGGCGAGAGCCTGATCCGCGCGGTGGTGAAAGGCTCGACCATTCCCGTGCTCAAGCATTTTACTGGCAACTGCCACATTTACATTGATCGTGACGCCGCCGCGATAGAAGACGACGTGCGGAAAATCTGCGTGAACGCCAAAACCAGCTACCCCGGCGGAGCCGTGTGCAACGCGGTGGAACATTTGCTGTTCCATCAGGACGCCGCCCCGCACTTGCTGAAAAAAGTCTGCGAGGATCTGGCCGCCAAGGGAGTGGAAGTTCGCGGCGATGAGGCGACGCGGAAAATCTATCCCCTCGCCAAGCCCACGAGCGCCGAGGACTGGGACACCGAGTACCTCAGCTTCACCGTCAGCGTGAAGGTGGTTGCATCGATCGACGACGCGATCGCCCACATCAACGAGCACGGCAGCCATCACACCGATGGGATTCTTTCGACCAACCGCGCCGCGATCGACCGCTTCGTCACGCGGGTGGATTCGGCCAGCGTGATGGTCAACGCCAGCACCCGCTTCGCCGACGGCGGCGAGTACGGGCTGGGGGCGGAGATCGGCATCAGCACCGACAAGTTGCACGCCCGCGGGCCGATGGGCGCGAATGATCTGACGACGTACAAGTGGGTGGTCACCGGCGACGGGCACGTGCGGTAAGCCACGCCGAGTGAAAAAAAAACGCGTAGAAATTCACTACTAATTTGATTACAGGAAGTTACGCATTTGAGGGATGACAAAAGCGCCCCCGAAGCGCCCCTAAAGCGCCCCCCAAGCGCCTCCATAAGCGCCCCCATTCCGACATAAAACCGACGCAAAATCGTCCCTTTTCCGACACAAATCTGAGCGTCTTATTCAATTGGCAAAGAGCGGAGAGACAACCGACAATGATCCTAACACAATGCGAACAAAAGTCAAGTGTCTTTCTGGAATTTCCAAGAAGAAATAGATGAACACAGAGACACAGAGGCACAGAGAAGAAAAAATTGAATTCTTCTTCTCTGTGCCTCTGTGTCTCTGTGTTCAACCATTCTTTTAGACCGACGGCCGAGCCACCGCATACAGCGTCAGCTTGTTCGGAACGGTCAAGCTCTCCAAAGCAAACCCGTTCTCCACCAGCGTCGCCCTCAGTCGCGATTTCGTGAAATGGTTGATGTGCCCGCAGCGGAATCGGTGGTACATGCTTCCCTTCACGTAACCCTGATACAGGCAGTTGATGTTGAACAGCACAAAGAACGGCCCGAGGAATAAATCATACGGCACGGTAATCAAAAATTTCCCGTCCGGCTTCAAGATCCGCCGGACCTCGGTGATGACTTCTGGCAGATTGAAAATGTGCTCGAGCGTTTCTGACATCACCACCAGGTCGAACGAATGATCGGGCAACCCCGTTTTGGCCAGGTCGGCGGCGATGTGGTAGTCGGTCAGGCGGTCGTGGCGATTGGCCCATTGCATCATCTTTTCATTCACATCCACGCCGGTAACGGGTAGGTGATCGGTATTCCACCAGCAGTTACCGCAGCCGAGATCGGCGATCGTCATGCCCTGCTTGTAGTGTTTGGCGACGAAGGCGGTCAGCAGCTTATGGCGCGTCGAGTGAAACCACGCGCGGAACCAGCCGACTTTTTTCGCGTCGGTCTGGTCGTCGTAAAAGCTCTCGCCGATGTCCTTGTACTCAATCTCCGCCAGCTCGGCCGACGAGAAGCTGCTCATCCGCACGCACACCACGTTGATCACCGCGAGCAACCAGATCGTCACCAGCACCGCCGCCCAGTACGCCAGGCCAGCGTGCAGCGCGATCGCCAGTGGCAGCAAAGCTGCCGCCGCCACTACGGTGTAGAGCAGCAGCTGCAGGCCGAAGCCCATGCGCATCTTGATTTCCTGGTTTACGTACACCACGTGGTAGTACAAGTAGTGAAAAAGCTGGTTCGCCATCGTGCCGGCGAAGAACGACGCGTACGCGTTAACGCCCAGCAGATGATGGAGCACGAGCGAGACCAGCACGTTCAATCCCGAGCCGAGGAATCCGCCGAGCAGGAAGATGTAAAGGGACCGATGTCGGATCCGATGGATCGGCGAGGTCACGGGAGGTTGCCTCCGCCGGGATTTGCTTTGCGTCGAACCACAAAGGGTTTATCGGCCCAACTG
Organism: Tepidisphaerales bacterium; assembly: GCA_038329865.1. Classification (GTDB taxonomy): domain Bacteria; phylum Planctomycetota; class Phycisphaerae; order Tepidisphaerales; family Tepidisphaeraceae; genus JANMES01. Next base: position 30,332 of record JBBQNK010000030.1, on the reverse strand, counting down.
ATCGGCGTGGTGTAGTGCAAAATGGATGAGCCGCCGAGGTCCGCCGCAGGAACGCGATCGACGGGAAATACCGTGAAATCCGCCTCGGACAGCGAAGCGGTTGAGCCTTTCGGCGCGAGCAGAATTTTCGTTCGGAACAAATTCACCGGCGGCAACGAGTACGGCGCCGGCTCGGCGAAGACGGCGATCGCGGCCGGGTCCTGCTCGGCGAGGAAATGCTTCAACTCCACTCGCGTGCCGAACAGGTAGGCATCGGCGACGAACCCGCGCAGGTAGGCCGCCCCGCTGAGGGCGGTCACCATCGTCAGTACACCGGCGACCGCGAGCCGCACGCCGGCGGTGCGAACTTTCGACAGCGCGATCATCGCGCCGATCATCAGCACCACATCGGGGAAGAGCAGAAACCGCCCGTACTCGCCCGGCTTTCCCGCGGCCAAAAGCGCAAACTGCACGAACATGCAAATCGCCGGCACCGCGAGCAGGATCAGCTTCTTCCGCATCATCGGCGGCGAGAAATGCAGCGCCAGCCAGCCGATCACGCCGGCGATGACGAAGGCGCCGCCCGCGCCTTCGAGCGCGAGCCTGATCGCATTCCACACGCCGGCCGGCACATCTTTCACGCTGTAAAAGTTGCCGTAATTGCCGACGTTCGACGCGAACAACTCGCGATGAAACAGAAAATTGATCGGCACGTACGGATTAGTGACGACATAAACCGCCCCACCGATCGCCAGGCCGATCGCCGCCATGCGGGTTCGCCGCGGCCATTCGTCGGGGCGCATCAAAGTCATCAGCGGCAGGATGATGAAGATCGGCAGCGAGGAAAGAATCATGCCGAACGCCGCCCCGCACAGCACGCCGGCGAGCACTGCATCGCGCGCTCGGCCGAGGTCGACGTAGCGCATCGCCGCCAGCGTCGCCAGCAACATCAGCACCGCGCCGGCCAAGTGCGGCTTGGCTTCGTGGCTCATGCAAACGACGACAGGCATCGCGGCGAACGCAATGCCCGCGAGAAACGCCACGCCCCTGCACGGGATCAGCTGCCGCACCATCCACCAGACGGCGATCGCGCCGACGATTCCCCACGCCGCGCTGTACGCCCGCGCAACAACGTAGAACCGGCCGAACGCTTCGGGATGATCGAGATAAAACGCCAGATCGCCGGAGAGTTGCACGAAGCCGAACCACTTGAGCGAGGCGATTTTGAGCAGCCCGCCGACGGGGTAAATCCACAGCCCGCCGTATTGGTAAAGCTTCGGATCGAGCCGCCCGGCCGCGGGGTTCATCTGCGAGAGGGCCCGCATCGTGATCATCTCGTCCGGCTGATACGAAAACAGCCGGTACCGGCGGACGATCTCGGCGCGCTGGGCGTTGGTGGCGTTCAGGAGGATGACCTTGTCGCGCCCCTGCAGTGGATTGCGATCAATGTCCGCACCCACGGGCGCGCTGGTATCCCACCCGCCGGCGAGGTCGATGATCTGCTGGCCGGTCCAGATCGGATGCGTGCCGAAAAGAGTGCGGTTGACGGCGGTCGTCGGCAGGCCCCATTGAATGCCGCGGAAAAACACCGCCGCGGCAAAGAGGAAGATTCCGACCATCGCCCATCGCGGCTTCATACAAGCAGTCTAGTGGCGGCGGCGAGAGAACGAAATGTCGCAGTGGCGCGGCTTGAATTTTCGTGGCACGGGCGGCCCGCCCGTGTCTTTGCTTTGTATCGAAAAACCATGGGCATCCGCCCATGCCACTTCATACAATACAGTTTCCCATCTAGAAATAACGCCTGCCGTAATGATTTGCGGCTTGCAGCGTTATAGTGAGTGAAACACTACGTCTTACGAGGTTCACATGTGTCATTTCTTACTCGCCGGATTGTTCATGTGCTTAACGGTCTCCACCACGCTTGCCGCCGATTCGCCGGCCAACTCGTTGCTCGATGACTGGCACGATAAGGCTCATGACCGCACTTTGCCGATCAAGATTTACTACCCCAAGGAGATTGCCGGGCCGCTGCCGGTGGTGATCGTCTCGCACGGGCTCGGCGGGTCGCGCGAGGGGTTGAAATACATCGGCGAGTACTGGGGCAGTCACGGCTACATCGCGGTGCACATCCAGCACGTGGGATCGGACGTCAGCCTGTTCAAAGACGCCCGCCCTGCTGACCTGGTGGCCGCGCTGCAGAAGGGCGCCAACGCCGAGCAGTTCACCAATCGCGTGAACGACGTGAAGTTCGTCATCGACGAGCTCACCCGCCGCAACGCCGACGAGAAATGGCCGCTGCACGGGAAGCTCGATTTGAAGAAGATCGCGATGACCGGCCATTCGTTCGGCGCGGTGACGACGCAGGCGATCTGCGGCCAGATATTCCCCGGCGGGCGGAGCGCCGTTGATCCGCGGATTAAGGTGGGCATCGCATTCAGCCCGTCGCCGCCGCGCGGGAACATGGATTCGAAGACGGCGTTTGCGAAAGTTTCGATCCCGATGTTTCATTTCACCGGCACGAAGGACGAAACCAACCCCGCCATCTCGCCGGTGAAAGCGCCGCAGCGCCGCGAACCATTCGACGCGATGAACAACTCCGACCAGTTTTTGGTAGTGCTGACCGACGCCGACCACGGCGTTTTCGGCGGCCGCGGCTCTGAAGGCGGCAAGGCCCGCCCGACCGACGCCGCCTGGATCGACCTGATCCAACGCGGCTCGACTGCGTTTCTTGACGCTTATTTGAAAGGCGACGACAAGGCGAAGAAGTTTTTGGACGACGGGGAGTATGCTGGCGAGATCAAGAAGTACGGCATGTTCGAGATGAAACTCGTTAAGGCAAAATGAGACTTTTCGAATGCATGCGTGATAGTTTCTCACGGCAAATCGTCATCTTTAGAGCGTGTTTGGAAAGTCCTTCATAGCAGCAAAATGGCGAACTTCGTCATCCCGAGGTACTCCGAGGGATCTCGACATTCGAACGATATTCGACTTCCCGAGATCCCTCGGAGTACCTCGGGATGACGATTCGCTGTAACAAGAACTGGGAACCGCAAACTCGCCCGCCGAACACTCACCCCAGAATAAACGCTTTCACAATATTCGGCCCGTGAACGCCGGTGACTACGTTCAGCTCGATATCCGCCGTCTTGCTCGGGCCGGAGATCATGGTCACGCCGCTGCCGGTGCCTTCGGCGGTGAGGCGTTCCATCAGGTCGAGCAAATCGGGGACAAAATTCTTCGGCTGGACGATCGCGACGTGGACGAACGGCACGAGCGAAATCGCCCGGCCGTGCTCGGGGCGGTGGCGGATGACGACGGTGCCGGTCTCGGCGACGGCGAAATCGACTTCGGTCACGCCGGCGTCGAAGTCGTAGGCGTCGTCGAGCGTGATTTCGGACCAGCTTCGCGCGTCAAATCCCTGCTCGCGCAGCGCGACCGTCAGGCCGAGGCTTTTGATCAGCGGCGTATCGGTCAGCATCACGCGCTTGGTTTTCACTTCGGATAAAAACGCGGCGAGCTTGTCGGCCAAGTCGTCGATGCTCACGGTTTCAACGAGCATCTTCAACTCGCTGGCGCGCTGGGCGAAGAGTTCGGGCAGGCCGATGTCGCTGGAGACTAGCCGCGCGACCGGTTCGTTGATCACCGGCGGCGGAACGGGTGGCACGCCGAGCGGCTGCGAGCGTTTGAGCGAGCGGCGGACCTTGGCCATAACGTGGGATGGGTCGTGCATTATTTCTTTCCGTGCCACTGCTGGTGAAACGTTCGCCGCGCGGGTGCGGGCATGTCGCGAACCTGCGTCCAGCCCGATCCGAACAGCGGGAGCTTTCGCACCCACCCGCTGTGCACCGCCCGGCGGCGCAGATCGAACTTCTGCAGTTGCGTCATCACGTAGTACATCACGCGCGACGTCATCGTCCACGCCCAGAAGCGATAGAACGCCCGCTCGAACGGGCCGTTGAGGTGCGTGTTGACGATATCGCGCCGCAGGTTGATCAGGTGCTTAGGGATGTTGATTTTCACCGGGCAGGCTTCGTAGCACGCGCCGCACAAGCTGCTGGCCTGCGGCAAATCCTTGTAATTGCCGAGCCCCTGGAACAGCGGCGTGATCAGCGCGCCGATCGGCCCCGGGTAAACGCTGCCGTACGCGTGGCCGCCGATTTTTCGGTAGATCGGGCAGGCGTTCAGGCACGCGCCGCAGCGGATGCAACGCAAAGTCTCGCGGTATTCCTCGCTCTGCAGGATTTCGGTCCGGCCGTTGTCGATCAGGACGAGATGAAATTCCTCAGGCCCGTCCTTCTCCCCCGCCGACCTCGGCCCGCCGAAAATGTTGTTGTAAATCGTGATCGGCTGCCCCGTCGCGCTGCGGCTGAGCAGCTTAATCATCACGGCTAAATCGCTCATGCGGGGGATGACTTTTTCAATGCCCACGAGGCTCACCAGGATGCGCGGCGTGGTCACGCTCTGCCGCTGGTTGCCTTCATTCTCCACGCAGGCGACCAAGCCGCTCTCGGCGACTAGGAAATTCCCGCCGGTGATGCCGAAGTCGGCCTTGCGGAATTTGTCGCGAAGGTAATCGCGGGCCTGCATGGTGAGGGCTTTCGGGTCGTCGTTGTACGGCGTGCCGAAGTAGTCGGCGAACATCTTCGCGACCTGCGCCTTGTTCAGGTGCACGATCGGTGCCACCAGGTGGCTCGGCTTGTCGTGGCTGATCTGCACGATGAATTCGCCGAGATCCGTCTCGACGACATCCATGCCGGCCAGTTCCATCGCCTGTGCGAGCTCGACTTCTTCGCTCACCATCGATTTGCTTTTGATGACGCGCGTCGCGCGATTCTTGGCGGCGATGTCGAGGATGATCTGCTTGGCTTCGGCGCCGTTGGAGGCGAAGTAAACGTGCCCGCCGTTGCGCTCGACGTTGGTGACGAGCTGGTCGAGGTAGTAGTCCAGGTAATCCAACGTGTGCTGTTTGATGTCGCCGGCCAAGGTGCGGATCGCGTCAGGGTCGGGCAGATCAGTCATCCGCTGCTGCCGGCCGGTGTACTGCCGCATGACGGCGGTGTTGAGCGTGCGCTTAAGCGGCTCATTGTGCGCGGCAGCAGTCGAAGCCGTATCGAAATCGAACGGCTCGTGCGAACCAATCACGGGAAGTGAAACTGTGTCTGACATATAAGCTCAAATCTTCGTACAACTACCAACCCGACAAATCCAACCCCATCGCCTCGGCGATCACCTCGGAAATGTGCTTCACCTTCGTCGGCATGCGTTCGCGGTGGCACATGCCCGCGATGTTCATCGTGCAGCCGGCGTCGTTGCAGATGAGCGTGTCGGCCTTGGTGTCGGCGATGCACTGAACCTTGTCTTCCACGATCGCCCCGCTGATGTCCGGGTATTTCATCGCGAACGTGCCGCCGAAGCCGCAGCATTGGTCGGTTTTTTCCAGCGGGCGGAAATCCACGTTGCCGATCTGCTGCAGCAGTTTCAGGCCCTCGTCTTTCACACCGATGCCGCGCAGGTGGCAGGTGTAGTGATACGAAATGCTGCTCGATTGCGGCAGCTTCAGATCTGAGAGGTTCACCTGCAGCACCTTGTCGAGAAATTCCACGAACTCAAATGTCCTGCCGGTGACGGCCGCCATCGAATGCTCCCAGGCGTGGTCGTGAGCGAAGAGCTGGTGGTACTGCTCGCGCACCATCGCGGTGCACGAGCCGCTGGGGGAGACGATGTAATCGTACGGCTCGAAGATTTCGACGAACCGCTTGGCGAGTTCTTTCGCTTCCGGATGAAAGCCGTTGTTGAAGAACGGCTGGCCGCAGCAGGTTTGCGCCTGCGGGAATTCCACTTCGCAGCCGTAGTGCTCAAGGATCTTGGTGACGGCCACGCCGACCCGCGGGTAGAACTGATCGGTCAGGCACGTGATGAACAAAGCGACACGTCGCGTCATAGGCAAGCATTCTTACCTAATTGCCCGCTTGCGTCGAGTGAGTGTGAAGACGAAGAAAATCCCACTGTAATTGGCGTGCCTAAGTCCGGGAGACTGACAGGATAGAGCCTGTCGCTTGCGGTTTCGCAGCGTTTTGAAGGGCACGGTGCGAAACCGCAAGCGGAGAATCCAAAGGTCCCCCGCGGACTATTCCCCAAGCGATGCGAGTCGTTGCTGCGCGTCGAAAAACGTCGGATCGAGCTCGAGCGAGCGGGTGTATTCCATCTTCGCCTGGGCGAACTTCTTCTGCTGCTCGTAGACGCTGCCGACATTGTAATGCGCCGCCGACGGGGACAGCACGGCTTCGAACTGGGCGATCGCCTCGTTGGCGTGGCCGAGGCGGGCGAGCATCAATCCGTAGTTCACGCGGCAGATCTGGCTTTTGGCTTCACGCTCGATGCCCTTCTTATATGCCGCCTCGGCGTGCTCTGGGTCGGCCATCAGTTCATAGCAGAAACCGAGATTGCCCCAACCGGCGGCGGAGTCGTTGGTGGCTTTGATGTATTTCTTCCACGCCTCGATCGCCGCAGGGTATTCCTGGCGCTGAGCGTGAAGCACGCCAAGCCGATAGAGCGACGCGGCATGTTTCGGATCAGTCTCGAGCGCTTTCTCGTACTGCGCGATCGCCATTTCAGGACGGTTGGATCCTTCCGCCATCTGCCCTGCGGCGTAGCGCGTGTCGGCGGTGATGTCGGGATCGGTCGCCATCGTGACCTTCGCGCCGTCCGGAACGCCCGAGTGAGCGTCGTACCCTTCCTTGCCGCTGGTGCACCCGACGAGGAGGACGGCCGGGAGAAAAATCGCGAGTCGCTTGTTCATTTTGAAAGTCCTGAAAAATTAAAGTTTCGCCGATGGCTACCCCACTTCATCGGCAAACTCGGCATGTGGACTTGGGGCTAAAGCGGTCGGCGGAATTTGCGCCTGGCGGACCGCTTGTTCCGCGATTGGCCATCCCTTATAACCTATAAACCACTTACGGTGCGGTACATGGGATGCAGGAGACACGCGTGATAAAGTACGCGAATCGCATCAGTTAAATCTGTAGGTGGCTGCGGCAATGGAGTGTGGCCGCCGGGACGGAAAACCGTCTCAGCGGATCGTTTTTTCTCGGGCGAGCAGGTATGCCGGTCCCTACCGATACGTTCTGGAACATTTCGCGTCTCAATAAGGTCTTTGCGCTCTCTGCTTTGCTTCTGCTAGCCGTGATGGCTTGGGCAACGGCGCAGGACTTTTTCAAGGATTGGCGTGCGCCGCAGAAATCGGGCAAGGCCTGGGAGGCCGCGCTCGTCTCTGAAAAACTCATCGACCGCGCCGGCGTTGAAGCCGAAGCCGCCAAGCTGGACCGCGAAATCGCCCAAACTTCCGACAACATCAAATCAAAAGAGCCGCGCTACAAAGAACTCACCGGCACGATTGCCCACATCATGGCCGAGCAGGCGAATCTCGACTTCCGCACCAACACGCTCAAGGCCGTCGTTGGTGAGCAGCAGAAGTATCTCGAGCAGGCCAAGACCGATCACGATGCGGCGAAAGTCAAAGAGCTCAACGAGAAACTCGCCGAGCCGGACAAAACTCTCGCCGGTTACATCGAGCAGCAAGGCACTTACAAGGCGCAGCTGAAAGAAGCCAAGGACGACCTTGCGAAGGTGACAGCCGAACTCGACCGGATCAAGAAAGAGCGCGTCAAGAAAACCGAAGACCGCGACGCCCTGAAGAAGAAGCTCAACTCACTGGCGCCCAATACTTATGTCGGGCGCAAGATGGAAGAAATTCGCGCGATCCCGCTTCTGCAGTTCGTGAATCCTTCGGAAAAGGTCAAGCAGCAGGTACTGCCTGATGTTTTATCCGATCTCGGCGGGTTCAAGACTGTCTCGCAGATCGACCGCTGCGTCACCTGCCATGTGAATATCGATAAGAAGGAATTCGCCGAAGACAAAATCCTCGCGTACCTCGAAGAGCAGATGGCCACCTCGCGCAAGCTGAAGCTGCCGACGGCGTTTTCCGGCAAGGCCGGCGACCCGCTCGCGACGCAGGTCAAGCCCGGCGCCGAGGCGATGCCGGAATTCTGGCTGAAGTACACGGCCATGCTCTCGCCGGATGTGATTAAGAAGCCGGGCATTTTCAATCGGCTGAAGACGATCTCAAACACGGTCGGCAAATCGGCGACGGTAACGATCGACGGCAAACCGCTGGCGGCCTTCGTATACGCGCCTGATCCTACCAAGCCTGACGACGCCCCGAGCGTCGCGCTCGGCGATCAGCGCCGGCAGGCCGTCGCGGCGCAGTTGCTCGACGCATGGATTCGCTACTCCCCCGACGCCGACGCTGTCAGCACCGCCGGGCCGGTGACTGTGAAGATTTCCAAGGACGTCGACGAGAAAACCGCCGCCGCCCCGCGCAAGGCGGCGATGCTGGTCGCCGAAGATCTCAAGGCCTCGCTCACCGGCGGGCTTGCTTCGCAACCGCGGAAGTTGCGGCTGGTTCTCGACCGCTACCGCCGCGCGATGATCTCGGAAGTGAACGTGGCGCGCAAGGCGAGCAGCCTCACGCTGCTCGATCTTTCGCCGGTCATGCTCGCTCACCCGCGGCTCGATCTGTACGCCGAGACCGACAGCAAGCACCCGATGGAAAAAGTCGGCTGCACGAGTTGCCACGACGGCTCGGGCATGGAAACGCGTTTCATCCTCGCCGCCCATACCGCCGAGCCGATCTGGGTCGATGATTCCACCGGCGCGCCGGTGCTCCCGCAGCAGTTGAAGTTCAGCAAGAAGCCCGAGCCGGAAAAACCGATGCTCGACAACATGCTGCACGCCGTCTACCCCGAAGACGCGATCGCGCCGATGGGCGTGGAGCCGATGCATCTGACGATGCTCGAAGCGAAGGCAGAGCCTAAAGAAGGCCCGACGACCAAGCCCACCCATGCCGAAGTCGCGATGATCCCCGAGGAAGCGCCGGCGTACACCGATCCGGTCGATTACGTCGATCCTGTCAGCGGCAAGCACGGCAAGGCTGTCTCGCAGCTGATGTACTTCAAATCCACGTACGAATCCGAGTCCGGCCAATCGTACGAGACGACCGAGCATGACTGGGACTTCCCGATGCGTCCGCCGCAATACCTGCAGGCGAACTGCGTGCGCTGCCATACGTCCATCAATGACATTAAAGACACCGCCCCCGTTCTATACGAGGGCCGGCACTTGTTTAACACGCTCGGCTGCGTGAACTGCCATCAGATGGATTCGATCCCGACGACCGAGCAGCGTCGCGTCGGCACGGATCTGCGTCACGTGTCAGCCAAGCTATCGCCGGCGATGATCAACACGTGGATCTGGGCGCCCAAGGCGTTCCGCCCGACCACGAAGATGCCGCACTTCTTCATGCTAGAGAACAACTCCAGCGACGAAGAACTCCGCCGCACCCGTCAGGAAGCGCGGGCAATCACCGAGTACCTGATCCAGACCGCCGAGCCCCTGCCGCCCAAGCACATCGCGCCGAGCGGTCTGACCGGCAAGGTGGAAGACGGCCGCAAGGTCTTCAACTCCATCGGCTGCCTCGCGTGTCACCAGAACCTGAACGACCCCGCGGCCGGCGATCCGAAGCGCGGCGGCAAGGTCATCACGCGCGGCGAGCAGTGGATCGTGCAGGATTTAGTCCTCGGCGGCGAGTTGCAGAAGAAGCTCACGATCGAAACCGGCAAGACCCCCGCCGCGGCGGAACTGTCGGCAGAGGCGAACAAGATCTTCGACTCCATGAGCTACAACGAGCGACAGATTTACGCGCTCGAGCACCTCGATTCCGACCGCAACAAGACCGGCCAGGACACCTACGACGACGCCAAGCACACCGTCAAGCCCGTCTTCATGCACCACGGCCCGGAGCTTTCAGGCATCGGCACGAAGCTGCTGGCCGACCGTACGGTCGTTCAGGCCAAGGGTTGGTTGTTCGACTGGGTGAAAGAGCCGCGCCACTACAGCGACTACACCGTCATGCCGTCATTGCGGCTGACGGATCAGCAGGCCGTCGACCTTGTCGAATATCTGCTCGATCAGAAGCGAACGAACACCGCCCCGGACGATGCCTGGAAGGCATCGCTCACGGAAGTGGATTCCGCCAAGTTGATCGAGCTGACGAGCCTGTTCCTCCGTGCCCGGTTCAGCCCGCAGGTGGCCACCGCGCGGGCGGATGACATCACCGAGCTGCGCAACCTCGCCACCGATGCGCTGACGACCAGCATCACCCCCGCCGACACCGCCAAGGCGAAAGTCGCCGAGATCGAATCCAAGCCGGGCGGTAAAGACGAGTTGCGCATGGTCTTCCTCGGCAAGAAGCTGATCACCAACTACGGCTGCATGCAGTGCCACGCGATCAACGGCATGGAGCAGGCCGCCAGCCCGTGCGCCAATCTTTCCGACTGGGGCCAGAAGCTCGTGAGCAAGCTCGACTTCGGCTACGTCGATCCGCACAAGGCCGAGCACCTGCCGCCGCAGAAGATGATGATGGTCAACGGCCTTTCCCCGCACGCGGCCGACATGACCCACCCGATGACCGGCGCCGATTGGTCGAAGCCCATCGCCGCTGGTGTGATGGCGGCCTGGCCGGAAGTCGAGCACAGCCGCGAGAGCTGGCTCACGCACAAGCTGCAGAACACGCGCGTCTGGGATCGCGGCAAGCAACTCCTCGACCCCACCCGCGAATACGACAAGTCCGGCAAGATGATGACGACCGCCGACGGCTATCCGATGATCGCCGACTCCGGCAAGCCGTACGACAAAGTCAAAATGCCGACGTTCTACCTCTCCGATGAGGAGATCACCGCGCTCGTCACGTTCGTCATCAGCAATCGCGACCGCCTGATCAGCGACAAGATGACCGCCGAGGTCGCCAGCACCACCGCCAAGCAGATCGCGCACGGGCGGTATCTCGTCACCGAGAAATTCAACTGCACGTCGTGTCACCAGATCGAGAAGAACAAGCCGCAGGTGCAGCAGTACTACGACCCTGGCAAGCTCACGGTCGATGCCCCGCCGTCTCTCCGCGGCGAAGGCAACAAGGTGCAGTTCGCGTGGCTGTACAATTTCTTCAAGAACGTCCAGTCGCTGCGACCGGTGCTGGTGAACGGCATTCACATGCCCAGCTTCACCGCGACCGATGAAGAATGGACTGACATCCTCGCGTACTTCAGCGACGTGTCGAACAAGGAAGCCAGAGAGCTGAAGGAAAAGATCGACCCGGTGGTGAAGTACATCGCCTCGGAGCGGCAGGCCGCCGATTCTGACGACGCTTCCGGCGACGACTGGTATCTCCAGCCGACGCTGCAGCCGAGCGTGACTTTCCTCCGCGAATGGGGATTGGAATTCAAGCAGATCGCCGAGATCGAAATCGACCCGCTGAAAAACACTCCGACGGATTTGGCGGCCGGTTACAAGAAACTCCTGTACCGCGCCCGCTTCACGCAGGATTTGTATGCGGCCTCGTTCCCATTCGTGGACACGCCGCACCCGACCGTCAGCAAGGAGCGTTTCGCACGCGGCGAAGCATTCTTCCACGAGATGCAGTGCCTGTCGTGTCACTACCTCGGCCAGCCCGCGCCGGGCGCGGTGCCGAAAGCGCCGAACCTGAATTTGGCGCACGTTCGACTTCGTCGCGACTGGTCGCAGCACTGGGTGCGCGAGCCGGACGTGATTCAGAAGGGAACGAGCATGCCGCAGTTCTTCAGCGGCATTAAGGTGGACAACATCCACGGCCAAACCTGGGCCCGCGCCAGCGAGTTGCCGGACGCGACAGTCGCCCGCACCGAGGCGGCGTACGGGTACACCGCCAAGGAGCAGATCGACCTGCTGTTCGACTTCATCTACACCGCCGGCGAGACCGGTTACACCAGCGCCCCGCCGCCGCCGGGAACGCCGGCGCCGTCGATCACGATGGAGAAGAACGGCGAGATCAAGGTGCTCCCGTACGTTCCGCCGCCGCCGAAGAAGATCAGGAAAGTTGCTCCCCCGCCGGAAGCGCCGGTGAAGGCGCCGGAGACTCCCGTCGCCCCGCCGGTCGCCAAACCGACCGGAACGGTCGGCGGCAAGGTGATGTTGAAGGGCCCCGTTCCGCAGGCCGTGCCCATCGACATCAACGCCGACCAGGCGTGCGCCGCCATGCACCCTAACGGCCTCAACGCCGAGTCCGAAGTCGTCTCCGCCAAGGGCGAAATCAGGAACGTGGTCGTCTCGGTCAGCTCAGGCTTGACCGGCCCGTTCCAGATTCCCTCGAAGCCGGCCGTACTCACGCAGAAGGGTTGCGAGTATTTCCCGCACGTGCTGCCGATCATGGTCGGGCAGAAGCTGGTCATCGCTAACGATGACAACTTCCTGCACAACGTGCACACGCTTTCGAACGACAACCCGCCGATCAACTTCGGCCAGCCGAAAGACCCGGGCAAGGACGTCGGCGCTTTCAAAATCGCTGAAAACTTCCGCGTGAAGTGCGACGTACATCCGTGGATGGCGATGCAGATGGTGGTTTTCGACAACCCGTATTTCACCGTGACGGCCGACGACGGCACGTTCACGCTCCCGCCGCTGCCGGCCGGCACTTACACGATCACCTTCTGGCACGAGAAATACGGCTCGCAGGAGAAGGAAGTGACCGTCGAGCCCGGGAAAAAAGCGGAACTCAATATCTCGTTCAGCCCGTAAATTGTCCGACCGTCCTCTTGTTGATATTTATCCGCCCGGCTTGTCATGCGGGCGCAGTTCGTTACGCTTTGCAGCTTAACTTCTCCCGAAGACGTTCTTCGGCAGGAGCATCCGAAAAAGAGGTCGTTTTGTTTCTCTGGAGGTTGATATGAACATGAAACTATTGCTCGCGTCCTTTGCGGTTTCAACGGGTCTTTGTGCCGGCGCCATGGCGCAGGTAACCGGCAAGGTCACGCTCGACGGCAAAGCCCCCGAAATGGCCGAGATCGACATGTCCACCGTCAAGGAATGCGCCGCCCAGCACGCCGACCCGGTTCACAAGGAAACCATCGTCGCCAACGATAAAGGCGAACTCGCCAACGTGATCGTCTCGGTCAAGAAGGAAGAAGGCGTCGACCTGCCCGGCGACATCCCGAAAACTCCCGCCGAACTCACGCAGCACGGCTGCCAGTACGTTCCGCACGTCCTGCCGGCCATGGTCGGTCAGGCCATCCTGATTAAGAACGATGACACCTTCCTGCACAACGTGCACTCGCAATCCACCGCCAACCCGTCATTCAATTTCGGTCAGCCGAACAAGGATGACGGTAAGAAGGTCGATCCGTTCAAAGCGGTTGAAACCTTCTCCGTGAAGTGCGACGTGCACCCGTGGATGCAGGCGTGGGTTCGCGTGTTCGATCATCCGTACTTCGCCACCACCGGCGCTGACGGCACGTTCTCCATCGCCGGGCTGCCGGACGGGGATTACACGTTCGTCGCGTGGCAGGAAGAGCTGAAGGAAGTCGAAGCCAAGGGCACGGTCAAGGGCGGCAAAGCGACGGTGAACTTCACCTTCAAAGCCGCCGACGCCGCAGCGCCGGCGAACAAGGATTTCAAGGAAATCGTCGTGAAGGCATCGACGATCAGCTGCCCCGCCTGCGATAAGCCGGCGGAAACCAAAGTCGCCGACAAAAACACCGAGAAGAACGCCGACAAGAACGACAAGGCCATCGGCCCGCAGGCCGAAGCGAACTAGTCTCTCGCTGAAACAATCGGGCGCGCCCGCTGAACAAGTGGGCGTCGCTCTTTGCAGTTTGATCGACCCGATTTGATCTACCCTGTGTTGGGATGGAGTGACGAAGACCGTGAACAATAAAACCCTCAAGCGACTCGGCCTGCTGTTTCTGCTCCCGCTCCTGCTGCCCGCGGCGGCCCACGCGGAATCAAACACCTGGGCCAGCTGGTGGCTTCCCCCGACCTACTCCGTGCACGGTCCGGCGATCGATTCGCTGTTCGTCTGGATTTTCTGGCTCACCACTGTCACCTTCGTGCTCGTGCAGGTCACGCTCATCGCCTTCCTGATCAAGTACCGCTACAACCCAAACAAGAAAAAAGCCGTCTTCACCCACGGCAACCAGAAGCTGGAAATGTACTGGACGATCGCGCCGGCCATCATCCTGCTGGTCCTTTCGCTGTTCAGTATTCGCGTGTGGAACAATTACCGCTATTCATCCATCGCCGAAGACCCCACCCGCGTGAAAATCCTCGTGATCGGGCAGCAGTTCCAGTGGAACACGATCTACCCCGGCCCAGACGGCGAGTTCGGCCGGTATCTCAGCTTCCCCAAGGCCACCGACACCAAATGGCCCGACGGTAAAAAGCACGGCGGCATTGAGGGCCCAGCTTTTCTTCCGTACGAAAAATCGATCAAGTTGATCAACGACTACAACGAATCCAACCCCCTCGGCAAAGATTACGACGACCCGGCCGGGAAGGACGATATCTACGCCCCCGCCCTGGCCCGCGAGATCGTGCTGCCGGCCGACCGCCCGATCGAAGTGCAGATCTCCAGCAAGGACGTCATTCACGACTTCTTCCTGCCGAACTACCGCGTGAAGCTCGACGCCGTCCCCGGCATGCGCGGCGTGCTCTACTTCCAGGGCACCACCACCAGCCAGCAGATGGAAACGCGCAAGACCTACAAGCTCGACGAAATCGCCGACAAAGTGGAAACGCCGGAGTTCGCCAACCTGGTGATCGACGTCGATCAAAAGAGCCCCAAGGCGGTGATGGAAATCAACAAGCAGTCGAAGCTCCCGCAATGGCGCTATGTCGATGCCAAGAAGGCGACCGTTGCCCGCGACCGTTCGCCGATTACCAAAATCACGATCGACCGGCTTAAAGCCGCCGGCTTTACCGAGATCACGCTCTATCAGCCGTTCGTATGGGAGCTGGTGTGCGAAGAACTCTGCGGCCAGGGTCACGGCAAGATGCGCGGGCAGCTCCGCTTCGTCACGAACGAAGAATACGACTCGTACAAATACGATAAACCGCTTCCCACGCCCGCGCCGGCTACGCCGGGCGTTGCGATGGGGAAGATGCCGTAAGCGTAGAATTTCGTTTCAGGTTTTCAGACGCGACTAGCACTTTTGAACGAGAACACTTATGTCAGACACGCTCCACGCTGATTCCGCACACGGCCACGACGATCACAGCCACCACGCCCACGTCGCCCCGGGATTCCTGAAGAAGTACATCTTCTCGGCCGACCACAAAATCATCGGCATTCAGTTCCTGTTCATGGGGCTGATGTTCTTCGTCATCGGCGGGTTGCTCGCGATGCTTGTGCGCTGGCAGCTGGCTTGGCCGAACGACTCCAAGCATCCGGTGCCGATCCTTGGCATGCTTCTCTGGCAGCAGTACGACGGGAAAGCGCCGCTGGGGCAGATTAAGTCGGTCGATGTCGCCAACAAGACGGTCACCGTGACCGGCGTGGAATACGACGTGAGCAAAGTCGGTGACAGCGTAAGCTGGGAAGTCCCCGACGCCGCAAAGCCGACCGAATCGAAGGCCTTCGCGGGCACGGTGAAGGCAATCTCCAGCGGTGAGGCCATCGTGTCGACCGACGCGTTTCCGGCTGACGCAAAACCAGAAACCTGGGCAGCCGCGAAAATCGCCGTGAAAGGCAAGCACGTTCCCGGGCAAATGCCTGCCGACTTCTACACCATGGCGTTCACCATGCACGCCACGGTCATGATCTTCTTCGTGATCATCCCGCTGCTGGTCGGCACATTCGGCAACTTCCTCATCCCGCTGAAAATCGGGGCCGGCGATATGGCGTTCCCGTTCCTGAACGGCTTGGCGTTCTGGTCCGCCATTCCGGCCGGTGCAATCATGATCACCGGCTTTTTCCTCCCCGGAAACGCTGCCGCCGCGGGATGGACGAGCTATCCTCCGCTCAGCGCGATCCAATTCAACGGCGGTGGACGCGTGGTTGCAGCCCACGAAGGCATTTTCGGTTTCATGCACGCCACCGACAGCACCTGGCCGACAGGGCCGATCATCGTCGGGTTTTTTGCTTGGTTCATGCTGTTCGCGTTCGTCGGGGCGTATTTCATCCGATTTAAGAACACCGCCGCGAATGTCATCGTCACGATCGTGCTTTCCGTGGTGGTGGCGTACTTCTTTACGCTAGGCACGCAGATCGCCTCGTTCGACGGGCAAAGCTGCTGGTTCCTGAGCCTGTTCATTCTCGGCTTCTCCAGCATCATGGGCGCGGTGAATTATCTCACCACGATCATTAAGCTCCGCTGCCCGGGCATGACGATGTTCCGCCTGCCGCTGAGCGTGTGGTCGCTGTTCATCACGTCGATCCTGGTGTTGCTGGCCACGCCGGTGTTGGCATCGGCGCTGTTGATGAACCTGATCGAGCACCACACGGTATTGATCAACGGCAATCTCTATCGATTGGCGAGTTTCTTCACGCCGTTCAACTGGACGTTGACCAACCAAACCCAGGGCAATGCCGGCGGCGGATTCCCGCTGCTCCACCAGCACGTGTTCTGGTTCTACTCGCATCCCGCCGTTTACATCATGATCTTGCCGGCGATGGGCATGGTCTCCGACATCATGGCCGTCTTCAGCCGTAAGCCGATCTTCGGTTACCGGCCGATGATTTACGCGATGGGCGGGATCGCTTTCCTCGGATTCATCGTGTGGGCGCACCACATGTTCCAGTCGGGCCTGAACCCGACACTCGGCACGACTTTCGCCATCAGCACGATGTTCATCGCCGTGCCTTCGGCGATCAAAACCTTTAACTGGCTCGGTACGCTTTGGGGCGGAAACATCCGCTTCACCACGCCGATGCTAAACGCGATCGCGTTCGTCAGCATGTTCGTGATCGGCGGGCTCTCTGGCATCTTTATGGCCAGCACCGCGGTGGACGTGCACATTCACGACACCTACTTCATCGTCGCCCACATTCACTACGTGCTGTTCGGCGGAAGCACGTTCGGCATCTTCGGCAGCATCTACTTCTGGTACCCGAAAATGTTCGGCAGGATGATGAACGAAACCCTCGGCAAGATTCACTTCTGGCTGAGCTTCATCTTCTTCAACTGCACGTTCTTCGCGATGCACATCCTGGGCATCGGCGGTATGCCGCGCCGCGTGGCGGACTACACCGGCTACAGCACGTTCTCGCACTTCCAGCAGATGAACCAGTTCATCAGCTACAGCGCTTTCGCCCTGGGATTGAGCCAGATTCCGTTCATCATCAACTTCATCGGCAGCTGGATCTGGGGCCCGAAGGCTCCGCGCAATCCGTGGCTCGCCACCACGCTCGAGTGGGAAACCGAAAGCCCGCCGCCGCACGGCAACTTCCACGAAGTGCCGGTCGTCCACCACGGGCCGTACGAATACAGCTCGCCGCTGGTTGAAGAAGATTACCTGCTGCAGACGCGCTACGTGGAAGGCGCGGATAAGCTGGTTGTGAAGCATTGAATGAAGATCGGGTCGCGGTTTTCGGGAACGGCGCAGACGGCGTCTTCTCTGAACCCGAGACCTGAACCCCGAAGTATGATCCTCTACCGCTACAACTCGACCCTCCATCGCCTGGCCATGCTGACGGCCTGCGCGACATTTCCGCTGATTTTCCTCGGCGGGTTGGTGACGTCCCACGGTGCGGGCCTAAGCGTGCCGGATTGGCCCACCAGCTTCGGCTACAACATGTTCCTCCTCCCGCTGAGCCAGTGGTGGCACCAGGGCGGGATTTTTTATGAACACTCGCACCGCCTGCTGGCGTCGGCCGTCGGGCTTTCGACAATCGTGCTGGCCGTCGCCGCGTGGATGACCGAGCCGCGGCCATGGGTCCGCCGGCTGGCGTACGCCACGTTCGGGTTCGTCTGCTTTCAAGGTTTGCTCGGCGGGATGCGGGTGATATTCGTTAACCTGAACCTGGCGATCGTGCACGGCATTACGGCGCAGGCGTTCTTCTGCACCGCGGCGCTGGCGGCCATCGCCACCTCGCGGTGGTGGAACATCGCGCCGAACCTCGCGTGGTCGGAAGACTACGCCGCCGGCCGGAAACTCATGCGGCTATCGCTCATCGCCGTCGGGGCGGTGTTCCTGCAGTTGATCGTCGGCGCCGTGATGCGTCACGAGCAAGCTGGCCTCGCGATTCCGGACGTCCCGCTGATGTACGGCAAGCTCCTGCCGCCCGTCACGTCGGCAGGGCTCGATCGCGTGAACGACATTCGCAAGTTCGACCTGTCGATGGACCCGGTGACGCTCGCACAGATCTGGCTGCACGCGGCCCACCGGCTCGGCGCGGTTGTCGTCTCCGTCGCAACCATCTGGCTGGCCGTGAAAATCTTCCGCCGGCATCGCGGGCAGTCGAAATTGTTTTACCCGGCGATCGGGCTGTGTGCTCTGCTGCTGGTCCAAGTCACGCTCGGCGTGATGACCGTGCTGCTTCGCAAGCCGGCGGATATCGCTTCAGCCCACGTCGCCTGTGGCGCGCTGCTGCTGCTGACAAGCTTCACGATCGCCGTCCGCTCGATGCGGCTGTACAGCCGCCGGTTTCGCACACAGGCGGCGGCGGTAAAAGTTAAAGTACGATCGATCGGGTCGCGGGAATTTCTGGCCACGTGAATTACATGAAGCCATCAACGGACATTTCCGAAATTACCGACGCGCCGCTGATGGCGACAAGCCCCCGCGCCGCCGTTGCAGCGCGCACGCCCTCGCGGATCAACGATTTTTACGAGCTCACCAAGCCGCGGATGAATTTCCTCGTCGTGATCACCACGATGGTCGGCTACTACATGGGTGGCCGCGATCGCCACGATTGGCCGCTGCTTTTGAGCGCCCTGGTCGGCACGGCCCTCACCGCCGCCGGCGCGAGCGTGCTGAACATGTACATCGAGCGCGATCTCGACAAGAACATGCCCCGCACGCGGAATCGCCCCCTGCCCGCTGGTCGCGTGCAGCCGGTTGAAGCCCTCGCCTACGGCGTGGGTTTGGGTGTCGCGGGCGTCGTGATGCTCTTGTTCCTCGTCAACCCGCTCACGGCGGCGCTCGGGGCGATCACGCTGCTCACGTACCTGTTCGTCTACACGCCGCTGAAGCGAATCAGCTCGCTCAACACGGTCATCGGCGCGATCCCCGGCGCCATTCCGCCGATGATGGGCTGGACGGCCGCCACCGGCGTGCTGTCGGTGGAGGCGATCGCCCTCTTCGCGATCCTGTTCATCTGGCAGATGCCGCACTTCCTGGCGATCGCCATCCTGTACAAAGACGACTATGCCGCCGGCGGGTTCAAGATGTTGCCGAATGAAGACGACGATCGCCTGAGCATGACCAGCCGGCAGATTTTGTTGTACGGCCTGGCGTTGATCCCGGTCAGTATCGTGCCTTCGGTCGTCGGCTTGACCGCCGGCCTGTACTTCACCGTCGCGGTGCTGCTGGGCATGGGATATTTGAGCTTCGGCATTTCCGTGGCGGCCTCGCGGTCGCGCGTGGATGCCAAAAAATTGTTTTTCGCGTCGATCATCTACCTGCCGCTGCTGCTGGCGGCGATGATGATCGACCGGCAGTAAGAGGATTTGCAATTTGCGATTTGCAATTTGCAATTTGGTCCTGCTGATCGCGGTACTTGGTTGTGATGATCGAAAATCGACGGTGGCTGCGACAAAAGTCATTGCGGCGGGCACGGCTTCGGTGCACGGGAAGGTGAGTTTCGGCGGTACAGTTGCTCCGCCGGTGGTTATCGACAAAGGCGGGCTTTGCTCGCACGGCGAGCCGCTGGTGGATGAAACGGTCGTCGTCGGTGAAGATCGAGGGCTCGCGAACGTCGTCGTGTACATCGGCGGGGTAAGCAGTTCGAACCCGCCGCCGGGCGAGCCTGTGGTGCTCGATCAGAAGGACTGCCGGTACGTGCCGCATGTGCTCGCGATGCGGGCTGGGCAGGTGTTGCGGATTCGCAGCAGCGACGCCGAGGTGCACAATGTGCATTCCTTCTCGTCGGACAATCCGGCGTTCAACGTCGCAATGGCCAAGGCCGGCGCTGAAAAGGACGTGTTGCTGCAGCGGCCGGAGACGTTCAGGGTGAAGTGTGACGTTCACCCGTGGATGACGGGTTATGTCGCGGTGATGACCAGCAACTTTTTCGCCGTCACGAAAGACGACGGCGGTTTTGAAATCAAAGGCCTGCCGCCCGGCTCGTACGAGCTGGTCGCATGGCATGAACGGTTCGGCGAGTTGAAGCAGACGGTCGAAGTGAAGGACGACGCCGTAACGGTGAATCTGGTTTATCGAGCGTCGAACTGACCGGGCGACGCAGGCGTTTCAACCACGCCGCCGTTTAGCCGGCCCGGCCTCGGGCCGTCTGGCGTGACAGAAAGTTCGCGGCCCGTGACCGGGCTGGCTAAACAGCGGCGTGCGTGGCTCGTACGGGTTTGTTGGAAAACTTAGGCGCTTGCGTGCTACGTATCACGCGGCCGAGTAACTGAACAGGAGCGATTTGTGTCGACCATCGTAGATCACGGTTATATCCCCGAAGAACACGCGCCCGATCCGGTCACCAGTCACGGCGATCCGCTGCCGCCCGGGAAGGTCGCCATCTGGCTCTTCCTGGCGAGCGAAATCATGTTCTTTATCGGCCTGCTCGGCACGTACATCATCCTGCGCTCCGGCCAGCCCAAGCTGTTCGCCGACCAGCACGAAGTGCTCAGCAAACCGCTCGCGGCAACCAACACGCTCGTCCTCATCTTCAGCTCGCTGACGATGGCGATGGCGGTGGATGCGGCCCACAAGCTGAACCGAACCAAGACCATCGTCTGCCTGCTCATCACCTTCCTGTGCGCGACGACTTTCATGGCCATCAAGAGCGTCGAGTACTACGACAAGTACCACCACTACACGGTCGTCGCCTCTGAAGGCCCGGCCGACGCGAAGAAATTCTTCGTCTATGACGGCCACGTCCACGAGCCGAATGCCGACGTGATGAAGCTCGACGGCTACAAGATGGAAATCACCGGCCCGTCGTTCAACATCAACCTGATCAGCGAGCACGAGATCGACCTGATGTCCAACGGCGGCAAGCACGGCGATGCGAAGGAATTTGAAATCCCCCGCGCCAGCATCGCCCAGGCCATCTGGTACGGGCCGTGGAAGAGCAACTTCTTCGCCTCGTACTACATCCTGACCGGTGTGCACGGGTTGCATATCATTTGCGGAATGATCCCGATTTTCATCCTCCTCGTGCAGGCCATCCGCGGCAAAGTGAAGGGCCCGGCGATCGAATACACCGGCCTGTACTGGCACTTGGTCGACTTGATCTGGATTTTCCTCTTCCCGCTGCTGTACCTGATCTGATGTGTCGATGATAGAATAGTCAGACACTGTTTGGAGATTTGCCATGAACTCGGCCGAAGCCCGCATCCCTGAAGAACCGCACGACGTATCGCGGCCGCACGCCACGCACGTCGTCAATTACCTCGCGATCTTCTTCACCCTCGTGGCGCTCACGGTGCTGACGGTGGTGATCGCGTTCGTCGATATTCAAAGCGAAATGGCCAAGGTGCTGATCGCGTTGTTCATCGCTTCGATCAAGGCGTGGTTCGTGCTGACTTATTTCATGCACCTGAAATTTGAAGGCAAGCTGATCTACGTGATCACGATCGTGCCTTGCCTGCTGTGCATCCTTGTCGTCGTCGCGCTCATCCCGGACATTGTGATGACTCTGCCGCACATGCACACGACATCGCTGCACGTGTTCAATGACGTCGTCGGCGCGTTCCATAAATCGATCGGCGTGCCGGCTGAGTAGTGTTTCTTTTTCAATTGTTTTGATTTGAACCAAGCGGGCTTGCCATACCAGTGGCAAGCCCAGTTCAATTAGCGATCCACTCAAATGCCTGAACCCGTCGTACAGATCGAGCATCTCACGCACACCTACGGCGAGCGGGCGGCGGTAGACGATCTTTCGCTCTCGGTCCAACCCGGCGAAATCTTCGGATTCCTCGGCCCCAACGGAAGCGGCAAGACCACGCTCTTCCGCGTCCTCACCACGCTCGTTGCCGCACCGGCAGATCGGGTGAAGTTGTTCGGGCTGGACCTGAAGACGCACCGCGACGAAATCCGCAGAAGGATCGGCGTGGTCTTTCAATCGCCGAGCCTCGATAAGCAGCTCACCGCAAGAGAAAACCTCCGCCACCAGGGCCATCTCTACGGCCTGGCCGGCGCGGATCTGAAAGCGCGCATGGACGAGTTGCTCGACCGCGTGAAACTGACCGACCGCCAGCACGAGCGCGTCAGCACGTTCAGCGGCGGGATGCGGCGGCGCGTGGAACTCGCCAAGGGACTGCTGCATCGACCCAGCCTGCTGCTGCTGGATGAGCCGAGCACCGGCCTTGATCCCGGCGCGCGGATCGATCTCTGGCAACTCCTGCAGGAAGTCCGCAACACCGACGGCGTGACGATTCTGCTCACCACCCACCTGATGGAAGAGGCCGACCAGTGCGACCGCCTGGCGATTCTCGATCAGGGTAAACTGCTCGCCTGCGACAGCCCGGCCGCGCTCAAATCCACCATCGGCGGCGACGTGATCACCATCGTTACAAAGCAGCCGGCCGAAGCGGCTCAAATGTTGTTGGAAAAGCTAAACCTATCGGCGGAATTGATCGAAGGCTCACTTCGGATTGAAGTGGCCGACGGGCATCTGCTGATTCCCAGGCTGATCGAAGCGCTACCGGGCCGGGTGGATTCAATCTCCCTCGGCCGCCCCACGCTGCAGGATGTCTTCGTGAAACTCACCGGCCACGGCTTGAACGCCGACGCGCTCACTCCGCCTGCTGCTGCAGCGAAATCTTCACATTGAACCTGGCCGCCAGAAATTCCAGCGGCAGGATGACTTGGCTGCTCTGGTGATTCTCCCGCCCATTGAGCACGTAAAAAACCTGCTTGCCGCTGCGCCGGTTCGACACCACTTTGCTCTCGCGGAGCAATCCAAGGTGATGGCTCACCGTCGGCTGCGGAAGGTTCAGTTCTTCACATAAGCTCGTGACGTTTCGTTCCCCGCGGGAAAGCAGCAGTACGATCGTCAACCTGGTTTTGTCTGACAACAGCCGGAAGAGCGATGTGAGTTGCTTCATTTCCAGTTCAGACATGCCGGGCCCAATTTGTGTCATTCAAAACCTCGAATGTGCGTTAAAGTTCTGTAACGCCGTACTATAGGACAGCATTTCCCCGCCGGTCAAAAGGCAGATGAGTTTGTTTAAAGATTTTTCTGAGGCGGGCCGGAATTGTCATCAATGCAAGACGTGCAATCGATAAGTCGTCTGCCGTCGCGCGGACTTGACCGTCAAACTCGTCTCATTAGAATGCTCCGCTCGGATTCATCCGGGGCGATGGTCTAACGGGATGACGGCTGAATCGCATTCAGCAAATCGGGGTTCGATTCCCCGTCGCTCCATTCTACGCGGCCGAGTACGGCCTTGCTCATGGCAGGCCATCTTCTCGGCCGAGTCGAATCAAACCGGATTTTCAGGGGCTTTTCCGTCACATCACTTCAGGCCAGGCTGGCGAGATGTCCGGCCGTGAGCTTCACGTTCGCTGACTCTAACGCTTCGATCAAATGATCGGCCTTGGTCGTGCCGAGGATTGGGATGACCGGGAACGGGTGCTGCCTAAGCCATGCGAGTGCGATCTGATTCGTCGACGCTCCGAGCTCTTTCGCAATAGCCTGGGCGGCCGCCAGGCGACGGCGGGTGATCGGGTTGTCGTACTGCTTCTTCAATCGCGACGGATCAGCGAACCCGCCGTTGACCGTCGGCGCGAACGGTATGGCCGGGAAATTGTTCTGCACGTACCACTCGATCTCGGCCGGGTCATCATTCAGCACCTGGTGCGTGTGATCCCACGAGTCGGGCGGGATGAAATGCGCCACATTCCACATCGGCTGCGAGGCGACAAACCCCGGCTTGCCCGCGCGCTGCGCATACGCGTTGGCGGCGGTGAAGCGCTTTCTCGACCAGTTGCTGCCGGCAAAATACCGAATCCGCCCGGCCGCCACCTCCGCGGCGAGGCAGTCGATAAGTTCCGGCACGGGCACGCGCGTGTCGTCGCGGTGCAGAAAGTACAGATCGATGCAATCGAGTTGCATTCGATCGAGACTCTCGCGGATGTCCGATCGAATCGCGTCCGGCGAGCAATAATTCGCGGGCCGCTCGTAACCCGTCAAGCCGTAGTGCCCGCCCTTGGTCGAGACAACAACCTGATCGCGCCGATCGCGCCGATCGCGCCGCACGAACCGCCCAAGCAGCCGCTCCGGCTCGCCCAGCGCGTCGGCCCAGAACGCGTAAACGTGGGCCGAGTCAAAAAAGTTTCCGCCGGCTTCGCGGAACTGATCGTACAGGCGCGCGACATCCGCTTCCGATTTCTCACGCCACTCCGCCGTGCCGTAGCAGAATGCCGATACTTTCAGATCCGTCGCGGGTAGAGCGATAAGAGGGAGCGACATGACGACTCAGCCTTTCGTAACATGAACCAACGACCGGAACTCGGCCCGATCTGAGAACTTCCATCGTTATCGCGGCCCCCAGGGTCTGCGACGCGTTTCAGCGTCGGACGAGAAGCAGTGTTGGGAGTCGCCGGCCCTCCATGCGGCCGGCCTCTGATACGTTCGCCGATTGCCTCGTCACCTTTGGGGAAAAACCCGTTCATCAAGTAGATAAAGAAAGATTTCCGCACCGTGCCAGGTGTGCGGCGAACAAACGCGCGCGGTTGCAAAATCAGGCGCGACAATCCGCATCCGCCGATAGTTTGCTTCGCTTCCCTTGCCTTCGCGGGTGAGCGGAAAGCTGTCGGCTTCAATGGGTTCCGGCGGCGGATCGCCGTAGAAGTGCGCGTTGGCCCAGTTGAGATACGGGTACGGCTCGGCCCGAAGCGGGTCCGGCTCCCATCGCTTGCCATCGACGTGCTGGTCGCGGAAATCCATCCAGAAGAGCGCGCTGTAGGAATCGAACACGGCCGGAATTTTCCAGGCCGAATGATCCATCCCGAGCGCCGCGAGGCCGAACTTAAGCCACTTCGTCTGGTAGACGGGGTGCTGCGCGTAATCTGTTGTGCCGACGAGATGATCGCTGGTCGCGCACTTGGGGATTTCCGCCATGACCTTTTCCACCACCGGATGATCCCGGCCGTCGCTCAGGCTCGCAAGGTAAAGTACCTGGCCCAGATTGTCCGGCTCGGCGGAGGAGTTGTTGAAATCGTAACGCTTATAGATCCCCGCGATCCATTCATCGAGGAGCCCGGCGTTGCCGGTTTTGGCCAGTGCCATCGCCATCATGGCCGAGTCGCGATACCACGGCCGCGGGTAGACCCAGATATTCGGCACCGGCCCCCATGGCAGCACGTGGATCAGCAACTCCGCGTGCAGGGCCCGCAGCAAATCGGCTCGGGGATGACCCGCAAACGTCGGCAGCCGAACGGGACTTCGCGTGATGCAACGGCGGTCACCGTGCTCTTCGATCCACACGCCTTCTTCGTCTTCTACGACGATGACTACTCCGTCACCGGTTTCCAGCACGACGCGATAGTCGGCCGGCTCGAATGAAACAGAACGCACATTCCAGGCATAAATTATCTCGCCGTTCAATGCGTCACGCAGCGTGCCACTCTGGTACACGACCTTGCGACGATGGCCGAAGCCGAAAAGAAGGAAGCGCTCGCAGGTTGGAAAAGTGTTCGCTGAAGAATCCGCCATATTCGCCCTCCAGATTCGTGCTGACTTGAACCCGGCCAGCTTAGCAAAGCTCCACCGCCATCGCCACCGCTTCGCCGCCGCCGATGCAGAGCGTGGTGATGCCGATCTTGCTCTTCCGTTCTTCCATGGCGTTGAGAAGCGTGACGAGCGTGCGGGCGCCGCTGGCGCCGATCGGATGGCCGATCGCTACGGCGCCGCCGAGGACGTTTACTTTTTCGTGCGGGATATTCAAATCCTTCATCGCCGCCATCGGCACGACGGCGAAGGCTTCGTTGATCTCGAAAAGATCGACGTCGGCTACCTTCAGGTGCAACTTATCAAGCAAACGAGTGAGCGCGCCGATCGGCGCGAGCGTGAACCACTCCGGCTCGCGCGAGGCGGTGGAATAGCCCAGGATTTTCGCACGCGGCTTCACGCCGAGCGCTTTCACGCTTTCGTCCGAGAGCGCGACCACCGCCGCCGCGCCGTCGTTGATGCCGGAAGCGTTGCCGGCCGTCACGGTTCCGTCCTTGCCGAACGCGGGGCGGAGTTGTCGGAGCTTTTTCTCGTCGAACCGCTTGGGCTGCTCATCGAGTTCGACGACGGCCGTCGCCTTGCCCGCGGGAACGGTCACCGGCACGATTTCGCGCGCGAAAGCCCCGCTGGCCTGCGCCGCCAGCGCCCGCTTGTAGCTGGCGACGGCAAAATCGTCCTGCTGCTCGCGGGTGAAGCTGTACTTGGTCGCGCACTGATCGCCACAGGTTCCCATCGAGAGGTGGCTGTACGCATCGGTCAGGCCGTCGTGCAGCATGGAGTCGATCAACTCGCCGTTGCCGAAACGATAACCCTGCCGGGCTTTGGTGAGCAGATACGGCGAGCGGCTCATGTTCTCCATGCCGCCGGCGACGACGACGGATGCGTCGCCGCACTGAATCGCCTGGGCCGCGAGCATGACCGCCTTCAATCCCGAGCCGCAGACTTTGCTGATATTGGTCGCGCCGACGTTCACTCCCAGCCCCGCGCCGATCGCCGCTTGCCGAGTCGGGTTCTGCCCCACGCCGGCGGGCAGCACGTTGCCCATGATGACTTCGTCCACCCGATCGCCGGGCACCCCCGCACGCTCCAGCGCTGCGCGAATGACCGCGCTGCCCAGCACGGTCGCCGGCACCTCGGCCAGCACGCCGTTCAACGCACCGATCGCCGTTCGTACCGGGCCGGCCAAAAACACTTCGCTTTTCATCTCACGCTCCTCGATCGAAATCTTGTGCGATTACTGGTGCGGGAATAGTCGCCCGCAGTTTGGTATCTTACGTTCGATCAACGGCCCGGGCGAATCCCGGGCGATCGGGTAGTGCGTCAGTTGGAATTCTCGCGCCCGGTGCATCTCACGCCGGTCGCTGTGCGACCGGCATGAGATTCAAACTGACCCACGACCGACGATTGCAGGAGCGGCGATGAAGGACGACCTACGACTCAGCGAACTCTACTCCCGCGGCATTGCCCCCGGCGAGGCGGAGAAAATCCTTTCATGGATCGATTCCGCGCACCAGCGGAACGAGCCGGAAAAAGCGTGGTCGCGCATCTCCTCGCAAATCCTCACGCCCGCCCACGCTTTCTCACTGCACGCCTGGCTGTACGAACAGTGCTACGGCACCGACGCCGGCCCGGCGTGGTTGCCGTCGGCGGAAGTCGTCGAACGCGCAAACGTCACCGCCGCTGCGAAATCGCTCGGCCTGGCGGATTACGCTTCGCTGCACCGCTGGTCGGCGGAACTGCGCGAGGCATACTGGGCGCTCGCGATCGAGCGGCTGGGGATTCGATTCAGCCGTTCTTATGCAAAGATCGTAGACGCGACGGAACCGACCCGGCCGAAATGGTTGATCGGCGCGGCGATGAACATCGTCGAAAGCTGCTTCCAGGCCGGCGACGATAAGCCCGCGATCATCGAAGGCGGCCAATCTGCCTCGCGCACGTGGACCTACGGCGAACTGAAAAAGCTGACCGCCCGCGTGGCGCACGGTTTAGCCGTTCGCGGCGTAAAGCCCGGCGATGCGGTCGGCGTCGTTATGCCGATGACACCGCGATCGGTCGCGATTTATCTCGGCATCATCGCCGCCGGTGCCGTGGTTGTTTCGATCGCCGACAGCTTCGCCGCGGAAGAAATCGCCACGCGGCTGCGGCTCGCGGGGGCGAAACTCGCGTTCACGCAGGACGTGGTGCCCTGGGCCGCCAAGCAGTTGCCGCTGTACGCGAAAATGGTCGAAGCCAAAGCGCCGGCGACGATCGTGCTCGCCGCGGGCGAAAAGATCGCGGGCGCCATTCGCGCCGGCGACTTTTCGTTCGATAATTTTCTAAGTACGGATGATTCATTCAAACCCGTGCCGCGCAGCCCGCAGGAACCGATCAACATCCTCTTCTCCTCCGGCACCACCGGCGAGCCCAAGGCCATTCCGTGGGATCACACCGTGCCGATCAAGTGCGCCGCCGACGCGCATTTTCACCAGGATATTCATCCCGGCGATGTCACCTGCTGGCCGACGAATCTTGGGTGGATGATGGGGCCGTGGCTGATTTTTGCGACACTGATCAACCGTGCGACGATGGCGCTCTACGCCCAAGCGCCCACCGACGCCGGCTTCGGCCGATTCGTGAGCGAAGCCCGCGTCAACATGCTCGGGCTCGTGCCGAGCCTCGTACGCGCCTGGCGGCAGAGCGAGTGCATGCGCGGAATCGATTGGTCGACTATTCGCGCGTTTAGCTCTTCGGGCGAATGTTCCAACCCGGCCGACATGCTCTACCTCATGCACCTGGCCGGTTATCGACCGATCATCGAATACTGCGGCGGCACGGAGATCGGCGGCGGGTACGTCAGCGGCACGGTCGTGCAGCCGTGCATCCCGGCGACGTTCACGACCGCGGCGCTCGGGCTCGATATTGTACTGCTGGATGACGACCGCAAGCCGGCCCGCAAAGGCGAGGTGTTTATCGTCGGCCCGTCGATCGGCCTTTCAACGCGACTGCTCAATCGCGACCACGACGCGATCTATTTCGCCGACGCCCCGCTCGCCGATGACGGCACGCCGCTCCGCAAACACGGCGATGAATTGCAGAAGCTCCGCAACGGCTATTACCGCGTGGCCGGTCGGTCGGATGACACGATGAACCTCGGCGGCATTAAGGTCGGCTGCGCGGAAATCGAGCGCGTGCTCAATCCGCTGCAAGGCGTGCAGGAAACCGCCGCCATCGCCGTTGCCCCGCCGGGCGGCGGACCATCTCGGCTGGTGATTTTTGTCGTGCCAAAAGCAGGAGATCCGATTACCGCCGACGCGCTCAAGCCGATTTTTCAGCAGGCGATCCGAGCTCAACTGAATCCACTGTTCCACGTCGCCGAAGTGCGGCTGATTGATTCGCTGCCGCGCACCACGTCCAATAAAGTGATGCGGCGAGAACTTCGCGCAAAGTACTGAATCCTCCGTACCTGGTTGTAAATTTTATTTTCGCAAAGCAGCACTTTGCGGTAGACGCCGCTCTTGACGCACTACTATATTGCCCGCAAGGCATGTGGCTCTTGTCTGCGATCTCCTTCAATGATCGCGAGTATTTCCCCGCAATCGCGGTATGCGTGAACTGCGCGGAATCGTATGGGTAAAACACCCCACTCTCGCAGCGGAAGAATTTATCGAACCTGTCTGATAACAACGGATTTTCCAGTCTTTCAGGCAATCCCGGCAAAAACTGCGCACATCGTCTAAAGCGACTCATTGATTCGTCGATATAGAAAGTGTCGCCAGCATCCGTCTGCTGGGTGATAGGGAGAACATCGCGAGCCGCCCACCGGGGAGGCCGCAGGAGAAAATGCAATGAGCACGAGCACCAGTAAAGTCAAAGATGTTTTAACCACCGGCGAAGTCGCGAAAATCTGCAACGTTGCCCCGCGCACCGTCAGCAAATGGTTCGACTCCGGCGCGCTGCACGGCTACCGAATTCCGGGCAGCAAGGACCGCCGCATTCCGCTCAACCAACTCATCCGCTTCATGAAGCAGCACGGCATGCCGCTCAACGGATTGATGTCGGGCTGCTCGCGGATCCTGATCGTTGATGACGAAGCGGACATTGTCGAAGTCCTCGAGAAGATTCTCGAAGACGAAGCAAAATACGAAGTGGAAGTCGCCAAAGGCGGATTCGCCGCGGGCATTACCGCGGAAAAGTTCCGCCCGCACGTCATCCTGCTCGATATGCATTTGAGCGACGTGGACGGCAAGGAAGTGGCCAAGCAGGTGAAGAGCAATTCCGACCTGCAGCTCACGAAAGTGATTGCGATGAGCGGCCGGATGAGCGACGAAGACGCCAAGGGCCTGCTCGCGGCGGGGCCGTTCGATGGATTCCTCCGCAAGCCGTTCCATGTGCGGCAGGTGATCGAAGCCATCGAAGATGCGATGGCGGTCGTTTACTAAATCGCAAAAATAGAAATGGGATTCGCACGGATGCGAAGGGGTCGTCTCGGAGGGGACGACTCTTTTTTTGCGCTCTGTATTTCTCGTCTAAATAGGAGCGCGCGAATCTCGAAGATGTATTAAAACTGGCATCCGCTTCACACAAGGGCCTCGCGTCAACGAGGCCGGAAGGGATGCCAGCCAATGGAACAGCGACGGATCGTACTTCACCCGCAGACGCGGGCCAA
>JBBQNK010000029.1:0-62636 GCA_038329865.1 Tepidisphaerales bacterium | reverse complement strand
CGCGCACCTGGGACACTCGACGCCGTACGCCAAACCGTGAAGTGCCGCCTGTTCAACATCTTCGCCGCCCTGTCTCTGCTGCTGTGCGTCGCGACGGTGACGCTGTGGGTGCGGAGCTATCATCGCCAGAGTTGGGTGCGGTGGATGCGGACTGGCTCGTCGTCGCGTTGTTATGCGATGTCGCTGGGAAGTTTTCCGGGACGGCTGTCGATCGACGTCGAATGGCAAGCGGGGGATGACAAGCCTCTGTGGCAGGGCGATTTCTCTCGCGTGCCGATGTGGTTCCAGCCGGGGTTCACGAGTTGGTCGGGGCCCACGCCTCCCCGCAACGCCAGCTATGACCCGTACGCGATGACGCTGCCCCAAAGGCCGGACCTTTATCAGTTCGCGGGTCTCGCGTGGTACGCCGACCACTCGTATACCAACAGCTGGAACCTCTTGGTCCCGCATCGTTACATCGTGCTAATAGCCATGGCGCTACCGCTACGCTGGCTTTGGCTGAGGTACCAGACGGTTCGGCGTGCGGGGCGAAATGAGTGCATCGTCTGCGGCTACGATCTCCGCGCGACGCCCGACCGATGCCCCGAGTGCGGGGCGGTGGCCGCGGAAGCGCCGAACGCGCCGCGGGTGAACTAGCCGAAGAGCTCCGTCCCGACCATCTCCTCAAGCAGCACCGCGCAGGCGTAGTCGGGCTCGTCACTCTCCTGCAGATCGACGCGGGCGACGAAGGTCTTAGGCGGGTCGCGCGTTGCCCAGAGCGCGTGCATCTCGACGGCCGGCGGGAACGTGCCGAGTAGTGAACCTTTCAGGCGATGAACCGACACAATCAGGCCGAGCGCCTCGATCTGCTGCAGGATGGCGAGGGTGTTGCCGGTAACTCCCCAGGTGGATTCGCTCATGCTGATTTTGTACCTGCCCGCCCTCACGCCCGCCACGCTCCTGGACGATGAGGCGATCCGCCGACACTCGCGCCGGCCGGAATCTCCGCCCCGCATTTCGCGTCCTATTGGCTTCTGTGATTGAAGGTCCGGGCGAATCGGTCGAGGGATGGCCGGCCTCGGCGCCGTCGTCGGCGTTCCACTGGTCCTGCCACTGGTCCAGTGAATTCCGACAAGCTTGGATTTTGGCGGACAAGCTAGGACAAGCTAGGCGATCGGCTGATGTGTCGTAAACCCCTTGTTTTGTAGTGGTTTTAGACGTTGTTGGACGGGTAAGAACAAGCTTGGACAAGTGCCCGAAAAGCTGGGGAACTAGGATTCGAACCTAGACAAAACGCTCCAGAGGCGTTTGTGCTACCGTTACACCATTCCCCAAATCGTTTTTTCAAACGAGCGATCAATCCTATCGGCATCGCCGGGCCGGTCAAGTTGAGTGGATGCCTAAAATCGGGCGAAATCGCCGAAGATCGGCTCTGGCACAATTCAAACCTTCCCTCCGTATGCCTTGTACGACCGGCGAGTCACCGTTAAACTAATGGACTTGGATTTTTACAGGGTCGGCGCCGGTAATCTGTAGACGGCAATGTCATACGGAGCAAGGTGTTGTCTCAATCTGATTCGATGCAGGAGAGTGCCGTGATTATTGTGATGAACCCCAGCGCCCCGGACGCTTCGATCGATCGGGTCGTTTCCGAGATCGAAAAAATGGGCTCCAAGGCGCACTTGTCACGCGGGCAGTTCCGGACCGTCATCGGCGCGGTCGGCGAAGAAGGTTCGCTCGATCAGAACCACCTGGCCTCGCTGGACGGCGTCGAAAAGGTCGTCCCGATCATGAAGCCGTACAAGCTCGCCAGCCGCGAGTTTCATGAGGACGACACGATCGTCGAAATCGGCGGCGGAAGCGTGCCGAAGGTGAAGGTCGGCGGGCCGCACGCGATGTGCATCTCCGGGCCGTGTGCGGTTGAAAACGAGGCGATGCTCCGCAAGATCGCCCGGCAGGTGCGCGACTGCGGCGCGACGGTTTTACGCGGCGGCGTGTTTAAGCCGCGGACTTCTCCTTATTCATTCCAGGGACTTGGGCTTGAAGCGCTCAAATGGATGCGGGCCGTCGGCGACGAGCTCGGCATGCCGATCTGCGTCGAAGTCATGGACACGCGGCAGGTCGAGCAGATGGAAAAATTCGTCGACTGCTTCCAGATCGGCGCCCGCAATATGCAGAACTTCGATCTGCTCCGCGAAGTCGGCAAAACCCGCAAGGCCGTCCTGCTCAAGCGCGGCTTCGCAGCCACGGTGAAGGACTGGCTGCTATCGGCAGAGTACGTGCTCAGCCAGGGCAACCGCGACGTGATCCTCTGCGAGCGCGGCATCAAGACATTTGAAGACAGCATCCGCTATACGATGGACATCAGCAGCATTCCGGTCGCGGCAGCGTGGAGCCACCTGCCGATGATCGTCGACCCGAGCCACGCGGCCGGCAAGCGCGATTTCGTCGGCGCACTCGCCCGGGCGGGCATGGCGGCGGGCGCGCACGGCGTGATCGTCGAAGTCCACTACTGCCCCAGCGAAGCCCAGTGCGACGGCCCGCAGGCGCTGCTGCCCGAAACCTTCAAGGCGCTCATGGGCCAGCTCCGGCAGATCGCGAAGATCAACGGCAAGGCGTTCGCGGAGGTGCCTGAGATGGCGGCGGTTTGAAAGAAAGTCAACGACGAAGGCACGAAGATCACGAGGCAATTCAAAATAGTCTTTCTTCCTTCGTGTCCTTCGTGACTTCGTGGTAACAAAATAGTCTTTGAAAGTGAGTCGTACCTATGCCTCGTAAGAAGTTTGTCGCCGGCAACTGGAAGATGAACACGACCAAGACGTCGGCCCTCGAGCTAGCGCTGGGCATCAAAAAGTCGATCCCGGTGAGCGTGCAGGTCGGCGTGGCGGTGCCGTTCGTTTATCTCGATGTGGTCGGCCAGGCGCTGGCGGGCTCGAATGTGAAGCTCGGCGCGCAGGACGTTTACTTCGAAAAATCCGGCGCGTTCACCGGCGAAATTTCGGTCGACATGCTGAAGGACGTCGGCGTGACGTTCGTGCTCACCGGCCACAGCGAACGCCGCCACGTGTTCGGCGAATCGCCGGAGCTGATAGGCAAGAAGGCCAAGGCCGTCTACAAGGCCGGGCTGACTTTGATTCACTGCGTCGGCGAACAGCTCGAAGAGCGCGACAGCGGGCACACGCTTTCGGTCGTGCAGAGCCAGATCGACGAGCTCAACGCCGATGACATGGAAGACCCCGAGCGGCTGGTAATCGCGTACGAGCCCGTGTGGGCGATCGGCACCGGCCGAACCGCGACCGACGAGCAGGCGCAGGAAGTTCACCTGTTTATCCGCGATTCGCTCAAGCGGAAATGGGACGGCGACTTCGCCGACCGCGTGCGAATCCAATACGGCGGCAGCATGAAGCCCGACAACGCCAAGGGCCTGTTGTCCCAACCCGACGTGGACGGCGGCCTGATCGGCGGCGCGGCATTAAAGGCGGATTCGTTTTTGGCCATTGTGAGTGCAGCTAAATAAGGAGAGGACTTAGGACTTAGGACTTAGGACTTAGTGAAGAAAATTTTTCTCTTTACAAAGTCCTAAGTCCTTAGTCCTAAGTCCTGAACAAAATGATCAGTTTTCTTTTCTACACCAATATCGTTCTCTTCATTCTCGTTTGCGTGATCCTGATCTTCCTGATCCTGATTCAAAAGGGTCGCGGCGGCGGGTTGTCGGGCGCGTTCGGAGGCGGCGGCGGGAGCACGGCGTTCGGGGCCAAGACCGGCGATGTACTCACCTGGGCCACCGCGACGATTTTCGGCGTTTTCGTGCTGCTGGCTGTCACGCTGAACCTACTGACGAACTACCGGCACGATCACACACCCAACGGCCTGATCACCGCAGCAAGCAGCGTTACGACCGCGGCGCAGAACACGGCGCCGGCCTCACCGGCCGTACCTTCGGCGCCGGTCACGCCGCCCGTCACGCCGCCGGTTGAAGTGCCGAGCACCAAGCCGGCGCAGTAGCTCGATCCAATCGAGCGTGGCGTCGTACCGTTCCCGCGAATGGCAGCTCGCGGCCGAGCGGAGAACCGATGCGTGCACGCGTATCAGAGTCGCAGGCGTGCAAACGGATGTCCTGAGCCGGCGCCGAACCGAGAGAGAGAAAATCACATGATCGTCAGCATGACCGGATTCGGAGACGCCACCGCTGAGCGCGACGGCACGCATTACGCTGTCGAGCTCCGCTCGCTCAACAACCGCTTCTTTAAGCCGGTGATCAAGCTCCCTGACCAGCTCAGCGGCCTTGAGCCGGAGATCGAAACGCTCCTCCGCGAAAAGCTCGGCCGCGGGTCGATCACCTTCGTGCTGAAAATCCGCACCGACAGCGCCGAGGCCGCATACCACATCAACACCGGCGCGCTCACCAGCTACATCAAGCAGCTCGAAGGCATCAAAGGCATGGACGGCAAGCTGCAGATCGATCTGGCCACGCTCCTCACGCTCCCCGGCGTCTGCCAGGAACCGCGTGACGAGTCCGACGAGATCGAGCGCCACGGCCCGACCGTGCGCGACATTACCCTCAAGGGAATCGCTAAGCTGCTCGCGATGCGCGAACGCGAAGGCCGGTCGCTCTTCGATGAGCTGATGAAGCACGTGAAGCTGATCGAATCGAACCTGGCCGAGATCCAGAAGCGCGCGCCGTTCGTGATCGAGGACTATCACAAGCGGCTGATCACGCGAGTCAACCAACTCCTGCAAAAGGCCGAACTGCAACTCGGCCAGGCAGATCTTTTGAAAGAAGTTGCGGTCTTCGCCGAACGCGCGGATATTGCCGAGGAAATCCAGCGGCTCACAAGTCATCTCGATGCGTTCGAGCAGGCGTGCCGAAAAGACGAGCACGCGGGCAGGAAGCTCGATTTTATCAGCCAGGAGATGCTCCGCGAGGCCAACACCATCGCAAGCAAAGCCAACGACGCAATCATTGCGCGGCATATTGTGGAGATCAAAGGGGCAATCGACCGAGTGAAGGAGCAAGTACAGAATGTCGAATAAATCAGGGGCCGCCACCGTGTGAGGGGATCGCGTGGTTATCGGTCTCGTTGATGTGGACCGCATGGATAATGTGACTCTCCAATCTGCAGGCAATAAGCTCCCTCCCGCTCGCGACGCCGTCCGATCACGCAAGCAGATGGATTCGATCCGGTTCGGATCGATCTTTCTGATCATGATCCACCATTTCTATCACATGCAAAAGCCGGTCGGCACGGTCGGCACGCATTTCTTCTTCGCGCTCACCGGATTCCTCGTCGCGATGTCGCTGATGAAACTGCGCGAGCAGGTTTTGTCGGGCGTCGTTACCGGCTGGAAGGCGGCGTACGTTTTCACGACCCGCCGGTGGATGCGCGTGCTGCCGGTGATGTGGATCATGCTCACCTGCTGCTTCGTGCTGCTTACAAAATCCGATCGCACTCACATGCTGTGGCACTACGCGTTGCTCTCGAACATCCGCATGTCGCTCGACGGCGCGTACCCGGCTTACATCGCGCACCTGTGGTGGATTTCCGCGATCGAACAAACTTTGCCGTTCATCATCCTGATCTTCATGCTCACGCCGCGACACTGGCTTCAGCGCGTGTTGGCTTGCCTGTTGATCATCGGCCCCGCCTTTCGATTGATCGGCTATCACCTCGGATGGAACTACATTTCCATGCGCGTCCTTCCGCCGGCGTTTATTGATATTGTCGGCATGGGATGTTTGCTCGCTGTGGCGATGAAGCACGGCAACTTGCACCTGATCAACCTGATTAAGTCGATCGGCTTATTCGTCGGCGTGCCGATGATGTTTGCGGCACTGATTTTGATCCAGACCACGCAAAACGATCTTTACAAATCGATCCTGTTCGACATCGGCAGCACCTGGGCGGTGTGTGCCCTGCTGATCATCAGTTACAACGGCATTGGCGGGCCGGTGGGGAACATCCTAGCGTCGCCGGTGCTGACTTACTTCGGCGCGATCAGCTACGGCCTGGCGATGTGGCACTTGTTTGCGATGGCGTGGATGACCAAGTTCTTCACTGACGCCCCGCCGCACATCCGGGCGGCCGGCTCGTTCGTCATCGCCACGGTTTTTGCCAGCGTCACTTACTTTCTGATCGAACGGCCCGTGATGCGCATCAAGGAAAGAATCACGCCGAAACAAACTTCAAAACTGCAGACATCTTCCGGCGTATCCGATGTTTCCATGGTGGAACTGGCTAAATCATGAACGTCTTTCAAAACAGCACATCCTCTCCAACGATGACATCCGTCGCAGGAACCAGTGCCGGCACGCTCGACTATCGCGACCCGCTCACGCCCGGCCCGTCGCGCGGCATGGCGATAGAATCGAACTTCGCGCTGTTCGGCATGATGTTCGCCATCTGGGTGCTCATCGATCAATCCTTCTTCCCGCAGTGGATGAACCTGATCTCCGCGCTCTTCACGGCCCCATTGGCCGCCGCGGTGATTTTGCGGCCCAACTCAGTCAAGCTTTTCCTCGGCATGATGACGGCCTCGCTCTGGAGCTTCTGGTGCAAGTCGCCGTTTGAAGTGAACAACGTGCTGATCGGCGGATTCTTCGCCTCGCTGGTCCTGATGGGCGCGGGGGTTTACGTCATCAAGCACAAGAAACTTCCCGATTCGCTCGGCGATCTCGAGGCCAGCTGCTTCCCCGCCATTCGCATCGGCGTGATCGTCGTCTTCCTCTTCGCCGTCCTGCATAAAACCAACACCGCCTTTCTTGATCCGGCGATCAGCTGCGCCTGCATGCACTACAAGAACCTGCACCGCATGCTCACGTTCCACGGCGTGTCATTCGTCCCCGCGCTGAGCAGCACTGCCGGCCAGTACGCCGTGATTTGGCTGACTTGGTGCACCGAGCTTTCCATCCCGATCGTGCTCACGGCCGCCTGGGTGCGATTCCCTTCGCGGCGGCTCATGACATTCGGCATCGTGCTGGCCCTGGGCTTTCACTTCGTCATGTCGTTCAACGGCTATCAGAATTTCTCGATGATGGCGCTGGCGTACTACGTGCCTTTCCTGCCGATGGGGTTCAGCCGATCCGCGTCGGACGCGATCAGCAGCCTTCGTACCGGCCGATTCGCGTCGCTGTTTAAACTCATCGCTTTCGCGGCTACGACGATCGTCGTCGTCTTCGGCATCGAGTTGTTCCTGTTCGCCGTCATCAAGATCGCTCGGCCCAACGTGACGCTCCGCGGCGAGAAATTCCTCCGCAATGAGGGATGGTTCCTCTTCAACTTCGTGCTCTACCCGATCGTAACGCTCGCATTCGTCTGGATCAGTTACCTCCGCTGGAACAAGCAGCCGAACGAAATGGCCGGCGGGTGGCTTAAGCCGTGGTCGCTCATTCCGCTTTTTGTTGTAGCGATCAGCAGCCTGTCGCCGTACCTCGGGCTGAAGACCGAAAATTCCTTCGCCATGTTCAGCAACCTGCTGACTGAAGGCGATCTTTCACATTGGAACCACTCCTTCCTGCCGAAGCAGTTGCGCATCTTTCATTACCAGGATCACCTGGTCAGCGTCCGTTCGCTGAAGATCGGCGGGCGGGACACGAACAAGAATTCCACGCCCACCCCGTCGAGTGAGGACGCCGAAGTCGAAGGCGGCAGCGGCGCGACGCTGGCGATGATGCGTGAGTTGAAGGCCGATCCAAGGTTCCGGATCGTCGAGTTCGAGTTCCGCCGAAACGTCGCGCGGGCCTGCAAAACCTACTCCCAGCCGATCGAAATCGAATACGAAATTGACGGCCAGATCCACCACGTCGCCGACGCACACGACGTGCCCGAACTGGCGAACGGAAACGGCTACCTGATCGAAAAACTCCTGTTTTTCCGCAAAGTGCCGAATTCGCCGTACGGGATTTGCCTGCACTGAGCGGTCAAGTCTTCACGCCGGGCCAGAGGTACGCCGACGGCCCGGATTCCCCGACCTGTCGAAGAATCCGGGCCTTCGGCGTACCTCAGACCCGGCGTGAGCAGCGATAAGCCTGTTTCCACCACAAAAACCCCACTCCCTTGCCACTTAACCTCATTTCCGTATACTTGCTCGGCTCATGACGACCGGGCAGGCTTCCCCCACTCATCGCGGATTGTTGATCGTACTCGTCGGCCCCAGTGGGGTCGGCAAGAGCACGATTTCGCGCCGGCTGGAGGCGGAGATGAAAGTCTCCTACACGGTCAGCGCCACCACCCGTCCCAAGCACGACGGCGAAGACGATAAGGGCAAGAAGTACGACCACATCGCCAAGGCCGAGTTCTTCAAGCGGCTGGACAGCGATCAGTTCCTCGAATACGCCCAGGTCTACGGCGATTATTACGCCACGCCCAAGCACCCCGCGCTCGATTACCTGAATGAAGGTCGCGACGTGCTGCTGGAGATCGACGTACAGGGCGCGTTGCAGGTGCGCTATCATTATCCGCAGGCCCTGTTAATCTTCCTGCTCCCGCCGGACGAACCGACGCTGCTCAAGCGGCTGACCGATCGCGCCCGCGACAGCAAGGAAGAGATCCACAAGCGTTTCTCCGCCGCCAAGCGAGAGATTCACATGGCCAAGGGCAGCCGGGCGTTCGATACGATGGTAGTAAACGACAATCTAGACGACGCCGTGCAGGACATTGTAAAAATTATCAAGCACAAGAGGTCGGGCGGGATGTGAATCGATGTTATTCGGTATTTGGTATTCGGTATTTGGAAATGCAAATACCCGAACCCAAATACCAAATAACGAATACCAAATACCAAATACCAGGAGAAATTATGATCGAAGCACTGAAGAGCGAAGACATCGTGAACAAAGTCGGCGGCCGATTCAAACTCACCGCCCTGATCCAGAAGCGCCTGCTCGAGCTGATGGACGGCGCCCGCCCGCTCGTCGAGCGCGGGAACATGACCGAACTGGAACTGGTCGTGCAGGAAATCCTGCAGGACAAGATCGCCATCGACTACGAGGCCAGCGGCCTCGATGCGCCGAAGAAGGCGTAACGATTCTCCAATCGAATTAAACGTTCAGTGGACTGGTCGATTCATCGACCAGTCCGCTCTCGTTTTTGGATCGATTGCTGTTTTTTTTCATTGTCCCGACATACCCTGCCGGCCCAAGTCCGGCGCCGGCCGAAGGTTTGACGAAATGCCGCCTCTAAAACGGGGTGCAAATACGTACGGAAAGGTACAGAAAAGTACGGAAAAGTACGGAAAGGGACGGGTTGTTCTGACGACTGTGACGGGTTTGCGGCGACTTTTCTACCTCGACAGTCACCCGTCGATTGCGGCCTCTTCACTTGTCAAAGAGCCCGCGTCGATCCCAACAAAGCCGGATCGACGCGTCGCGATTCATGACGATTCACACCCCCAACCATACCGCCGCCGACACGAAAAGGCGGCCAAAAAATCGGCCAATTTGAAGATTGCTACAACCGTTGGCCCGGCCACGGATTGGGCCGGGGAGTGTCGAAAGAAAGGTTGATTTTTCCGATCTGTCCCTCTCCCGGTATTCCGGGAGAGGGTAGGGTGAGGGTTCTGTCTCCCGCGTTGAACCACTCACGAATTGAAAGCACTTAGCGACTGAAGCATTCATCCATCCAAAATTTCCTGCTGCTCGTTGCAGAACCCTCACCCTGCCCTCTCCCGGCGTACCACGAGAGGGACAAAATCTCCGATTCTCCCTACCATTCGGCAAGTTTCCCCCGCACTGCTACAATGTGAACATGCCTGACGCGAACGCCCCATCGCCCGATTCCACTCCGCAGACGCTGGCCGGCAAGGAGATCATTGTTGCCGTCACCGGCGGGATCGCGGTGTACAAAGTCTGCGACGTGGTGAGCAAGCTCGTGCAGGCCGGCGCGGGCGTGACGGTTGTGATGACGGATGAAGCGCAGAAATTCGTCGCCCCGCTCACGTTCCAGGCGCTCTCCGCCCGGCCGGTGCGGACCAGCACGTTCAACCTCGAAGAATCCTCCGACCCGCAACACATCGGCCTGACCGAAAAGGCCGACTTGATGCTCGTTGCCCCCGCCACCGCGAACATCCTCGCGAAGGTCGCGCATGGATTAACCGACGACCTCGTCAGCCTGATGATCGCCGCCAGCGCCTGCCCCGTCGTCTTCGCCCCCGCAATGAATAACCACATGTGGGACAACCCGATCGCGAAAGAAAACGTCGCCAAGCTGATGAAGCACGGCTACCCGTTCATCGGCCCGGAAGCTGGCTGGCTCGCGTGCAGGAATGTCGGCGTGGGACGGATGAGCGAGCCGGGGAAGATTGTGGAAGAAATCACGGCGAAGCTGATTAACCAATCGCCCAAGCAATCGCCATCGGCCGCACCGATGATGGACGTAAAGCCCTAGCTGTATACCGTGCGAGGTTTGCAATGCCCGTATTGGAGTACAGACCCGCTGACCCACCACCGCCACCGTCACTCAAAAAAGCGTGCATCCGTTTTGCCATTTGTGCCTGGGCGGTGAGCACTATTGGCTGCGTACTATGGGATGAAGTTCTCAGACCATCCACATTGATTTACAACGTTAACACATGGAGCGTTCGCCTCATTGAATTCACGGTAATAGACGGATTCGCTTTCGTTCTGCTCTTTACCTTATGCGGCCTTTTTCGCCGGTTTTTTGAATGGGATCTCAGTAGGAGTGCTATCCATCGATCAATGATCGCCGGTG
The DNA here is from genome assembly GCA_038329865.1 of Tepidisphaerales bacterium. GTDB lineage: Bacteria > Planctomycetota > Phycisphaerae > Tepidisphaerales > Tepidisphaeraceae > JANMES01. The sequence goes on along the minus strand of JBBQNK010000029.1, from coordinate 51,951 downwards.
CAGTCTATGGACTCGTTCCACTGTCGACGGTCGTTACATTTGATAGCCATCTTGAACTCTACGGCTTTTTAGTTTGTTTAGTAGGGTTGCTTTCGATTCCACTGTTATCATCCATTTGGATTGTTCGACCAATTGACTGATCCGAGAGAAAGCTGACGTATGAAAATCCTCCTCACCGCCGGCCCCACGCGCGAGCCGATTGACGCCGTCCGCTACATCGGCAACCGCTCCAGCGGCCAGATGGGGGCGGCTATTGCTTCCAACGCGGTCGATGAAGGGCATGAAGTCACGCTGATCTGCGGGCCGGTGACGGTGGAGATGCCGGACGTGACAAAGCGGATCGACGTCGAAACCGCCGAGGAAATGCGGCGGGCCGTCATCACCGAATTCCCGCAGCACGACCTGCTGATCATGGCGGCGGCGGTGGCGGATTACACGCCGGTCAGCATCCTCTCCACCAAGCTCCCCCGGCACGACACGTTCGCCCTGGAACTCAAGGCCACGCCCGACATCCTGCTGGAAGTCGGCGACATGAAACAATCCCACCAGCGAACCGTCGGATTCTCCCTGGAGATCGCCGGCAATCTCCACCGCAGCCGCGGAAAACTCATCCGAAAAAAGCTCGACCTGATCGTCTACAACCCCACCGAAACAATGAACGCCAGCAACGTCACCGCAGTCCTCCTCTGGCCCGACGGCCGCGAAGAGCGGCCCGACGAAATGAGCAAGTGGGAATTCGCCCGACTGCTGATGGCGCGGTCGGTGGAATTGTTCTCGAAATGATTCGCGCCGGTGAGTTTAGTTTCACGGCAATTTAAGAATTGAATGCCAGCTCGAACAGGCACTACACCGCCGAGACGAATTCGGCTGGATCGGCTTCTGCCTTGCTTGCTGATTGCCGAATGAGCCAAAGCAATTCAGCGGATGATGTTCAGCCATTTTGAAAACCGAATAAACTGGCATCATTCGCATTCGCGTGAATAATCGTAAGCGATGGGAGGGCCAGTGCTATATCGCTTACAGCGACATCCGATTCCGGTCGTAGCGAACTTTGAGTTTTCGCTCGTGCTGGCGTACGCGTTTCATCGCAAGTTGCTGGAAGAACTGCTGCCGCCGGGCCTTGAGCTTGATACTTACGGCGATTACGGATTCGTCGCCATCGCAATGGTGCAGACGCACGGGCTGCGCCCGGCGTTTGCGCCGCGATTTCTCGCGCAGTCTTTCTTCCTCACGGGGTACCGAATTTTCGTCCGCTATCACAGCCCCGCCACCGGCCGGACTCAGCGCGGGCTGCGCATTCTTCGGAGCGATACCAACCGCGGCCTGATGACGTTTTTCGGAAATCGGCTCACCCACTACAATTACCGCTTGGCCGACGTGCGTTGGACGAAAGGGGCCGGCGCATTGAGCGTGCAAATCCGAACTCCCAAGGGCGACGCAGACGTATCGGTAAAAGCGAACATCAGTCAGCCCACAGAATCATTGCCGGCCCGCTCGCCGTTTCCGGATCTCGCAGCCGCAAGGCGATTCGCCGGGCCGCTTCCGTACACGTTTGATTACGAGCCGCAGACGCATTCGATCATCAAGATCAAAGGCGTGCGAGAAAACTGGAATCCCATCCCCGTTGACGTGGAAGTCGGCGACGTCGGATTCTTTCGCCAGCCGCCTTTCAATCAGGTCGAGCGGCTGCAGCTTGCGAACGCGTTTTACGTCGAGAACATTTCTTACCGATGGAAGCGAGGCGAACGTGAGCAGCTTGCCCGCTCTTGAACCTCGCCGAGGTCCGTTCGATGGCGTTGTGAATGTCGTGCGATTCAACTGGCCGTTGTATGTGGTCGGCTTGTCGAGCATCGGCGTCGGCATCGTTCTGATGCTGCTGCACTTCCTCCCGCGGTGGGCGACGGCGGGCGTGCTGCTCGGCACATTGATCGCGAGCTATCTTCTTCTCGCTTCACTCGTCGTCTCGCACTGGGTGTACGATCGGTCGCCGATCTACCAATTCGACTGGGCGCGCCGGACGGCCCGCCAGCCGACGCATGTGCTCGTGAATCTTCATAGCGGGCTCGACGAATCGAGCGAGCATCTTCGGCGAATCTTCGCCGGCACGCAGATGAAAATCTTCGACTTTTACGATCCGGCCACCATGACCGAACCCTCGATCGCCCGGGCTCGCCGATTCCAGGCCGGCCAAGCCTCGCAATGGCTGAAGGACTCAACCCAGCCCGCCCGCGCCACCGCCCTTCCGCTGGGTGATGAAGAAGTCGATTCCGCGTTCCTGATCTTCGCCGCCCACGAGATTCGCGAGCCGGCCGAACGCCAGCAACTCTTCGACGGACTTTTTCGATCGCTGAAACCCGGCGGCCGGCTTATCCTGCTCGAACACTTGCGCGACGCCGCCAATTTTCTTGTGTTCGGCCCGCAGTTCGTTCATTTTCATTCGCGAACGACATGGCTGAACCACGCCCGGCAGGCGGGATTCGTGGTAGCCGAAGAGTTTTCGATCACGCCGTTCGTCCGGTGTTTCATTTTCGAAAAACCCGGCAATAGTTAATGACCGATCCGACAATCCATCTTCGCATCGTGGGGGCCACGCTGCTCGTGCTCGCGCTGGCGCACATTTGCTTCGGCCGACATCTGGAATGGCGCGTCGATGCATCGCGACTGTCGCCTATCAATCGACAAATCTTTCACGTGCACACATTTTTCATCTGTCTGGTGCTGGCGATGATGGGCGTGCTTTGCCTGTTCTATACCAAGGCATTGACCACGCCGACTCCGTTGGCGCGCGTCATTCTTTGCGGCCTGGTTATTTTCTGGTCGGTTCGACTGGTTTTTCAGTGGTTCGTCTTCGACAAAAGCCACTGGCGCGGCCGCTGGTTATACGCGTTTGTGCACGTCGTTTTCACGCTGACGTGGATGTATTACACGTTTGCGTTCGCGCTTGCGTTGCGCCGGCAGTACGTGCCGTAGGCCGGTGCTGTTTCGATTTCTTTCGATCGATTATGCTCTGAGCCAGCATGAAATACGCCATCATCATCCCCGACGGCGCCGCCGATGAGCCTCTGAAGGAACTCAACGGCCTAACGCCGCTCGAAGCCGCACACACGCCGAATATGGATCGCATCGCGATGGAGGGACGGCTTGGGCTCGCTCGAACCGTGCCGGACGGGTTTGAGTCGGGGTCCGACGTCGCGACCATGTGCCTCCTCGGGTACGACCCGGCCGTCTTTCACACCGGGCGTGCTCCGCTGGAGGCGGCGGCGCAGAAGATCCCGCTTTCGCCAACCGACTGGGTCTTCCGTTGCAATCTTGTGACGGTCGTCAACGGCATCATGAAGGACCACTCCGCCGGTGGGATCAGCAACGACGAAGCGGCCACGCTGATTCACGATCTGGCCAAGGCGATCAAACTGCCCGGGTTTGAATTTCATACCGGCGTGAGTTACCGCAACCTGCTGGTTTATCGCGGGCACGAAGAATTCGACGTGAAGACCAAGCCGCCTCACGAAATTCCGGAAGAGCCGATCAGCAAATGGGTACCCAAGGGCAAGGGGCAGGAGTTGCTGTGGAAGATCATGCTCGAGTCGCACGAGATTTTTACCGATCACCCGGTGAATGTCGCGCGGCGGACGGCCGGGGTGAATCAGGCGACGCAAGCCTGGCTCTGGGGCCAGGGCCATGCGCCGGCGATGCCGAAGTTCGTCGAAAAGTTCGGCGTGAAGAGCGGCTGCATGATCACCGGCGTCGATCTGCTCCGCGGCCTGGCGGTCCTGCTCGGCTGGGATGTTCACGAAGTGGCCGGCATGACCAGCTTCCACGACACCAACTACGTCGGCCAGGGCGTCGATACGGCCGCCATGTTCGATAAGTACGATCTCGTGCTCTCGCACGTCGAATCACCCGACGAGGCCAGCCACCAGGCGGATTGGAAAACGAAAGTCGACGCGATCGAGCACATCGACAAACACGTCGTCGGCCCGGTGCTGGAAAAGTTGCGGACGTACCCCGGGTGGCGAATCCTCGTCCTGCCGGACCATCCGACGAACATCGCCACCAGAAAACACGGCTACGCGCCCACGCTCTTCGCGATGGCCGGCACGGGAGTGAAGAAATTGTCAGGCACGACGTACTCCGAGCGCAATGCCGCCGCGAGCGGGCTGTCGATCGATCGCGGGCATGAGTTGATGGAGTATTTCCTCAAGGGCGGCGGGGAATGATCGATTGAATTCGCAAAATACATACTTGACTTTGGTACGGCCGATGTTTGGATCCTTCTGACGACCATAAGTTGTCCCATGTTCTTTGAAAAATGAATAAAGTTCTTGCGGCACCGGCGTCAGGTTCAACTGCGGGTTGCCGTCAATTTTCATCGCGAAGATGTCGAAACGAAGTCGAAATGGGGTCGAGATCGCGTCGAAACTGGGTTGAATTGGGGGCGCAATGGGGTTGAATTGGGGGCGCAAAAGTCACCTTTGCGTACCTTATTTTCAAACTCACTTCACGCTAAACCCGGCCGTTGCTGGAGTTGTGGCCGAGCAGGGAATTGACAAAGATTATTTTTCGCCGACACGTCGAAACTCACCCTCTAGAGATAGGTGGCTCACATCGAGTTCGCAAGTGGCGCTGCGTCGTGCGGGGATTGCTCCGATTTCATCGACAGCCAATACCCGGCGATCACCCCGCGGCAGACGGCGATCGAGATGGCAGCTTTGCTCCAGCGGAGCTTGGCGAGCCAGGTGGCGGCCGTCGCGAGCGGGCGAACGGCGAGATAGGCGACATACCAGGTCGGGTAGTCGTGCGACCGCAGGACGTGGCCCTTGCCCATCGAGTAGCCGTAGACGCACTTTGCCTCGGCCTTGTCGTTGCGCGGGTTAGTTAGCGGGCCGGGGTGATGGACTTTCAAATCGGGCAGGTATTGAAGGCGGAAGCCCGCCTCGATCGCGCGGAGCAAGTAGTCCGCCGCCTCGCCGGCGCCCCAGGGGGTTTTCGCGCCGGGGCCGAAGGTCGGGTCCATCAGGCCGATCTGCGTGATGATTCGCTTGCGGAAAAAGAGCGTGAATTCCAACCCCTGCCACCAGACACCGAACTTGGTGATCGGGCCGGCGTGTTTGGAGTAGTAGCGTTCGAGGCCGAAGACGTTTCCTGTCAGGCCGTCCCATTCGGGGTGGTTTTTGAAATGCTCGTCGACTCGAGTCAGAAAGCCGGGCTCGTAGAAGCAGTCGTCATCGGGAAAGGCGACGATCTCACCCGTCGCTTCGCGCGCGCCCATGTTGCGGGCGGCTACGGCACCGATCGGCCGGCCGGTCTGAATGTGTCTGATCTGAATTTTTTCAGCAAACGGCGCGAGCACAGGTCGCAGCGAGTCGTCGGCGTTCTGGTCGACGACGATCAACTCCAAATCGCGGAAATCCTGAGCGGCCAGCGCAGACATGAAGCGGCGCACGTCTTCAATGCGATTCAACGTCGGCATGATGAGCGAGAATCGCAATTCCAATGCTCCGCGTGTCAACGTCCCGATGTCATTCCGGATTACTCTTCGGCCGGCCCACTACTCCCTAACGTTGTACGGGGGGCGAAAATTGACACTACAGCGAAAATATATGTCGCAATTGTTCGCCCGCAACCTCACGCACTGGTTTTATCGGTATAGCGGTCGCTCGACTTGTTCAATCTGGGAAAGATGATCCACGTAAGGGAGAGTGCTTCATCCGGACGTAATCACCCGGTCATGCATCCATTGTGGAAAAGGCTGCTGGCACTATAATTCCGCCCTCACGCAGGCGGACGCGGAAGCCGTTAGTTATGGGTCTTATCGTACAGAAATTCGGCGGGAGCAGCGTTGCCGACGCCGAGCGGATTCACCGGGCCGCCAAACGCGCGGTAGCGGCGAAGGAACAGGGCCACCAGGTCGTCGTCGTCGTCAGCGCCATGGGCGACACCACGGATGACCTCATCCAGCTCGCCAAGTCCGTCTGCAACGGAATCACCCCCCCAAAACGCGAAATGGACCAGCTGCTGGCCACCGGCGAGCAGGTGACCATCGCCCTGATGGCCATGGCGCTGCACGCACAGGGCCACGAGGCGATCAGCCTCACCGGCGGGCAAATCGGCCTGGTGACGGACGCGGCTTTTTCCAAGGCACGCATCCTGTCGATCGACCAGGCCCGCATTCATGACCAGCTTAACGCCGGCAAGATCGTCATCATCGCCGGCTTCCAGGGGATCACCCCGGAGGGCGATCTCACCACCCTCGGCCGCGGCGGGAGTAACGCGACGCTCGTGGCCGTCGGCGCGGTGCTGAAGGCCGACGTTTGCGAAAACTACACCGACGTCGACGGTATCTACACCGCCGACCCGCGTATCGTAAAGACGGCCCGCAAGATCGACCGGATCAGCTACGACGAAATGCTCGAGCTGTCCGGCGTCGGCGCTTCAGTCCTGCAAACCCGCGCGGTGGAGTTCGCAAAGAAGTACAATGTCCCCCTGCACGTGCGCAACAGTCAGAACGATCACGAAGGCACGTGGATCGTCGCGGAGACTCCCAACATGGAACACATCGTCGTATCCGGCGCGGCCCTGAAAAAAGACATCAGCCGCGTCACCATCAAAAACGTCCCCGACCACCCCGGCGTGGCGGCGAAAATCTTCGGCGACATCGCGTCGGCCAATATCGTCGTCGACGACATCATCCAGAACGTCATGGACGACAACACCGCCAACATCAGCTTCACCGTTGAGCATGGCGACCTCGACGACATCAAGCCCGTCGTCGATCGGATTGTGAAAGAACTGGCCGAGAAGACCGAGGCGACCTACAGCGGCGATCTCGTCAAAGTCAGCGTCGTCGGTGTAGGCATGCGCGGCCACACCGGCGTGGCGCAGAAAATGTTCAAAGCACTGGCGGCGGAAAAGGTGAACATCCAGAACATCACCACCAGCGAAATCCGCATTAGCGTAATCATCAACAAAGCCGACGCGGCCAAGGCGCTCAACATCGTCCACGACGCGTTTGAGCTGGGGAAAGCACCGAAGATTTAGGAAAATTTCGCCACAGATCGGGCACAGATTCTCACAGATGGATCAAAGCCCTTCTTTATCTGCGAAAATCTGTGCCCCATCTGTGGCAAAATCCTGTCTTCTTCGTGCCCTTCGCGCCTTCGTGGTAAAATTACCCCCATCTCACGCGAACTCGACATTTCCTACATCGAATCCCGCCTCGCCCGCCGGCGGAAAATCCGGGGCGTGATCGTCGGCGTCGCCGTCGCGATCGCCGGGCTGATCGCATTCGATCACGTCGGGCTGATGGGCGGCACGGGGAACGACTGGAGTCAGTTCGATAAGCGGCTCTTTCCCGTCGCGCGCGTCATCAGTGGCGATGAGATTATCGTTCGTGCGAACGATCGCGATGTCATCGTTCGACTCCTTGGCATCGACGCGCCCGACGCCGGCCTTGCCGGGCATGTAGAGGCCGTTGCCTATGCCCAGCGCCGCCTGGCGGGTCACACGGTCACGCTCCGCCTAGAACCCACGCAAACCCGCGACGCCGCTGGCGAGTTGCTCGCTTATGTCTTTGTCACCGATGGCGACGATTTGAACCTCGATATGATCCACGACGCCAAGGCCTACGCGGATCGACGTGTGAAGCACACGCTCTCCGGACCATTCGAGCAGGCGGAATCAGAGGCTCGAAAGAAGTCGCGCGGGTTGTGGGACGGACTTCGCGATGACGAACAACCCGTTTGGCGGCGGGAGTGGCTGAAGGCATTTTTCGCGGAACGAAAAGCAGCGACGCGAGCCACCGTGAAGTGAAGCGACTAAGTCTTCGGTGGCACAGACATTCCTGTCTGTGACGGGCCGAGGTACTCCTCGGTCCGTGGCTTTTGGCGTGCCATTCCATCCGCGTACGAATCGATGGGTACATCGCTTCGTCACAGACAGGAATGTCTGTGCCACCAAACGCGAATTCCTCGCTTCGCGACAGACAGAAATATCTGTCCTACCGCGGATGCGTTCTTGATTCGTACCAGTAATCAACAATCGGGTGATGGACGAATGAGTACATCCGTCCACGACAGACAGGAATGTCTGTCCTACCGCGGAGCAGAAAAAAAAGCCGGACTGACCGCGTACAGCGACCAGTCCGGCTAGCGCGTGGGTTTCGTCGCCCGAAAACTATCCGGCCTTGGCGGGATAGAACGGGGGTTTGTGGGCCGGGTGTTGGATCGTGCTCTCCGTCGCTCGCGGGTGGGCGGCGTCGTAGACTTCCTTCATCCGGCTCGTGGTCAGGTGCGTGTAGATCTGCGTCGTGCTCAGGCTCTGGTGGCCCAGGAGTTCCTGCACGCTGCGGAGATCGGCGCCGTTGTTCAAGAGGTGCGTCGCAAAGCTGTGACGCAGCGTGTGCGGGCTGATGCCCGGATCAAGGCCGGCCGACACGAGATACTTATCGAGTTTGCGGCGGACGCTGCGGGTGCTGAGCGATTCGCCGTGCTTGTTCAGGAACACGCGGCTGGTCGTGCTGCTGTTCTGGCTGCGGAGGTCGATCGCCCGCAGTTCGAAGTACCGCTGCACCGCCTTGATCGCCTGGCTGCCGATCGGGGTGAGGCGGTCCTTGCGGCCCTTGCCTCGCACTCGCAGCACGCCTTCCTGCAAATCCATGTCGCCCATCTCCAGCTCTACGAGTTCGCTCACTCGAATGCCGCTGCTGTAGAGGATTTCGAGCATGGCCTTGTCGCGGGCGGAAAGGATGTCCGCGTCGCCGGGGGCGTCTAAAAGCTTTTGTACTTGTTCAAGATCCAGGCACTTGGGCAGGCGCTTTTCCTGCTTCGGCGTGCGGATGGTCGTCAGCGGGCTGGCTGAGACAACGCTGCGCTTCATCAGGAACTTGTAGAAGCTACGGAGCGTCGCCAGCTTGCGGGCCGTCGTGCTCTTGGTGTAGTTCTGGCCGTAGAGGTACGCGAGGAACTCGCGGATGGTCAACGCCTCGCACTTCACGTGCTTTTCATCGACGGCGGCCGGGGTGGGCTTGCTGTCGGAGGTGGCGCCGTGGGTGCCGATCTCACCGCAGAGGTACTGTGCGAACTGGATCAGGTCCGCGCCGTAGCTCTTGATCGTGTAGTCGCTGAAGTGCTTCTCGAACTTCAAATAGTCGAGGAACTGCTGCACCAGCGGGGTGAAGACTTTGGCGTGTGCCGGAGGAATGGACATGGAGGAGACGGTGACAGTGTTCATAGGTACCAAGCCGCTTTGCGTGCTGGATTCCTACAGTGAAAATTTGCCACCAAGCCGGCGAGCCGGTGACCCGTTAGTGGAGCGATCCTCGTTCCACGCGTGAGGACCATTCCCCACGGTTTTGTGAGCAGGACTCACGATTACTGCGTTAAGACAGCCAAGTTGTTATCGGCTAAAGCTCTTCAATTACTCCGATAATTCATGCCGCTTTTTTCGGCAGATACGTCTTGAGCTCTTTAGAAAGGTGCTGCCCCAGCTGATGTGAGAGCACGGCAGCGTCAAACCAGTCGAACGGCACGTCGCGGCGGTGCACCAGCTCGACGAGGGAATCCAGGAGTTTCTGCTCATCCCCAATCTCGTACTTGAACCGGAACTGGTGCGAACCCTTGACCAGTGACAGCGTTTTGGTGGCCGGCATATTCTCTTTCCCTCTCACACGGCCGGGTTACGGCCGGTTCAGTTAACGCCTCAGCTTCGGCGAATGCAGTAGATCATCGATCAGCGTGTAGTAAACAAATGAACAATACCGGTCCATCGACCGGAAATACTCTTCAGAGCCCATCGGCCCGAGCGGATCGCTGCGGCCGTCGGCGTACTCCAACACCATCTGGCGGATCGTGCCGTTGGACGCATCGAACATGCCGACCGACTGGATGAAGTCGGCGTTGTCGATAATTTCCGGCGTATCCGTTGGCCCGGGCGCTGCGGCTCGAACCAACTCCCGCGGGTCGACATTCCCCGACCGCACGAACGAGCCGGGCTTGGCCATCAACTGCAGCGACGCCCCGAACTTCGGCGGGTTGTACGGATCGAACGCCGTCACCGTCGGCACGACGATCGCATCGGCCCCGAGCAGATCGCACACCAGCGCCGCCTGCTCGGGCGTCTGGATCTTGTCGATCTTCAGCGAGACGTACACTTCCACGACGCGATTCACGGGGATGATCGTCAGCCCGTGAACCTGCTGTAGCTGGCTGTAAAGCAGATCCGCCTGCAGGAGCGCGTCCACGTGCTCCTGGCCGGACAGATTGATCGCCGGTGCGACCGCCCAAACCGCCTTGACCTTGCCGGGCAGAAAAAGCATCTGCTCCGTGCCGTACTTCTTCTCCGGCATACAACCGGTGACGGCCGTAAGTAGCAGGAGCGCGATCAGGCATTGTCTTCGAGTCATGAGCTTCATCCTTGAAGCGGGCAACGTTTGTTATTTGATATTCGGTATTCGGTATTTGGTTTGGCGGACGACATCATTCGCCAAACCAAATACCGAATACCAAATATCCAATACCACTACTTCGCTACGTCAGCCGTATCCAACGTCGCCGACGCATCATGCTTCGGCGGATTGGCGAACGGGTCTTTCGGTTCAGGAGCAGACGCCGCCGCTACAGCAGCCGGCGCAGATCCGCCTTCGGTCTTGGCCGACCAGACGCATTCCTGGCCGCCGCGATCGGAGACGAAATAAATTCGGTTATCCGTGGCCCAGAAAGGCGTGAGGTTCGATCCGTTGCCGTCGGTCACGCGCTTGCGCCCGGAACCGTCGGCGTTGATCGTCCACACATCCTGCTGGTGCTTCCCCGGTCCGGCCGCTTCGTGCGCAGGGTCGACGATCGTCGTGAACGCCAGCCGCTTTCCGTCCGGGCTCCACGTCGGCGATGTGACGGCCGAGTTGCTCGAGCTGGCGACTTCCGTCACCTTGCGGGCTTCGCCGTCGATCAGGTCGAGCGTCCATAGGCTGAACCAACGGCTGCCGCGCTGACGCGGGCGCTGGAACGCGATCCGGCTGACCGTCTTATCAGGAGACCACGACGGGAAAAGCCCGTAGCCGATCTCGCGTTTTTCGCCGGTCATCAAATCCACGATCCACAACTCCCATTGAGCGCTGCGACCACCGAGTGCCGAGTACGCCAGCTTGCGGCCGTCAGGGCTGAAGGTGGGATGAACCGCCTGCATCAGGCCGTTCGTGATTTGCACCACGTTTCGCCCGTCCGCATTCATCGTATAAATCTGCCACGTTCCGCTCCGGGTGGAAGCGAATGCAATCTGCTTCCCATCCGGGCTGAACGCGGGGAACGCATCGTCGGCAGGATCGTTCGTCAGCTGCGTGACGCTCAGGCCATCGACGCGTTGCATGAACAGATCCGGGTGTTCGTTGTTCCGCGTGCTGGCGAACACCATGTATTGTCCGGTCGGGTCGATCACGATATCAGTGTCGTACCCTTCGTCCACATACGTGTGCTGCTGAAATCCCGATTCGCCGATCTGCTTGACCGCTCCGCGGTGCTCGCCGTCGAACTCGCCGAAGATGTTGAGCGTTGACGCGCGAATATCTTCCGGCCGATTGGCTTCCCACGCCGGCTGCGCGATCATCGCGGTGGCAGCGTTATCAGGCGTTGCGGCGACAGGCGCCTTCGCGGGCTCTTCGCTCTTCGCGCCCGGCGCTACCGGCGAAACGGCCGAGCATCCGACCAGCGTCGCGATCGTCGCGACCACCAGGCCGGCTTCCAGCAGCCGAACAATCCATCGATCCCGCATCGTTGTCGTCATCCGCATATCCGTCCTTCGTGGGTATCCACCCATATCAGGACGTATCGGCAGAGTTCGGACTGCACCTAACTAACGCGAGGCCTTACTTTTCCGGCTATACAGTTTATCGGACGAATCACCGAATCGGCTTGAACTACAGGCATGAACGGCCATCGAACGCCACGACTGCGCGCTGGGATTTGATAAGAGCCAGTCCAGACCATGAGACTGGCCAGGCAGGATTGGAAATGGGCGAACTCGTCTACTGCCCGGCCTTTGGCTTAGGCGGCTGGAACATGTCGGGCAGCGAATCAATCTTCCATTTGCTGCCGATCTTGCGGAAGCGGGTCGCCTCGCGGAGCGCGTCCCGCTTTTCGGAGTTGATGAGCATGATGCCGATGGCGATCGGCGTGCCGGTTTGGTTGTCGACATCAAACTCCAGCCGCCCGTTCCAGACGATTGAAGTGATATTGCCGTAAAACTGCACCGCCTGAGGCGTTTTCAGAATGCCGATCTGCCCCTTGAACTGCTCGAAATTCACCAGCTGGTGAAAATCCTCGTCACACAATGAGTACGCTTTCGCGTAATCGTCGGATTTTACGGCTTCGCCGAAGCTATCGACGAGCGCGATGATTGCGGCCTGGTCGGACTGCGCGCGAGCGTAATCGATGACCTGCTGAGCGATCACCCAACCGGCGATGCCGATAGAAAGTATCAGTCCAAAGATCGCGACGCCCCTGCCCGTCTGCGTGCCACCGCTCTTTTTGATTTGGCCGAACGCGATGAAGCCGCAAACGATCCCAGCCACCGGAATCGCCAGCAGCGCGGTGTTGAGCTTCGCCAGCACGCTGGCAATCCCGAGCAGCACAGTGACGACGGCGAAGATATTCACCGCGACATAGTCGCCGCTGCCGAGCCCGGCGGTCGTCGACATCTTGTGCAGTTTTGAAAGTGGATCGACCGACTTGTCGGCCGGGGCGTCCGATAGATTCGTGGGCTGATCTGGCATGGTGCGGTTGTTCAAGTTTTGTGCTTGCGAAGGCCGATTCTCAATCGGCAGGACCGGCGTGGCGCCGGCTCACCGAAATAGTCGTTCTCCACTGGCGAAAGTAACAGACCATGATCAAACGTCAACTCATCGAAGACATCCGCCTGCACAATCCCACGGCGCAAGTCCAGTTCCTGGCACAGTTCGATGAGCCGGCGCTGCGGCAGTACCTCGAACACCTCGAAGCCGCCAAGGCCAAGCACGATCGCAAGATCGGCTGGACCCGCCCGAGCCCCCGGTCGCGGATGGCGTCGTAAACAAGTCACGATACACAGACAAAGAAAGCCCACCAATCGCCTTGGTGGGCTTTTTTGTTGTCTCGATTTACGTCGGTCGTTACCGGACGTTCCAGATCGTCATGTGGCCGGCCGGACGCAGGAGCAGAAGATGATCCATGTCATCCACGGCCTGCTTACCTTCGTAGTCCCAGTTCCGCAGAATCTGGGCGTGACGTTCCGACGAATTATACGCTGGCGTCTGCAAGCAGCCCGTTGAAGTAACGAGCAAGCCACCCAGTAACGCGATTGATGCAAGAGCTTTCATGCTGCCTTCCGGTTGGATATCCCTCGGTGTATCGGCTTCAACCTAATGTAACGCTTGAAAGATCGCGATGTCAATCATCAGACTACATTCACGACAGAAGGTTAGTGCCTTAGCCAGGGAAGCTGATATTACTTTTCCACGCCGATTGCGAACAGCTCACCTAGCGCCGCCCGCCATTCCACGTAAAAATAGGGAATACCGAGCTCGTCGTGCAGTAATTTGAGCTTTCGATGGAACATTTCGTAAGTTTCCTGCTGCCAATCCGCTGCGGTGGTGTCGCAGAAGTACATCCGGCAGCCGAAGGGGCGGATGGTGTGGACGCCGCAAAGTTTGCCGACCTGGAATGGGCAGCCGGGAGTTAAGGTTGAAACTTGAAGCCTGAAAGATGAAAGAGGAGTAATCCTCTCCCCTGCCGCTTCTCTTTCATCCTTCATCCTTCCGCCTTCCGCCTTAAGGCCCGCCGTAAACGCTGCCAGTTCGAGCGTCGACACGTACAGCCGATGCCCGAACTCTTCGAACTTGCAGCACCGGCCGGATAGCTGGCAGACCGGTTGCCGTCGCTCGATCTCCGCCCGCACGTCTTCGTAAACGCGCGCCACCGCCGCCAACACCTCCGGGCGATCGGCGGCGGCGCGGACGGAATCGTGTAACGTGGGTGCGTTGCTGGACATGGCCGCGTCGATCATAACCGAATTAGAAGTGCGTCGATCGATCCAATCGCTTGAAAATCCTCCGCCGCTGACCACAATAACGCCCCGACTTACGCCGTAAAAATACAGGAATGTTCATGCAAAAACTGCTCGTCGCCAATCGAAGCGAGATCGCCATCCGTGTCTTCCGTGCCGCCACCGAACTCGGCCTGCGGACTGTCTCTGTCTACACCTACGAGGACCGCTTCGCGTTGCACCGCTTTAAAAGCGATGAATCGTACCTCGTCGGCCCGGAAGAAGGCGGCTCGCCTGTTAAAGGCTACCTCGATATCCCCGGCATTATCGCGATTGCCAAGAAGCACAACGTCGATGCCATCCACCCCGGCTACGGATTTCTCGCGGAGAACAGCCATTTCGCGCGGGCCTGCCAGGAAAGCGGGATCGTCTTCATCGGCCCCACGCCGGAGATGCTCGAAACCTTCGGCGACAAAACCGCCGCGAAAAAACTCGCCGTCAAAACCAAAGTGCCGACCGTGCCGGGCACCGAAGACGCGCTCTCCGAACCGGCCGCGGTGAAAAAAGCGGCGAAGGAAATCGGCTACCCCGTCATCATCAAGGCCAGCTTCGGCGGCGGCGGCCGCGGCATGCGAGTCGTCAAGAACGAGGGCGAACTCCTCGGCAAGCTCGAAGAAGCCCAGCGCGAAGCCGGCGCTGCGTTCGGCCGAAGCGAAGTGTTCGTCGAGCGATACATCGCCCGCGCCAAGCACATCGAAGTGCAAATCCTCGGCGACACGCACGGCAATCTCGTTCACCTGTGGGAACGCGACTGCTCCGTGCAGCGGCGCCATCAGAAAGTCGTCGAAATCGCCCCCAGCATCGGCCTGAAGCAGGAACTCCGCGAGGCGATCTGCGATTCGGCAGTGCGATTGACCAAGGCCGCCAATTACCGCAACGCCGGCACAGTCGAATTCCTGCTGGACATGGATCGGAACGACTTTTTCTTCATCGAAGTCAACCCACGCATTCAGGTCGAGCATACGGTGACGGAAGTCGTCACGGGCATCGACCTCGTGAAGAGCCAGATCCTCGTCGCACAAGGGTACAAGCTGCACGAAGCGCCGATCGATATCCCCGAGCAGCCCCAAATCCGCACGCGCGGCTGCGCGATCCAGGCTCGCATCACCACCGAAGACCCGGGCAACAATTTCATCCCCGACTACGGCCGGATGACCAGCTATCGTTCCGCCGCCGGCTTCGGCATTCGGCTGGACGGCGGCAGCGCGTTCAGCGGCGCGGTGATCACGCCCTACTTCGATTCGCTGCTGGTGAAAGTCACCGCCAGTGGGCGTCAGTTTCCGGAGGCGATCGCGCGGCTCGATCGTGCCCTCCGCGAATTCCGCGTGCGCGGCGTGAAGACCAACATCCCGTTCATCGAAAACCTGCTGGCCAACCCGCAGTTCATGGCTGGCGAAGCGACGACCACGCTGATCGACAGCACGCCCTCGCTGCTCGAGTTCCGCCCGAAGCGAGACCGCGCGACCAAGCTCCTCACGTACTTAGGCGACGTGATCGTCAACGGCCGGGCCGACGTGAAGGGCAAGTACAACCCGAAGAAAGAGCTGTTCGACCCCGTCGTGCCGCTTTACCCGATCGGCCAAACGCCGCCGGCGGGGATTCGCGACAAATTCGTAGAGCTCGGTGCGGATAAATTCTGCCAATGGATCCGTAAGCAGAAGCCGTTGCTCTTTACCGATACGACGATGCGCGACGCCCATCAATCGCTGCTGGCCACGCGCGTGCGATCGTACGAGCTGCAGAAAATCGCCGGCGCGGTTTCGCACCTCACGCCGCAATTGTTCAGCCTGGAAATGTGGGGCGGGGCGACGTTCGATACGACGATGCGCTTCCTCCAGGAAGACCCGTGGGAACGGCTGGCGAATCTTCGCACGCTCGTGCCGAACATTCTCTTCCAGATGCTCTTCCGCGCCAGCAACGCCGTCGGCTACACGAATTATCCCGACAACGTGGTGAAGGAGTTCATCATCCGCTCGGCCGCCAGCGGCATGGATGTGTTCCGAATTTTCGACTCGCTCAATGCGCTGGAGAACATGCAGGTATCGATGGAAACCGTCCGCAACAAGACCGACAAGCTCTGCGAAGCCGCCATCTGCTACACCGGCGATATCCTCAATCCGAAGCGCACGAAATTCAGCCTCGCCTACTACATGAAGATGGCCAAAGAGCTCGTGAAGATGGGCACGCATATCCTGGCGATCAAGGACATGGCCGGCCTGCTCCGCCCTTACGCGGCCTACACGCTGGTGAAGGCGCTACGCGACGAAATCGACGTGCCGATCCATCTGCACACGCACGATACGTCCGGCCTGAACGCCGCGAGCATCCTCCGCGCCGCCGATGCGGGCGTGGACATCGCCGACGCGGCGCTGGCCAGCATGAGCGGCATGACGAGCCAGCCGAACATGAACTCCCTCGTGGCCGCGCTCGAACACACGCCGCGCGAGAGTGGGCTTTCGCTCGACAATCTCAACACGCTCAGCGACTACTGGACGACCGCCCGCGAGTTGTATTACCCCTTCGAAGAAAACATGAAAGCCGGCACCGCCGAGGTCTATCAGCACGAAATGCCGGGCGGGCAGTACACGAACCTTCGCCAGCAGGCGAAATCGCTCGGGCTTGAAGACCGCTGGCACGAGGTGGCGGACATGTACGCGCAGGTCAACCAGATGTTCGGCGACATCGTGAAAGTCACGCCGAGCAGCAAAGTAGTGGGCGATATGGCGCTGTTCATGGTCACGAACAATCTCACCGCGCTCGACGTGCTACAGGGCAATCGCAAGCTGAATTACCCCAAGAGCGTGGTCGAACTGATGCAGGGCATGCTCGGCACGCCCGAAGGCGGCTGGCCGAAGGTGCTGCAGAAAATCATCCTCGACGCCGCCGGCGCTAAGCCGTTCAAAGGTCGTCCCGGCGCGAAGCTGCCGAAGGTGGATCTGGCCCAGGCGAAGAAGGAACTGGCCGGCAAGATCAAACGCGATCCATCGGCTGACGATGTGATGAGCTATCTCATGTACCCGCAGGTCTTTCTCGATTACGACAAGCACCTGCAGCAGTACGACGACGTTTCCGTGCTGCCGACGAGCGCATTTTTCTACGGCCTGCAATCGGGCGAAGAAATCAGCGTCGAGATCGAGCCCGGCAAGACGCTGATCATCAAATTCCTCACCACCAGCGACCCGCGCGACGACGGCATGCGCACGGTCTTCTTCGAACTCAACGGCCAGCCGCGTGAGGTGGATGTGACGGATCGCTCGCTGCAGGGCAATCTCCACAAACAGCCCAAGGCCGACGCCGACAATCCTCACCACGTGGCCGCCCCGATGCCGGGCAAAGTGTCGACCGTCGCGGTGAAAAAAGGCGCGACCGTGAAAGCCGGCGAGCGGCTGCTCTCGATCGAAGCGATGAAGATGGAAACGGCCGTCTACTCGCCACGCGATGCAACCGTGGCGGACGTGCTGGTGAAGCCGGGCGCGCAAGTAGCGGCGAGGGATTTACTGATTGTTTTGGAAGGCTAAGACGCATGGGTTTTGTCGTGGCATGGGCGGCTCGCCCATCTTTGTTCGGTTGAAGCAGACCACGGGCGGGCCGCCCGTGCCACATGAAATGCAAAAGCGGTCGCCCTCCCATTCTCAATCCGCAATCCGAAATCCGAAATCCGCAATTTCTTACGATCTCGCCGCACTCCGTCCCGCCCTCCGCCCTTTTCGTCTCCATTGGTTTCCAACCCTTGGCAGTACGAGCAGGCATGCGGCCGTGCTGCGACGCCGCGGCACGCTCTACGCCCCCGCCGTGGTGCTGACCGGTCGGCAGACCGCCGGTCGCGGGCGCGGGAGCAATCTGTGGTGGTCGCCGCGAGGGTGCTTGACTGCAACATTCGTTTGGCCGATCGACGAGCAACTCCAGCCGCAGCAGTTGCCGCTAATCGTCGGCGTGGCCGTGCGACGGGCGGCGGTGGAACTGACCGGCGACGATTCGATCCAACTCAAATGGCCGAACGATCTGCTCTTTCGCGACCGTAAACTGGCCGGGCTGCTTTGCGAGCGGATCGACCGCTGCGACCTGATCGGCCTGGGCCTGAACGTCTGCCCTGGATGGGACGGGCTCGAAGCTGATCGGCGCCCGCGTTTAGCCGCCCCGGCCACGGGGCGCGTTCACCCGCGTCGCGTGGCCGCGGCGGCTAAACGCCAGCATCGCGCGCAAGTCGAAGTGCCGCGCGGATTGCTTGATAAAGTCACGAGCCTTTCCGCCATCGCCGGGCGGGCGATCGGGATGAACGAAACGCTCATCACCGTCGGCCGTCACTTGCACCAGCTTCTTTCGCGGCCCGATGATCGGAATTTCCCGAAGCTCCTGGCGGAGTATGACCGGCACCATGCACTGATCGGCCGAACCGTCAGCATCGTCACCGGCCAGGATCAACCCGCGGTAACCGGCGTAGTTAAAGGCCTCGACAACACCGGCCGGCTGCTGCTGAAGACGAAGACCGGCCTCGAACGAATCGTGAGTGGACAGGTGAACCTGCGTGATCGATAAGCAACGCCCACATCTTCGAAAGCGCCGCCTCCGTCCCTCGCCCGGTAATCCGGGAGAGGGTAGGGTGAGGGTTCTGTCTCGCGCTGCTAAAACTATCGGACTGCAAGCTGCGACATTGCCAAGCCAATCCCGTGCTATCGGTCCGACAGAACTCTCACCCTCGCCATCTCCCGGCGAACCGGGCGAGGGAGTATGTCGATCGAAATTTCGCGCCTTTCTGTGCCTGGCAATCCTGCTCTTCGCCGGCTGCAACTCGTTGCCACCGGGCGATGTATCAGCCATTCACGACAAGCCCGCCCTCGCCCGCCACGGCCAGGTGATTCTCCTTCGCGGCTGGCGCGGCTTGTACTCGACCGGCATTGATTCGCTCGCCGATGAACTCCGCACGCAGGGCGTGGGCGCGACCGTATTCCGCGAATCGCAGTGGCCGAAAGTCGCCGAGAAACTTGCGAATGTCTATCCATCGTCCACTCCCGCGAATCGGCCGCTCGTGCTGATTGGTTTCAGCTACGGTGCCGATAACGCCGTCGCGATTGCGCGCAAATTAAGTGCTGCCGGCGTGAATGTTGATCTGCTCATCACGATCGACCCTGTGACGCCTGACAAAGTTCCGATCGGCGTCGCGGAATGCTTCAACTTCTACCAGAGCAACGGGTGGATGGATGTGTTCCCGTTCTTCCGCGGCATTCCGCTCCAGGCCGATAGCGGGAGCCGGATTCCGATTCAGAATACTAACATTCACGAACACCCGGAGCTCGAAGACCCGCACGTCGGGCATCGCACTATCGCGGCGCATCAACCGGTCCATCAGGAAATCATTAAGAAAGTGTTGGAGCATTGCCCCATCCGATCGACCACTCGCCCGGCCGCTTCTTCTCCAACAAACTAGGACGTAGGTCACGCCTGTTTGAAATCCCGCCGCTTCTGTAGGATGTGCCCGCAATGCCTCGTTACTGGCCGCCGTTTTTCATCGGACTGCTCATGCTCACTTACTGGGCGAGCGTGATCGTGATGGTCTTTAAGACCAAGCGAGAAGTCGGCAAGGCCGCGAATTTTCTTCCGCCGGAACCGGTGGGGAGAATCTTGCGGGTGCTGTGGTACCCGCTGGTCGCCGTGTGGATCGGCCTGCCGTTACGGCTGGCGTACGTGCGAACCCTCGACCGCCTTGTGTGGCCGCTACGTCCGTTGTTTTCGATTCATCACCTGGCCGTGGCGCCGATGCTGGTGGCGACGGTCGCATTCATCGCAACGCTTGTCTGCTGGAAAAGGATGGGCAAATCCTGGCGAATGGGAATCGATCCGAACGAAACCACCGAGTTGATCGTGCAAGGCCCGTACGCATACGTTCGCCATCCGATTTATTCGCTCTCGATCATCCTCATGCTCTGCACGATGCTGATCCTGCCGTGCCCGCTCATGCTGGCTGTAGGCGTACTGCACATTTTCTTCCTGCTGTGGGAGGCCCGCCGCGAGGAACGTTACCTGGCGGCCATTCACGGGGAGCCGTACGTCAATTATTGCAGGCGCGTGGGCCGATTCATGGCGCGATTTCCGTCCTAACATTGACGGCGGCGCAGCCATGCTATACTTCACGTCTTTCGAATCCGTCCGCATTTTGAATGACCGCGCCCGCTCCGCTCAATCTCTTCCAGCGTCTGCTTCGGCAGTGGGATCTGGCCCATCCGTATAACGCGGCGCAGGCAATTCACGTCCGCGGGTCGATCGATCCTAGCCGCGCCACGCAGGCATGTCACGAGGCGATACAGTCGCTGGGCCTGGGCAGGATCAGCCTCGGTACGAGCCACTTCAATTACGAAAACGTAGATGGCGTATGGCGCGATCGACCGATTCAGATCGTGCCGAAGCACCGCGCGCTCGCGGACCATCTTTCTGACCAGCTCAACGCGCCGTTTGACGATCCGGAAGAGCCGCCGTTCCGGCCGTTCATTCGGCGAACGGAGGAGAGTTACCACCTGGGCATCGTTTACCAGCACTGGGTGGCCGACAGCGTTTCGATTCGCATGCTGATGCGTGAGTGGTTCCTCCGCCTGCACGATCCCGCCGCCGCCAGCCCGCTGAAGATTCGCCAGCCGGAGAGCGGATACTGGATGCTCTTCGGGCCCCACAATTCAGACTGGCATTTGATCGAAGGCGCGATCAGCACGTTCCGGCGGTACTTTCGGTATCGGCAGGTCCAGAAAATCGAGTCGAGCGCGATCGAAGACACGTCCGTCGCGGTGCGGTTGGATGAATCGACTGACGGCCTGATCGATCTCACCCACCAATACGCCCGCGCCAACCAGGCGAAGGTGAACGACGTGTTCGTCGCCGCGATGGCCAACCTCTGCCGGCGATTCGTGCCGATGCAGGTGCGCGCCAAGCGAACGGATATCGCCGTCGGCTCGATCGTGGACCTTCGGCCGTACTCGCAGACGAAGTTGGACGAAGTCTTCAGCATTTTTCTCGGCTTTCACAGCGTCGTATGCACGCCGCGCGAGTTGGCGGACTGGAACACGCTGCTGCGATCGGTCGCCAAGCAAAACCGCGACCACCGCCAGAGCGGCATGATCCAGAGCAGCCTGCTGTGGATGATTTCCGCGCTCAACGTCGGGCGATTCGTCAGGCCGGAGAAGCTATACCATTTTTATCGCAAGGAAGTGCCCCTCGCGGGCGGGGTTTCAAACGTCACGCTCAACCCAAGCTGGGCGAGCCGATATCATCCCGATCCGATTATCTCATACCTGCGCGTTTCGCCGACCGGGCCGATGACGCCGATTGTTTTTACGACAACGACGCTCGGCTCGAACCTGCAAATCGGCGTGACATATCGGAAGGGATTGATCGGCCTGGAGCGTGCTGAGGCAATGACAGCCGCATTTCTCGATAGGCTGCGCTCGCTCGAATGAGCGCGGCCGTTGACAATCGCCGGCTTTCGCCGAAAGTACAGTTTAACCAACTTTTAGGAGACTCCCGATGGCCAAGAAATACGCCGCCGCTCCCGCCATGTCGATCGACTCGGCCAAGAGCTACACCGCCACCTTCGATACCAGCAAGGGCAAAATCGTTTGTGAGCTGTTCCCCAAGGAAGCGCCCAACACGGTCAATAATTTCGTCGTGCTGGCGAAGGACACGTTTTACGACGGGCTGAAGTTTCACCGCGTCATCGGTGATTTCATGATCCAGGGCGGCTGCCCGCTCGGCACGGGCACCGGCGACCCGGGCTACAAGTTCAAGGATGAGCTCAGCGGAAAATACAAGAAGCACCAGGCCGGCAGCCTGAGCATGGCCAACGCCGGGCCCAACACCAACGGCAGCCAGTTCTTCATCACCCACGTTGCTACCCCGCATCTAGATGGCAAACACACCGTGTTCGGCCAAGTGACGAGCGGGCAGGACGTGGTCAACGCGATCAAGCAGAACGACACGATCAACACGCTGACGATCACCGAGAAGTAGTCGGCGTTATCGTGCACGTACGAAACAAAGCGAGGAATTCCGAGTCCGCTCGGAATTCCTCGCAGTTTTTTTCCGCAATGGTCAGTAGTGGTCCGTTTGATTTTTCGTGGCACGGTCGGCCCGCCCGTGTCTTTGCTTCCAATCAAAAACCATGGGCGAGCCGCCCATGCCACTTCAAACTGCACCACTTCCAAATGGTCGACTACTTCGCCACTTCGATCTGATAAACGATTCCCCTCTGCAGATCGCAGACATACAGTTCCCCATCGGCGTCTTCGCCGAAGCTGGAGATGGAAATCCGGTTCCGCGCGTCGTTTTTGCCGATGCTCACGTTAAATTCCGTCTTCCAGGTGACCTTGTCCTTTTCATATCGCAATCCGTAGAACCGGCCCTGCGAATAGTCGCCGTAGATGTAAACGCCCTTCAATTCCGGGTACTTTTTCCCGCGATAGACGTATCCGCCGGTAATGGATAGGCCGCCTTCCTTGTGGCTGTACTCGGCGATCGGGTCGATCAGTTTGTCGGGCGAGGTTTCTTTGCCTCTGAACGGATGAAGCCCTTCCCGAATGCGCCAGCCGTAGTTGCCGCCCTTGGTGATGATGTCGACTTCTTCCCAGGTGCCCTGCCCGACGTCGCCGCAATAAAGAAGCTTAGTTTCACGGTCGAAACTGAAGCGCCAGGGGTTACGCATACCCAGCGACCAGATTTCGGGACGGTATTCTTTATTGTCTACGAACGGATTGTCCTTCGGAATGTACGGTGACGGGCTATCGACATCGAGGCGAAGAATCTTGCCGAGCAGCGCCTGCGGGCTCTGGCCGTTGCCGCCGGGTTCAACATGGCCGGGTGCCGTGTCATTCGCGGCGCCGCCGTCGCCCATGCCGATGTAGAGCATGCCGTCGGGACCGAAGATCACCAAGCCGCCGTTGTGGTTGCCCTGCGGTTGGTCGATCTTCAGCAGAATTTTTTCCGTCGTTGCATCGATAGTCCCCGCCTTCGGGTCGGCCTTGAATTCCGAAATCACCGTGTGCAGATTCGGCTTGCTGGCAGTGTAGTCGACGAACACGCGCCCGTTCTCGGCGAACTTCGGATGAAACGCGACCGAAAGCAGGCCGCATTCACCGCCTGCCTTCACGCGGTCGGTGATGTCCAGATACGGCGCGCCGGACTTGTGGCCGTCCTTCAATAGAACGACTCGCCCCGCCTGTTCGACCACGAAATTCCGCCCGGTGGGATCATTGATGAAGTAGAGCGGGTTGTCGAATCCTTTATCGACCACCTGCAGCGTTAAAGAAGGCGCCGGCTCGTCAGCCAGCGCGTTCGTCGCCATGAGCATTCCGACCAGCAGGCATCCCAACAGTCGATTGAAAAGCATGTATTCTCCGGGAGATTGGTTCAGGCTTATACTACGGATTCGCCGGGCTGTTGTCAGCCTCGCCATGAGTGCGGCGAGTACTTATCCTATGGATATGCACCGATTCGCTGCGTTGTGGGTCATCGGATGGATCGTGCTCGCGTCGCACGCGATAGGCCAACCATTTGCGCCTGTAACCAGGCCATCAACGTTGCCCGCGATGGGGCCGACTACCCTGCCGACAACTGCGCCGATCGCCGGCCCCACAACCGCTCCCGCGACGACGCAATCCTCGCAACTTTCCGACACGCAACTCCTCGCCCTTTTTGAAGATGAACTCGGAAAGCTGTATGTCGCGGCAGATTCAAAGAAATACATCGCAGCCCACGACCTGCTCGAAAAGTATTTCACCGCGACGGCGCAGAAGGAACGGGCGGCGATCGTCAAAGAAATCGAATCGACAGGCGTGGACGCAAATCTCGTCGGCCGGCTCACGCGCATTCGGCGCGGATGGCAGAATCTCCCGCCGGGCACGTATTACATCAACGACTCATTCGGCCCGGCCGAGGTGAAGTATTTCCTTGGCATTCCTAAAACCTACAACCGCCTGCAGGCCAGCTCGATGGTAATGGTTCTGCCGACGGCCGACGCGTTCATCGCCAATCCGCCGCCGGACAACCTGGGCGTGACGAAGATTTATCGCGAGTGGATGGCCGAGGAACTCGCCCGCCAGCGCGATGCGATCGTGCTCATGCCGCTGCTGAATCTCGATGAACTCTATGGCCCGAGCCGGCAGGGAATGAACTTTGTCATCCAGCCGATGCTGCACACGGCCGACGTGGCGAACATTGATCCGCGGCGCGTCTCCATGATCGGCCACGCGATGGGCGCGCACGCCGTGTGGAATCTCGCGCTACATTACCCGACTTATTTCTCCGCGATCGCCCCGCTCGCCGGCGCCGCCGATGGCGACTGGCAACGGCTGCGGCTCATGTCGCTCCGCAACATTTTGCCAGTGGTGTGGGACGATTCAGCTGACGAGGTCAACCCGGTCGCGTCCAGCCGGGCAATCGTGCAGGCGATTCGCGGAATGAAGTTTGACATCGACTACACCGAAACTAAGAACCTCGGCCACGTCCCGCCGCCGCAGGTGATCAACCAGGTCTGCGACAAGATGCGCGCCCGCGTACGGGAGCTGTATCCGAAGGAAGTGTTCATCCAATCGAACAAGCCCGAAGCCGTCTTCAACCGCGCGGACTGGGTGCAGATTTATCAACCGATCCGCCCCGGCCCGGAACAGCGGCTACGGCTGGCGCACGGCAGTGGGCCGATGATCGTGAACCAGAACACCTGCTCAGTGAAGGCAACAATTGAAGACAACAAGGTGAACGTATCGACCGACAACGTGCTGCTGATGCGGCTCTACTTCAATGACCAGTTGATCGACCTGAAGCGTGCGATCTCGATCAAGGTCAATGGGACCGTGCGGTACGAGGGTTACGTTACGCCGAATCTCGGCGACTTGCTGAGCGACCAACTCTCCATAGGCCGCGGCTGGCGGTATTACTGCGGGTTCGTGGATATCGATATGGACCAACACCCGGGGCCGAGCACGACGAAACCGGCGAAGTAAAACGCATCGCACGACTAACGCCTCTCGTCATCCTGAGGTACTCCGAAGGATCTGGCGTCCATGGGAGGTCAGCTAGAGCGAGTCAACTTCGGGTGTAGCGTCATCCCGAGGTACGCCGAGGGATCTCGGATTTCAAACGGTTCTCGTGCTCCTGAGATCCCTCGGCGTACCTCGGGATGACGGAGACAAAACATCCGACGCCCGCTACGGTTGAAGTTGATATGCTCTAGATCCTTCGGATTACCTCAGGATGACGAGTCGCTTGCCGGTCTGGTCTGTTGTGTGGAGTTCAAAGCTGATCGTACTTCGTCGCCCGGCCGTGGGCTTTGTCGACCGGGTATTTTACTGCATTCGCGATCAGCTTTTTTCTAAACGCCGCGTCGAGATCGATCTGCAGATCGTTGGCCAGCAGCAGCACCCACCCGAGCACGTCCGCCAACTCGTCGGCGACTTCGCTTTTCACTGTCGCGAGATGGTCCTTCAACTCCTGGCCGTTCCTCCACTGCATGTGCTCGAGTAGTTCAGCCGCTTCGAGCGCGAGGGAGACGGCCTGGTCCTTTGGATTATGAAACTGCTCCCAATCGCGCTCGCGGCGGAAGGCCAGCAGCAACTCGGTTAGTTCGTGGATTTGCGAAACACCCATGGCTGGTTCTCACTTTCCATGATCTCAAGGAGTTGCTTTCGCATCGCGTGGAAGGTGCGGTCGATGGTTTCGGTGATTTCGTGTGCTTTCATCTCGTGCATCATGATGGCCGGGCCGTAGAGCACGCGGAGTTTCGCCGGCCGCGGAAACGCCTGCCCGCGCGGCCAACTCTGGTGCGAGCCGATGATGATCGTCGGCACGACCGGCACTTGCGCCCTGCGGATCACCAACGCCGCGCCGGCCTGGATCTCGCCGAGTTGGCCGTCCTCCGAGCGGGAGCCTTCGGGGAAAATATTCAGCAGGTGACCTTCCTTCAATCGCTCGATCGTCTCGCGCATCGCGGAAATATCGCCGCGCCCCTGCTTGACCGGAAACGCGTGCAGCCGGCGGATGTACCAGCCGAAATATTTGTTCGTGAAGAGCTCGCTCTTGGCCATGTACGACATGATCCGCGGCACCATCACGCCGACCAGCGCCGGGTCGAGGTAGCTCTCGTGGTTGGACAGCATCAGCACGCCGCCGGTGAGCGGGATATTTTTGACGCCGTACGCTTTGAAGTCGAAGATGATCGTGAGCGTCATGCGGAAGATCGCGCGCATCGCCTTGTAGAAGAACCAGTAATTCATGAAGCGGCCGTCATCATCTTGGCGTGTTGCACGATCTGCTCGACGACCTCCACTTCGGTGAGCTTGGTGGTGTCGATCTCGATGGCGTCCTTCGGGCAAGTGAGCGGCGCGACCGGGCGATTAGCGTCACGGTAGTCGCGCGATTCGATCTGCTGCTGCAGCTCGAGCAGGTCGACCACTTCGCCACGGGCACGAAGCTGAGTCGCCCGTCGCTTGGCGCGCTCGGCGGCGCTGGCGGTGAGGAAGAACTTCAGCTCTGCGTCGGGGAAGACGACGCTCCCCTGGTCGCGGCCTTCAGTGACGAGGTTGCCATGGTCCCGGCCGATCTGCCGCTGCTGCTGCACCATGATCTCGCGAACGGCCGGTACGACGGCGACGAAAGACGCCGCCCGCGTCGCTTCGCCGCTGCGCAGTTGGTGCCCCATCGGCATGCCGTTGAGCAGCAGCACCGGCGGCGATTTCGACCAGTCGAAACTGATCTTGCAGAGCTTGGCGATGTAGGCGATTTCGTTTTCGTCGGTGAGGCTAACGCCGCGGCGGATCGCCTCAAGGCCGATCGCGCGGTACATCGATCCGGTGTCCAGAAAATCCATGCCAAGACGCTTGGCGACGTCGAGCGCCACCGTCGATTTCCCCGTCCCTGCCGGCCCGTCGATCGTGATCACCATGGGTAAGGATGTTGTAGTCGTTCGAGGCGGATTTGAAAAGCAGGACAAAGGACTCAGGACTTAGGACTAAGTGAAATCGCAGAGATAGGGTTCTTGCATTTTTACTAAGTCCTAAGTCCTTAGTCCTAAGTCCTCACTCTATTCGAGCGTCGATCCCTTCGCCGCCCACTTGAACCCTCGCCGCATCAGCGTGATGCACGGCTCGGACTCGACCACGTCGGCGTGATGGCCCAGCGAGTTGTAGAACACCCGGCCGGCGCCGTGGTAGCGCGTCCACACCACGGGCATTTCAAACTTACCGTTCGGCGAGTGCGGGCCTTCTGCGACGGGGAATTGCGTGGTCATCAGCACGCGATTGCTCGGGTCGGTGTGCATGTAGTATTGCTCGCTGACGACCGGGAACTCGCCGATGCCCGCCGTGATGGAGCTTTTGTTGGCCGTGGGCTTGACGGTGTATTTCGTGCCGTCGTTGCCGGGGTGGGCGACCCATTGGCCGCCGGTCATGAATTGCCAGTCGGTATCGTTGCGGAACGAGTCGCACATCCCGCCATGGCAGCCGGCGATACCGACGCCGGAGATGACGGCTTTGACAACCGGCGCCCGCTGCTCGCGCGTGATGGTGCCCATCGTCCAGACGGGGACGATCAGGTCGAGGGCCATCAGCTTTGCTTCGTCTTTGAAGGCGTCGAGAGAGTCAGAGACTTCAACGTCGTATTGATCTTCCCGCAGAATACCCGCGAACAGTTCCGCGACCTGCTTAGGTTGGTGCCCGTCCCAGCCGCCCCAGACGATCAATGCTTTCTTAGCTGACAAGAAGCCTCCGGTTGATGAAGAGCGGGAGAATACGGTAGGAAGAACAAAAAGTGTAGCGGTCGGCCCGCTTCAGCGGGTCGTCTTTGTTCTTAAGACGACCCGCTGAAGCGGGCCGACCGCTACATTGAAGGGCTCTTCGATTTGGTTGCTTACGGTTGCGTTGCAGGCACTGTCGTCGGATTTTTCTCGGATTCCGCGACGAACTTCTTCGCCTTCTCGATCTTGGGCAACGCTGCGGAAATGATGTACGGCTGCCCCGGGTGCAGTTCCACGTAATTCTGGTGATACGCCTCGGCCTGGTAAAATTCCTTCAGCGGTTCGAGCGTCGTCACGATGGGATCGTGGAAAACCTTCGCCTCATCCAACTGTTTGATATACGCCTCGGCCACTTTTTTCTGATCGTCGTTGGCGAAGAAGATGGCCGATCGGTACTGCGTGCCGGCATCATTGCCCTGGCGGTTGAGCGTGGTCGGATCGTGCGCGACTGCGAAAAACGCCTTGAGCAAATGGCCGTAGGTGACTTTCGCGGGGTCGAAGGTGATTTGAATCGCCTCGGCATGCCCGGTATCGCCGCCGCAGACGGCCTCGTAGTTGGCGGTTTCTTTCGCCCCGCCGGCGTAACCGGAAACGACCTCCGTCACACCGGGAATATTACGGAACACGCCTTCGGTGCACCAGAAGCACCCGCCGGCCAGCACGATCTTCTGCGGGCCCGCATCAGCGGCGATCTTCAGATCGACGGCCGGGTCGGGGAAACTGCGAATATCCGCCGACGACCGCTGGCAGGCGACGCCGAACAATGAACCTAGCGCCATAATAACTCCTGTGATGACATGAGACTTTTGCATGGTACGGAATGATATGTCCGAAGAGGCGAATTTATTTCACCATTTTCAGCCGATTCGTTATGTTCCGGTCGCCAAATCGCACGAACCAACGGGATTTTCATTTATTTTGTCTTCGATGCGCGGCTGTTCGGGAAGGTCGATCATGTTCCCGGTTATCTGCACGTCGCGACGCAATTCGCGCATGTCAACTACGTGCCTTTGATCCCCACCAAGTCGTGGGTGGTCACGCAGAAGAACGGCAATGGCTGGCGAGGGTTTCCGATCGGGCTGAGCGCTAAATCAGTCTTTGTCGCCTGGGCGCGGTGCGCCCTCATCCTGGGCGCCGTGATCGGGCCGATCCTGGTGATCGTCGGCATTACAGAGCGCAACTCAGACATGGGAACGGTTGTCGGCGGAATTGCGTTGGCGGTCGTTTCGATCGGTGGCATGATCGGAAGTTACCGGCTGCCGGGCGTAGGCCGGGCTTCGCGAAACCGCGTCTTGTCGCTGGGGCAGCAACTCGGTCTGTCGTAGGAAGTAATCGATCAGCTCTGCACGGGCGGCCTGAAGCTGGCGCCTGCTGCCGGATTTCCCGTGCAGCTGAATTCGCCGCAGACCGTCCTGCCGCTGCAGGGCCAGGTCATCCAAAACGGTTGAGCACACGCCTATAGATGAAGATCGAACAGCCGCGGCACGTCGGCGATGGCGGCGACGGTGGCGGTGGGTTCCTCTGCGGGCGTGCGCGGTTTTTGTTGGCCGGAAACACCTTGGCGGACGTGGATCGTGCCAAAGCCGAGCGCCTTGGCGGGCGTGATATCGTTATCAATGCGATCGCCGACCATCACTGCTTCGGCCGGGGTGCAGCCCGCCTTTTCCAGAGCGAGGCGGAAGATCTTCGGGTCCGGCTTGTTCACGCTCGCCTCGGCCGAGCCGATCACCAGCGAGATGTACTCCATCCAACCCTGCGCGCGAAGTCGATCCTCCGTGCCCAGCGCCTGATTCGCGATGACACCGAGCTTGTAACGAGCAGACAAAAGCTTCAGCACATCGCCGGCGCGATCGTGCGGCACCTGCAGGCCGTGATGCCAATTCTTCTCGGCACTATTGTCGAGATGATCCGCCTGCTTCGCGTCGGCCGCGAGACGAAGGATGAGCCCGTTCCACTGCTTCGGCTCGTAATCGCTCGCGCACTGGCGAAACGTCTGCCAGATGACTTGTGTCGAAGTCGGCCGGTCGATCTTCGCCAGTTCTTCGGAAAGCACAGCGAACAGCGCATCCCACGCCGGCGTTTCATCCAAAAGCGTGTAGCCGACGTCGAAAAATATCCATTGAGCGGCGGGGAAGAGGTTCATGGTAAAAGCATAGTCACCAGAACTACGAAATGGCAGTATCGAGGATTGGCGTATTTGGGCGTAAGGAATAAGAACTGAGGACTGAGTGAATGCGAATTCTCTCTCAGTACTTAGTCCTCATCGCCCAATCCTACTTCGCCGCCGGTTGCGTTGAGGGAATTTTCTCGGCGATAGTTTTCAAGTCTTCATTCTTCACGAATTTGAGCGCCTCAGAGTTCATGCAGAACCGCAGGCCTGTCGGCTTCGGCCCGTCTTCGAACACATGGCCCAGGTGCGCGCCACATCGCGCGCAATTGGATTCAACACGCCTCATGCCGTAGCTGGAGTCGCTCTTTTCTTCGATATTTTCTTTCGCAATCGGCTGAAAAAAGCTCGGCCAACCCGTGCCGGACTCAAACTTCGCATCTGATTTGAAGAGCGGCAATCCGCAGTCGACACAGACGTACACGCCGTCTTCGTGATTGTTCAGCAGCCCGCCGCAGAAAGCCCGCTCCGTGCCGGCGGCGCGGGTGATTCGATATTGCTCGGGGGTGAGCTTGGCCTTCCACTGCTCGTCGGTGAGTTCGATCCGCGGCTGCTCGATGGGTCCGGACAGGGTTCCGTCCGGGGTGATTACGCGAACTGTGACCATTTTATTCTCCGAAGGAAGTGTCGTCGGCCCGGTACTCGCCAGATTCGTGACGCATTGCAAACCGATCGCAGCCACGCCGAGAACGACCAGCAACACCGCGAGCCTTGGGAACGACTTAATCATGGTTTCTTTCATCCCTGACCGCGGCTTTAACCGCTGAGCAGACTGAAACATTCCCACCATTCTAGATCGCTTAACGGCCAATATCTTGTGAAACGAATTAGAACTTTCGTTGATTGCCCATCCACTACGCACAATGCCCGCGGCAACTTGCGTTACCGCGGGCATTGATCAACTCTTGGCTGCGCCTACCAGCGTACGGATCTGGTCGGTCAGGTCGCCCTGCCCGAGCACGAACGTTGCCGTCGTGCCGCTCAGGACGTCCTTCAGGATTTCCAGCTCCTTCAGGCGCTGCAGCTGCGGGTTTTCCGACAGCAGCTTGGCCGTGTTGAGCTGGCTGCGCACCTGGGCCGTCTCTTCGCGACGACGGATCAGGCCGGCCTCAGCTTCCTTGGTGGCGGCGATCACCTGATTGAGCAGCGTCTTCATTTCGCCGGGCAGCACGATGTCGCGCAGACCAACGCTACGAACACTCAGTCCCAACTCGGCTGCGCGGGCTGCCAGGGCAGCACGCACTTCGCCACCGACGGATTCCTTATCGGCCAGCAGAACGTCGATCCCCTTCGTGCCCACTGCGGCACGCAACGCGAGCTGCGCCTCGCGGTAGAGAGCCTGTTCCGGGCTGACGCTCGTGCGCACCGCCAGCAGCGGGTCGGCGATCATCCACGTCACAACAAGGTTGACGGGGAGCGTAACCTTGTCGGCGGTGATGATTTCCTGCCCGGCCACGTCGGCCACCTGCTCGCGCAGGTCGAGCGCCTTCCACTTGATGGCGCCGGCGCCCTTCCAGAACACGTGCAGACCCTGGGCGAGCTGCTCGATCAGCACGCCGTCACGGAAGAGCAGCGCGATCTCGGCATCGCTGACCTGCACGCCGTCGAGGAACTTGCCGGCGTCCGGCAGTTGCAGGATCGCCTGCAACTTCGGGTGCGTGAAGCGGATCGACTCGATGTCGAACACCTGCACATCGATCACGCCCGGCGTAGCCCAGAAAGCATGACGGCCCGCGCCAACGATCGCGAACGCCCGGCCGTCCTTCCAGACGATAGCGCGCTGCGTATCGGTGTTCTCAACGATCCGCAGCTCGCGCTGCAGGTCGGCGTTCTTCACCAGCACTTCAAGCAGCGGGTGCTCGAAGCGCGTCTTCAGCGTGTCGACGATCTCAACGCGCTTGTTCAACCCGAGCACGACGTGACGACCCGCCCGTAGAACCTGAACAAAGTCCCCGCGGTCAAACAACAGGCCACGCTCGTGCTTCCGAACATAAACGGTGCTCAACATGAGGCACCTCCTTTGAAAATCTCTTGGTAGGACAGACATTCCTGTCTGTCGCGGGTCGACGTACTCGTCGGACCGTATGGCCAGCGGCGTACCGCGTGCCGCGACGGACAGGAATGTCTGTCCTACCGGAACACAAAAAAGCGAAACGAAGGGCTGATAGCCGTCGATCTCCGGGCGAGTCGCGGGGTCGGTGGTCGTCGGTCGATAGCGGCCGGCTCCCTCATCGGCTACGCCTCCCCCCTACGGGCGACAACCGATGAGATCGACGGCATATCCACTTCAGAGCGTCCGGCCACAAGCGGCCCGCACGTTGCCACACCGCATCGGGTTGCCCCGCAGCGGCGGCGAGAACGATCAACTTTCAGATTCCTCCGTTTCGCGCAGTTGCGGGGTGTTAATCCCGTTGCAAGGATGTTGGAGTCGAACCAACTACCGTCAGATTATGAGTCTGATGCTCTCCCAATGAGCTAACCCTTTTGGTTACCCGACCGTGCACGTTTCGATGCTGTGACAGAACACACCCGGCCAACTTAGACCGAGGGCGCTGCCAGCCGACGCACGCATCGGACAGCTGTACTGGCGTGAACCGTTCACGCCCTTTTAAATGTTCAAACAAAAACGCCCCGGGGCGACGGCCCCGAGGCGGATAAGATCAACGTGAATACACGCGTATCATCTGCCTTGAGGCGGCCCCCACATACCGGCGGTTCGATTCGCTGTGAATCGATCGGCGGCTTTATGTCGTTCTTGGTAGTTCAAACTTAATATCATCGCGTTCTCTACTTTCGACCTGCAACGAAATACTCTGTGCAGGGGCGGGGAATATAACTCCGAATTTGGGACTGTCAACAAAAATACGAAGTCTATAAATACTGAACGCGGATGACAGTAGCGTTGTTTCGTTCAAACCGGAGCATCGGGGGCAATTGCGAAACCAGCCAAGTCCGTAGGCCGTCGTTCATCCGTTCAAGAAGATAATCGTCGGAGAGATTAAGGAAATTTGGAAGCGAATAATCACATCCAGCAATGAAAGAATTCAATTTCGGCATGATTCGCCCTGTTCGCGCATGCGGAAGTAGGTTGAAGCTTACGAAGCGTGTCTTCGATCCGTGTACAGTCGAAATAACCGCGATAAAGAAGGATTCAATATCCGACCACCGATAGTAGCGACGCCGAAAAAAATTCGTGACGGTAAACCCTTCCGAATCCAACATAAGACTCATGCATCCCGGCAGCATGCCGATCAACAGTGCTACTCCGCCGCCTCCGAACAATGCCAGACTGAGGGGTCGCAACCATGGATGCGTCGTTGCGTCTAAGAAATGCAAGGAGCCGATCGCAAAAACCAAACTTCCCGCGGCGTAGATTGCGAGCCTGTGGCGACTGGGACCGATGACCGTTGCAGATGGTTTTACTGTGGCAGAAATCACCCGCTGGCGTTGCGATCGAACAGGCTTTACGTCGTTGGGCAACGGCCGAAGAAAGGCGAGATTGCCCAGGCCTGCACGTGGGCGGTAGTCAGAGTCCGTTCTTCGCTTTTCGTTGCTCACATTACAACCCCAATTCATTCACCACCAACCCGTGGGCCTTGAGCGTATTCAGTTGCACGAGCTTTGCCTTCTCCGGTTCGGCGACGACATCGCTGTGACAGTCGGCCTTCTTTCCCTTGTGGGCAAGCTTGTGGATTTCGTCCGGCGAGAGATTTCCGCGCTTGCTGAGAATCTCCTGCTGCTCTTCCGTGAGGGCCGCGGACTGTTTCGGCTTATCCCAGGCGAATTCGCCGTCTTTGCCGCTGGCGAATTCCTGGATTTCTTTGCTGATTCTTACGCTGCACCAGTCGTGGCCGCACATGGCGCAGAAATCGGTGTCGACATCTAAATCTTCGTCGTGGAACGCGCGGGCTAGTTCGGGGTCGAAGCTCAACTCGAAATGCTTCTCCCAATTCAGCGCGGCCCGGGCCTTGGTCAGCTCGTCGTCGCGGTCGCGCGCGCCGGGGATGCCGAGGGCCACGTCGGCGGCGTGGGCGGCGATCTTGTAGGCGACGCAGCCTTGCTTCACGTCGTCTTTCTTCGGCAATCCCAGATGCTCCTTCGGCGTGACATAGCAGAGCATGCTCGCCCCGTGGTACGCGGCGGCGGTGGCGCCGATGCAGCTGGTGATGTGGTCGTAACCGGGGAAAATGTCCGTCACCAACGGCCCGAGCACGTAGAACGGCGCGCCGTGGCAGAGCGTGCGCTCGAGCTTCATGTTGTATTCGATCTGGTCGAACGGCACGTGGCCGGGGCCTTCGATCATGACTTGCACGCCCCTCTTCCAGGCGCGCTCGGTGAGTTCGCCGAGCGTGGTGAGTTCCGCAAGCTGCGCGGCGTCCGTCGCATCGGCCAAGCCACCGGGGCGCAGGCCGTCGCCGATGCTGAACGTCACGTCGTACTGCCGCATGATGTCGCAGATTTCTTCCCACATCGTGTACATCAGGTTCTGCTTGTTGTGCACGAGCATCCACTTCGCGAGCAAACTTCCCCCGCGGCTGACGATGCCGATGAGGCGCTTCCGCACGTACTTCAAGTGCGCCTGCAGTACGCCGGCGTGGATGGTGAAATAATCGACGCCCTGCTCGGCCTGTTTGATCAGTGTCTCGCGCACGAGCGTTTCGTCCAGCTCTTCCAGCTTCTTCCCGATGATCATCGAGTAAATCGGCACGGTGCCGATCGGCACGGAACTGTTTTCAAGAATCGCGATGCGACACGCATCAAGGTCGCCGCCAGTGGAAAGGTCCATCACCGTATCCGCGCCCCACTTTTCGGCCCACTTAAGTTTTTCGACTTCTTCCTCGGTGCCGGAGGAGACGGGCGACGCGCCCATGTTCGCGTTGACTTTGGTCTTGCTCGCCCGGCCGATGGCCATCGGATCCAGCTTGTGCTTGAGGTGGTTGATGTTCGCGGGAATGACCATTCGTCCGGCTGCGACTTCGTCGCGCACCTGAGTCGCCGTGAGATGCCCTTCGCGCTCGGCCACGCGCTTCATCTGCGGCGTGATAATCCCCAGGCGGGCGGATTCAAGCTGCGTGATGGGTTCAAAGTTGACGGGAAATTTCACTTCCAGCACCTGGCCAAGCGCGGTGCGAAAGGTAACCGACGGATGATCACCGGCGGCGCAGGCATGCGGACTGAAGGAATCAAGTGCCGTCTCGGCCGGCATCGTTTTGACGCTCCATCCGTCGGGCAGAAAGTCCCACGCCGTCATATCGGAAGGTTGCGGCATGCCGGGCGTATCGGGTGAAGAAAAGCTCCACGCCGTGCCTACTCGCCCCTTGGCGGCAAATGAACCGGGCGAAGTGCCCTGCTTGAGCGTGGAAGGATTATCGCCCAGCGCGGGCAATTCATACGCGGCGTCCTGAGAATTCACTCGGATCATGGTAAGGCTCCAGTTATTTTTGAAGAAGGAATCCAGACGCGCAAGAACGCGGGCGGGATTCGCTTCCCTACGCCGGTATGAACCGGATCAGGTTCCAAGGGTCATTCTCA
Organism: Tepidisphaerales bacterium; assembly: GCA_038329865.1. Lineage (GTDB taxonomy): Bacteria > Planctomycetota > Phycisphaerae > Tepidisphaerales > Tepidisphaeraceae > JANMES01. The sequence continues at coordinate 16,420 of JBBQNK010000029.1, read as the reverse complement.
GTCTCCCGCATCGCGAAAGACACCCCTAGCGAACAGAGTCAGTTTAGAGGGGCAAGTATTCAGGGGCAAGGGGCAAGTGAGTTTCGATTTCTGACTTGCCCCTTGCCCCTAAATACTGGCCCCTACAGCACCTGTTGTGTTCGACTCACCGAACCGTACAATCCCGCCCTTAACCTGTTCTTAACACAACAAGGGCGCCGCGCATGTTCAATCTGCTTCCGAAAGACACGGTCTTTTTCGACCTGTTTGAGAACCTCTCCCGCCACGCCGTCAGCTCGGCCGAGCACCTGCGGCAGCTGGGGAAGAAATTCCCTGACATCGACGGCCACGTGCAGCTCATCCGCAACGAGGAACATGCCGCCGATGATCTCACGCACAAGGCGCTGGAGCGGCTGGACCAGACGTTCATCACGCCGTTCGATCGCGAGGACATTCACGAGCTGGTCAACGGCATTGACGACATCATCGATGCGATCGACGCACTGGCCAAGCGGTTCCGCATCTTCCACATCGACTCCCTGCCGCAGCTGTTCAAGCAGCAGACCGACGTGCTGGTGCAAGCGACCGTGGCGCTCTCTGAAGCGGTTCATCGGCTGCGCAAGACGCGGAAACTTTCCGAGCTGAAGGACATGCTGATCGAAATCCACCGCCTTGAAAGCGTGGGCGACGACAACAACCACGCCGCCATCTCAAACCTCTTCGACGGCAGCGTCGATGCGCTGGAAGTGATGAAGTGGAAGGAACTGTACAATTACATCGAAGAAGCCATCGACGGCTGCGAAGACGTCGGCAATACGCTGGAACGGATCGTGCTTAAGAACGGATAAGAGTAGGGGCAAGTATTTAGGGGCAAGGGGCAAGTAAAACCCCGGGTCTGCTCTTTTACTTGCCCCTTGCCCCTCAATACTTGCCCCTGATCCCTATGCTCTACCTGATTCTTTTCATCATCTTCGCCGCATTGATCTTCGATTTTTTGAACGGCTTCCACGACGCCGCCAATTCCATCGCTACGATCGTCTCGACGCGCGTGCTCACGCCCACGCAGGCGGTTATGTGGGCGGCATTCTTCAACTTCGCGGCCGCATTCCTGCTTGGCACGAAGGTGGCGGGCACGATCAGCAAAGACCTCGTCGACGCCAACGTCATCGACATCTACGTCGTTTTCGGCGGTCTTATGGGCGCGATCATTTGGAACATCATTACTTGGATGCTTGCGCTTCCAACGAGTTCTTCGCACGCGCTGGCCAGCAGCGTGGCGGGAGCGGCGATCACCAAATCCGGATTCAGCGTCCTGATCTGGTCGGGCTGGTGGAAGGGCTGGGGTGGATTGATCATCTTCATCTTCCTCGCACCGGTCATCGGTTTCATCCTCGGCTCGGCGATCATGGTCTTTCTTTCCTGGCTTCTCCGGCGATCGACGCCGCACAAGGTTGATCGAAATTTCCGAAGGTTGCAGCTCGTGTCCGCCGCCATCTACTCGCTCGGCCACGGTGGTAACGACGCACAGAAAACCATGGGTGTCATCGTGCTGCTTCTCACCGCCGGCGGGCTGGGGCAATACGCCCAGCCCGATCCGCACAGTTTCATGAACACGCTGAATTTCATGGGGCACTCGCACACGGTGGCTTGGTGGATCATCCTTACCTGCCACGCGGCGATCGCACTGGGCACGATATTCGGCGGATGGCGGATCGTAAAGACGATGGGCTCGGGGATCACCCGGCTACAACCGATCGGCGGCTTCTGCGCCGAAACCGCCGCCGCGACGACGATCATCGCCGCCACCAACCTGGGCGTACCGATTTCGACCACGCACGCCATCACCGGTTCGATCCTTGGGGTAGGCACGACCAAGGGTGTGCGATCCGTTCGCTGGATCTGGGGACAACGGATCATCATTGCCTGGGTGCTGACGCTGCCGTGCAGTGCGTTCATAGGCGCGGTAACTTATCTCATCTTCCGCGCAACACTGCAGCCGATCTTCGGGTTGCCGCACTGACGTTCGAATCGACGAAGTATTCGGAATACTCCGCGACGAAAGTCGCGGATTCTTCTGTGAACGGGATCAACGACTTCCGTCGCGGCGCGGTCTATTTCTATAGCAGCGAAACCGGATCCACATCCACCGCGATCCGGTTGCTCTTCGCCAGCGCCTTTTTCTGCCGCACGCTGGCGAGCACGCGCTGGAGGTCGCCGGCCTTGCCGCTGCTGAGCACGATTTGATGACGGAAGTACCCCGCGATCCGGCTGATCGGGCACGGCATCGGACCCTTCATTGAAAGCTCCACGCCTAGTGTTTCGATCGCCAGTGACAGCGCCGCCGCCAGCTCTTCCGCCCGGGCGATGAGCTTGTCCTGGTCCTGATCGCGAATGATGATCCGCACCAGCCGCGCGAACGGGGGCAGGCGGGTTTCTTTGCGATGGCCGAGCTCTTTTTCGGCGAAGCCGTCGAAATCTTGCCTGATGGCGAATTGAATCGTCGGGTCATCCGGCATGAACGTCTGCAGCACCACGCGGCCCGGCACATCGCCGCGACCGGCCCTTCCGGCGACTTGCGTGATGAGCTGAAAAGTCCGCTCGGCAGCGCGAAAATCCGGCAAGGCCAGCGCCGTATCGCCGCTGATCACGCCGACGAGCGTGACGTTCGGATAATCCAACCCCTTGGCGATCATCTGCGTGCCGAGCAGCACCTGAACCTCGCCGGCGGCGAATTTGGCGAGGAGCGCTTCGTAATCCTTGCCGGAGCGCATCGTGTCGCTATCCACACGGGCGAATTTCAGATTCGGGAATTTTCGAATCAGTTCTTCTTCGACGCGCTGCGTGCCAAGCCCGAACAGCGAAAGCTTCTTCCCACACGTCGGGCACTTATCCGGCAGCGGATTGACCGCCAGGCAGTAGTGGCAATGAAGCTGGCCGGTGTGTTTGCCTTCTTCGCTCGTCGCCCCGCGCGCGTGCGTGCCGGCCGTGCGGTGGTAGGTCATTGTCGCATCGCAATATTTGCAATGCAGCGGCTCCTGACACGACGAGCAGAAGACGAAATTCGAATACCCGCGCCGGTTGAGCAACAAAATCGCCTGCTGCTTGGCCGCCAGCGTATCGCGGAGGAGTTTCTCGAGGCGCTGCGAAAGCAGATGCACGCCTTTGCGGAAACGGCTTTCTTGTTTGAGGTCGATGAGTTCGACCTTCGGCATCGCCAGGCCGCGCACGCGGTTGGGGAGGCGGAGGAGGTGGTAGGAGGACTTAGAACTTAGGACTAAGGACTTAGTTTCGGATTCCTCTTCCGACTTAGTCCTAAGTCCTAAGTCCTTAGTCCTATTAAACGTTTCCAGCGACGGCGTAGCGCTCCCCAGCAGAATCGGAATGTTCTCGAGCTGCGCCCGCTTGATCGCCACGTCGCGCGCGTTGTACCGCGGGGCCGTGTCTTGCTTGTAGCTGGCTTCGTGTTCTTCATCGACGACGATCACGCCGAGGTTGGGCGTCGGCGCGAAGATGGCGGATCGTGCGCCGACGATCACCTGCGCCTGGCCGGTCATGATCTGCTGCCAGAAGCGGTGGCGTTGCCCCTGGCTTAGCCCGCTGTGCAGGACGGCGACGTTCGCGAACCGCTGCGTGAACCGCTTCACTGTTTGCGGCGTGAGCGCGATCTCCGGCACGAGCACGATCGCCTGGCGGCCTTGCTCGACGACCTGCTTGATGCAGCGGAGGTAGACTTCGGTCTTGCCGCTGCCTGTGACGCCGAGGAGGAGGTTGACGCTGAAGTCTGAAGGCGTTGCTGAGGACATACCGGCTGATACCGGCACGCCGAGCATGCGCGGAGTCAACTCGTTCATCACCCGCTGCTGATCGTCGTTCAACTCCGGCGGGGTGAACGCCACGATCGGATCGGCGATCTCCACGGCCGTCTTCGGCGGTTCAATTTCAGATCGAATCTCAATCACGCCGGCTGCGGAAAGCTTGCGGATCGTCGCGACGGTAGTTCCCGCTTCGCCGGCCAGATGAATCAAGTCGACCGCCTCGCCCTCGGGCACCTGCAGCAGCCGGGCGAGAATCGCGCGGCGCTTGCGGGCCTTGGTCGCTTCGAGCATCGCCTGAATCTGATCGCGGGCCAGCAGCAGCCGCACGCGATCGACGTGCGATCGGCCCACGCGCTTTTTCACCGCAGACGGGATCACGCTGTCCAGCACCGTGCCCAACGGCGTGACGTAATACCGGCTGATCCACCGCGCCAGCGCCATCAACTTCGGCCCCGCCAGCACGCGCGGGTCGGCGATGGCCGTCAGCGGTTTGATCTTCGGATACTCGCTCGTCGGCGAAATTTCGACGACGTACCCGTGCGACGGCCGATTGTTCCGCCCCAGCGGAACCTTCACGCGCTGCCCGACCTGCAGCAGCCCGGCGAGCGATCGCGGCACGGCGTAGTCGAGCGTTTTATCGATGCTCGCCTCCAACGCCACCGCCGCGAACGGGCCTGCATGCTTGGGCGCGGAATCGCCTGACTCATCCGCGACGAGCGTTTCGCCGAACAGGGATTTATCGTTGTCGGCCATTATTTATCTGACTCCCTCTCCCCAGCGGGGAGAGGGTTGGGGTGAGGGGAGAATCTCGCCTCACCCGTGAGCGTAGTTTCACCGAACAACACTCGCATTCAATTCCCTTTTAAATGCCCCCCTGCCAGCGCGCGCTCTCGGCGGTTAGACATTCCGCCGGGCACCCCAGCCATCTCCCCGCCTGGGCGAGGGAGTCAGGACACAGACAAATTATACGCGTTCCGCTAAACTTCTTCCCATGGACGGCACCCACACACCCGACGAGCACCTCGATGACTCCGACGCCTCGTGGCTTCTTTCGAGCCTGCTGACGCGCCTGATCGTCTGGGGCTCCGCCGCCATCGCATTTGCGATTTACTGGCACGTCGGCGAATGGTTTTCGATTCCATTCCTCCGCGGCTATTCCGCCAGTCTGCTCGAAGGGGCGGCGATTTCCAATCTGCTGGTGGTGGCGGTGGTCTATCTGGCGATCGTTGGCGTGGCGAGCATTTTGGCCGGCGGATTCAAGCCGGGGCTGGGCGTGTTCGCGGCTTCGTTCGGGTTGGCAACGATTTCCTGTCGCGGCGGGACGGTCTCCGCATTGTTGCGGTCGAGCAATTCCAACGCCTACGTCATGTTGCTGCTCGAGACCGTGCTGCTCGCGGCCCTGGTGGCGAGCGGCGTGGCGATTCAGATGTTTCTCGTCCGCAAGCCGCCGATCAAAGTCGTTGAAGAAGAAGACGAACAGCCCGATTTGATGGCCAAGTTGCTTTCCGTCGGCGTGCAGACGGGCGTGACGATCGTACTCGTCTGGCTGCTGGGCGCGAGTGACAACAAGGGTCAGGCGTTGGCGGCAGTCGGTGTCGCGTCACTGCTCGGCACGCTTGCCGCCGACAATGCACTGCCGATCGGCCTCACGCCGCTCGCGGTGATCGCGCCGTTCGTCGCGGCCGTCATCGGCTACGCCTGGGCGAGCATGAACATCACCGGCACGCGCCCCGCCAACGCGCTCGCGACCGCCCTGCCGCTGGATTACGCCTCCTTCGGCGTCGCCGGCACGATGCTGGCTCACTGGATCAGCCAGCAATGGCGCGATGAGGCGGCGGAAGAAGAGTAAGGGAAATGCGGAATGCAGAATTCAGAATGCAGAATGAAACCGCAATCGCAGAAATCTTTTCCATTTATTCTGCATTCTGCGTTCCGCATTCTGCATTTCTCAATCAGCGACTACAATCACCCATATGAGCACGACCCTTACCGCCCCCTCCACACTCCCCGACGCCACCGGCCATTTCGGCCCGTACGGCGGCATTTACGTCCCCGAAACGCTGATGACCGCCCTGCAGGAACTCGACGCCGAGTACCGCAAGGCATCGGCGGATCCGGAATTCATGGCAGAGTTTGAGTTCTACCTCCGCGAATTCGTCGGCCGGCCGTCGCGCCTGTACTACGCGAAGCGACTCACCGATCACTTCGGCGGCGCGAAGATTTATCTCAAGCGCGAAGACCTCAACCACACCGGCGCGCACAAAATCAACAACACCATCGGCCAGGCCCTGCTCTGCAAACGCATGGGCAAGAAGCGGATCATCGCCGAAACCGGCGCCGGCCAGCACGGCGTTGCCTCCGCCACGGCCGCTGCCTTGTTCGATTTGAAGTGCGACGTGTACATGGGCGCCGAAGACGTTCGCCGGCAGTCGCTCAACGTGTTCCGCATGAAGCTGATGGGCAGCCGCGTGATCGAAGTCACCAGCGGCAGCAAGACGTTGAAAGACGCGCTGAACGAAGCAATGCGCGACTGGATGGGGAGCGTCGATCACACGCATTACATCATCGGCAGTGTGGCCGGGCCGCACCCGTTTCCGATGATGGTTCGCGATTTCCAGTCGTGCATCGGCCGCGAGGCGAGGGCGCAGATTCTTGAGATCGAAGGCCGCCTGCCTGACGTCGTGGTGGCGTGCGTAGGCGGCGGATCAAACGCGGCCGGCATTTTCCATCCGTTCGTGCAGGATGAAAACGTGAAACTCGTGGGCGTAGAAGCCGGCGGTCGCGGCAGTGCCTTGGGCCAGCACGCCGCCACCCTCAGCCAGGGGAAGCCCGGCGTGCTGCACGGTTCGATGAGCTACGTTCTGCAAAACGAAGACGGCCAAACCGCCGACGTGCATTCTGTCTCGGCCGGTCTCGATTACCCCGGCGTCGGCCCCGAGCACGCGTACTGGAAAGATTCCGGCCGCGTGCGGTACGTCGCCGCGAGCGATGACGAGGCGCTCGACGCATTCCAAAAGCTCGCGCAGCTCGAAGGCATTCTGCCGGCCTTGGAAAGCGCGCACGCGTTCGTCGAAACATTCAAGATGGCGCCGACGATGGGCAAGGACGAAATCATCATCGTGAACCTCTCCGGCCGCGGCGACAAAGACTGCCAGGAAGTCGCGCGGCTGCTGGAAGTGCGGGAAGCGCGCTGAAATTGCATCACCGTATTCGATGCTGTCGATACGCCGTCGAGAAAATCGTGTAATGGTGCAGTTTGAAGTGGCATAGGCGGCTCGCCCATGGTTTTCGGCAGAAACCAAGACACGGGCGGGCCGTCCGTGCCACCATAAAATCCAACTGCCCCGAAAGTAGCGGATTTTCACCGGAGATTCTGATGCGCCTCGGCGGTCCCGTCAAAGTCGACAGAGATCCCGACCTCTGGGCCGCCGCGCTGAAGGCAGCCGGCTATTCCGCCGCCTACCTTCCCGGCGAAGACGTTCCGACCGCCCTCACCTACGCCGCCGCTGCGAAGCATCATGACATTCTGCTTGCGGAGAATGGCGCGTGGAGCAATCCGATCGACGCCGACGATGCCAAGCGCCAAGCCGCCATCGAAAAATGCTGCCGGATGCTGCACATCGCCGAAGAAGCCGGCGCCGGCTGCACCGTCAACATCGCCGGCTCGCGCGGGCCGCGCTGGGACGGGCCGGATCCGAAAAACCTCACCGAAGAGACGTTTGATCTGATCGTCGAATCAGTACGGACAATCCTCGACACCGTGAAGCCGAAGCGCGCGTTCTACTCGCTTGAAACGATGCCGTGGATTTTTCCCGATTCGCCGGATTCCTATCTCGCGCTCCTTCGCGCGATCGACCGCAAACAGTTCGGCGTCCACCTCGACGTGGTAAATATGATCAACTGCCCGTCACGGGCGTATCGCACCGGCGATTTCATCCGCGAATGTTTCGAAAAGCTCGGCCCGCAGCTCAAATCCTGCCACTTGAAAGATATTCGCTTCGCGGAAGACCGTCATCTCACGCTGCATTTGGACGAGTGTCGCCCGGGCACGGGGTTGATCGACTTCGGCACGCTGCTTCGCGAACTCGACAAGCTCGACGTAGACACGCCGGCGATGCTGGAGCATCTGCCGTCGCCGGAGGAGTACGCACTTGCGGCGCTACACGTGCGAAATGTGGCGGCGGACATGAAAGTGAATATCCAATGAATTCGACAACTCATCCGGCCAACACGCAGTCGCTGGTGTTCCACGGAGGCAAACGCGTAGAGCTGATCGATTGGCCGATCTCGGCCGAGCCGCTGAAGGCGAACGAAATTTCCGGGCGAACGCTGGCGAGCCTCGTCAGCCCCGGCACGGAGTTGAACTCGATCTTCGACGCCGCCCTAACCAAGCCGGCGCTCTCCGGCTACGCGGCCGTGATGGAAATCGACGCGGTCGGCAGCGCCGTCACCACGCTCAAGCCCGGCGACCGCACGTTCATCATGGGCCCGCACCGCGCCCGACAGCGCGGCCTGGCCAGCGGCGCGATTCCCATTCCGCAAAATCTGTCGCCGGAGGTGGCGGTGTTCATTCGCCTCATGGGCGTGACGTGGACGACGCTCACCACCACCCGCGCCCGCCCGGCTGACCGCGTGATCGTGTACGGCCTGGGGATCATCGGCAACCTCGCCGCGCAAATTTTCGCCGCGGCCGGGTATCGCGTGACGGCGATCGATCTCAACGCCGCGCGGTGCGAGCTCGCGCGATCGCTAGGCCTGACCGACGTTCGCCAATCGCTCACGCCCGCCGACACCGGCGTGCACGGCCACGCCGCTCTCGCGATCGACTGCACCGGCCACGAGCAGGCCGTCATCGACGCCTGCCACGCCGTAAAAAAGGCGGCGAAGTCGTCCTCACCGGCGTGCCGTGGAAGCAGCGCTCGCCCGCCACCGCGTTCGACTTGGCCCACGTGGTTTTTCATAGTTACGTCACGCTGCGAAGTGGTTGGGAGTGGTGCCTGCCGATGTCCGACCAGGATTTTGCGATCGGCTCGTTGCGATCGAATTTCGAGTCCGCCGCAAGATGGCTGGCGGACGGACGGATCAGGACGGCGGGACTTGCAACTGTCGTGTCACCGGCGAAAGCGCACGAAGTGTACGAGCAGCTCCTGACGCAACGCTGGCCGGCGCTGTCGGCGGTGTTCGACTGGGATTCGTACGGCCGGTGAGTCGGGCAACTGCGTTCTTGTAGGGTGGGTTTCAACCCACCATCTTCGAAACATGATGGGTTGAAACCCACCCTACAAAAGCTGTGATTCGTACGGGCGGTGAGGCAAATGAATAGAAATTAGCAGTGGTTGAATTTGAATTGAAGTGGCATGGGCGGCTCGCCCATGGTTTTTGAGTGAAAAGAAAAACACGGGCGGGCCGCCCGTGCCACGAAAAATCAAACCCCACCTTTCCCAGTGATTTTGACCCATTTTCGCAACACACAGGCCCGCGCGATCGCCGCATCAAACATCGCCGGCGTGAGCTTGCCGGTGAACGTGTTTTGCTGGCTGACGTGGTACGAACCGATGAGTGCGATGATATCGAGATTCAACTCGGCGCCGTGGCCGAACGCCGGTCGCGGCGAAGGGATTGTTTCGCCGTTCCTTGCAGTGAAAGCCAGTGCTGCATCCCACGCGATCTTGCCGAGCGCGAAGATCACCCGCTTGCTGGCCAGCAGTTTCCACTCACGATCGAGGAATCCGCCGCACGTCGCGACCTCCGCCGGCGTCGGCTTGTTGCCCGGCGGGGCACACCGGGCGGCGGCGCTGATGTAAACGCCCTTCAACTGCAGGCCGTCGTCGCGCCAAGTGCTTGTCGGCTGATTCGCCAGGCCCGCGCGGTGCAGGGCGGCGTAGAGAAAATCGCCGCTGCGATCGCCGGTGAACATTCGGCCGGTCCGGTTCGCGCCGTGCGCGCCTGGGGCCAGGCCGACGATCCACAACCACGCCGCCGGATCGCCGAAGCCGGGGACGGGCCGGCCCCAGTAGGTGTCGTTCGCATAGGCGCGGCGTTTTTCATTCGCCACCAAATTGCAATGATCGCGCAGGCGCGGGCAGGCGTTGCAAGCGATGATCTGGGTGTTCAGGGTGGTAAGGGTGTTGAGCTTGGACATGAAATGCCTGTATTTTTTCTTTTTGTAGCATGGGCGTCTCGCCCATGCTACGGTGCTTAGACTCGGGCGAGACGCCCGTACTACGGGAAAGCGTTTCCGAAATTGCAGGGTGGGTTTCAACCTACGCTTTTACATCTACCCGCTGAAGCGGGCAGGCCGCCAATTGGGAGATCACCATCGAACGAGCACCGCGGTCGCGTCGTCCGCTAGATGCTCGCTACCTGCGTGTTGGATTACTGCTGCAAATAACTCCGCCAGCTCGTCTCCGCCCTGCGCGGTGTGGGTGAGCGAGCGAATCACGCCGGCCAATTCGAATTGCTCAGTGCCGAGTTGGCCGTCGCGGTCGACCAAGCCGTGCTGCTCGATGATGCCGTCGCTGACGATCATCACCCGGCCGGCGAGCGGAAGCGGCGATGTTTCAGCAACATAAACCTGGGCCTCGTCGACTCCGATCGGCATGCCGCGGCCGGCATTGAGTTGCGTGATCGTGCCGTCCGGTGCCGCCAGCGCGGCGTAGCTGTGGCCGGCGTCAACGTACGTCAGCGATTTTTTTGCGAGATCGAACACGCCGAGCCAGAGGGTGACGAACTTGCTCTCGTCGCGTCGCGGGCTGATGAAGAGATTGAGCGACGTCGCCGCCCGCGCCGGGTCGCCGTGGGCGAGCATGGCCGAGTGCAGAAATCCTTGCGCCGCCGTCATCAGCACTGAAGCGGCCACTCCCTTGCCGGTGACATCGCCGAGCGCCACCGCGACCTTGCCGTCGCCGAGCGGGATGACGTCGAAAAAATCCCCGCCGACGTATTGGCCCGGCCGCGATTCGCCGAGACAGGTGAACGCTTCAAACTTGCTCAGGCGCTTGGGCATGATCCATTTCTGCGCTACCGCCGCAGCGCGGAGATCGCTATCGAGCGCCGCCTGCCGCTTTTCGAAGTCGATTCGCTTCAGATTCGATAATGCGAGCGAAGCAATCCGCCCCAGCGCCACGCCGAATGCGCTGGCGTGCCGGCGAAGCGAAGTCGGCATCGCCCCGCGCGAGTCCAGGTACAGGTACTGCGCCGGTGTGGCCCCGAGCATGATCGGCACGCACAGCGCCGCGTTGATCTTCATGCTTACAATGCTCTGGCTCACATCGCCGCCGCTTTCCTGCGAGATTTCCGCGACATTCCCCGCCTCCGCCGCCCGCAGGAGCGAGCGGCTGAAGGTAATCCCACCTTGCGCGCTTGGCGAAAGTTTGCTCGCGACGACTTCCACCTTTCCGGCGGTATCGATCGGCCGCAGCACGATCGCGTTCTGCAGCCCCGTGCCACGAACGGCGGCGCTCATCACGCACTCGGCGAGTTGCTGCTCGCTGGCGGCTTCGTGAATGCTCGTCGTCGCTTCGAGCAGCAGCTTGAGCAGATCGTCTTTGAGTTCAGGATTTTCCGCGATGGCGACGGAGCTAACGGTGGTGTTTCGTTCGTCGTCGCTGGTGGCCACGCCGCGTCGCTTGGCGACGGTGGAGAAGTTGAACGTCCATGGCGCGATGCGAATCAGGTCACCGTCGCGTAGCGGCGAAGGCGCGCCGGGTTCGATCTTCATGCCGTTGACGAACGTGCCCCACCGGCTGTTCAGGTCGGCCACGCTCCATTGTCCGGCGTCGTCGCCGAAGAAGCGGGCATGGAAGCGCGAGACTTTTTCCGCATCGGCCGGCAGCTTGATCTCGCACTGCTCGTGCCGCCCCATCGCCTGCCCGCCGGGCTGGGGTGCGAGGGCGATCGGCTCAAGCGTGGGCCCCGCAATCGGAACGAGAAACATGCCGGGAGTGGCCATGGGGACAGAATACTCTGCGAGAGTGGTGATGCCTATGTCAGAGTTGCGATGAGATCGTCCCTCTCCCGGTATGCCGGGAGAGGGTAGGGTGAGGGTCCTGTCTCCGCGCCGATTTACTGCAGAAACAAGAACATGTTCCGCGTCCGGTGCACGCTTCCAATCGCCGATCGCTTGAGCCTCGAGGCAGAACCCTCACCCCGCCCTCTCCCGGCGTACCGGGCGAGGGAGAAAAAAAGGGGAGCCCGAACGATCGGGCTCCGCTTGAGTTGTTTCACTTTTCGCTGCCGAAAATTTACCACGAATACGCTTCCGGTGCCGCCTGTTTCGACCAATCGGCGATGCCTTCATCGGTCGGCCCTTTCGGGCCGGGGAAGATTTTGTCGAGGGACTTCATCGCCGATTCGTCGAGCTTGATCTCCAGCGCCCGCACGCTGGTGGTCAGCTGTTCCATCGTGCGCGGGCCGATGATCGGCGCGGTGACGGCCGGGTTGGCCAGCGTCCACGCCAGTGCCACGTCGGCCGGGTTCTCGCCGAGCTCTTTGCAGAAGCCTTCCCATTTTTCGAGTTGCGGGCGGAGCTTGGCGATGCGTTTTTCCGCCGCCTCGCCGCCGCGGCGGGCGACTTCGGATTTCTGTTTCGCCAGCACCCCGCCGAGCATTCCGCCCGCGAGTGGGCTCCACGGGATCACGCCCAGGCCGAACTGCTTCGCAGCCGGCATCACTTCAAGCTCTGGCAAGCGGCAGAGCAGGCTGTACTGCGATTGCTCGCAGACAAGGCCGAGGAAATTTCGCTTCTCCGCGCGGTGCATCGCATCGGCGATGTGCCATCCCGCGAAGTTGCTGCTGCCGACGTACAGAATCTTGCCCTGCGCGACGAGCGTCTCGAACGCCTGGTACAACTCGTCCCACGGCGTGTCGCGACTGATGTGGTGCATCTGATAGAGATCGATGTAATCGGTCTTCATGCGCTTCAGCGAGTTCTCGCAGGCGCGCTTGATCTTCACGGCGCTCAGCCCGCGCTTGAGCGTGAGGTCGGCCGGGTCGGCATCCATATCACCGAAGACTTTCGTCGCAAGGATGACTTTCTCACGCCGCCCGCCCTTGGCGAACCAGTTGCCGATGATCTGCTCGGTCACGCCTTCGCCCTTCTTCCAGCCGTACACGTCGGCGGTGTCAAAGAAGTTGATGCCGAGCTCGAGGGCCTTGTCCATCTGGGCGTGGCCTTCCGCTTCGGGAGCGTGGGGGCCGTAGTTCATCGTGCCGAGACAGAGGCGGGAGACTTTCAAACCGGTGCGTCCGAGATTGGTGTATTGCATGGGCGAACGGTAGGGAATTCGTGCAGCAAAATCAACACGGGTTTAACCACGGAGGCACAGAGGCACGGAGACGCGCTCGAAGGACATTAATTCTCGAAAAATCCAGCTTTTCCTTTGATTTAGCTCAAACGCAATGCATGAATCGTCGAGCGCGCCTCCGTGCCTCTGTGCCTCCGTGTTTATTCCGATTTTCTTTGACCGATTCCCACGCGCTAATTAAACTCAATATGTCCACTCACCTCACCGGCGGAACAAATATGGCGATTCATTGCCCCTATTGTCAGCAGACGATGGAGTTGAAAGGCGCCCACCCTGGGCACTACTCGCCCAAGTGCACGGCCTGTCATGGTAAATTCTCCCTGCATATTCCCGACGGCGAGAACGCGGCGCCGTTCGTGAAGGCCATCCCCGGCGGCGAGCCGCAGGCTACGGCGATCGAAGCGGCATTGGGCCTGGAAGAGCCGGAGCCGCCGGTGCGGAAGAAAGTCGCGGCGGCGAATCATCAGCCGACAAGCGCCGGTTCGAATCGTCACTCGACGACGCAAGCGCAGCTTCACGCGAAAGCGAACATTGCGGCGACGGCGATTCCGCATCCTGCTCAGCATGCGGCTAAGACAGATCGAACGCATGCGACCGTCGCGACCGCGGCGCAGGCAACCGTCTCGCCGGTAGCGCGCGCAACGGTCGCGACGACCGCGCACACGCCCGTCGCTCACGCGACGCCGACGAGCGATCACGCCGCGCGCGCGACGGCTATCCCCATCTCCCCTGCTTCCACCCATCACGCCGCGGAAGTCACCGCGATTCCACTCGCGCCCGAACCGCCATCCGCCGCCGCGCCGATCGCAATGGTCACCTCGGTCGCCGCACCGTTCGTCGCTCCTCCGGCGGAAGCGCCGATGGAAGACATCCAGCTCACCGGCACGCTCGGCGGGTACGAAGTGAAACAAAAGCTCGGCCAAGGCGGCATGGGCGCGGTCTTTCTCGCCCGGCAAGTGTCGCTCGATCGCGACGTCGCGATCAAAATCCTTTCGCCGAAGCTCGCGGCCGATCCGCAGTTCATCAGCCGCTTCACCCGCGAAGCGTACGCGGCCGCCCAGCTCACGCACCACAACGTGGTGCAGATTCACGACATCGGCGTCGATAAAAACCTCAACTACTTCAGCATGGAATTCGTCGAGGGCAATTCCCTCTCCGGCGTGGTGAAGGAGAATGGCAAACTCGATCCGGAAGTGGCCGTCGGCTACGTGCTGCAGGCAGCGCGCGGGCTGAAGTTCGCGCACGATCACGGCATGGTTCACCGCGACGTCAAGCCCGACAACCTGCTGCTGAACGACGACGGCATCGTGAAAGTTGCCGACCTGGGATTGGTGAAACGCGCCGGCGTGAGCGAAACCGCGCCGACCGCCAACGTGCTCGACGGCGGCGCGGGGAGTACGCAGATCAACATGTCGATGGGCACGCCCGCGTACATGCCGCCCGAGCAGGCGATGGACGCCGCCCACGTCGACCAGCGGGCCGACATCTACTCGCTCGGCTGCACGCTGTACGACCTGCTCACCGGCCGTCCGCCGTTCGTCGGTCACACGGGGATGGAAGTCATCACCAAGCACGCGCGTGAAGCAATCACCCCGCCCGATCGATTGGCCAAGCACGTGCCTGCTGTGCTCTCGACGATCTGCATGAAGATGATGGCGAAAAAGCTCGAAGAGCGCTACCAGAAAATGGGCGACGTAATCGCCGCGCTCGAAACTTTCCTGGGAGTCGACTCCGGCAAAGTCTTCATCCCGAAGGAAGAGCACGTGAAGGTGCTGGAGTTCGCCGCCCAGCGATTCAACGGCAGCAAGTTCGCGACGATGCGCAGCTGGATCATCCGCGGCTTCTTCGCGATCACGCTGCTGGCGACGATCATCTGCGCGCTGCCGATGGTCGGCCATCCGCTGATCGCCGGCGGGCTCGTTGGCTTCGCCGTGCTCACCACGCTGGTTTACCAGATCACGGTGGGCGTCACGCAGCGCACGTTCGTGTTTAAGAAATTCCGCCAGCTGATTTTCGGCGCGAGCATCATCGACTGGCTGAAGTATCTGACCTTGATCGCAGCCGTGGTGGGGATTCTCGTCGCGTTCAATCTGCACTTCGTCTGGCTGGGCTTTGGCGTGCTGGCGGTAGGTGCGGCGATGGCGTTTCATTTTACGATCGATCTGCTGGCCGCTCGCGATCGCGCCACGCCGGTGCAGCAGGTGGAGGCGATGCTCAAGCAGATGCGGCTGCGCGGGCTGGACGAAAACGCGCTCCGCCATTTCGTCTGCCAATACGCCGGCGACAAGTGGGAAGAATTTTACGAGGCGCTGTTCGGGTACGAATCAAAGATCACGGCGCGGCGACTCTGGGGCAAAACCGAGCGCGGCCGCGAGCGCGCCAAGCATGCGGCGTGGCGCGATGCGTTCATCGCCTGGGTCGATCACAAGCAACTGCTCCGCAAAGAGTCGAAAGAGCGACAAATCCTCGCCAAGCTGGAAGCGAAGGCTCTGCAGGCCAAAGGGATCGACATCAAGCTCGCCGAGCAGCAGGCGAAGAAGTCGGCCGAGCGAATGGTCGACAAGGCGGCGCATTTGAAGGAGTCGGCCGTTCGCCGCGCGGCCGTGACGGCGATTCCGGGCAAGATCAAGATGGATCTCTCAGAACTGGAGATGATCCGCGCCAACTTCATGGACGATGATTCGCATCACATCAAATTCGAACACCGGCGGGAGAGCTATTTTAAGCGCCGCTTCGGCGGGCCGCTGGACGTGGCGTTCGGCAAGCAAGTGCGCTTCGTGCTGGCCGCTATGCTGTTGGCGGGATTTGCGATGTGGTGGAACGTCAACGGCGGCTGGGAGCTGAAGAAAAACGCCGCCGAGGTGATGGCGACATCGGAAGATCCAACGGCGATCGTCGCGCGGAAAGTCATCACCACCGCCAAGGAACAGACGAAGACGGCCGAGCTTCAGAGCAAAAAGAAAATGGAACCGCTGCGACTGAACATGGTGCCGGACGCGATCTGCGATTTGCTCGGCAGCTGGAGCGCCGGTTTGGCCGGCGCGATTCTCGCGCTCTCGCTGCTGTTCGCAGGGAAAGTGCTGGGGGTGATGACGATCTTCTCAGCATTCGTGGCGCTGATCGGGCACAAGCTCAAACTGCCAATCCTTTACGACCAGGCGTGGCTCGCGGCGACGATCGCGCTGGGATTGGCGATTTTCGCGATGGTGTTCTTCCGGGAACGCAAAGGGGCGTGAGATTTTCATCCCTGTAGATCTCGTCGCGTATGGGCAAGCGATCGGGCAGGCGCACACGGCCGGGCCCGCCCGTTCCCCATCCCCG
>JBBQNK010000028.1:0-63040 GCA_038329865.1 Tepidisphaerales bacterium | reverse complement strand
GGGGAAACATGGCCGCCCAAATCGTCCCGATTCAAGTGGCTGCCAGCCAGGAAAAGTCTTTGGGCGAACGCCACTACTCGGTATCATTCACGAAGTGGCCGACGACGTTCGTCGGTGGAAGTCCATATGGGAAATCCCGGTCAATGCGTTGTCGCTGACTGCGGTCTTTACGATTGGCGTATTGGGTTGGGCGGTTTGGCATTGGTCCTATTACGGTGTGGATTACACGGCTCGCGTTGAATCGCCACTGCACGCGAATTTACGACCGGGCGGGCCGATCGGTCTGGCGATGGCGCTGCTGGCGTGTTTTCTGTTCCTGTGGAATTTGGCCTACCTCATTCGCCGCTCGACATCACTCGGGCGATTCCTGCCCGGTTCGCTGCGACGATGGATGGGATGGCACGTGTTTACCGGGCTTACCGGCGTGCTGTGCGTCCTGGTCCACTCGGGTTATTCCGTGCGAGCGACGACGGGCGGTCATGCGCTGATCGTGCTTTCATTGGTCGTCCTGAGTGGAGCGATCGGCCGATATCTTTATGCGTTCGTCCCCCGGGCCGCGAACGGTACGGAGTCGTCACTGGATGAACTTCGACAGCAATTGACCGTGTTATCCGCCGACTGGGATCGCGATCGACGCGGCTTTTGCACCCAGGTGCACGAACAGATCGACCACCTGATTACAGAAGGCCGCTGGCGGCCTGGCTTTTTCGCGCGGGTCGGCGTTTTCATCATCGGTCAGTTCCATCTGCGAAGAAGCCTTCGGCAGCTAAAACGGTCCGGTCTTTCTGAGGGAATCACTCGCGACGAAATCAACCACGTGCTCTCACTGGCGAAGAAGGCCTATCGCCTGACGCTCCTGGTCACACATTACGAAGAGGTGGGCGCGATGCTCGCTTCGTGGCGGTATTTTCATCGCTGGCTCGCGCTGTTGATGGTCCTTTTGGCAATCGCTCATATCGTCACCTCTGCGCGATACGCCTCGCTTGATTTCACGTTTCTCCCGTTCAATCTTGGGGGAGAAAAGTGAGCAAAATTCACATCTTGCTCGGCCTTGTCACGCTCTTGGGCGTGGCGATCGTGGTGTGGTGGGAATGGAACCAGCGCACCTCGCCCGGGCCGTTGCATCCCAGTCACATCCAACTGGTCAGACTGCAGGGAACCGCCGGTTGCAAGGCCTGCCACGGCGAGCAAAACGTGCAGATGGCGGGGGCGTGTGAGGTTTGTCATCAGGACATCAAGCGTCAGCGCGACCAGGTGGTGGGCGTTCACGGATTGCTGAAGCGCACTCAAGCCGAGAACTGCGCTTCGTGTCATACCGATCATACCGGCAGCAAGGTCCCGCTGGTTTCGGATCGCAGCTTCCTGGCAGCTGTTGCGACGGATTTGAAATCGTTTAACCATTCCAGCACGATGAAATTCGCGCTGACGGGGCGACATGCGGCGCTCAAGTGCGTGCAATGCCACCTCAACGCCAACGCGCCGTCGCTGGCTGAGGGTCAAAAGCGCTTTCTTGGATTAAGTCAGGCCTGTGCCACCTGTCACAAAGACATTCACGAAGGCTCCTTCGGCCAGAACTGCGACGCTTGCCATGGGCAGAAGCAGGCGTTCAAAAAGATCGACGGATTTGTTCACACCAAATTGTTTCCACTCATTGATGTTCATGCGAAAAGCAAATGTGCGGACTGTCACCAAAAATCCGGGCCGACCTCGGTGAAGGCTTCGTTCGGCGTCATGGGTGCGGTGCGGGCCTGCGTGGAGTGCCACAAGGATCCGCACGAGGGCGCGTACGGCCTGGATTGCGCGTCGTGCCACGGAACCACTACGCCGTTCAAAGTCGTGCCGACCTTCAAGCACACGGCTGCTTTCCCGCTCATCGGCGGACACTCGAATTTGGCGTGCATCAAGTGTCACGAGAAGAACGGGCCGAATTCGGTCGTTTCACTCAAGGAGTCGAACAAGGCCGTCCGCGGTTGTGCTGAGTGTCACGCTACGCCCCATCGCCCCGCGATGGTGACGGCGATCGCCAAATCGCTTCCAAATAAAAAGCAGGAGGCGTGCACCGCCTGCCACCAGCAATCCGACGCCTCATTCCTTTTTCCCGTCGTTACGATGACCGCGCGTCAGCACGAGGCGACCGGTTTCCCGCTCGATAAGCCGCACGACAAGATCGATTGCGCCGCCTGCCATGCCGCCATCGGCAAACGTAAGAAGCTCGATCCGGGCGCGGGTCTGGGTGATCGATTCACTGCACTCTACCCCGGCCGAGTCCCCGACGATTGTGCCAAGTGTCACGCCGACGTTCATCGCGGCCAATTCGACGCCGGCGCATCGCACGGACGGTGCGTGGTCTGCCACAGTGCGACTACGTTCAAGCCCAACAACTTCGATTTCACGATGCACAAGCAGACGAAATTTCCGCTCGACGGCGCTCACCAGGCGGTCGCTTGCGTGAACTGTCACAAGGCGGAAAAGGAGGTCGTCAAATTCGTAGGTACGGTGTCGGCCTGCGCGAGCTGCCACGCCGACGTGCATCACGGCGCGTTCGATGCCCCCGGTAGGCCCAAGACGGTCGGTGACAAAGTCGGCTGCGCCCGCTGCCACTCGGCCGACAGTTTCAGCAAGATCACCTGGACCGCAAAAGACCACGACGTGTGGACGAGCTACAAACTCGTCGGCCGGCACGCGATGGCGTCTTGCGTCGATTGCCACAAGCGAAACGCGCCGGGCAAAGACGTGGTTCGCACATTGGGATTTGCCCCCAAGTCTTGCAATGAATGTCATGTCGACCCGCACGCAGGGCAGTTCGCGAAAGACAAAGTCACCGACTGCGCCCGCTGCCACAGCGACGCGGGACTGTTCAAAGAGACAACGTTCGATCACCAGCGCGACTCCGCCTTCAAGCTGGACAAGCAGCACGTCAACCTGGCCTGCGCCGCCTGCCATCGCGAGGTGGAAGTCGCACCGAAGGTGAAAGTCGTGCGCTATCTTCCACTCGGCAAACAATGCCAGGACTGCCACGACCCGCGGCCCGCTAAAAAGGAGTCGCCATGATCGCCGTGCGGCGGGTGACAATCCTCCTGCTGTTGGCCATCCTCGGTTCCACCGCATTTGCGGCAGAGCCGGTGAAGGTGACGGTGGTATCGGTTTCGGGTCGCAGCGTCTTTTTGAACCAGGGGAAACAGAGCGGGATTACCTCGGGCGTGCGCGTGAGGCTTTATCCCGCCGGGTCGCCGGCGGTTGAAGGAACGGTGGTGGATGTCACCTCGCACAGCGCCCGCGTGGAAATGCTGCCGGGCATCAACGTGCCGCCGGTTGGGACGGACGGCGAGGTGTTTGCAATCGACGTCGCGCCGACCTCGCAGCCGACGACTTCTCCAACCAATCCTGCCGTGCCCGTGCCCGCTCATCCGCCATGGACGCGCCAGGAAGGCGCTCGTACGCCCGACATGCCCCTGCTCGCGCCGGCGTTTTCCCTTCAGGCGAGCCAGCGCCCGTCTATTTTCCATGGCCGCGTGTTCATCGACGGCGATGCCTCGGTCGATCAGGCGGGCGGTCGCGGCAACCAGTACTACATCGGCCGAGTGGGCACGGAGTTCACGATCACCAACCCCGCCGGACAAGGCGGTCGGATTGATTTTGCGGGGCAGCTTTCCAGTCGCGGCAGTGATCTGACCGACAGCAACACCACTGAGAACGACGGGGTGCTCGACCGTTTCTCTTACACCATCGGCGACGAGCTCTACGCGCCCTATCGATTGGAGATAGGCAGGTTCTACTCGTACTACCTGCCGGAAATCGGCCTGGTTGACGGCGTGGAAGGCGCGGTGCGGTTGCGGAACGGATTGAACATCGGCGGTGGAATTGCCGCGTACCCGCAGCCGTTCGTGGATCGCGCCGAGGGAGACGATTATGGCTTCCACCTGTTTGTCGACTATGCGGCAGACGCGCCCGGCAAGTTCGCCGGCACGCTCGGCTATCAAAAAACCTGGCACCAGGGCGTGGCGGACCGCGACGTGATCATCACCCGGGCCAGCGGGTTCATCACGCCAAAGCTGTGGCTTTTCGGTTCCGCCGAGGCGGATGTCTATGGCGGCAATGAAGCCGTTCACTCGGCGGGAATTGATCTGACCGACGCGTGGCTGCAGGCTCGTTACACGCCCGCGCCAACCTACGGCGGATCGCTCTCACTCTCCCACTACACCTGGGCGGACCTAAAGCGGAACGATTTTGAGCCGGTGCCCGTGGGCCTGATTCGCGACGGCCGGGTCGATCGCGTGCAGGCCTCTCTGTGGCGCAACCTAACGCCCAGCCTTCGCCCGGAAGTGCAGGCCCACTATTTCGTCGATCAGGTCGATAGCGGTTACGGCGGCGAGTTCGATCTGAACTGCACCAACCTCCGAAACGTGCCGTTCGATCTGTTCGGCGGGGTCTTTTATGACAAAGGCTCGTTCACCGAGGGCATGGGCTTCCGCACCGAGCTGAGGCCGCACACGGGCGATTTCCAGATTTTCGTCGGGTACGAATATTACCGGTATACTGCGATCGGCCAGGTGAGCAGCTCAGACTACTTTACACGGCAGACCATTCGCGGCGGCGTCGGCTATCAGTTCGGCGATTGGTACATCAGTATCACGGGCGACAAATACTTCGGCGACGTCGACGACGCGTACCGACTTGGCACTTTCCTGGAGTACCGATTCTAAGGCTCAGGATGACAATCCGTCACGGTTTATTTCGATCGACCAAGGCCAAGCTCTGCGGAGCGATTGTGCTCCTGACCGTCGGCATGCTCGTGTCGTGCAATGCGCTGTTCGCGCCGCAGCGCCAGGGGTGGAACAAGTCCTTCGGGCCGGTGGTTCCTCACGATAAATTCCCCGGGGACTGCACGATCTGCCACACCGGATCGAACTGGACGCAGATCAAGAAAGATTTCACGTATGATCACGATCGGCTGACCAAATTCCCGCTGCGCGGCGCCCACCAACAAGCGCAGTGCCTGATGTGTCACAACGATCGCGGCCCTGCGCAAATCTTCGTCGCCAAAGGGTGTGCCGGCTGCCATATCGATGTTCACCGCAACAAGCTCGGCCAGTTGTGTTCCGACTGCCACGACGAGCGATCGTGGCGGCCGGTCGAACAGATCGCCAAGCACAATCGCACGCGGTTCCCGCTGGTGGGCGCTCATGCGGGCACGGCTTGCTTCGCCTGTCACAAGGGCGCGCAGGTCGGAAACTTTGAAGGAGCCGACACTTCCTGCCTTACGTGCCACCAATCCGATCTGGCCAAAGCCAAATCGCCAGACCATGCGGCGCAGGGTTGGATCGACAATTGCCAGCGATGCCACACACCCGTCGCCTGGAAGCCGGCAAAGTTCAATCACCCGTCGTCGTTCCCGCTGACGGCCGGTCATGCGGGCGTCTCGTGCAACACCTGCCACACCAATGGATCATTCAAGGGCCTTTCAACCGACTGCGCCAGCTGCCATCTGCAGTTGTACACAACCACGACGAATCCGAATCACACGCTGGCCGGCTTCAGCACCGCATGTGCGACGTGCCATTCCACTACGTCCTGGCAAAGCGCGCGGTTCAAACACACCGCCGCCTTCCCGCTCACCGGCGGGCACGCGGGCAGGAAATGTTCGGATTGCCACCGGAACAATGTCTTTACCGGCCTGACAAACAGCTGCGTCGCCTGTCATTTGAGCAACTTCCAGGCGACGAAGAATCCCAATCACACGACAGCCGGTTTCGGCACCGACTGCAAACAATGTCACAGCACCAACCAGTGGACGGGCGCAAAGTTCAATCACCCAGCCACCTTCCCGCTTACCAACGGACACGCCGGTCTTTCATGCACGAACTGCCATGCCAACGGCGTGTTTACTGGGTTGTCCACCAACTGCGTTAGTTGTCATTTAGGAAAATACCAGGCGACGACCAACCCCAATCACGCGACGGCTGGTTTCGGCACCGACTGTGCAACCTGTCACGGTACAACCACGTGGCTCAACGCGACCTTCGCGCACACGGCGTTTCCGATCTCGTCAGGCCCGCACAAGCTTTCGTGCATCAGCTGCCACCCGAACGCCGCAACGCCGGCGGTCTTTACCTGCATCGATTGTCATACGCATACACAAGCCAATACCGATCCAAGACACAGGGACGTTCGTAATTACGTCTATACAAGCGCCGCGTGCTACAGTTGTCACTCTCGCGGACGCGCCGAAGATGTCGTGACTCAAGTCAAAGCACCGGCAAAGACACCGACCAACGCACCCATCAATACGCCGCCAAACGCCCCGACCAAGAAGCCGGCGAAAAAATAGAATTCGATCTTTCAACTCAAGCGGTCGATCAGCGACATAAACAACAATGCCCGCCGAACAGAGTCCGGCGGGCATTGGCTGTCAATGTAGCGAACGGCTGGCTACGCCTTGGTCACGGTCAACGTGCCGGGGATTCCGGAGAAGTTAAGCGTGATCGGCATCGGCAACCCGGCGGCAACCACCGAGCCGGTGCCCGTCCCGCTGAGCGATCCACCCGAGTGCGGTGTGCCCGGCGGGATGTCGAGCGACATCGTAAACGTCCCGTCAGCAGCCACCTTGCCGGTGATGACGACCGAGACCGAGCTCGACGTCATCGTGCCGCTGAAGGTCCCGTCGGCGGCTTGGGTGGTGATGTTCAGCACCGCGGTCTTGTTGTGACCGACGGCCGGTATCACCAGTTTCCCGTTAAAAGTGCCGACCAGGCTTGGGATCGTCGCCACCACCGGGTTCACCGTGATGGTGAACGTCTGGGCAGCCGAGGTATCGACCCCGCCGTTCGCCGTGCCGCCGCTGTCTTTCAGGAGCACAGTGACGGTCGCCGACCCCGTCGCGCCGGCGGCGGGCGTGCACTTGAGCGTTCCGTCGGCTGCGATCGACGGTTTGACGGAAAACAGCGCGTCGTTACTCGTGGTGACCGAGAATGTCAGCGTCTGGCCCGACTCGCTCGCGGGGCCGGCGGAGATATTCTTCGCCCACTTGCTGACCGTTTGGGCGCCCGAGTCCTGCGAAACGCTCTGATTCGGCCCGGCCGTAAAGGTCGGCGCCTGATTCACCACCACCGAAGCCGGTGTGACATTAATCGTGAACGTTTGGGGTGCGGAAGTGTCCATACCGCCGTTTGCGGTCCCGCCGCTGTCTTTTAGCACCACTGTGATCGTAGCAGATCCAACCACTCCAGGCGCGGTGGCATACGTGAGCGTTCCATCGGCCGCAATCGCCGGCTTGGTGACGAACAACGCGTCATTGCTCGTGCTGGTTGAGAAGGTCAGCGACTGTCCCGACTCGCTGGCCGGGCCGGGCGAGATGTTCGTCGCCCAACTACTGATGGTTTTAGCACCCGAATCCTGCGGAACGGTTTGAGCGGGCCCTTCGGTAAAGCTCGGTGCCTGGTTCACGGCGGCGGAGGCCGGAGTGACGTCGATCGTAAATGTCTGTGGGGCCGAGGTATCCACGCCGCCGTTTACGGTGCCGCCGCTATCCTGAAGGGATACGGTAACGGTGGCAGATCCGGTCGCCCCATTGGCGGCCGTAAAGGTCAATGTGCCGCCCACGCCAACGACCGGCTTGACTGCGAACAGTGCATCATTGTTGGTCGTGATGAGGAACGTCAGCGATTGCGAGGCTTCGCTTGCAGGTCCGGCAGAGATGTTCTTCGCCCAGTTGCTGATGGTTTGGGCGCCTGCGTCCTGCGCCACGGACTGATCAGGCCCGGCCGTAAAGCTCGGGGCCTGGTTTGCGGTTATCGTACCGCCGCCGCTACCGCTGCTGCCCTTGCCGTCTTCGTTGTCGTCGTCGCCTCGCGAATTATCGTCGGATCCGTGTTCGTGTTCACCGGATCTTCCACTGGGTCGTTCTCCTTGCCCATGCGATCGACGGGCAGAATTTCCTTCGTGCTCGCCGACTTCTCGGGCGACGACTGTCGCCGAGCGTGCCGACGGATGAACACCGGCAAATTCCGCATTCATCGCGGAAACAGATAGAAACTGACGCTGTTCGAGAATCTCGAAAAACTTTCCCGACATAAGGCCTCCTCGGTGCGAGTTCAAAGTGCCCCCTAGACGAATCAATTTACAATCGAGAATTAACATTCCCTCCTATAAAATCCGTTCAGAGAAAAAAAATATTCGAGTACGTTCGGGCTGCTCATTCAATGCCTGCCGTTTGAAACACCGAACGGTGTTGCATGCACATATCTAAGAGCAGCTTCTGAGCCTCATTCGGAACATTCGCTGGATCCCTTACAGCTAACTGGCTACGACTCACGCATGATTGCCCGTTTAGGTCTGGCCGAATCAAGTTCGTCATCTTCTTCGCAGCCGATTAGTTATATTTAGTGGATGCTCGCACAAAAAGGATCGCGATCGGCGACTTCGCGCCTGCAAAGAAGACGCGTTCTACATATCCCTCATAGACGTTGCAGATATTTTTCGAAAACCTCACTTTATGCTTGAATCCCTGGCAGAACGTGGCATACCAAAGTAGCAAAATCGGCACGGAATTAAGAAGGCATGAAGTGCATCGCGTACCTCAATGGAGTGCGCGACAGGCTGGTCTATTTGCCGGGATTGAAAAGCATGGTTGCATTAAATCGGATATCAGAACTGGAAAGCAGTGGGGGCACCGCGAGTGTCGCCCGGATGGATTTCATCGTTCCGGGCCCAGCGAAGAAACCACGCACCGCAGCCTAGATCGCAGCATCTCGAAGGAATGGATCGAAAAGCAGAGGCCCGAAGGCCGAAGGCGGCTAGGCCGCATCCAGCGCCAATGCGGTCAGCCACGGTCTGCTGGCTTTCAAGTTTCGTCCCGTCGCCGACTATCGCCAGAAAGACCAGGATTTCGACCATAATCTTGACGGCCTAAGAACGGAGTTCCGGCCACGGACCGCCTCACAGTGTTTACTGGTCGATAACCTCGCCTACGACTACATCCAGTTGTGCCGGATCAAGCGGCTTCAGGAAAGTGACATGGCCGCCCTCGCGTCCACCACCGGCGATCGTTGCGATTTCGACCACCCGGCTGACCGCGATCGCACCACATCGCTCCTTGAATCGGCCATCGACGGCGTTAAGCACGGGAATATGCCATCGTACACCGCCAAAGAAACACAGCGATTGGTTGTGTTAATTCAAGACCGAGCCGTCGTCTTGCTTCAAAATTCGGAAAATACCAAAGCGTGTGCAAAGGCAGGAGACGATGTTTCCAACCAAATGATCGATGAGCTTGCTTTCACCGACCGGATTCGGCCCACGTTGGTCAAGGCCGTCATCGCGGAGACGGTCGCCGCGGTGCTGAACGGGGGGATGATCCTCTCCGCGGCGGACCGCGAGCAGCGGGCGATGCTGGTCGGCAGCGCGTTGGAACTGCACCAGAGCAATCACACTTTTAACAATGCAAAAATCGAGAAGTTTAAAAGATCAGAACGTAAAAATGGGCGACGCCTGGAATTCCTCGAAAAGCTGGAACTGCTTCTGGGGTACGAAAACACCGTGGTGCGGATGATCAGTCGGAAGATGGAGATGCTCGCTCGATTGCAGCACGGCCGGCGTAGCCGACTGAAGGAGTGATTCTCGGGTTCCGCCTGGGTTGTCCCGGAAAACCCGGCGCGATCGGGTCCCGGGAGTAGTTTCGTGGCATCAAAGCCAGCCATTGGCTGCTGCCCAGGCAGTTTTGTGATTTCAGGCGTCAGGTTCGTTTCTAAGAAAATAGCTGGGCAGGTCGCCGGGTCAGCGGTTCGTGCGGTTACCCGGCGCGGCCGACGATCCGGTGACATTGCTGGTGCTCAACGGCTATTGCCAGACGACGGCAGATTTCACAGCGAAGTGGGAGCCTGAGAAGGCTGGGACGATCCCGGATCAGTTGAAGGTTAGTTGAGATCGGGCCCGAAACTCTAGACTCGAGTCGAAGCGAATCACTCCAATCAACTGCAGCAAATCCAACCCGCTCAATTTGAAGGAATACCCGAGTCGAATCGTCGGCGGATTATTTTTCGCCTACGATTCGCCCGCCCGCTCCGGCGGCGGTCGAGAAGGTGCAAATGATGCGCGGGACGAGAATCGTTTTGCCGTCGGCGGCTTCGACACGGCCGGTGATCGTGACAGGAATTCCCATGACGGTTCCGGTGCCGGTGAAGTGCCCGTCGTCGAGGGCAAGGTTGTTCGCCTTGAACTTGCCGGTGGCGCCGGTTGTTGCGTCGGTCACGTTGCCCTGGATCACCGCGACGGAATTTGCACCGACGGCTGCATGGCCGTCGCCCGTAAACTGCCCGGCGAAAATGAGAGTGTACGACCCGTTTGTGCCCGGAGGCCCGCCCGGCTTGGCCGGCGCAGGAAGAGCGCACACGCAGAGCAGCGATAGTGCGCAGAAGAGGATGAAGAAGCGCCGGTTTTTCACTCTAGTGTCAGCGGATGTGCCAAAGTTCCCGACCCGTTGAGTTGGCATCTTAAGGGTAGGATATGAGAATTTGATGAATGAAATCATTGAATTCCCGCCCCTTCTAAGATTGGAACAATCAATAAACTGGGTAAGGAAATCCGAAAGGTTGTGCCCGCTCCCAGCACGCTATTAACCTCACATCGACCGCCCAGAGCGCGAACATGGCCCCGCACAATCGACAAGCCGAGCCCCAGGTGCCCACAGGCCGAGCCGCGCGGTTGATCGCCTCTTACGAAAGGCTCGAACAAGTGCTCGAGCAGCTCCGGCGCCATGCCCGGGCCGGTATCGGAGACGGCGATAACCAGCTCATGATTCACTTCGCAGCTCAGTTCCACCGATCCGCCGGCTGGCGTGTATTCGATCGCGTTCGACAGCAGGTTGATGACCACGCCGCGCAGGCGGTCCTGCTCGGTGTGAAGGTGGAGCTCGGCCGGGAGATGACACTGCAGCTCGATCTCCTTGTCGAGGTGCGTTCGCCGGACCGTGCCGACGCAGTCGTTGAAAAATGCCACCGCGTCAAACGATTGAGTCGCCTCGATCGGCGACGGCAACTCGCTGCGAACCTGCTGCATCAGTCGTTCGACCAGCGACCGCATGGCCCGCGTGTCGGACAGGCAGCTGTCGAGAATTTCCGTCAGGGCCGATGCATCGCGCGGGCGGCGGAGGGCGACTTCGATGGTCGTCATCAGCGAGGCGATGGGCGTGCGGAGTTCGTGCGAAGCGTCGGCGAGGAAGCGCGTGCGCTGATCGAAGGCGCTTTCCATGCGGGCGAGCATCTCGTTGAGCCGCTGCGCCATCGGGCCGAGCTCCGGCGGCAGGGTGGTGAGGTCGATACGGCGATCGAGTTTGCTTTCGTCGATCTCGCCGATGAGTTCTGCGGTCTTGAGCAGCGGCCGCAGCGCGTAACGGGAAACGTAAACCGCCGCCGCCGCGGCGCAAACACCGGCGAGGAGCGCGATGACGATCAGCCAGATGATGAGCTGATTGAGAAGCCGGTCGAAATGCTCGGCCGAGGAGCTGTAAGTGATGGTGGTCACGCCGACGGGCCGACCGGCAGCGGCGGGGGCGTCGACCGACAGCGTGATCGTCCGCAATCGCCTGTCGTCGGCGAGCGTGACGAAAACGCGATTGAGGATGACTGGTGTGGTCGGTCCGCTGGTCGTGGAGGGCCGACCGAGCGTTTGGCCGATGGCGTTTCGGACGACGTACCGGTCGTCCTCGTGTGCGCTTGCACTGCCGCCGCTCGTTCCCGCTGCCTCGGGCAGCGCCATCGCGCGGGCCACGATCGTCTCGTCCAGATCGGTCAGCAGCGCGTAGCGCGTGGCCAGGTAGATCCCAACGCCCGTGACGATCAGGGAGATCCAGGTGGTAGCGAGGATGGCCAGCGCGATCCGACGCGTCATCCCGGTTGTTCTCCTGCAATGGAAGACCCGGGCACAAGCGAGTCAGCGGCCAACAGGTACCCGTGCCCGCGGCGCGTCTGGATCGAATGCGTGCCGAACGGCCGGTCGATCTTGTTGCGCAGGTAGCCGATGTAAACGTCGACCACGTTGCTGCTGTTTTCATCTTCCTGATCGTACAGGTGTTCCCAGATGTCGGTCCGCGAAACGACTTCGCCCATCCGTAGCGCGAGGTATTGCAGGAGGGCAAATTCGCGCGCGGTGAGCTTGATGTTTTGCCCCCCGCGTCGAACGCTCTTGGTGGAGGTGTCGATTTCCAGGTCGCCGATCATCAGCGCGGAATTGATTTTGCCGTGGTTACGCCGGATCAGTGCCTGCACGCGCGCTACCAGTTCTTCCCAGGCAAAGGGTTTGACGAGGTAGTCATCGGCCCCGCGGTTCAGGCCGTTCACGCGATCGGCGACGGCGTCGCGTGCGGTCAGCAGGAGCACGGGTGTGGAGATCCTGGCGCTGCGCATTTTCGCCAGGACATCCCATCCTTCCTTCCCGGGCAGCATGACATCGAGCACGGCGCAGTCGTACGACTCGGTCATCGCCAGGTGCTCGGCCTCGAGGCCGTCTAGCGTCAGGTCGACGACGTAGCCTTCGTCGCGCAGGCCCTGCGCGAGTGAGCGGGCGAGTGTCGGATGGTCTTCGGCAACAAGAATTCTCACGGGCTGATCTCCAACCATTAGTTGTGAAGCGGCTTGAGCAGGTCGGCAATTGCGTCCCGATCATTTTCTGTACAACACGATCCATCGAGGCGTCCGACGTTCATCTTTCGCGGTGAATGCCAACCCGGCAGGGCTTCCATCGTCAGCACGATGTTGCGATGAGCATCGGTCATCAACTTGCCGGCGATGGTGGTTTCGGGATCGCCGGTGTCGCGCCAGTCGTAGCTGGAGCCGATCGTCGGCGAGAGCTCGCTGTCGGCAGGGCAATAAAAGA
The DNA here is from genome assembly GCA_038329865.1 of Tepidisphaerales bacterium. Taxonomy (GTDB): domain Bacteria; phylum Planctomycetota; class Phycisphaerae; order Tepidisphaerales; family Tepidisphaeraceae; genus JANMES01. Next base: position 50,173 of record JBBQNK010000028.1, on the reverse strand, counting down.
GGCGCTTGTTGGTGAGGTATTTATCGAGCATCGATTCCCACGACACGCCGACGGCGCCGGGATCGGGGAAACGGTTGCCGTTATCACCCGCCCACATGCGCAGGCCGGTCGTGATCTGCCGAAGATTGGAAAGGCACTGCAGCGACTCAGCCGACGTGCGCGTCTTCCGGACGACGGCGAGCATTATTCCAACCAGCACCACGATGATGGCCATCACTACAAGCAACTCGATGATGGTGAATCCGCGCGTCCGGCCACGGATGGCCGGTGCCGGCGCGGAAGTTGGGGGGTGATGAATCAAATCCAACAGCAATATACCATCTCCATTGCTCGGAGGGCTTGAGCCTCGAACCCCCTTCATTATCGGGCCTTTTTCGACGTTACTAAATCGATCATATCCATCGCTCAAGCATGCTTCCGAGCACTTGCCGATTATCAAAATGCTCACGGGCGAGCGCCTTGGCGGCTCGGCAATGAGCGCAGGGACGGGAAGTGGGACATGTGCACTAAGACCTCATCCCGTCGCCTCGATCAATGTCACATCCGCCGGTAATCGCCTTGCCATGGCCAGCCGGAAAATCACCGGGTAGACGATCAATTCCATGATGAAGCTGATGAGCAATCCGCCGATCATGGGTGCGGCCAGCCGGCGCATGACGTCAGCCCCAGTGCCTTGCGCCCAGAGCAGTGGCACGAGGCCGATGAAGGCGGCGGCGACGGTCATCATCTTCGGGCGGATTCGCTTGACCGCGCCGTCGTGAATGGCATGCAGGAGATCAACTTGCGTCTTCAATCTGCCTTCCTTGGCGAAGCGTTCGTAGCTGGCGTCGAGATACAGCAGCATCACGATGCCGGTTTCCGCATCGAGCCCGGCCAGCGCAATGATTCCGATCACCACGGCAAGGCTCAGGTTGTAGCCGAGTATCCAAAGGAACCAGAAAGCCCCGATCAAGCTAAACGGCACCGCCAGCATGACCACAGCCACACGGAACCAGCTTTGAGTACCGGCGTAGAGTAGGAGAATGATGACGATGAGCGCGATCGTCCCGGCCGCATATAGGCGCGGAAGAGTCTTTTCCCAGAACTCAAACTGCCCTGAGAAGACGACGGTATAACCGGCGGGCAGCTTCAAGTCGCTGGCGATCGCGGCACGGGCGTCGCGGATGTATCCGCCCAGGTCGCGGTTGGCGACGTCTACATAGATCCATGCGGTGCGCTGCGCGTTCTCGCTGCGGATCATCGGCGGGCCGGGGTTGATTCGGATGTCCGCCAATTGTCCCAGTGGAATCTGCACACCCTTGGGTGTGGTGACCAGAATGCTCTTCATCTTATCCGGGTCGTCGCGCAACTCGCGGGCGTAACGGACGTTCAGCGGGAAGCGCTTAAGGCCTTCGACGGTCGTCGTGACGTTCATCCCACCGATGGCGGTTTGGATCACGTCCTGAACGTCGCCGACGGTCAGGCCGTAGCGGGCGGCCTCAAGTCGGCGAACGTCGATGTCGAGGTAGTAGCCGCCGACCGTGCGTTCGGAATAGACACTGAGCGTGCCGGGCACTTGCCGGACAGCGACGGCCGCCTGCTCGGCGAGGCGGCTGAGCGTTTCCAGGTCGTCGCCCATGATTTTGAGGCCCACCGGCGTCTTAATGCCGGTCGAGAGCATGTTCAATCGGTTTTCGATCGGATACGGCCAGGCATTGGCGACGCCGGGCAACTTCACCACGTCGTTTAAACCAGGATGATTCGTCCCATCCGGGTCGGCCCAGCCGAACTTCAGTTCCGCCACGGTGATAGGCCGACTCTCCGGCCAGAAGGTTTTCGTGAACGGCCATTTCAACCACTCCGACCAGCCGCTGAAGAAATAACCGACCGGCCGCTGCCGCCATTGAGATCGATCGGCCTTGAGTTGGATAACCGTTTCCATCATCGAGAGCGGAGCCGGATCGGTAGCGGTTTCAGCTCGGCCGATCTTGCCGTGAACGCTTTGCACTTCTGGAAAGGTCGCGATCAGCTTGTCGGTCTGCTGCAGCAACTCCTTACTCTTGGTGATGCTGATGTTCGGGTCGGTAGTGGGCATGTAAAGCAGGTCGCCTTCGTCAAGCGACGGCATGAACTCCGTGCCGATGTGCGTGATCGGATACCAACTCGATGAGAGCGCGATCAATGCGATCCCGACGACAAGAAATGGGTGTCGCATCGACGCCTGGAAGAACGGCTCGTAAATTTTCTGCAGCAGCCAACTGATCGGGCTGCGGTCTTCGTGAATGATCTTCTGCGGCACCAGCAGCATGCCCGCAAGCAGCGCCCAGCCGCCGGCGATCCACCAGCGGTAGGCGTAGAGATCGTCCGATCGATTCGCGAGCAGCAGAATGGCAACAGCCGGCACGAACATGGCCGCCAGAGTAAGCAGCAGGTTGCGCTTCCATCCCCACGCCTTGGGCAGCACGCGCGGCGTGATGAAGTAGTACATCAACACCGGAATAATCGTGACCGAGAGAATCGCCGCCGCCGCCATCGCGAAGGTTTTGGTGAATGCGAGCGGCTTGAACAATCGCCCGCTCTCGCCGCCGAGCACGAAAACCGGCAGGAAGCTCACCGTAATGATCAGCAGACTGAAAAACAGGCTCGGCCCGACTTCCGATGCAGCCGCGAGAATGACTTGGCCGCGCGGCGTCGCGGGTAGACCGGCATGAACGCGATCTTCTTCGCGGTCGAGATGTTTGTGCGCATTTTCGACCATGACGATGGCCGAATCGACCACGACGCCGATGGCGATCGCGATTCCGCCCAGGCTCATGATGTTCGCGTTGATGCCGAGCAGGTGCATCATCAGCAGGCTGACCAGCACGCTCGAAGGCACTACGAACACCGCCACCAGTTCGCTGCGTGCATGCAGTAAAAACAAGATGCAAACCAAACCGACAACGACGATTTCTTCTATCAGCGTGTGGCTTAGCGTATGGATCGATCGCTGGATGAGTTCCGATCGGTCGTAGGTAGTTTTGATCGTCACGCCGGGGGGCAGGCCCTTTTCGAGCTCTGCGAGCTTGGACTTGGTGTCCTTGATGACTTGGTACGCATTTTCGCCGAAGCGCGCGATGACCACGCCGCCCACGGCTTCGCCTTCACCGTTGTAGTCGCCCACGCCTCGCCGCATGTCGCCGCCGATCTGCAGGGTGGCGATCTGGTCGAGCGTGATCGGCACGCCGTTCTCGCCCGTGCCGACGACGATCTTGGCGATATCGCTCAATCCGCGCAGATACCCGCGACTGCGGACCATGTATTCCATCTCCGACATCTCGATCACCGAACCGCCGACGTCGTTGTTGGAGCGTTGGATCGCGGCGACGATTTCTTTCAGCGGCATCTTGTAGGCGAGCAGGCGAGTGGGATCGAGCACGACCTGGTATTGCCGTACGAATCCGCCGATGGGCGCGACCTCTGAAACACCGTCGATCGCGGTGAGCGGATAGGTGAGGTACCAATCCTGCAGGCTGCGGAGATCGGACAGATCCTGATTCGCTGGAAGTAGCGGCTTGCCGGTGATCGGGCAAAGGCCGGGCTTGTCGAAGGCGCGCACGAATTTCAGCCCGGGCGCATCGCCGGCGTGGGCATACCACTTGTCATTCTTTTCGTCGTGCCACAATCCGTCCGGATAGTCCGGCGAGTAGTAGCCGGGATAGAGCACGTACTGAAACACCCAGCCTACGCCGGTCGCGTCCGGCCCCAATTTCGGCTGAACGCCGGCCGGCAGACGATCGCGGGCGAAGTTCAAGTATTCCAGCACTCGGCTGCGCGCCCAGTAAATGTCCGTCCCGTCTTCAAACAGTACATAGACGAACGAAATGCCGAACATACTGTACCCGCGCACCACGGTGGAGCCCGGTACGGAGAGCATGGCTGTCGCAAGGGGATAGGTGACCTGATCGTCCACCACCTGCGGATTCTGGCCGGCAAAATCGGTGACGACGATGACCTGCACGTCAGACAAATCGGGGATCGCATCGAGGCGGATCTGCCGCGTCGCCCAGATGCTGCTGCCGATCAGCATCACGGTGAGCAGCAGCACCAGGAAGCGATTGCGAATTGAAAATGCGATCAGTTTTGCGATCATGAACGTGTCCGATTCAAAAAATTCTTTCCAACGCCGATCGACCCAAACTCACTTTTGAACTGAAGGCTCCGCCAACCGATCGGAGAGGAGTTTCTGGATCGCCTCCTGCGTTCGGCTCTCGGCGTCGATCAGGAATTGCCCACTGGTGACGACTCGATCGCCGGTCTTCAGGCCCGCCAACACCTGCGTATCGCCGTGACCGTCGGAAGCGCCGATCGTGAGAGTACGAGGCTCGAATTTGCCCTCGCCGAGCCAGAGGAATGTGAATTGCCTGGTGCCAGTGTCGATGATCGCTTCGCTGGGGATGACGACTGTCTCCTCCGGCAGCACCGCGGCGATCTCGGCCGAGGCGTACATGCCTTCGTGCAGATTGTGCTGGGGGTTCGGCACCGTCAGCCGCACGCGAAGGGTCCGGGTCATCATGTCCAGGTGCGGGTAGACGAAGCTGATCTTGCCCGCATAGGTTTGGCCGGGCGTGGCGGTAACGCTGACGCTCACGTCCTGTCCGACTTTGATGTACGGCAAATCCTGTTCATAAACTTGCAGCTCGATCCACATCGTGGATCGGTCTGCGATCTTCATGACCGCATCGCCGGCTTTCACAGCTGATCCAGCAATGACGGTCTTGGCGGTGACGTGCCCCGTGGCCGGGCTGAGAATGCTGATCGCCTTGGGCGCAGCATCCAGCTTCGCCAGCTCATCAATCTGCTGATCGCCCAGCCCCATCCGCGAAATCTTCGCGCGCGTGGCTTGGTAGAACCCGTCGGCCGAAGCGTCTTTTGAGCTTTCCTTCTGCTTCCGGCCGGCGATGAGTTCATCGACCGCGACGGTCAGCTCGGGGCTGTAAAGATCGAACAGCGGCTCGCCTTTCAGCACGGCCTTGCCGTCGGAGTCGGCGTACAACTTGTCGATCCATCCGCTGACGCGCAGGTTGACGTCCACGTGGTCCGGCTCCGGCTCCGTCAGCTCGCCGACCAGTCGGATCGTCCGCGTCAACTTGCGAACCTCCGCCGTCGCCACGCGAACGCCCATGCGCTGCACCACGACCGGGTCGATCACCACCGTGCCGGTTGCCGCGACTTGGGATGCGTGAGTCGCCGCGTGCAGACCGGCCGACAGCGGCGTCAACGTCATGTGGCAGATCGGGCAGAAGCCCGGATGATCCTGGATCACCTGCGGGTGCATGCTGCAAGTCCAAAGTTGCTGATGAGCCGCGTCCTTCTTATCCGCCATTTGCGCCTTCGAAGAAAACATGCGCACGAGCGGCTCGCGGAATATCACTCCTGCACCGAACGCGCCGCCCAGTAGAACCAGTGCGCCGGTTCGTCGGATTAGCTTGTGACTTGATGTCGGTTGTTGCTCATTCATGATGAAACTCCTGCGCGGGTTGAGTGGCCGGCATGGTGGAAGGGTGTTGCGCTAATGTTTCGACATCGAAGCCGGCGAGTGCTTCGACTTCGGCCAGGCTTTTCTCTCTTGCCGTCGTGGCTTCAGATAGCATCAGGCGGGAATCGAGGAGCATTCGCTGGGCGTCGATCAACTCCAGATAGCTGGCCGTCCCGGCCGCATAGCTGCGTTGGATGCTGTCGACCACCCGCTGTGCGAGCGGCACGATGTCTTGCGAAAAAACGGCGGCCTGACGTTCGCTGTTGCGCATCATCGCCAGCGCGGCCACCAGCTCCGCGACCGTGTCCTGACGCTTCTGCCTGAGCGTTGCTTGCGCCGCGCCCAGATCGGCCCGTGCCTCGGCGATCATGCCCTGTATCCGCGGATACACTGTTGGCAGCGAGATGCCCAGGCCGACCATCTGGATCTTGCTCCCCGTTATGCCGAACGAAGGATTGAAGTCGGGGATGTACTGCATCCGCGCCAGCTCGATCGCGTTTTCCTTGCCGGCCATCTCATGTGACAACGCCAGTAACTCAGGATTGTCGCGCCCGGCGGCGGCCAAGAGGGCGGCATCGTCGGCGGGAATCTTTCGCGGAGCAGGCAACTCGGCGGGAGCAGCTAACGGCGCATCGGCCGGTCGCGCGAGCATGCTATTCAATCGGGCCCTCTGCTGAACCAGTTCGGACTGCATCGACGCCAGCGCATCGTCGGCCAGCTTCACTTCGACATCAGCCTTGAGCAGTTCCGACGGCATCGCGCCTGCCTGCAGTCGGCTGCTCGTGGTTTGCTGCACCATCCGCAGCAGCGCGATGTTTTGTTGCTGGATACGGATTTTTTCAGACAGCAGCACGTAGTCGAACCACGCCTGCAGCAGCCGCTTCTGGCTATTCAACTTGACGGCTAAGAACTGCTTCCCGGCCGCCCGCGCCATGTCTGTCGCAATCGCGCCGGCCTTGGCGGTCTTGGTCGGGAACGCCAGGTTCTCCATCGCATCCGGCGACACGGAGATGCTCGTTTGATCGAACGACTTGATTCGGCCTTTATCCAGCATCTGCTGGAAGCCGACCGACACCGGCGTGTTCGGATACGCGCCGGCCTGATTGATCCTCGCGAGCGCGGCCGCCCACTGGAAGTACGCCGTCTCGAGTTCGCCGTCCGCCAGCAACCCGCGATGCAGGATATCGATCGCCGCCGGATCGGCCGGCAGCTCCGGCAGCGAACGCTTTTCAAACGGCTTTTCGTAGGGCAGGCCGGCTGACTTCACGCGGTCGCGCTCCTGATCCGCCTCTTTCGGCGCTAAGACGCAACCTGGCACCAAAAGAAATAAGCCGAGAAGACCCGCCGATTTCAGGCTTAACAGTTTTCGGATTTGCATGATCCATATCCAAAACGGATGACTTCAAATCATCACCGCCGGGGCGACTAGCGCGCGGCCCGGCGCAAACACATCCCGCCCGCGTTCGAGCGGATACGGTTGGGATATGGATTACAATGTCAGCAAGCAGCTTTGATGGAAAAGATCGGACAGGATGGGCACTTGCTCGGTATCACCGTCCACCAGCGCAATGCGTGGGGCCGAGATCATGGAGAGTAAAAAAACAGGTGAAGAATCAATCGCCAGGTAGTGAACCGAATCCCATCCGGCTGATTGCTGCAACTCGCTGGCCACCTGATTCATGGCCTGGCACGCCGAACAACCTGGTTGTTTAGAGTCTTTTGCGGGGTTCGATGGCGTCTGGCTCTTCCCGCAGCAAACTTTTTCACCGGCAACCAAACCCGATTCCCGCGCCGCTCCAACTGACATAGAAAAGCAGCACACAGTCGGCCCGGCTATCATCCAAGTCAAAAGGAGTACAGACAAATTGAGCCGTTTGGATAAGGTCACTAAGACTCACTATAGCCCTCCAGCGAGGCCATGATCAAGAATTATCCGGACAGGCTGCTTTGTTGCAGCCTTGGTTCTAGCGAAACTAGGAATCGCCTCTGACCTCCGTACCGTCATCTTTTCAGGGATATAGATGCGACTCAAGATTCGAGGTGTGACTCGAAACGTCGTTATTCTCGGCTGGGTGAGCTTTTTCACCGATGTCGCGTCGGAAATGCTCTACCCGATTATCCCGTTATTTGTGGTCGGCACGTTAGGCGCATCACCGGCCGTTCTCGGATTGATCGATGGAATCGCCGAAGGTGGCAGCAGCGTACTGCGATGGTTCGCGGGAACATTGTCCGACCGGTTCCGCCGCCGCAAGCCGTTCATCACGGCGGGCTACACGATCTCGGCGCTGAGCAAGCCGCTCATGGGACTTGCCCCAACGGTTGGCGGCTGGCCCGTTTTCCTGCTCGGCCGATCCGCCGACCGGTTGGGCAAGTCGATCCGCACGTCGGCGCGCGATGCCCTGATCGCAGATTCGACCGAGCCGGAGCACCGCGGCGTGGCGTTCGGCCTGCACCGCGCGATGGACACGTGCGGTGCCGTGCTCGGGCCGCTGCTGGCGCTCCTGATCATCTTCCTCAAGCCGAACGTTCCGCTTCAATGGCTGTTTTTCGTCGCGTTGGTCCCCGGTGTGGCCAGTTCACTACTGGCGTTCGTTGCCGTGCGAGATATTCCGCACACAGCGGATCCTGACGCCAAGCCGCCGCCGATCCTTCAGTCGTTCCCCAGGCCGCTTTGGCATCTGATCGCCGCCGCCGCCATCTTTTCACTCGGCAACAGCAGCGACTCCTTCCTGATCCTGCGGTCGAAGGAAGTCGGTCTTAGTTTTGCGCAGGTGATTCTCGCGTTTGCCTTGTACAACACCATTTACGCTCTGGCAGCATTGCCGCTCGGCAAGCTCTCCGATCGCATCGGCCGCAAGCCGGTGGTGGTAACCGGCTGGCTTGTTTACGCCGCAGTTTACTTCGGATTCGCACGCGCCAATTCGGTGACGGCACCGTGGTTCCTGCTGGGAACCTACGGGCTGTATCAAGCCCTGACCGAGGGCGCGACCAAGGCGTTGATTGCCGACGTCGTGCCGAAATCGCAACGGGCCGGCGCGATCGGTTTGTTCTACACGGTCACCGGAATGAGCCAGCTGGTGGCAAGCGTGGTTGCTGGGCTGCTGTGGAACGTTCGACTATTCAACGGTTCAGTGATGGCCACCTTCTTATTCGGCTCGGTGTGCGCGGTGTTGGCGGTGCCGTTGATCGCTACGGTGCGCGTCGCCCGGCCCGTGGCAACGGCGGAAGGTATCAGATGAGAAGCACTGCATGATCCGAATCGCACTTCAAATGTTGATGGGCACGCGCGCAAAATACTGGGCGCTGATCTTCGGCACGACGGTAACGGCCTTTCTCGTCAACTTTGCCAAGTCATTCCTCTGCGGCATGATGACGCTGTCGTTCGCACTCATCGCCGAAAACCCGACGGCGGACGTGTGGGTGATGGACGGCGGCGTCCAGTTCCGGGCGCCGGGACGGTGGAAGAGTGTGTACTCGCGGACGCAGCCGGACCATGCTAACCGGGCGAGTCCTCCGGCGTCATGTTGAACATGTTCACCGACGAATGAAATGCTCGTACAGTCGAAGGCCGCGCAGCCAAACCCTCTTATCACCCGACCGTCCATCCAAGAAGGCAAATCCACCTCGGCCAATCGGAAAGCACGACCTCGGCGGCAGGATAGGCACGAAATGGTCGATCTAGAGCGTCCTCACTCCAACCGTAGCGAGTAGCCGCAGTGTTTGAAGCAGTTGGTGGCGTCGCTTTGCGTGACGTGATCGAGCACCGACTGCATCGCCTCCCATAACGCCTCGCGGGACCGGCAGGCCAGGGAACGCAGGTGTTGCTTCACCTTCGCAAAGACGTTCTCGATCGGGTTCAGGTCCGGGCTGTACGGCGGCAGGAACCACGCCACGGCCCCGGCGGATTCGATCAGTTCCCGCGTCCGCTGGCGTTTGTGGCTGGAGAGATTGTCCATCACCACCACGTCGCCCGGACACAATACCGGCACCAGCACCTGACCGACGAACGCCTCGAAGACGTCGGCGTTGACCGCGCCGACCACCACCGTCGAGCAGCGGATGCCGGCGGCATCCAGGGCGGCGATCAGCGTCGTCGTCTTCCAGTGCCTGTCCAGACCCCATTCGTGTCCCAGTTCGTATCTGTAGTTTCGCGGCTCCGTTTCAACTGACCTTCATCAGGGCTGGGAACGTCCCGGCCTGCTCCGTCTTCCACTTCGCTGCGTACTCCGCCGGCGTCTGGTAGTTCAGCGCGCTGTGCGGCCGACGCTCGTTGTAGTCCCTGCCGAACGACTTCACCAACGCCCGTGCGTGGTCCCGGGTGTGGAACGTCTCCAGGTTCGAGCACTCGTCCCGCAGCGTTCCGTTGAACCGTTCCAGGTGCCCGTTCTGCCACGGACTCCCCGGATCAATGTGCCTTGCCGATACTCCGTGGATCGACATCACCCGCATCAGGAACCGCGCGACGAACTCCGGCCCGTTGTCGCTCCGGATGAACTCCGGCACCCCTCTCTCCCGGAACAGCTTCAGCAACGTCATCGCCACGAACTTCGTGTTCATCCGGTGTTCCACTTCGATCCCCACGCACTCCCGCGTGAACTCGTCCTCCACCGTCAGGATCCGCAGCTTCCGGCCGTTCGCCGTCCGGTCCTCCACGAAGTCGTACGCCCACACCCGGCCGGGGTACTCCGCCCGGCACGGCACCCCGATCCCCATTCCACGACGCTTTCTACGACGTTTTTGCTTCAGCAGCAGCCCGTGAACCCGGCACTGCCGGCGAACCCGTTTCAGATTCACCCACCGGCCGCTGCGCCTGAGCATCACGCACAACCGGCGGCACCCGTACCGCGGATGATCGCGCGCCAATTCCATCAGCCGGTCAAGCACGCCGTCGTCCCGTCGGCGGCCGGCATACCCCAGCCATCGACGGCTCACGCCCGCCAGCACGCATCCCCGCGAGACCGAGATCCCTCGCCGTCTCGCCAGCTCGACCAGCGAACGTCGCTCGATCACGGCGGGGACTTTTTTTCCAGAAACTCCTTCATCACATCGAGTTCAACATCCCGCTCGGCCAGCAGACGCTTGAGCCTCGCATTCTCCTTCTCAAGCTCCTTCAGCCGCTTCACGTCCGGCTTGGCCATCGAAGCATACTTCCGCTTCCAGCGGTAATACGTCGCCGGGCTAACCCCGTGCTCCCGGCACAACTGCTCGACCGTCTTCTGGCCGACTTCCCCATCCCGCAGAATCGCCACAATCTGCTCTTCGCTGAATCGCTTCTTCATCACAGCGCTTTCTGGGCCGCGATTCTACAAGATCAAACGGGAACATTTTCGGGGATCAGGACAAAGGCGAAACGCTTCCAGCGACGTTCAGTACGACCACCTGAAAAACGCACCGCCGTACAGTTCGCTCACATCGCCGCCGATGCCGTCTTTGAAATGCAGATGCGTGTAGAGGTAGCTCGTCTGCAGGCCGACCGCCCAGTGGTCGCTGGCGTAGCCGATCTGCAGCGTCGGGTGAACGGCGGCGTTGAGGCGGAGGGTGTCGCTGTCAATGTCATCGTAGCTGTCGTTGTTATCGTGATGGTAGCGATGCACGTGCCCCGTGCTGTAGTCCGCGATCGCCAGGCCCACGCCGATGCTCGGCTCGATGAAGAAATGCCCGATCGGCACGTAGTAGCCGATGCGCAATTCCGGCACGACCATGCCGATCTGATCGAAGCGGTGGCGCTCGAAGCCGTTGGTGTCCGTCACGTGAAAATCATTGCGATACCCGGACAACTCCAGGCCGAATCCGAATCGGAAGCTGGGCGTCTGCGGGGCGGGGCCCATGAACGCGAGCTGAATCGCCGCGCCGTCGTCCTTGTCCAGATCTTTCGCGCCCGGTCCATCGATTCGCAGGCGCGAGTAGCCGAGACTCAGGTCGACATCAAACGCATTCGCACTCGCAGCCGACGCAGTGCCGGCGATCAGCAGGGCGGCAGCGCCGAGGGTAAGCAGTTTCATGGAACATCCTTTCGAGAAAAAAGTTTACGCCGTCATATGGGCTGTGTCTTCGTTTTTGGTGGCACAGACATTCCTGTCTGTGACGGACGTAGGTATTCATCCGTCGGTGCTCTTCCGATCTTCCATCGCGCATCCGCCTACGAATCGAGGCGTACCTCGCTTCGTAACAGACAGGAATGTCTGTGCCACCGGAGAGCGCCACGGACAGACCGAAGAGCAAAACAATATCAGTCACTAACATGACAACGCGCCGGGCCGATCGTTTGTCCGATCGCGAATCTGTCACACTGGCAGGACATCTTAGCCGCCTGTCGAGATTGGCAGGATTCCGCTCCCGCCCGGCCGGCTTTCCGTCGTTTATAACTCATTATCTATCCATATTTTACCGATTTTTCACCGTCGCCCGATCCGAGGCACGCCGCTTGTTATACCGAACCTGCAGGAACCGACCCGACGGCCTATGGTGCAGACGTTTAACGCTCAAAATCGCTTCACCGTTCTGCTCGCCAACGAGCAGGAATCGTGGCACAAGACCGTTCGAACCTTGCTCGCCTCGCAAGGCGTGCAGACCGTCTCCGCCAAGACCGGCCGCGAGGCGCTGGCGGTGATCGAGCAACAGCCGGTGCACCTGGCCGTGCTGGATGCCCAGATGCCGCAGCTCGGCGGGCTGCAGGTGATGAAGATCATGCGCGACATGCACAAAGCGCCGCCGACCATTATGGTCGCCGACGACATGACGAGCTACCTGCTCCGTGAAGCGCTCGGCATGCAGGTATTCAGCGTGCTGAGCAAACCAGTGGATTTCAACCTGCTTCTGGACGCGATGGCCCGCGTGCTCAAGCGGTTTTACGAAAGTAAGTGGCCGGAATAATTTAGGTGTTGGGTATTAGGTATTGGGTATTTGGTTTGTCGGATAACGCCGTTCGTGGGAATGGCGCCGTCCGGAAAACCTAATACCAAATACCCAATACCTAATACCAGTACCCTCTGAAGGAGAGTTTCGAATGGCAAAGCTACGCCCCCTCGGCGACAAGATTCTTGTGAAGCGTCTCGAAGCCGAAACCAAAACCAAGTCCGGCATCGTCCTCCCCGACTCTGCGAAGGAAAAGCCCAAGCGCGGTAAAATCCTCAGCCTCGGCGAAGGAAAACGCCTGGACAGCGGCGAACTCGCCCCGTTCAGCGTCAAGAAAGGCGACGAAGTCATCTTCACCAGCTACGCCGGCACGGAAGTCAAAATCGACGGCGAAGAACTCATGATCATGAGCGAGGACGATATTCTCGCGATCGTCGAGTAACTCGATCTGATGAAGTCACCTGGCACCGCGAGATGGTGATTGGTGATTGTTGCGTGACAATTTCGAGCGCCTCTCGATTCTGTCACGGACCAATCACCAATCACCACTTCCGACAAGTGACATAGATAATCACAAACAACGAAACGGAGTCCTCCCATGGCAGCTAAACAAATCAAATACGATCAGGACGCTCGCGAGAGCATTCTTCGCGGCGTGAAGAAACTCGCCCGCGCCGTCAAAGTTACCCTCGGGCCGTCGGGCCGCAACGTGGTGCTCGAGAAATCCTTCGGCTCGCCCACCGTCACCAAGGACGGCGTGACCGTGGCCAAGGAGATCGAACTCGAAGACCCTTACGAAAACATGGGCGCGCAAATGGTGAAGGAAGTGGCCAGCAAGACCTCCTCCGTCGCCGGCGACGGCACTACCACCGCCACCGTCTACGCCGAAGCCATCTTCAGCGAAGGCATGAAGAACATCGCCAGCGGCGCAAATGCCACGCAGGTTCAGCGCGGCATTAACCTGGCCGTTGAGGCGATCACCGATGAACTCTCCAAAATGAGCAAGAAGATCAGCAGCTCCAAGGAAGTCGCCCAGGTCGGCACCTGCTCGGCCAACCAGGACGAGTTGATCGGCAAGATGATCGCGGACGCCATGGACAAGGTCGGCAAAGACGGCGTCATCACCGTCGAAGAAGGCAAGTCGCTCGAAACCACCATCGAACTCGTCGAAGGCATGCAGTTCGACAAGGGCTACCTCAGCCCGCACTTCATCACCGATACCACCACGCAGGAAGCCATCCTCGAAGACGCACTGATCCTCATCTACGAGAAGAAAATTTCTTCCGCTCGGGATCTCGTCCCCGTGCTCACCAAGGGCGCCGAAGCCGGCAAGCCCGTGCTGATCATCGCTGAAGATATCGACGGCGAAGCCCTCGCGACGCTGGTCGTGAACAAGCTCCGCGGCGTGCTCAAAGTCGCGGCCGTCAAGGCCCCGGGCTTTGGCGATCGCCGCAAGAGCATGCTCGAAGACATCGCCATCGTCACCGGCGGCCAGGCGATCTTCGAAGAACTCGGCATCAAGCTCGAGAACGTCGAACTCGTCTCGCTCGGCAAGGCCAAGAAGATCCGCATCGATAAAGACAACTGCACCATCATCGAAGGCGCCGGCAGCGAGAAGGCGATCAAAGGCCGCATCGAACAGATCAAGGCTGAGATCGAAAACACCACCAGCGACTACGACATCGAGAAGCTCCAGGAACGTCTGGCGAAGCTCGCCGGCGGCGTGGCGCAGATCCAGGTCGGCGCTGCGACGGAAGTTTCGATGAAGGAAAAGAAGGCCCGCGTTGAAGACGCCCTGCACGCCTGCCGGGCCGCGGTCGAAGAAGGCATCCTGCCGGGCGGCGGCGTCGCCGTCATCCGCGCAGCCGCCAAGGTGCTCGACGGCGTTCGCCGCAAAGCCGTCAACGACGACCAGAAGGTCGGCGTAGACATCGTCCGCCGCGCGATCGAAGCCCCGATCAAGCAGATCGTGGAAAACGCCGGCATGGACGGCGGCGTCGTCGCCCAGAAGGTCAAGGAAAACACCGAAACCAACTTCGGCTACAACGCCCTGACCCACGAGTACGGCGACCTGGTCAAAATGGGCGTCATCGTCCCGACCAAGGTCGAGCGAACCGCCTTGCAGAACGCCGCCAGCATCGCCAGCCTCCTGCTGACGACCGACGCGGTGATCAGCGAGATCAAGGAAGAGAAGGAACCCATGCCCGCCGGGCCTCCGGGCGGGGGCATGGGCGGGATGTACTAACTCGCGCACTAAGACGATAGAATGAGAGACGGGGTCGGGAATTCAAACGCCCGACCCCGTTTTTCTTTTGTTCGCCAATCATGGATGGGTCGGGCATGACGGGTTCAGAATTAGAAAAGCAAGCCACTACAAAGTTCAGTGACTTGGCAGGCACAATCTTTCGACCCGAAGAATTTGTATCCCGTAAGGGCGGTTATGCTGTTTCAGTCTGTGTCGGGGCAGTCGTTGCGGTGACTTTGTGGCGTTGGTCCTCTTACGGCCCGCTCGGCCAAATCTCCTGTTCGCTGGTTTTCTCCTTAACAGCATTCATTGTCTGGTTTGTCGGGCGTGAGGCTTATTTGCGATCGGGAAGCGGCCGGCGACTTGGGATTTGCTATATTGGTCATAGAGTTGATCGCGCTGATTGGAAGGAGCTTAAGCATGTTCTTGATCAACTTTTCAAAGACAGTCCCGCAGCACGACGAATATCAATCCGGCACATACCGGCATCGTTTGTTTTAACCAAAACTGTTTGGCAAAAAAAACAAAACAGATATCGATTCGAGGCAATTTTAAAGGTTACACAATCGCCGACGACCGATGGTAAAATCCCTCTTTTTGACGCCGAACTGCAGCCGACGTTCAAAGGAAATCTAAACCAAGATTTCCAGCGTCAGGCTCGCGGATTAATGCAAGGACTTTTCCAGGCCAGTGCGGACGTTCCACAATTGCTGAAGAAGATTCGGTTTCAGGCAGAAAGCTTCTTCAATACAATTTTGTTTTTCGTCTCAATTCAGGAATTCGCGGAAGCGCGATTTGATGACGCATCTCGATGTTTTTCGTATCTAGACTCACGATTGGCGGGTGATAAATTGCCCATCGATAATGAATTGCGGAAAGGAATTCGATGGTTGGATGCGATGAGTTTGATGAGTGAAAACAGTTTTGCGCCGGACGCTATGCCCGTCGCCGAGGCACTTTTGCACGCTAAAGAGAATGCAACCGCTGCAGTTCAAAAGTACGGAAAAGAATTTCCGATCATACTCAACGCTCTCCCTCGAACATTGTTTTTCTGTGGGGAAAATCAAAGGGGTCGGGAGTCTTTTAAAAACAAGGACTCCCGACCACTTTTTGATTCCCCGCGCAAGCAGAAGGCCACGATTGCTCGTGGCCTTCTGGGGGTTGAGTTTAAATTGAAAGTAGCGATTTAGTAGCGGTTTCCGCCGCCGGATCGGCCGCCGCCGCCGCCGCTGGATCGACCACCACCGCCGCCGCCGTATCCACCACCACCGCCACCACCGCCGGTGCGGGGTTCTTTGGGCTTGGCTTCATTGACGGTAAGGGCGCGGCCGCCCATTTCCTGGCCGTTGAGGGCGGCGATCGCCGCATCAGCTTCGGCATCGGTCGCGAGCTGCACGAATCCGAAGCCTTTGCTTCGGCCGGTCTCGCGATCGGAGATGATGTCCGCGCTCTGCACGGTGCCGTGCGCGGCGAACATCTCGTTCAACTGGGTGCTGTCGACGTCGTAGCTCAGATTTCCAACATACAACTTCTTGGCCATGGGATAACTCCTGTGTATTGGCCGGAACCCAACTTTTACTTTCGGGTTAATGAAAGAGGCCAATATTCAGGCCCGGGAGAGAGGAGCGGCGACTCAAGCCGCGGAGAAGGGGGAAAACCCAAGACCAGAAGCGAAAGAAGTCAGACCTAACGAGGACATGCTAGCAGGTCTGCGCGGAAAGGGGATCACTACCGCAGCCAATTTGGAAACGGAAGTGGGAAATCACTTTTTCAGAGTTTGCCGACCGCCTCAGTTCTTCCGGATGCTCATAAACACCTCGGCCGCGTCGAAACCGTACTTCGTGGCGAAGGCTCGGTTAAGCACGATGCCGTTGGGTTGGAGGAACATCCAGTCGTCGAAGCTCAGCGTGACGGATTTTCCTTCCATGGTTTGCGTAAGCGAGTAGGTGAGTTTGATCGCATTGCCGTACGACTCGACGGTGGCCGGGCCGTTGATGTCGGGGCAGGTGAGGTCGTAGAGGTGCTCGTTCACCTTTTTGAGCGTGTAGGTGCGATCGAACGATTCGCCGGTGTCGAGGCGGAGTTTTTCGTTGAGCTGGAACGTGTCGCCGTGGGCGACGCCATCGAGATCGACAGTGAATGCGACTTTCACGTTTCGGCCGCGGTCGAAAATGATGCCGGTGCCTTGTGTCTTGCCGAGGAAATACTCCTCGGGCACGAACCGGGGCGACTTGTTGCTGAAGTCGGCCGGCTTCATCGCGGTGGTGCAGGAGAGACTGCTGACCACAAAAACAAGGCACGCCAGGGTTGTCAATCGATGGAGCTTCATAGCCTGATTCTAGGCCCTGGATTCGCCGTGAATTTCCAAAACTGTTGAATCAGGAATCGAGCCGATATCGGGAATCCTTCATCTCCGAATATCCCGGGGTACAATCCGCCGACTACGGAAAGGCGCTGATGCCGTTGTATCCATTTTATTTGAGCGTATTTGAAAGTGCTGATCAGCCGCCCGCGCGGCCGAACGCGAGCACGCCGATCGGCGTCATCGCGTTCATGATCGGCGTGGTGGCCCTTGCGGTGGCGTGGATTCCGTACCTCGGCATGCTGGCGGTGCCGGTGGCGGGCGCGGGCGTGGTGCTGGCGATCGTGGGCATTGTAGTCGGCCGAGCGGCGGGGCAGCGGCGGGTGCTGCTGCCGTTGGGCGCGATGTTTCTCTGCCTCATTTCGATCGCCGTGAGCTACGGCTCGACGTACGCATGGCAACACCGCGACGGCGCGCCGGGCGTTTATCAGACAACCCCCGCGCCGCGGCCGATCGACATGCGTAGCGTCAAAGGCCCGTTCGTCCCCATGCCGACAACCCAGCCGACGTTCGTCATGCCACATTTCGATCGACCGACGACGCTGCCGACGCCGTCAACGGACGTGGAGCGGTAAATCGTGAAACTGGAAATCCCGTAGGGCAGGTTTTAACCTGCCGTGTCCGTCGAAATTCCAAGAGCGGCAGGTTGAAACCTGCCCTACATTGAGAAGGGTTTACGATCGACATTCCGCGCGCATCAGTCCCGCAAGAGAAGCGTCTAGAATGTCACGGGAAAATATCGAGAGGAAGAAACTTCATTCGCTCGCCCGGCCGAACTCCCGGCCCGGCCATGGGTTGTAGCAATGTGATAAATCCGCCGAAAAATCGTGGAATTTAGCCGACTTTTTCGGTCGGCGGGTGTATAGATTGGTGGGTCGTCGGTTGCGCGATCGCCGGCGACCTGGAGTGATCGGTTTTCGTTTCGCGGGCCATCAGAGATGGCGGGTTTGTTCGGAGGAGCGGCGCGAGCGGACGGAGAAAACGGCCATCTGCGATGACCCGCGTCACGAAAACCGGCGGGGCGTGGATCTTTGACGATTGACTCGATCGCGAGATGGGAAGACGTACTTAGCGGTTCCGAACGTGCGACTCGGTGTACCGTACCCGTCCCTTTCCGTCCCTTTCCGTACTTTTCCTTACGTTTTCGGACCTCCTTGGGTCACCCCTGGTATCGGCGAAGCATTGGCCGGGCCACGGGTTAAGAATCGGGGGCGGTCAACAAAAAGAAAAAGTGCTCGAAAAAGAGCTCGGGTGCAAGATTTTCAATTCGCAATCTGGAATCCGAAAGTCGGGCACTGTTTAGTTTGGCTCACACGCTGGTCGCTGTGCGACCGGATTCTGGAATCCGGTCGCACAGCGACCGGCGTGTCGATCAAACTGCACCAGTACCAAGATCCGCAATCCCATTGATTGGCGATTTTCGCAAAGGTCGGCTAAAGTTTCCGCCCTGTCCCCTTAACTGAGAAAGACGAATGATGAAAAACGGTTTAGCACTGGTTGCGATTCTTGCCCTGTCTGGTCTGGTGATGGCGGAGACGCCGATGTCGCCGACGACGGCCCCTTCGACTCAGCCGGCGACTCGGCCGGTTTCCGCGACCGATGATGCCAGCTACGGCATCGGCTACCAGGCGGGCCGGCAGATCAGGGAGGCGGGGATGAAGCTCAATGTCGATTCGATCGCCAAAGGTCTGCACGACAGCATGGACGGCAACCCTTCGAAGATCACCGCGGCGGAGTTCAACGACGCGATGATGAACCTGCAGAAGCAGGCCGCCGCTGACGCCAAGGACGCGGCGGAGAAGAACGAAAAACTCGGCACGGATTTCCGCGACGCCAACGGCAAAAAGAAGGGTGTGATCACCACCGCCAGTGGGTTGCAGATTGAAGTAATCACCG
The DNA here is from genome assembly GCA_038329865.1 of Tepidisphaerales bacterium. Lineage (GTDB taxonomy): Bacteria > Planctomycetota > Phycisphaerae > Tepidisphaerales > Tepidisphaeraceae > JANMES01. The sequence continues at coordinate 31,318 of JBBQNK010000028.1, read as the reverse complement.
AAGGCACCGGCGCATCGCCCAAGGCCACTGATATGGTCAAGGTGCACTACACCGGCACGCTGATCGACGGCACAAAGTTCGACAGCTCGGTGGATCGCGGCCAGCCGGTGACGTTCCCGCTCGATCACGTCATCCCTGCGTGGACCGAAGGACTGCAGCTGATGAAGGTCGGCGGGAAATCGCGACTGGTCTGCCCGCCGAACATCGGCTACGGCCCGGCGGGGCAGGGGCCGATCCCACCGAACGCGACACTGGTGTTCGAAGTGGAGCTGCTGGGGATTGAAAAGCCGTAGCAGCCAGCCGGCGCGACGCAAGGAAATCGATCGGTCGTCGCCGGTGTGGCGGGGAGTGATATCGTTGCAATGAAAATATCGGCTGCGTAGGATATCGCTGAAACCGGCGTCGATCGGCGTCGATCGGACACGATTGGCGACGACTGACATCGACCGGCATTGACCGGCGTCGATCGTCATCAACAGGCGGGACGCGATTAGGTTCGGCGGATACAGATCTTCTCAGTTCTCACTCGGCGGCTCATCATGCGGCGAACGTTCATGCTCTCGTTATCGGCGATGTGCATTTTGGCGTTGACGTTGGCGGCGGGGAACGCGGAGTCGCCGGTCGAGCAGAATAAGGCCATCGTTCGCAAGTTTTTTGCGGTGGTTTTCAACGAAGGAAAACTCGACCAGGCTGACCAATTCATTGCCGCTGATGCGCTCGATCACGAAGTGATGCCCGGCCAGAAGGAACCCGTGCCGGCGCTGGCGAACCTCAAGGAACTCCTCACCGATCTTCGCAAGGGTTTCCCGGACATGAAAGTGAAGATCGACGACGTGATCGCCGAGGGCGACCGCGTGGTGGTGCGGGCCCGCATGATCGGCACGAACAAGGGCGATTTCCACGGCATGCCGCCGACGGGCAATACGGTCTTCGTCGACTTCATCGATATCGTGCGGCTCGAGAACGGCAAGGTCGTCGAGCATTGGGGACTGTTCAACGAGAAGCTCATGGAGCATCAACTCGCAGCCGTTCCCGCGGCACCGCCGGCGCCTGCCAACGGTAATGGACCAGCGCAGGGCGCAGTCGGACATAACCCTTAGTCCGGCCGAGAGATCGTTGGGACAGCCCGTACGCGTCCCCGGTTTCTCGTCGTCATCTCTACCACCCATCCGGCCCGCATGATCGGGCATCCCTCTTCGTGTTTGACCACTCGAAATCTCCAATCACGCGTAAAGCGATCTGCCGCTCAAGTCGAATTGATGATTAAACCTTCAAATATTCGCGAATTTCAGCACTATTCTGTTGAAATGGGGCTTTTGGGGTATATGTTAATTTGTAACACCTATGAGGAAACACCATGGAACGTCGTATTAGTCCCAGAGGTTTCACCCTGCCTGAGTTGCTGACAGTCGTTGCGATCATCGCGCTGTTGATCGCGCTGCTGCTGCCATCGCTCTCCAAAGTGCGCGAGTCGGCCAACTCCATCGTCTGCCAGAGCAACCTGCGGCAGATCGTCTTTGCGATGATGAACTACGCCAACGATAACCACGGCCTGTTCCCGGCGAGCGCGGTGTTTTCCGCGCCGGCGCAGGCGGATTGGGTCTACTGGCAGAAGGGCCGAAACGTGCGCGACAGCGCGATCGCGCCGTACCTGGCCGGGCCGTTGCCGGCGATTTTGCGGTGCCCGAGTGATGATCCTTCAGCGCGCAGCCGCGTGCTGACCGATCCGTATCCGTACAGTTACACGTTCAACTTCAGTTTCTCGCAGAATTTTTTCGGGCGGGTGTGCAAGCTGGGAACGATCGTTCACAGCAGCGACAAGATGATGATCGTGTGCGAGGACGAATGGTCCGCCGACGACGGCAACTGGGACGGCCGACTCGTGAGCCAGACGAACGAGAATGTGCTGGCGAATCGCCACAGTCGGCCGCGGAATACGACGTGGGAATACGCGCAGGCCCTGCCCGCCGGCGCCCGGCCAGATGCCGGCGAGATCGGCAACGTAGGCTTCGCCGACGGCCACGCCGGCCCGATGCCGCGATCAACGACTTGGCTGGACACTTCTTATCTGGCGATGAAATAGAATCCAACTAACGGTCGGCAGAGCGGATTTTCACGCTACGAATTCGCATTTACCGCTCAGGCTTTCAATCACTCCCGCACTTCCGACACGTGCGTGCCGCCGTGCTTGTCGGGCTTGGTGAGTTTCCAAAGGAGCCAGTCGTCGTTGGCGACGAATTCTTTCAACTCGCGGCTCCACATTTTCGGCAGCTCGTCGTTGAGCTTCTCAAGAAACGGCAGCAGCGGGCGCTGGGGCGGGTGAAGCGATTCCTGATCGTCGAGCGGAATATCTCCCCATTTAAAAATGTGCTTGTAGGCCGCGAAGCCGAAGCCGTCGAAGAAATGCTCGCTGCCGATGAGCGGCATATACCAGAGGCTGGGCGCGCACGTCGGGTTCTCCTTGATCGGCACTTCGGTCTGCAGTTTGGCAAGCAGATCAAGGCCGGTGGAGTCGTTGGTTTTTTCAAGGTGCGCCTTGAGCGCATCGAGCATCTTGAACTTCACGGGTGGGGAGACGAACAGCACCGGCTTGCGCTGCTGGCGCGCCAGGATAATCTCGTGCGGCGTGCCGACGCTGTAGACGTTGGTGGGGCAGTAAGAGACGACGAAATCGCTCGTGTCGACCATGCGAAGATCGATATGCATCGCCGGCCAAAACCGCTCGGCGCAGCTCGATCGCTGGGCGGCGCCTTCCTTGCCGGGCGCGAAGGTCCAGTCGGCCCGGGCGCCGGCGGTGGTGTCGTCTTCCTTGCCGTACTCGTACAGGCCGCGGACTTCCGGCTTGAACCACGGGTCGAAGACCGTCACGCCGAGTTCCTGTAGAAACTGCCCGACACGGTTCCGCCACCCCAGCTTCTGCTCAGCCGCGCGCGAGGCGACGAAGTCCATCGGCCCGGAAAGATAAACGCGCGCGTCCTGCAACAGATTGGGATTTTTAAGTCGCTGCGGCATCGGTGGATGCTCCAGAAAGGAGGTGGAAATTCACTTCGTTCACGGCCCGATTGTAGCGGGAAGGCGGCGATCCTAGCAGATCCGCCCCTTCTTAAATTCCTTCGCGTACGGCGTGGCGTTTTCGACGTTCCATCGCTCGTCGGTTGGTTCGTTGGCGGGTTGGTAGCGTGTGTCGGCGGAGATGCGGATTCGGTTGGACTGGTTGTCCAAACTCGCGTGGATCGTCCGCATGCTGAAGATCAGCAGGTCGCCGACGTTGTACTGTTCCGCGGTAAGCCAGCGGCCGCCGAAGCTTTTGCGGAGGCTGACGGGGTTTCTTGTCAGCACGCCGTCGAATTCGAAGAGGAGTTCGCCGGATTTCAGCTTCTCGGCGTTGGGGCTGTTGGTGCAGTAGTCGTCGACGTCGCGCGCGAGATAGTTCTTCAGCTTGGCGGATTTTTTATGCGAGTTTTCAAGGATCATCAGCCCGCCAACGTTGAGCGGCGTTTCGCCGAGCGGCACCCACGTGGTGCAGAGGTTCGGCGTGCCGCGGCTCATGTAGACCCAATCGCAATGGGGCGGCGTGCCCTTGCCTTGGCCGACGGCGCGGAACCAGATGTAGTGAAACCGGTGCGCCGGCGTGCCGAAGAACGCGCCAAAGAAATCCATGATCCGCCGGCTGTTGAGCAAGTCCCACAGCGGCTTATTGCCGCGCGTGAGATCTTCCGGTGCGTAGGCCTTCAGTTCGCGGCCGTCGTTGGGATTGGCGCTGAATGCGCTTCGCTTGTTCACGACTTTGACGTCGGCGAGCACGCCATCCGCGGACGGGAAACGGTCGTCGAGAATTCCTTCGTTCAGCAAGCGGTCTGTCACCACCTGCCGGGCGGCGAGGACGGCCTCGCGGTCGTAAAAGTTTCGGATGAAGAGGTAGCCATCGTCCGCAAAACGCTGGCGGAGAATGGCCGGGTCGTCGATATGCTCCGTCGACTCAGTCAGAAATCCGAATTCGTTGGGATCGAGTTCATAGCCGCTGGCGATCGGTTGAAATCCGGCTGGTGCAAAGGTGGACATGGTCGCTCCGAGTGTCGGTTCACAGTAAATCGTAGACGGTTGTGTGGCGAAATCAACGGCAGGGAGAAGTCGTGACGTTTACCACTCAATCGAATTGCCGGATGCAGCTTGGATTGCCTGTCGCTGCCAAATCGAATGTTGAATGGCAACGAACAGACATATCGGAGGTATCGCTTTAGAATGGGAATGCAGTGTGGGTTGCGCGGGGATTGGTTTCGTCACGAGGAGCGAGGCAATGTCGAAGACACTTCCGCTGAAGGCAATACTGGCGATTTGGGTTTCGCTTCTCCTGCCCACGATGGCGCTCCCGCAGGCGACGCGCCCGACGACACAGCCCGCCGGCAAGCGCGGGACCAGAACGCCGCGCGTCAAGCCGGCGGTCGTGCCGTTTACGCTGTCAGATCTCGTGAAGAACTATGCGCCGGTCGTCGATCCGGCCAACATCGCTCCCACGCCGGGCACGGCGAACGACCCGAACGTTAAAGTCGAAGTCTTCGGCGAACCACGAACCGCCAAGGGTCATCCCTGCACTCTGTGGGACCAGCAAGACATCGCCCGCTTTAAGGAACTCCTCAAGACCGACAAGAGCCTGCAGGAGCAGTTGGCGGCGGTGGTGGGCAAGGCTGATCGCAAGCTCAAAGCGCCGCTCAACGTGCCGGCCGTACACAAAGGGGCCGACGGCAAATGGGAATGGCCCGGCGATTTTCCCGAGGACGAACCGCCGCAGAAAAATCAGACCAAGAATACCGAAAGCAACGCCCAGGCCATGGACGATCTCGCCATCTCCTACATTCTGACGGGCGACGCGAAGTACGGCGAATACTGCCGCAAGATGCTGCTCGCCTACGCGGAAAATTATCCGCGCTGGGGCCGTCCCGAGAATTCCACATGGCGCTCGGCCAAGGACGGGCGATTTTCGTTCCAGTTCCTGAACGACGGATTCGTGATCGCGCGTTTCGCCTGGGCGTACGATCTGATTTACGATCTTCCGTCCTTCACCGCCGCCGATCGCAAGAAGATTCACGACGACTTTTTTCTACCCGCGATCACGCCGTACTTTACCCAAGGCGGGCGCGGCCCGGACTACTTGAGCACCCACGACAACCGCTCCTGCATCTGCGCTGCCGCGGTGCTGATCGCGGGTTATGCGACGGAAGATTCGGATATGGTTGACTTCGCGTTGCACGGGCGATCCGGATCGAAGTTAAAGCCGGTTGCCACCGAGGGCGCGGGCCCGCTCGATGAAAAGGAAATGGGCAGTCAGGTTCCGAGCAAGGAGCCCGGCGGTCTGCTCGGCGTGCACTTCAGCGACGACTGCCTGCTCCCCGACGGCCTGTGGGTCGAAGGCGCCCCGGCCTACACGCTGGGCATCGCCGGCGCTGGCTTGTTCGACACCGCCGAAGTCCTCTGGCGCCACGGCGTGGACATGTACCGCTTCCGAAACGGCGCCCTCAAGCGCCTGCTCGATTCAGGCCTGCTGCTGGCCAATCCCGATCCGAAACTCGACGTGCCTTGCCTACGCGATTCGCAAACCTTTTCACTTCTCGACGACCGCGACTGGATGAACGGCCAGATCGGGACCGCGTACAACTTCGGCTACGAGCGCTACCATGAACCGAGCTACTTACCGATCATCCGCAACGCGGTCGCCCATCTGAACCTCACGACGCATGCCGGCGCGCCGCTAATCAAGGACAATCTCCCCGACACCAAAGTGCCGGAATTCCCTGTTCGAAACGTCAACTTTTATTCCACGGGCTATGGAATTCTGCGGATCACCGGTGCGGATAAAAACACCAGTCTCCTCCTGCAATACGGCCAAGTCGGCGACTGGAGCAGCCACGATCATCCGTCGGCGCTGGGCCTCGATCTTTACACGTGGGGCGACTCGCTGATGCCCATGCCGGGCGTGATTTTTCCTTACAACGACCCGCTCGATCCGAAGTGGTACCATACCACGCTCGCGAACTGCGCGATGGAAGTCGACATGGACGACCAGCTTTACGCGGGCAATCGCTACTTCAAGTACAAAGGAATTCCCAAGCCCACTACGCCGCAGCTGATCTATGCGCCTGGCGCGACGATGGGAATGCAGCGTGCGTATTCGAGCAGTGTTTACCCCGGCACTACACAGGACCGCTCGCTGTTCATGACTTCAGAATACGTCGCCGACCTGTTTGGCGGATTCGCCACAGTGCCTCGGACTTACGATCTGGCGTACCACTTCCGCGGCAAAGTATCGACGGATCTGCCGTTGGAGGAATACAAGTTCGCCGAGCCCGTCCCTAACGGCTACAGCGCGCTGGACAACGTCAAGTCCGCCGAGACGGACAAGGCGTGGTCGGCGAACGTCGTCTTCGGCGAAAAGCCGATCCGCTTCCTCGCCGCCGCCGGTGAGGGGACGGATGTCATCATCGGCGACGGATATTTCAGAAAGACCAGTGAACGGCCGCCGACGATCATCGTGCGACGCAAGAGCAACAGCACGTTGTACGGTAATGTCATCGACATCTCGGGCGGCAAGGAGCCTTTCGTAAAATCGATCACCCAGGAAGGCGGCCTCGATGCCGGTTACGGCGCGCTCAAGCTCGAAACCACCAAGGGCACGGATATCTGCTTCACGGCGTACCGCCCGGGATCTTACAAGGCCGGCGGCATCGAAACCGATGCGACGCAGGCGATGGTTACGATGGACGGCCAAGCCGTTCGCGCTCTCTACTTAGCCGGCGGAAAATCGCTGAAGGCCGGCACGGCATCCATCGAACGCAGCCAGCCCGGCCTGGCGTATGTCGAAAGAATGCCAACCGGCGCATGCATCATCGGAAACCCTTCGCCGAACGATGCGACGATCATCGTTACGCTTCCTGGAGTAAGCGGTTCGCCGTTCACGGAGTCGATGAAGGCCGGCAGCAAAATCGAAGTGGGCGTGAAGAAATAACACAACACTTTTGCGCCGCCGGTTTTCTTCACACTTCGCTAACAATTGAATCTTAACATTGCCCCTCGCCGGCTCACCAGGCAAGCAAAAGGAGAAAAGCCATGGCGGAATTAACCGTTCAATCTACCACCCAGCCAGACGGGACTATCGTGGTCGATCTCACCGGCCCGGCGGATATCGCCGGCGTTGGCGTGCTGGATCGACAACTGCTCGGCCTCTCGGCAAAGCACCCGAAGCACGTGGTCTTCAACCTGGCCGGGCTGACGTTCATTTCCAGCATCTGCATGGGATCGCTGATGCAGTTCCGTCGCGGGTGCGTAGCATGGGGCGGCCGAGTCACATTCGCAGCCGTCAATGATCCGGTCATCACGGCGTTGCGGCACGCTCGCCTTGATGCACTGATCGCCATTATGCCGACCGTCGAAGCGGCGCTTGCGACCGCATGAAGCTTGAACACGTTGCCTATCCCGTCCGCGATCCCGTCGCCGTGGCGGCGTGGTACGTTGCGCACTGCGGGCTGCGGATCATTCGCGAGAGCGGGCCGCCCACAATGACGCATTTTCTTTCCGACGGCGCCGGCGGGGTGATTGAGATTTACAATAATCCGCGGGTGGATGTGCCGGATTATTCGGCCATCGATCCGCTGCTCCTACACATCGCATTTGTGGCGGACGATCTGCCGGCCGAGCGCGATCGCCTGCTGGCGGCGGGGTGCACAGAGGCGGAGGAGGTCACGACTACTTCGGCCGGGGATATGCTGGTCATGCTCCGCGACCCGTGGGGATTTCCGCTGCAACTCACCCACCGGCGGCGGGCGATGATCTAACTCACCTCACGGTTCGGCTCGTCCACCACATCAGCATCAAGTGCGTTGGCAGATACACCAGCAGCGGTAATAAAATCATCAGGCCGGCGAGGTAGACGCGCGGCGGGAAGCGGGTCTGCGGTTCGGCGCCCAGGCCGAACACCCAGTTGATGTTGCTGGCGCGCGGGGAGACGTTGTACGTCACCAGCAATACGATCCAGCAGAGGCAAGTCTGCGCCATCCAAGCGCGCGGCTCGTAGCCGATCCGCGGCAGCAGCCAGATCCACAGCACCAGCAGCCACAGATGAAACAGCGAGAGTGCCCGCGCGGCCTTGGGGTAGATCGGGTTGAACATGTAATCGGTCAGGCCAATGCTTCGCGTGCCGGTGAGCAGACGGGTGAAATAATCCACGCTCCACAACACTTCCAGCAGCAGCACCGAGACGATCGCCATACTGAAAAGCCAACGGTTGCCTGTCCACAGTGCGGCCAACGTCATGAAGAGTGCGAGATCCGAAAACCACAGGAAATTCGCCCAGCCGAATGTTCTGATGTAGGTGGGGATGAGAACGCCCACCCAGATCGAACAGGCGATGCAAACCCAGAATGGAACAGAACCCTCGCCGGCTTGAGGCATTCAAACTCCTTCGCGTTGCTCCGGATTATACTGCCGATGCGAACTGGCAGGATTGATCGCGAGATAATTTCGAATCGGCAAAACGAAACGAGGCCGCGTCTGAAATGAATCAGTCGCGGCCTCGTCTTGATTGTGTGAACGAAATTCCCCGCCGCGATAGTGCGGCCGGCTTCGTTACATGCTGCTGTTGAGCGACGTCCAGCGAGCAAGCACTTTGGTGCCCACTTTGCTGATGACGGCGATGCAGGCGACGACGATGAGACCCATAATAAGGGCGTACTCGATCGTTTCCGCGCCGGATTCATCGCTCCAAAGTTTCGATGCGATTTGCTTCCACTGTTTGAGCATTGTATGCCTCCTTTCCCCGACTATGACACGGCTTTTTCGCCAGGCAAATCCGTCGCGAAGATTTTTGACGCATTGCACACCGATCGCCAGGCAAATCGGTTCCCGGCATCGCACTGAAAATCGCAAATCCGCTCGGACATGGGCTTCCCGATCAATCGCCGTATACTCGCGAACGATATGAACATCGCATCGCTGACTGCACGCGTTCGCACGCCGAAAAATTCGCTCGACTGTTGATCTCTCCTTCGTTCAAGGCCGGTGAATTCGACAGCCACGGCGTTGACGCGCCGTTTCTGTTCCGCCACGCCGGACGGTTTTACATGACCTACATCGGATGGGATTCGATCGGCTATCGCACGGGCCTCGCGGTGTCGGATGATCTCGTGCACTGGGAAAAGCTGGGAGTGATTCTCGACCGCGGGCCGACCGGGTCGGTCACGGAGTTTAACATCGCGCTCACAAGCATTCTCTGCGACAACGACCTGCGCGGCTCAGGCGAGTTGAAGAAAATCGACGGCCGATTCGTCGGCACGTATCACGCGTATCCAGCATCGGGCTACGAGGCGGGGCCGGCGGTGATCGGGCTGTGTTACAGCGACGATCTCCGGAGTTGGCACGTCGATCCACCAAGTCTGCGAGCGGAGGACGGCGATGCCTGGGAGCGAGGCGGCTTGTACAAGTCATGGCTGATGGAACACGCGGGGATTTACTATCTCTTCTACAACGCCAAGGACGTTGCCGATTGGCCTTGGAAAGAGCAGATCGGTTTCGCGACTTCAAATAACCTGATCGACTGGAAGAGAAGTTTAGGCAACCCGGTGCTGAAGGTCGGCCCGGCCGGAGCGTTCGACGACCTCTTCGCCTCCGATCCGTGCGTCCTCCGCGACGGCGCAATGTGGACGATGTTCTACTTCGGCAACAGCACCGACGGCCACGCGCGGGAAAGCGTCGCGTTTTCCGACGACCTAAAGTCGTGGACCAAGTCCGGCGAGATTCTCGTAGACGTTGGCGGAGCCGGCGCGATCGACAGCCAGTTCGCACACAAGCCGGGGATTATTTTCGCAAACGGAAAGTTGCACCACTTCTGTTGCGCGGTCCGCAAGACGGCCAACGGCGAGCAATTCGGCGATGTGAAAGTCGATGAAGTCCGAGGCATCACTTCATCAGTGAGTCGATGACATTCACATTTTGAAGCGCCAAAAGGTTTTGATCGAGCCGCGGCAAGAAGGGGATGGCGGCCGACGGGATCAATGCTGAGACGATCCGCACTTTTCGCGCACCCTTGTCGAATTTACCGAATAGCAGCCACCGTTCGATAGCACCACTCGAATTATTTCAACGCGGATTTGGCGGCGGCGAGAATTTCTTCGTCGGACATTCGCTGCTTGTAATCCGGATTGTAATGAACGAACCGGATTTTACCCGACTGATCGACAATGTACACCGCCGGCACAGGCAGCAGGTGGTGCGGCTGGCCGGAGTATTTTTCCAGATCGATTCCATAGCCGCGGTACTTGGTGAGCGTGGTGTCGTCGACGCGAAACGCCAGGCCGAACGCCTGCGCTAATTTCATCTGGCTGTCTGAGAGCAACTGATAGTTGAGATGGTGCTTGGCGCTGGTCTTCTCCAACTCGGCCGGCTGATCGGGGCTGATCGCCATGATTTGATAGCCGAGCGCGAGCAGGTCCGGCTGGATCTTGGCTAATGCGGCCAGGTGTGCGTTGCAGAAGGGGCACCATCCGCCGCGATAGAAAATCAAGACGGTCGGCTTCGCAGCGTAGAGAGCGGCCAAGTCTGCGGAACTGCCGTCCGCGCGAGTGAGCACGGCCGCCGGCGCTGCCGCACCGACCGGCAGCGGGGAGACTTTGCTCGGGTCATCCGGCGGCGCTGCGATCGCAGGCGTGGGCTGAGTCGCTGCCATCATCGGTCTGGTGGCAGAATCAGACTGCATGTGACATCCGACCATCGCCGCACATATTACCGCTGCCATTAAGCCGGTTGTTACTGATCGCAACATGGATGCTCCGAAAAGAGTTGGCAGATCTATCCCGCCCGGCCGCTTAAACCCTCGCGGGCCGGAGTATATTCCGAAAAATTCCCAGCCCTCACGGTCAGTAGCGACTCGACTCAGATTGCGTGACGGCGATAATGTCTGGTGTTTCGCATCACGTGCCGAACGAGCGGAATGGTTGAGGCAGCGCCGATCGCGAAGAGCGTCCAGCCGACGTTCCGGCGATGGCGAGCGGTCATTTGGTCGCCCAGCAGCAAAGCGAGCCCGGCCCCCAGCATGCCGCGCGTGCCGGCGATCAGACCAATTTCGGGAATGGTTAATTCATGCTTTTTCATGGTGCCTCCAAGTAAAGTCCCATCTATTCTAGGCGATGCGATTGCGGCGGCACGCCGAATGGCGGAAAAAGGCCGCCCGGGCACGCTTGTTGCAAATATCAGGAATCAGGCGATCGATGGCTTACCAGGAATTTGACGACGACGATGGATCCGGCCTGTCGGATCGGGAAATGCCCGATGAATCGGACATGGACGATCGCGACTCGATCGACACCGAGCCCTGCCCACACTGCGGCCTGCCGGTCTACGAGAAGGCCGAGCAATGCCCGTACTGCAAACTGTATATTTCGCGCGAAGAAACGTCCGAAGGGCGGTCAGGCTGGATTGTGGCGGGCATTGTGATATGCGTGGCGCTCATTTTGCTCTCCTGGATTCTGCTGCGATGACAAATCAAGAATTCATTGACTTGAAAGTGCCCGTTGGGTTCAATTCTCAGAGGAATTCATTTCGAAAGGGATCAACATGCGGATGAAACGATTGGTATTTCCTCTCGCGGCGGCGTTGGCGGTCGGATTCATGGTTCGGGCAGGATGGTCCGAAGAGAAAACCCCCGCACCGCCGGCGGGTATGGATGCGGCAATGATGGCGGAAATGATGAAAGCCATGGCCCCCGGCCCGCAACACGCGGCCCTGAAAAAGATGGTCGGTAAGTTCACCGCCGAGGTCTCGATGAAGATGACGGCCGACGGGCCTGATATTACGTCGAAGGGCACCGAGACCAACGAGATGATCCTCGGCGATCGCTATCTCAAGAGCGATTACACCGGCGACATGATGGGCCAGGTGTTCCATGGCCTTAATATTGTTGGCTACGACAACCAGAAGAAGAAATACGTTTCCATCTGGCTCGACGACATGAGCACCGGCCCAATGCTCGCCGAAGGCACCTCGGCCGCCGACGGCAAAGCTTCCAATTACGCCGGTGAAATGATCTGCCCGGCAAACGGCCAAATGATGGCGTTCCGGCAGATCGTCACGATTACAGACGACGATCACTATCAGTTCGAGATGTTCAGTAAGGATCCAAAAGAGCCGGCCGGCAAGGAATTTCGCGGCATGATCATAAAGTACACCCGCGTGAAGTAGTCGGACTAGAATTTTGTAACGAATGGCGGGCCGGGCGGCAGGAAAGCGCCCGGCCCGATTAATTTTTGCCCTGATGTTCAATCGCTGACTTTAGTCACTGTCACACTCTTAACGAAATACTTGCCGGAATCGAGCCGGAAGTTGAAACCGTACATGCTGACGAACTGCGAGTCGGTGATCTTCCAGCGGGCGGTGTGCCACTCGGCGGTATCGGGGATTTCGAACGGCTCCGCCTTTTTGAAGCCGGTGGTGGATTCATATTCCAGCTTGAGCGTGGCCGGGTCGTTCTTGGGATTTCGTCGGCAGACGATATCGATTTCGATCGGCGTAGCGGTGTACGAGAGAAAATTCGGATCGACCATAAAAACATTCCCGCCGGGAATCGTGCCCGCGCGGGCTGATCCGCCGTAAGCGACCACGTCCGCCGCAACCGAGTCGGCCGACTTCGTGTGCAGGCCCTTCTCAATATTCTTTTCGCCCATGCTGACCGAGACGGATTTCGCGCCGGTAAAATCGCCGTCCCACGGGTACGGCTTGGGGCGATTTGCCTTGGCGATCGAGACGAGCTTGTTCGGCACGCCGTCGATGAAGATCGGAGATTCCGTAAGCACCACCGAATCGGCCTTCGACAATTTGCCGGACAACGGATCGATCATTTGCGTCGGTTCGCCGAATTCAAACTTGTCCGTCGTGCCCTTCGGCGCCCAGCAGACCATGGCCGTGCCTTTGACGCCTTGAAACATAAACGCGTAGTCCTTTTCATTCAGCATTACCCAGCCGAGATAAGTCGGATGCGGGCCGAGCAGCTTGATCATCTCCGCCATCGCCGTATAAGCCGGGCGCGGCTTGCCGGCATTGTCGATCAGGCCCATCGGGCCGCTGTCGCCGTCCATGCCTTCGAACCAGTTGATGACCGTCACGCCCTGCGCGATGCCCATCGTGTACGCCTCGATCAGCGCCTTGGCCTGCTTCTCCGCGCCGCGCTTGGAGTCGAAGCCTATCTCCGTGAACCAGACCGGCGCGTTCGCCTTTGCCGGGTCGCGGGCGGCCAGCATCTTGCGGATCGTCGGCACGGTGCTCATGTACATCGACTCGGTGCCCGCATGGCTCATCACGCTGCCAAGCGTTTCGTACGGGTGCAGCGTGATGTAATCGAAGTGACCCTTCGCGCCGGCGGCGATCGCCTGGTCGAGATAATTCACATCGACTGACTTGGCGGCGATGCCGACCAAGCAATCCGGGTCGGCCGCCTTCGCGGCGTCGTACGCAGCGATCACCAGCTTCGCGTAATCCGACGCCGGCGCATTGTGTGTGCCGTTGGGCGGTTCGTTCCACACTTCCCAGTATTTGATCTTTCCTTTGCAGTGGCCCACCATGCCTTTCACATACGCCGACCACCCGGGCAGTTCGTCCATCGGAAATCCGCCGCCCTTCACGCGATAGCTGTAAAACATTCCGCCGGTGGTGAAATTTTTTTCCGCGAGGTAGGCGATTTTCTCATCGAGCTTGTCCCACGCCGGCCGATCGGTGTTGCCCCAACCCGTGCCGCCGGGCGCCCGCATGACGGTGATGCCGATGTCCGCCATCTGCGGAATCCACTTGGTGAGATCGCGCGAGCGGGCCGCGCTGCTGCCGATGCCGAACGGGCTGAGATTTTCAGTACTGGAAGGAATCGCATCAGCGCCCGGCGCGCCGGCAGCGAAAATCGAGACTGTGATCAACAGAATCCGCAGTACGATGATGCGATTGTTGATTTTCATCGAAGTGTTTAGCCCAGTTCCAAACCCGCCGCCGCGAACACGTGCGGGCCGAGCAGCGGCACGGCGCGGCCGGTCGGCGCTGCGACCATTCTCGTCAATCGTCGCGAGACGGCAAATTGAATTGAATCCAGCCACGTATCGAGCGGCCCACCGCGCGGCGAGTCAAGAATGAGATCGCGCGGCGGCGATGTCCTGTCGATCGACGAAAGCGATTCGATTAACGCTTTCGAATCATTGGCAGACTCGGCGACGACAGGTCCGATCTGATCCACGAGCCGTCCCTCTCGACGGAAGGCAAAACCGGTCACGCGGCCAGCACGGCGAGTCACGCGGCAATCTGATTCATTGCGCAGGCGCGTGAGGAGTTTAGATCGGTCGATGCCTACCGCAGCGGAGTCGAACTTCAGGAGGGCGGGCCAATCGACGTCGCGAAAGTCGTCATCCGATCGAATTGCGTGTCGTCGCTGCGTGCCAGGGAGCACGCGCCGATCGAGGCCGCACACGTCAACGAAGCCGCGCTTCGCATAAATCGGCCGGCCCGCGTCGGTCGCATCGAGGCCGACCGAATCGATTCCGAGTTCCTTCGCCCTCGCGAGAATCGCGTCCATAATCTGCCCGCCGAATCCCTGGCCTCGGCACTCAACATCAACCAGAACCATACCGACCCACGCCGACCGTGGATCGAAGCAGGCGAGCGTCGCTGTCGCAACGATTCGCCCGTCTAGCCGGCCCGCCAGACAGGCTTGCGGATTCAATTCGATCAACCGCGACCAATCCGATTCAATCTGATTCCAGACCGCCTGCGAACTGAGTCCCAGCGCGGCGTGAATGTCGGCCGATGTTAAAGCGTCGATCTGAAGCATATGCGATAGTTGTGCTATATTACGGCCGAGCGAGCGATCGAAGAAATGGCATCATGCGAAAACTAAATTTCTGTCTCCTAATTCTTTGCGCGAGTATGACGACCTCCTGCCGCACGACCACGACGAATTATTTCGGCTACGTCACCAATGGCGACAAGGGGGCCGTTGGACTGAAGTTTGCTATAACGAACGGCCACGTGTATGGCGGCGAATTTTCCATTCTGCCAGCGGATTATCCGGCCGATAAAGTCGGCCTGCACTTTCCACTCACACACGTGAGGGAGTCGAACGGAGTAATTTCATTCTACGTCACGACTCGATACGGCGCCGAAATGGTGGAGCAGGCCTACATCGCCAAAATTCTCAATAAGTCCGAATCGGTTTGGGAAGTGCAGTTGATGGACGACCCGCCGACACGTTCCACGCCGGTTACTTTCAACCTGATGCAAACCGATTGAAGCGCGTTTCGCCCCGCACCTCGCGAGCATTTACAACGCTTCATCCCGCCGTGATAGTTCTTCGCATGATCAAGCAACACCGCACGTGGACCGCCAAATGGATCTGGCCGAATGACGGCCGGTTTACGAACTCGCATGTTTTGTTTCGGCGAGACTTTGTCGCGCCGGCCGGTGTGACGCGGGCGGAGTGCTTCATCGCTGTTGAGACTTTCGCGCGGGTTTATCTTAACGGCGTGGAACTTCGCCGAACAACTTCGCTTTCTTATCCCGGCCAGCAGAATTATGAGGTGATCGACCTTCGGCCGCACCTGCGCGAGGGCGTGAATCAGCTGGCGGTGCTGGCGTGGTACATGGGGATCGGGTGCACGTCGACTTGGCTGAAAGATCCGGGCGTGCTCTGCGAAATCGAGCTCGATTCGCCCGCGGGCAACACGCGCATCGGCAGCGGGGCGGACTGGCCTTGCCTGATTCTGCCGGCGTGGAGCGGGGGGCTTCGGTCGCGGCAGTTCAATCTTGATCTGATGGAAATTCTCGATTTCCGAAAGCTGCCGGAGGGCTTTCCGTTTCCGGCCGACATGTCGGCGTTTAAGTCTCCCGATGTGCTGCCTTGGGCTGGCGTGCGGATGGGTTTCGTGGAGCTGCGCGATTTCCCGCTGCCGGTGTCGGCCGGCGATGCGCCGCTGCGGGTTGAAGCGGCGTCGCTGGTGCGCGATGCGTCGGCGGAGTATGCCGTGCCGGCGGTGGCGGTGTCGAATGAGGATTTGCTGTCGAACAACAAGACCTACACGGCCGAAATCGCGCCGCCGCCCGCAGGCCAGGCGTTTACGATGGTCTACTACCTCGGCGGCTACTTTATCGGCTACCCACACCTGGTGTTCGACGCGCCCGCGGGAACGGTCGTCGATATCGCGTGGATCGAAGTGCTCACCAACGGCCACTTCGATATCCGCAACGGACAAGCTTGGACGGCCGACCGCTACGTTCTCCGTGAAGGTGAAAACACGATCAGCCCGGAGGAATGGAAGGCGGGGCGGTACCTGCAGATCACGCTGCGGAATTTCGCACGGCCGATTAAACTCCGCGAGGTGAAATTCAAGGTCGAGCGCTACCCGCTGAAGCGCCGCGTGAAATTAAATTCATCGAACGAGCGGCTGAACCGCATCGTCGAGATCGGCCTGCGCTCGGCCGAGCTTTGCATGCACGATCGCATCATGGATTGCCCCTGGCGCGAGCGGCGGGTGTGGGTCTCCGATGTCCAACGCATTGCGCTGGTCAACTATTACGCGTTCGATGATCGACAACTCATTCGCCACTCGCTCAAGCAGCAGGCGCGATTGCAGGACCCGACCGGGCGAGTGTGGGTGTGCATTCCGCTCATGGAAGAACTGCCATGCCAATCGATGGACTGGGTGCGGGCGATCGTTGAGTACCAGCACTACACCGGCGACACCTCGCTCGCGGCTGATCTGGCGGACAATGTTGAATGGATGCACCGCTGGTTCATGAAATGCCGCGATGACGGCGGGCTCTTCTTCCACCCGCATCGGCCGGTGCAGAATTGGATGGACAACACGCTCTCGCCGCTGATGGTGAAGCACCAGTTTGAAACGCCGTTCCTCGCGTCGAACTTGCGCTACCTGATCTTCCTGGACGACGCGGCGATGCTGCTCCGCCAAGCCGGCCAGACACAGGCTGCCGATCGCGCGACGGCGGAGCGGAAATCGATCGCCGGCAAAATCGCCGAGCGATTTCTCGATCGCAGGACCGGCCTGTTTCGCGAATGTGCCAAGCCGGAGATCGAGCCGGCGTTTTCGGAGTTCTCCACGGCGCTGGCGGTGTGCGCTGATCTACCGAATTTGGACGCGGCCGCGTATTGGGATCGTTACGCCGCGTTCGTGCTGGCGGAACCGGGCAAAGGAATTGAGCCGTCGCCGTTCGGCATTTACCAATCGTTTGAAGCGATGGGCCGACTCGGGCGGACGGACGAAATCGTCTCGACGATTCTGCAGAAGTGGGGCCCGATGGTCGATGCCGGTTCGGACACGGCCTGGGAGTGGTTCAACCGTCCGATCAGCGCCTGCCACGGCTGGTCGGGCGTGCCGATCGTCGCGCTATTGCGGTACGTGCTCAAGGTCGATCCGCGCAAGGCGCACCGCGTGCGGAAGGAAAAAATCGCGGGTATCGATTGGATGGAGAGTGTTTGCGACGAGTCACTGTAAGCAGTCGACAATACTGAAACGCTATTCTACGGCGATTTGAATCTGCGTAACGTCATTCTCGGAGTCGGCGTCTTCAAAATAGAAGTACGCCTCGCGCGACTCGCCCGCAGGCCTTAATCCTTCCTTTTTCATCGCGTTGAAGAGGTGGCCGTACGCGTCTTTCATGTGCTTCATCGAACCGGTGAAGTTAAGCGTGGCGCACTTGAAGGCCGGCAGATCAATCACTTTCGTGCCGGCGGGCGCCTTGGCGTCGGGAGGCACTTTGAAGCCAATCTGAAGTGTGAATTTGGCGTTCATGTCCTGGATCGGCGGGTACCGGAAGATCGAGCCGCCGATTGTCCATACCTTGGCGTTGTTGAGGGCAGTCTCGATCTTGGCGATCGCCGGGCCGACGTCTTTGGGCAACGTGGCAAAGGACGTTTCCAATTCAACATAAATGAATCGTGAGGGCGCGAGCGTGGCCACCCGCATCTCACCGAACATGGGTGCGGCGGGATTGGTGGTCGGGCGAGGATCACTCGCTGCCGCTGAAAGAACACCGATCAACGTAAATGCAGTGGCGAGCAAATAGATATTCATTAACCCCTCACGCGGATAAATTGAACAAAAACAAGAGCCGGCAGAATGCTAAATGCATCTGTAAGTTCTGTAAAGAATTGAACCCGGCGGCCCCTTAGACTGAACCTGCGCGCGACTTTTCAATCAGGCTTTCGTCCTTTTCCAGAAAGAACGCGTCAGAATGAAGCAGCGTGAAAGCCCGCGTGTGCCGCTGTGATATGAACCACAACTGGCGCTCGGGGTTGGCCAGCATCAGGTAGCACTCGGATGTTTCCGACGGGTTGTACATTCCCAGCACTTTGTAGACCAAATCGGTGCGGAAGTGGCCCTCGGTCACCGGATGTGGATGTGGGATATGCCCTGTCTCCAGCGGCACGATTTCGACGAAGAGTCTGGTATTAAAGTTCATAGTGATTCTGCTCCGGTATTCATCCAATCATTGGGTCGAGGTTGGAGCATTTACATAAGGGATTGCCGTAAACCCGCATGCAGGCCAGTCATCATGAAAGATAATCGGACCCACGCCGCCATCGTTTGACGCTTCACTGCATCGCCCTTACGATCACCAGACTTTGCTATGTTCGCTATTGTTTCAGACATTCACGGCAATCTAGAAGCCTTCACGACCGTCCTGGCCGAGATCGAACGGCGCGGGATTCAGCACATCGTCTGCCTCGGCGACATCGTCGGCTACGGTCCGAACCCGATGGAGTGCCTGGACTTAGTCGCCAGCCGTTGCCGGGCGGCGATCATGGGCAACCACGATTTCGCCGTCATCTACGAACCTTACAACTTCAACAGCGGCGCCGAGTCGGCGTGTTTCTGGACGCGGCAGCAGTTCGAGAACGATCCTGATGCGGCCCGCCGGGCCGCGCGCTGGAAGTTCATCGGCAACCTGCCAGTGCGCGTGCGAACGCCGGACTTCGTGGGCGTTCACGCCTCGCCGCGTCGGCCGATCAATGAGTACATCTTTCCGGACGACATCTACACCAATCCCGGCAAATTCGTCAGCATTTTCGAGCGGTTTGAGCGGCTTTGCTTCGTCGGCCACACGCACGTGCCGGGGGTGTTTCTAGAAGGGCCGGATTTTTATAGTCCCGATGAGCTGGACTATCGGTTCGAATTGACGGATGAAAAGGCGATCATCAACGTCGGCAGCGTCGGTCAGCCGCGCGATCGTGATCCGCGTAGCAGCTTTGTGGTCGTGACCGATACGGCCGTTGAATTCGTCCGGCTCGCGTACGATGTAGACACCACCGTGAAGAAAGTTGAAAAGATCGAAGCCCTCGATGACTTCCTCGGCACCCGGCTGCTCGACGGGCGATGAACGCTCGTCTCCCCATTACAGACAAGAACGGATAACGAAGGAATGGATACGAAACGACTGATTACCGGCATGGCAGTGGCAATGCTGCTCGTGCTGGGCTGGCAACAACTGCTGCAACATCTGGCCACCACTCATCCGGAGTGGGGCTGGATTCCGACTACGCAGGCAATTGTCGCAACAACACAGGATGTCGAAGCGCCTGGCGCAACGCGGCCGGCGACGACACAAAGCGCAACGGTCTCTATTGAACCGTCGACTCAGCCGGCGGGTATGTGGTCGGTTGCGTCCGTCGCTCCGCCGACCACCCAGCCGAGCGTCATCGGTTCGTCCACGCCGAAAGATCCGAATGTCACGATGGCCGTCAGCATCGTTCCGCGCGGGGCCGGGTTGAGCGAAGTCGTTCTCAATGACTACCGCCGCACCGTCGATTCGCAGGATCGATATGCTTTTGAAGAACCGTACGGCGGCGCAACCGACGACCAATCCCGCGCGCTTGCGACCCGTTCGATTACGATCGACGGGCAGGTGGTCAATCTTCTCACGGTCGACTGGAAATTGACGCATTCGACCGTGGCCTCGGCGTCATATCGTGCGGACGTTTTGCGCGCAGGTCTGCCGGCCGTTCAGATTGACAAGACTTATACCCTCACGCCGCGCAGCAAAGATCCGACCACGCCGCAGGGTTCGGAAGTCACGCTCGAATACAAGGTGACAAACCTCACCGGCAAGCCGATCGCGGCGAAACTCATCTTCAACGGCCCGACCTGCCCGCCGCGCGAAAACGACCGCGGCGACGACCGCACGATCATCGGCGGGTACAACCACGAAGGCTTTGCAGTCCTGACTCACGCGTCCATTTCAGAGATCACCAAGGATAAGCCGACCCGCGAATTTACAAAAGATCCCGACGGAAAACCGATGGTCTGGGTCGGCCAGTCGAGCGTCTACTTCAACGCGATCGTTCGCCCGGATCTGGGCCGGCCGATCAAGATCGAAACCGCCACCGCGATCGGCCTGAACAACGCCGACCCGGCCGATCAGCACGTGCTGCTGGAATTGGAGACCAATACCTTCACCGTCGCGGCGGGCGGTTCCGCAGATTCGATTGACCATGTCTTCTTCGGGCCGAAAAAACACGAGCTGCTCAACAGCGCTTACTACACGGCCGCACTGGTGAAATACGATGAAACGCTGGTGATGAAGAGCAGCTTCTTCATCTGCGGCCTGCTCACCTTCACGCCGATGATCAACGGGCTGTATTACCTGCTGGCGAGCTTCGCCTGGGTATTGCGCGACTGGGGATTGGCGATCATCTGCCTGGTGTTCCTGGTGCGGGCCTGCCTGCATCCGATCACCAAGCGCGCGCAGCTCAACATGGCCAAGATGAGCAAGATGGGCCCGGAGATCGAACGGCTCAAAAAGAAGCACGGCGACAATAAAGATGAACTGAACAAGGCGATGATGCAGTTCTACAAGACGCAGGGCGCCACGCCGATCCTCGGCTGCCTGCCGATGTTCCTGCAAATGCCGATCTGGCTGGCGCTCTACAGCGCGCTGCAAAGCACCTTCGAGTTACGGCAGCAGCCGTTTTTAAGTTTTTTCGGCTACAACCTGACCTGGATCAAAGACCTTGCGCACCCGGATCGATTGTTTTATTTCCCTGATCATCCGCTGAGCTTTCTTTTCCTCCATATCGACGCGATCAACGTGCTGCCGATTCTGCTCGGCATCGTTTCGTGGATTCAGGCCAAGGTGACGCGCTCGCAACAACCGCCGGCCAGCACGCCTGAACAGGCGCAGCAGCAAAAGATGATGCAGTGGATGACGCTGATGCTCCCGATCATCCTGTACAACGGCCCGAGCGGGTTGAACCTCTACATCATGACCAGCAGCATCTTCGGCATCATCGAAAGCAAGATCGTGCGGAAGCACATCAAGGAGCGCGAAGAACTGGAAAAACGCGGCGTGGTGATCGTCGACAATCCGCCCGATGATCTGCCGCCCACGGGTAGCGTCCGCCGAAAGAAAGGCCCGCCGGAACCCACGCCCAAGAAGGGCGGAATCATGGGTTGGCTGGCGGACATCCAGGAAAAGGCCCAGGCCATGCAGAACGAGCAGGCGAAGAAGAATAAGAAGAAGTGAAATAGGACTTAGGACTAAGGACTTAGGACTTAGTTGGAATCCAGAGCAAGTTCTGCGGCTTCGCACTAAGTCCTAAGTCCTTTAACCTAAGTCCTACGCCATGACCCTCGGCGACACCATCGTCGCGATCAGTTCCGCTGTCGGCGAGGCGGCGCGGATCATCGTCCGCCTGAGCGGACCCAAGGCGCGGGCAATCGTCGAAAGTCTCTCCAACCGGACTTGCCACTTCAGTAGCAATGCGAGTGTCGTTCGCAGCAATCTCAGCGTCGATTCACTTGTCGTACCCGCGTGGATTTATTCCTTCATCGCACCGCATAGCTACACGGGTGAAGATCTCATCGAACTTCATCTCCCGGGCAATCCGCTGCTGGCGCGAATGTCACTCGATGCCTGCCAACGTACGGGCGCGCGGCCTGCCGAGGCAGGGGAGTTCACCGCTCGCGCGTACTTCAACGGGCGACTGGATCTCAGTGAAGTCGAAGGCGTTGCCGCCGTCATCGCCGCGCATGGCGAAGCTGAACTCGCTGCCGCCCGGCAACTGCTCGCCGGCGAATTGTCGCGACGGCTCGAACCGGCGATGGAGTTGCTGGCCGACACGCTGGCGCTGGTGGAAGTCGGGATCGATTTCGTCGAGGAAGACGTGACGTTTCTTTCAGCCGAGCAGATCGGCGATCGGCTCGCGCGGATCGACTGCGTGCTCGCCCAACTCCAATCCACCAGCGGGCGATTCGAGAAGCTCACGCACGAGCCGCGCGTCGTGCTGGTCGGCCGGCCGAATGCGGGGAAGAGCACGCTGCTCAACGCGCTCGCCGGCCATGAGCGGGCGATCGTCTCCCCGATCGCGGGCACGACACGCGACGCACTTTCGGTTCCGGTTTTTCTTCGCCGTGGCACGATTCAGTTGATGGATGTCGCCGGCATGGATTCCGACTCCGGGCAGACGCGAAGCGACATCCACCAACAAATGCAACAGCAGGCGAAGCTCGCCGTCGACTCCGCGGATGTACGCATTGCCGTGGAAGATTCGACCCTCCTCCGTGGCACGTGCGGCCTGCCCGTGTCCGCCGGCCGTGACTCACTGGCGGGCCGCCCGTGCCACGGAAAGGAAACTGAATTTCCGCCGCATCTCACTGTGATGACGAAGACCGACCTCACCGCCGACGTGCCGCCGACACGATCAGGCGCGATTCACGTTTCCGCGCTTACCGGCGATGGCATGCAGTTGCTTCGTGACGAACTCGATCGCCTCGCTTTCGGCTCAGAAACCCCTGGCGCCACGCTCGCACTCACCGCCCGCCACTGGCAGGCGATTGAATCCGCCCGCGCCGCGCTCGCCCGCGCCGGCCGCCACGCGGCACTCGAAGTTCTCGCCGCCGATCTGCGCGACGCGCTCGATTCGCTCGGCCAAATCCTCGGCGTCATCGCTCCTGACGATCTGCTCGGGCGAATCTTCTCCGCCTTCTGCATCGGCAAGTGATTCGGCTTGTAATTGCCGAACCCGCGAGGCATCATTTGCGGTCTACCAACCAGGGAGGTTCATGCGTCACTGCCGACTCGTTTTGCTGATGGGGATGTTTTGCTTTCTAGTTGCTCCGGTTCGCTTTGCGAGCGCGCAGGCACTGGCCGATCGCGTGCCGGATGATTCGATCGTCTACATCGGCTGGAGCGGCACGGACGCGATGGGGGCCGACTTCCAGACCTCGCACTTTAAAGCGATTCTAGATGCCTCCGACATCCCCAAAATCGTCACCGATTTCATCCCGAAAATCTTTGAAAAGATCGGCGAAGAAGAGCCCGACGCGAAAGAAGCGGGCCAGCTGATCAAGGCCATCGTTCTACCGATGTGGAAGCACCCGACGGCGGTTTATTTCCAGGGCGTGGAGTTCTCGCGTCGCGGCGATGCGATGCCGAAGATCGAGATCGTCTGCAATGCCGGCGAAGATGCGGCCGGGCTGATGGAGCAGGTGAAGGGCGCCCTCGATAAGGCCGGCCCGACGCCCATGCCGCTGGACGTGACGGAATCGAAAGGTGTCGTGCGATTCTCGATCGGGCACGTGTCAGATACAGCGGCGCATCTGGATTCATCGCCGGCGTTCAAGGCCGCCCTGACCAAAGTGCACGCCAAACCCGTTGCGGTGGTTTACGTTAACGGCGACGCGCTGATGAACCTCATCGGCCAAAGCGTCGCGCAATCACATCGGCCTGATGCCGCTAAACACTGGACGGACTTGCAAAAAGCCCTCGGCTTGAACGGTTTCAAGTCCGGCATCTGGTCGGTGGCGTTTATCGACAAAAACTGGGAGACGCGCGGTTTCATCGCGGCCCCCGCGCCGCGCACCGGCTTGCTGAAGATGGCGGACGGGCCGGCGATCTCGGACGAAACGCTCAAGCGGATTCCCGAGTCGGCCGTCATCGCCGGAGTCGGACGGTTCGATTTACTGGCTCTTTTTGACGGCGTGAAATCGGGCATCGAGACCGTCTCTCCCAAGGACATCAAAAATTTCGACAACGGCGTGCAGATGGTCAACGGCATGGCCGGCGTTGATGTGAGGAATGACCTGCTCGCGACCATTGGCGACACCTGGACGTATTACGTCGATCCCGCCACCGGAGGCAACGGCGTGCTAGGCACGGTGGTGCTCAACAAGCTTCGCGATCCGGTGAAGGCCGAGGCGTCGTTCACCAAAGTGGAGCAGTCGGTCAACCAGTTCATTGCCCAGCAGATGCACGGCGAAAAGGTGACCGTCGCATTCAAGCAGAAGACGATCAATGGCGTGAACGTGCACTACTTTGCAATTCCGATCATCACGCCTGCGTGGGCGATCAAGGACGGGCAGTGGATCGTCGGCCTGTACCCGCAGGTGGTAGTAGGCGCTGCCGAGAGCCTGGGCAGCAAGGACCGCAGTATTTTGGATAACCCGGCGTATGTCGATCTCATTAAGCGCCTGGGCAATGTGCAGGCGACCAGCATGCAATTTTCCGATTTGCCGAAGCTCGCGCCGTCGTCGTACTCGTCGTGGCTGCTGATCACGCGGTACGCCGGCATGGGCGATCTGTTCGGCATTGATTCGCCGTTGATGATTCTTCCGCCGATGCAGCGTTTGCAGGAGCATTTGTCGGCCGCGGGCTCGGTGTCGTGGACGACGGACGAAGGCATCTTCATGCGATCGATCAGCCCGTTCCCCGGCAGCGAGACGATCTCGGCGGATCCGCTTTCGTCCATGGGCGTGATGCAGCCGGCCCTCATGGCGAGCATCCTGCTTCCGTCGCTCAACAAGGCCCGCGAGACGGCGAACCGCGTGAAATGCGCCGCCAACCTCAAGCAGATCGGAAACGGACTCATTCTGTACGCCAACGAGAACAAAGGCGCGGCCCCGCCCGATCTGGGCACGCTGGTGGTGGAAGATCTGACCGCACAGGTCTTTATCTGTCCCTCCGGTAACACGGCGCCTCCTGACATCGAAACGCAGAGCAAGCCGGACTTGCTGACCAAGTGGATCAACGCCAACAGCGACTACGTCTACATCAAGCCCGCCGGGCCGTTAGTGAATTTGGGGGCGGATGTGATCGTGGTCTACGAAAAATTCGAGGACCACGACAACGACGGAATCAACATCCTCTACGCCGACGGGCACGTTGAATTCATGAGGGCAGAAGACGCTCACAAGGAAATCGACGCCCAAACCAAGGCCGCCCCCAAGCTCAAGGGCGGCGGGCTGTAGTCGGGGCAGTTTGTGCGTTCGCGGTTTCTGGAAAATCGTCGAGAGTGCGATGGAGACGGCGCTGCCATAGTTCCGCCGTTGAATTGCCCGCCGCGCCGGCATCCACTACGATCCGCCCATGAGATGGCTTTTGTACGGAACAATGACGCCGGCCGTCGGCGAAGCACTGAAGCGGCACGAACACAAGGTGGTTCTTCCCGCTGAAATTGAGCTGCCCGAGACGGCCACGGCGCAGCAGGTGGTTGAAGCCGCCAAGGCCAAGCAGCTCGATATTTTAACGACCGACGCAGCCTTGATCGCCGCCGTCTTCGATCTCGACCTGTACCTCTACCGTAGCATGGTCTACCTGCAACTACCCGGCGGCGATGTGGAGCAGGACGACGCGATCGACCGGCTCTTCAAACGATACAAGCGTCTGACGCCGGACCGGCTGTACACCGTGACGGAAAACCGCGTGAAGATTCGGCAACTGCCGAGCAAGAAATAAAGATGCAAATTGCAAAATGCAAATTGCAAAATGAATACGCAGACGAGGTTCTCTTCACTTTTG
This sequence comes from Tepidisphaerales bacterium, assembly GCA_038329865.1. Taxonomy (GTDB): domain Bacteria; phylum Planctomycetota; class Phycisphaerae; order Tepidisphaerales; family Tepidisphaeraceae; genus JANMES01. The sequence goes on along the minus strand of JBBQNK010000028.1, from coordinate 5,497 downwards.
CAATTTGCATTTTGCATTTTGCATTCTGACTTTATTTGGAGTTTGAATGTCCCTGTTAGTCACCGGCTCTATCGGAATCGACACCGTAGAAACCCCCTTCGGCAAGCGCGACGACGTCATCGGCGGCTCGGCGATTTACTTTTCCTACGCGGCCAGCTTCTTCACACCGGTGAGACTGGTCGGTGTGGTCGGCGAAGATTGCCCGCCGGAGATGCTCAACGTCTTCACCGGCCGCGATGTGGATACCGCCGGGCTCGAAACGCGCAAGGGGAGCAAAACCTTCCGCTGGCACGGCTCGTACGTGAAGGACATGAACGAAGCCCAGACGGTGCAGGTCGACCTCAACGTGCTCGCCGAGCAGGCGCCGAAGATTCCTGAGAATTTCACCGACAGCCAGTACGTCTTCCTCGCCAACACGCACCCGGTGTTGCAGCAGCAGCTCCTGTCGAGCATGAAGAAGCCCAAGCTTGTCGTGGCCGACACGATGAATCTGTGGATCGCGACCGAGAAGAAGGAACTGCTCAACCTGCTGAAGCGCATCGACGGCCTGGTGCTGAATGATGGCGAGGTCCGCCTGCTGACCGAGCAGAGCAACCTCATCGCCGCGGCCCGCGAGGTGATCAGCTACGGCCCGAAGTTCGTGGTAATTAAGAAGGGCGAGCACGGTTCGCTGATGTGTACCGAAAATGACACGTTCGTCCTCCCGGCCTACCCGGCCGCCGGCGTGATTGACCCGACCGGCGCCGGCGACAGCTTCGCCGGTGGCATGCTGGGTTACCTCGCCACACAAGGCCATGTCACGCCGACCAACGTCAAGCGCGCCCTCGCGTATGGGACGTGCCTGGCGAGCTTTACGATCAGCGACTTCTCCCTCGCCGGCCTGCAGGCGGCAACCCGTGAGAAGATTGACCAGCGCTATCACGACTTCAAACTGGCAATGACGTTTTAGACTGCGCAGCCTGCTCGGCCGCGTCGGTGGGCAAGGCTGTAGCTGTGCCCCGTTGGCGTCGAACGTGCCCGGAGGGGGGGGTTGATGGTGCCGCGCGGGGCGCATACTGTCAGTCGTGAACGTGTAGCCTTGATCGCCGGAGTTCGATCGGGATCGCAAGGCGGTTCGACGCGGTGCGTGGATTCCGGTCCCGCCGCTGAATCTTGCCTCGGCGTCGCGGGTGGAGAAGGGACGAGCAGTTGTGACGGACCGCGCAATCCCGCTGGATCATATAGCAGACGTTGAGGCCAAGGCTCGACTGGCGGCGATCGTGGAGTCGTCGGACGACGCGATTGTCTCCAAGACCCTCGAAGGCTTGATCACCAGTTGGAACAAGGGTGCCGAGCGGATCTTCGGGTACGCGCCGCAAGAAGTGGTCGGCAAGCCGATCTCGCTGCTCATTCCGCCGGATCGGCAGGAGGAGGAACCGCAGATCCTGGCGCGGCTGCGCCGGGGGGAGCGCGTCGATCACTTCGAGACGGTTCGGATCACCAAGGACGGTCGGTTCGTCGAGGTGTCGGTGACGATTTCCCCGGTCTACGACCAGACGGGTCGGATCATTGGGGCGTCGAAGATCGCCCGCGACATCACCCCGCAGAAGCAGGCCGAGCGCGAATTGTCGGCCGCCCGCGATGCCGCAGACTCGGCCCGTCGAGAGGCGGAGTCGGCGAGGGAGGCGGCGGAGGCGGCAAACAAGGCAAAGGACCATTTTCTCGGCGTGCTGTCGCACGAACTTCGGACCCCGCTCACCCCCGTTCTCGCCGCCGTCAGCCTGCTCGAGGCCTGTCCGGACCTGCCCGTCGAGGAGGTGCATGGCAATCTCGCGATGATTCGACGCAACGTCGAGACGCAGGCGCGTCTCGTCGATGACCTGTTGGACATCACGCGCATCGCCCGCGGTCTGGTCCCACTCCACATGGAGAGCGTCAATGTTCACAGCGCGCTTCACAACGTCGTCGCGATGATGCAGAGTGCGATCGGTGAAAAGAAACAGGGGGTGACGCTGCAACTGCGAGCGCAAGAATACACCTTGTGGGCGGACTCCGGGCGATTTCAGCAGGTGCTGCTCAACCTGCTGTCCAACGCCGTGAAATTCACACCCGAGCACGGGTCGATCACGCTCCGCACCGATAACAACCTGCCCGGAACGGACCGCGCGCTGCGCGTGGAGATTTCGGACACGGGTATCGGCATCGACCCCGAGGTGCTGCCACGCCTGTTCAAGCCGTTTGAGCAAGGCGAGCAAACCGTCAACCGTAGGTTCGGCGGGCTTGGGCTTGGGCTCTCGATCGTGCGCTCACTGGTGGAAATGCACGGCGGGGTGGTCTCGGCAAGCAGCGCGGGGACAAAGCAGGGCGCGACCTTCACGCTCGACCTGGTGACCGTTGCCCCGCCAGCTCCGGCGAACACGCCCGACGATGTCTCCAGCGAGAAGGCCGCGGAAACACTAGGGGGCTGGCGCGTACTGCTGGTGGAGGATCACGACGACACCCGCCGTTTGCTCACCCGCCTGCTGACCTCGTTCGGATGCCATGTGGTCGCCGCCGGCACCGTCCACGCCGCGGTGGAACTTGCCGACCGGCAGGATTTTGATCTGTTGCTCAGCGACATCGGGCTGCCCGACGGGACGGGGCTGGACGTCATCCGCTCCGTGCGCCGACGCCAGCGGATCCCGGGCATCGCGCTCAGCGGCTTCGGGCAGGAAGAGGATCTGCGACGCAGCAAAGAAGCGGGCTTCACGCAACATCTGACCAAGCCGATCAATTTCAGCACTCTGCGCGACGTGATCGTCCGCCTCAAGCGCGCGTCGTTGTCAGCCAATTAGCCCGACGACGAGATCGTCTTGATATTGCCGATTGAAGACTGTTGAGTCTGCAACTGCCCGAGTACGGATTCGAGGTTGGTGAACTGCTTCTGCAGGCGCAGTTTCTTCGACGCGAGCTGGGCGTTGATCTGGTCGATGCGACCCTTGAAATCGTCGGTGCGGTTGTCGAGGGTCTTGTTCTGACGCGTGATGACGCCGCTGACCGGATCGATCAGCTTGTTGAGCCGCTGCTGCCACGTCACGCCGATCCCGCCGGTCACACTGGCGAGCGCGTCGTCGACCTTCAGGAGTTTGCCGGTCATCACGCCGTCGGTCGGGGCGCCCGTGAGGCCGAGGTCGAACAGCACCTGTGAGCCGTTCTTCTGGGTCAGCGTGAGCTTATCGGTGCCGGTCGTGGTGAGATCGGTGATCTTGATTTTGAAGTCGTCGGTCAGCTCGGCGGTGAACTTGGTGGGGGCGGCGGAGTTGAGCTGGCTGAGTAGTTCGCCGAGCGTGGTGACGTCGCCGAGCGTCACGTCGACGCTGGTTCCGTCCTTGAACTTGGCGGTGAAATCCGCGGCGCCGTTGCCGGCGGTCTGCACGCCGGTGCCCTTGTTCAACAGCGCCAGTCGCGTCGCGGTGCTGACGGCGCTGCCGGAGTTGGTGAACAGTTCCTCCACGCTTTGGGCGTCGGTGGCGTAGGCTTCGTTGAACTTGTCAGCGTCGAACTCGATGTGCCCGCCGTCGACGACCTTGACGCCCACGTCCGCGAGGATGCGGTACTTACCCGCCTGCGGGACCACGGTGTTGAGCATCCCGTACAAGTCGGTCTGCACCTGTGTGATCGAGCTGTCCCCGAGCAACACGCCGCGTTCAAACGTCGAGCTGTCAAACTTGGTGTATTCCGCCATCTTGTCGACGAGTTCGTTGAACTTGTCGGCGAACTTGCCAAGCTCATCGGTGACGTTGGCGATGTCGCGCGAGACGGAGACGGTGACCGGCTCCTTGCCGACCGAGTGCAGGTCGATGCTGACGCCCTTGACGACCCCGGAGATCTGATTGCGGCTGGCGGTGACCAGCAACGGCTGCGCCGCATCAGCCGAGCCGACGAACACCGCGGCGTCCTGGGCCTTGACGAGCGTGCGGGTGTCGAGCTTGGTGGCGCCGGTGTCGAACGTAACGCGACCGGCAAGCCCGGAATTACTGGTGTTGAGCGACAGCCTATAGGGGGCGGCGCCGGTGCCGTCGTTGATGATCTGTGCGTTGACGCCGTAACCGAGGGCGTTGATCTTGGTCTGCACATCGCCGAGCTTGTCGTCGGCGTCGATGGTGACGGTTTTCTCGAAGCTGCCGTCGATGGTAAGCCCGGTCGCGGTGCCGTCGATGCCCAAATCTTTTGCGGTCTTGCCGTTGTCGTCCTCGACCTTGAGCTTGCTGACGCCGCCGGACGCGTCGGTGAGCAGGATGCCGTCGCCGTGGGGGTTGATCGACGCGACGACCTTCCCGCCGAACGCGGCGTTGATCTTTTGCAGCACGCCGCCCAGCCGCACATCGGCGGCGGGATCGACGGTGATCGACTTGGTCACGCCGTCGGCGCTGGTGACCTTGAACCTGCCGCCGGTGATCCCCTTGCCGCCGTTCATGCTGGCGAGCGAGGTGCTCTCGCTCAGCCATTTACGCTGCAGGTTCGCGCCTTTGACGACCGGGATGGCGTTGCTGAACGTGCCGGCGATGCCGAGCTGGGCGGCACCGGTGCCCGAGACGTCGCTGATGATGAGGCTGCCGGTGCCGGTCGAGGTGTCGGTGATCTGAATGCCGTTGCCGCTGCGGTTGATTTCGGCCTTTACACCGGCATTGGCGCCATTGATGAGGTCGAGTGCGGTCTGAACGGTCTTGGCGCCGGAGAGGTCGATGCTGGTGGGAGCGCCGTTGCGGTTGGTGACGCTGATGGTGCCAAGCGTGACGCCTGATCCGCCGTTGAGCGTCTTGAGCATCACCGTGCCGAGCTTGGAGAGCACGACGTCGCCGGTGAGTGTGTTGCCCGTTGCCGCCGCGGTCAGGCCGAGGTCGGCGGCGGTGGTGGAGGTGCCGATCGCCGCGACGCTCAGTGCGCCGCCGCCTCCGGTGTTGTCGACGAGTTGGATGCCCTTGCCGCCGGCGACTGTCTGCGCCGTCAGCTTGGTGCCCGAGGCGGTGTTGACGGCGTCGATGACGTCGCCCATGGTGACGGCGGCGCCGATGTCGACGTCGGTGCTGCTGCCGTCGCGGAAGGTAATCTTGAAATCGGTGCCGACCTTGTTGGCGACGCCGTTGCCATCGTTGAGGGTCGAGAGCTTGGTGTCGCGGCCGACGTACTGCAGCACGCTGCCGGTGATCTGCCCGAGGATGTTGTCGCCGGCGATGCCGAGGTCGGTCGCGGTCGTCGATGTGCCGACGTCCTGCACGATGAGATCGCTCTCGAAGCCGCTGGATTTGTCCGTCAGCACCAGGCGGTCGTTGACGACCTTGGCCTCGACGTTGATGTCGACGGTGGTGTTGATCTTCTTGGTGACGTCGTCGAGCGTGACGGCGTCGGAGAGGTCGATGACGGCCTGCTTGCCGTTCATGTCGGTGATGCGAACCGACCCGCGCGAGATGCCCTTGCCGCCGTTGAGGTCGGAAAGCTGGTTCTCCTGGGTGATCTCGCCGCCGCCGAGTTCAACCGT
>JBBQNK010000027.1:0-63731 GCA_038329865.1 Tepidisphaerales bacterium | reverse complement strand
ACGATGCGGTATCGAATCCGCGTATCGGCATCGGTGCATCGCCGGCAATCCCGTTCCAACTTGGCCCGCGTCTGCGGGTGAAGTACGATCCGTCGCTGTTCCATTGGCTGGCATCCCTTCCGGCCTCGTTGACGCGAGGCCTTTGTGTGAAGCGGATGCCAGTTTTAATACATCTTCGAGATTCGCGCGCTCCTATTTAGACCGTATCGCACGCTGTTGCGTGCCGATCGAGCGTGGCGATTAACATTCGACACGCAGTAGCGAGCGCTACGAGACTCAAATTCATTAGAGTATGCGGAAAATGCGACTCCGCCAATCCACAATGACCGATCTAGCTCAATGGAGAACATCATGCCAGTTTCGTAGAGCAGGTTTCAACCTGCCATTGCTCATGTTTCCGTATCGAACTTCAGGTTAAAACCTGCCCTACAATGCGGCAGGCGAACATCCCGAACACCACATTGGAGAACATCATGCCAGCCAAAAACACGATTTGCCTCTGGTACGAGCGCGACGCCGAGTCGGCCGCTAAGTTTTACGCCGAAACGTTTCCCGATTCGTCGGTCGGCGGGGTGCACCTCGCGCCCGGCGACTTTCCCGACGGGAAAAAAGGGCAGGTGTTGACCGTCGAGTTCACGGTGATGGGAATTCCCTGCCTCGCTATCAACGGCGGCCCCGCGTTCAAGCAGAGCGAAGCATTCTCATTCCAGATCGCGACCGCCGACCAGGCCGAGACCGACCGCTACTGGAACGCCATCGTCAACAATGGCGGCCAGGAAAGTGCCTGCGGCTGGTGCAAAGACAGGTGAGGCCTGAACTGGCAGATCACGCCGATCGCGCTGACAAAGGCCGTCACCAACAAAGACCCCGCCGCCGCCAAACGAGCGTTCGATGCGATGATGACAATGGGAAAGATCGACATCGCCAAGATCGAGGCGGCCGTGCGGGGGTGACAGTGCAAGTCGCATCGCGCGTTCCGAGGCGGAGATTGAACCCACGCTGCAAGATTTGTTTCAATATTCAATGAACGCCGAACGCCGCGTCAGAATTGCCGATTTCAATATATGTTATTAGTCTGGCATAGCGGGTACGCCAGACTGAAATTGGCGTGCACGGACCGATGCTCTATGGCGCGAGCGCCAGATATTGGTAGTTATGCATCACACGATCGTCTCTGATGCCGCAGGTAGAGAACTGGCAGTGCAACTACGTAAGGTGGTCCCGCCGCACTCGGAAAAAGCGGTGCTGCTCGCGGAACTGGGTGATGGATATTCGATTCCGCAGCTCGCGATCAAGCGCGGCGCGCCTTTGCAGGAGAAGCTGGTGGCCGGCCACGACCGAACTCGCAGTGATACTAGAGGACTTCTGGGACAAGCACGTATCGCCAAGCGGTGCTCCTTGGATCGCACTGTCTTTATCGCTCGACAAGTGTGGATTTTCGTTCCTGACGTATGACATTCCCGAGTTCGGAGATCACGCTCAGCGCGACGTGCGCACGGGAATTCGTGCTTCGTGTTTTGATTCGCCGACAACGGATGGTTCTGTTCACCTTTAGAGAATTCAAAGGGGAGAATTCAAAGGAGAGAATTCAAAGGAGTCGGGAGTCATTGATTATCGAGCACTCAATCTAAGACTCCCGACCCCTTTGATCTCCCTTTTACGACTCGAGAGGCGGGACGAAACGGTTTCACAACCTGGTTTCGCTAACTGGCTTTCCAGTTTAAGTGGGCCGCCCGTCTGACACGGGCTGGAAGCCCGTGCTACGAAAGACTTCAGATGCCCAAAAGCACCGTCGAACAAATCCGACAACGCTTCGATAACGACGTCGAGCGCTTCTCCAACCTGGAGACCGGCCAATCGGCGACGATGGATTCGCCGTTGTGTCTGGAGCTGATCGCCACGTGCGCCGCCAAAGCCACGCCAAATGCAAAGGCGGTGCTCGACGTCGGTTGCGGCGCGGGGAATTACACGATTCGACTGTTGCGGGAGTTGCCGGATCTGGATTGCACGCTGCTCGATCTCAGCCGGCCGATGCTCGATCGGGCGGCGCAACGCGTGACCGCGGCGACGCTCGGAAAAGTTCGCACCGTGCAGGCGGACATTCGCGAGGCGGAATTTGCAGTCGGCTCTTTCGATCTGATCTTGGCCGCTTCGGTGCTGCATCACCTGCGGACCGATGACGAGTGGCGGGCCGTCTTCAAACGCTTTTACGAACTCCTCCGGCCCGGTGGGTCGGTCTGGATTTTTGATCTGCTCGACCACGCCGGCGCGGCCGTGCGCGGCGTGATGCAGTCGCGCTACGGGGATTACCTCGCCGGACTGAAAGACACCGCCTACCGCGACGCCGTCTTCGCGTATGTTGAAAAGGAAGACACGCCCAAGCCGCTGGTGTTTCAATTGGAGTTGCTCAAGCAGGCCGGGTTCGAGCAGATCGATGTCCTGCACAAGAACGGTCCGTTCGCGGCGTTCGGCGCTCTCAAGACCTAGGTCGGCGATTGTCTGCAACGACAACTTCGAGGATGGAACATGAAGCGACAATTCCAGATCATTTCAATTGCTACGATGATGCTTGGCGGCTGCGCTGCCGGTCCGATTCCGACCGCTCGGCCAGATGCAAAGGTCGATCAACTTGCCGCCAAGCGTGCCGAAAAAGCCGCCGTGTGGTTGAAGGTGATGTTGCAGCGTCGCGATGCCAAGGAGCCGCTCACGCCGACATTTATGTCGCAGTTGATCGACGCCGCCCGCACTTGTGCAGACGCGTGGGCCGACACCACTACCGACCCGGCCAAAAAGGCGGCGGCCTATCGCGCGTACCGCGACGTTTGCCAAGGTCAGATCGATGAAATTAATGGCACGATCTGCGGCGACCCGTCTCCGGTGGTGATGTCGCAACTCCGCTTTGCGGTGGCCGATGCGGAGTACAAAGCCGCGGTCTGGGAAGGAAATTAGTGCCCACGATCACGCAAATCCTCGAACAAAAGCGCCGGCCTAACCGGCGGAATGTTTATCTCGACGGGAAGTTCGCGTTCGGGTGCAACGTGAACGTCGTCGCGAAATTCCGCCTCCGCGAGGGGCTGGCTGTCACGACGGAAATGGTGGCCGACGTGCTCACCGGCGAAGTGCGGCAGGAGGCGTTCGATTACGCGATGAAAATCCTAGAGCGCCGGCTGCACAGCAAGGCGGAACTGAAGCGGAAGCTGCTGAAGCGCGAGTACACGAGCGCGATGATCGACGACGTGCTCGCGAGCTTGGAAAAGATGAACTACGTCGACGACAAACGCTTCGCCACGAGCAAGGCCACGTCCGCGGCGCAGTACAAGCAGCACGGCCATCGCCGGGCGCTGCAGGAACTGAAAAAAGCCGGCGTCGAAGACGCGACAGCCCGCAAGGCGATCGAAGATGTTTACGACCCGCACGATTCATTGGCCGTCGCGCGAAAGTTGGCGCAGAAGCAGGCGGCGAGGTTGAAAAAGCTCGAGCCGCACGTGGCGCGGCGGCGCCTTGCGGGAATGCTCGCGCGGCGAGGGTTCGACTACGACACGATCAGGCCTGTGATTGATGAAGTGCTCGGCTACGGGCAGAACGAGGAATGACTCTCACAGGTGACGTAGGCGTCCGGGGTCTAACTCCCTCTCTCGGTAATCCGGGAGAGGGCGGGGTGAGGGTTCTGCTGCGTCAGTCTGGCAATCGGCGATTGTTGAGAATGACCCGACGCAGAATGTTCTTCAATTTGGTCGCCTTTCGGCGCGGAGACAGAACCCTCACCCTACCCTCTCCCGGATTACCGGGAGAGGGACATAACGAACTCGTTTCCTTAAATGAACAGTTTCTACAGACCCCAAAATGAAGAATCTCCGCGATGCCACCAAGCGTAAGCGGCCGCTCCTGCGAGCAGGAGCGTGAGTGCGGCCAGTGGAATCCGGTGATACCAACGAACGGGTCGGCGGCTTTTCGGTGTGAAGTATTCGAGCACGCCCGCCTCTTTGCGATACAGGAATCTCGCCGTCAAACGATCGACCGCCCGCCGTCCAGCCGGATGATTTGGCCGGTGATGTATGAACCGTCCGTTGCGAGAAACTTCACCAGCCGGGCGGCGTCTTCCGGCGAGCCTGATCTCGCGAGCGGGACGCGCTTCAGATATGCCTCACGATCCGCGGCGGGCATGTCGGCGGGCCATTCGATCACGCCGGGGGCGATGCCGTTGACGGTCACCTCCGGGGCGAGTTCGCGGGCGAGCGAGAGGGTGGCGTTGGCCATCGCCGCCTTGCTGGCGCAGTAGGGCAAATACTGCGGCCAGGGTTTTTCGGCGAGCAGGTCGATCATGTTTACCACGTGGCCCTTGGCGGCGCGGAGCAGGGGGGCGAATTGTTGGGCGAGCAGCACCGGGGATTCAACGTGGATGGCCATGAGCTTGCGGAACAGGGCCGAGTCGGTCGCGGCCAAGTCCGCCGGGGCGAAAAGGGAGGCGTTGTTCACCAGCAGGTCTAACCGGTCAAAATGAGCGGAAAACGCCAAAAAAACGGCGGGAATGGCTTCTTCGGGCTTCGTCAGATCCGCCTTGATCGGCAAAGCCTTGGCCAATCGCGAGCCGAGTTCGCGGGCCAGCGAGGTCGCTTCGGCCTCGCTGCTGAGATAAGTGAACGCCACGTCGAATCGCGATTCAGCGAGCATCTGCACGATCGCCCGGCCGACGCGTTTGGCGCCGCCGGTCACCAACGCTACTCGCCGGATTTCGACCATGATGGAAAGGATACCGTCAATGCGGTATTTTGAAAGTTGTCCGATTCGTTGCAGCGAACGCCGGCGGGCCAATTCATGACAAACGTCAACGCGCAGGAACTGAGCCCGGTCACGCCGCTTCCTCCTGATCTGAAGAGCAGGCTGAACGGGCAACTCCTCGGGCAGGAAGTGGTCGCGTGGGCGGAGTTCGATCTTACGGACGACAACACGTTTGCGCGACAGTTCGCCGTGCTCACGGAAGAGAAGCTGATCTCCCTGCCCGCGACCGGCAAAGGATTGGACATCGTCCTTTCAAGCCTCACCGAAGCCAAGATCGTCGAAGGCCTCGGCGTTGATCGGCTGAACCTGCTCGCCGGCGAAACGCGCGTGGCCGAACTGCGTTACTCCCGCCGCTACCGTCGCGACATGACGCGCCTGCACCGCAAGCTCGTCCGCCGGCTGCCGCGGAAAGATGCCGACGCCGCCGACGCGCCGCACGAATGGCTGGAGAATGTCGAGCGCAAGGAAGAGGCGAAGGACATCTGCCCCAAGTGCGGCAACGTGATTCCCGCGTATGCGGAGTCGGTTTGTCCGCAGTGCCTGCAGGGCCGGCGGATTTTGTGGCGGCTGCTCGATGTCGCGCAGCCGTACCGCAAAAAAATCAACTTCGCGCTTTGCCTGACACTGGTGTTCGGCATCATGACCACGCTGCCGCCGGCGATCATCAAGCACGCGATCGACTCGGCCATCAACCCTCAGATTTACGATGCGGCCCAGAAGAAAATGGTCGACCTGTTTGTTCCGACCGACGTGCGCGTTCACCGGCTGTTCACATCTATCGCGTGGCTGGTGGCGGCGATCGCGTTCGGCGAATTTATCGGCGGGGTGCGGTTGCGCATCCTCGCGAGAATGGGCACGCAGGTCACGGCCGACTTGCGGCACGGCGTGTACGAGCACATGCACGAACTGAGCCTGCGGTACTTCGCCAAGCGCCGCACCGGCAGCCTAATCACGCGCGTGACGAACGACACCGATCGGCTGTGGGATTTCATCGTCTTCGGCTCGGTCAATCTCATTCAGAACATCACGATGATCGCCTGCATCGCGGCGGTGATGTTTTATATGAACTGGAAGCTGGCGCTGCTGGCGCTCTGCCCGCTGCCGGTACTTGCGATTCTTACCTATTACCGCGGCATTAAGATGCAGAAGCTGTTCGGCCGGATGTGGACTTACTGGAGCCGGATGACGGCCGTCGTCGGCGATGCGGTGCCGGGCATCCGCGTGGTGAAGGCGTTTGCGAACGAGACGAAGGAGATCAGCAAGTTCAAGAAGCGCAGCATGGAATACGTCGTTAAAGAGCAGGAGATCCACACGGTCTGGACGGCGCTGCAGCCGCTGGTGAGCGGGCTGATGCAGCTCGGCACGGCGCTGATCTGGCTGTTCGGCGGTTACCTCGTCATCCGCACCGGCGGCGAGGGCGTGACGGTCGGGCTGCTGATCGCGTTCGCCGCGTACGTGGCGCGGTTCTACGGGCCGATCATGGAACTCGCCAACAGCAACCGCATGATCACGCGGGCGGCCAGCAGTGCGCAGCGCGTGTTTGAGGTGCTCGACACGCCGCCGGAGATTTTTTCAAAGAGCGATGCGGTCAAGAAGAATCGCGTTGAAGGAAACGTCGAGTTTCGGAACGTGAGCTTCAGCTACGAAGGGGCGCAGCCGGCGCTGCGGGAGATTTCGCTGAGTGTCAGGGCTGGTGAGATGATTGGCCTGTGCGGGCCCAGCGGGGCGGGCAAGAGTACGTTCGTGAACTTGCTCTGCCGGTTCTACGACGTGACGGACGGGCAACTGCTGATCGACGGCGTGGATATTCGCGATTACGACGTGAAGTGGCTGCGAAGGCAGATCGGCATGGTGCTGCAGGAGCCGTACCTCTTCCACGGCACGGTTGCGGAGAACATTCGGTACGGAAACGAAGACGCCCCCGATACAGATGTCATCAACGCGGCCAAAGCTGCAAACGCCCACGACTTTGTCGTCGGTTTCCCCGACGGCTACGACACGATGGTCGGCGAGCGCGGCCAATCGCTTTCGGGCGGCGAACGCCAGCGAATCAGCATCGCCCGAGCGATCCTGCACAACCCGCGCATCCTCATTCTCGATGAGGCCACCAGCTCTGTTGATACTGAAACCGAAAAGCAGATTCAGCAGGCGCTTGACCGGCTCGTTGAAGGTCGAACCACGTTCGCGATCGCGCACCGCCTAAGCACCCTGCAGGCCGCCGATCGGCTGGTGGTGCTGGAGAAGGGGAAGGTTGTCGAGCAGGGCATGCACAGCGATCTGGTCAACCGCGAGGGCGGCGTCTATGCCAAGCTGCATCAGACGCAGGTGGAGATGAACGCACAGGTGGCCATCCGGTAGAAAGGCGCTGCGATGGACTGCACGATTCGGCTGGCCACCGCGGGCGATCTCTTTCGCATAGATGAGATTTACAACTACTACGTTTTGCATTCCACGTGCACGTATCAGGAGCAGGTCGATCCGCCGGAGGTTCGCCTGGCGTGGTTCGCGGCGCACGATGCTTCGCACCCGGTAACGGTGGCCGTGGCGGATGGAAAAGTCATCGGCTGGGGGTCGCTCTCCAAGTTTCATCCTCGATCGGCATACAAGTACACGGTGGAGAACTCGATCTACGTCGATCACACCTGCCACCGAAAAGGCGTCGGCAGGGCGATCATGGAGGACCTGATCGACCGCGCCGAGAAAGCGGGCTTTCATTCCATCGTCGCCCTGATCGACGGCGGGCAAAGCGCGAGCCTGGCGCTCCATCAAAAATACGGATTCGAGCTCGCGGGCCGGCTGAAAGAGGCGGGGTACAAGTTCGATCGCTGGCTCGACATGGTTCAAATGCAGCGGCCGTTGTCGGTCGGGAAAGTGGGCGCGCGATGAAGGCTCAACTGGTTCAACTCAACGTTTCACCAGGCGGCATGCCGAAGCTGCCGGTGCTGTTCGCGCGGGTGTCGGTCGACGGCGTGGCGGGCGACTGGCAAAAAAATCGCAAATATCACGGCGGGCCTAATCGCGCGGTCTGTCTTTACAGCATCGAGCTATACGATGAGTTCCGCCGCGAAGGGATCGATCTGCAGCCCGGCAGCGTGGGCGAGAATTTCACCACTCGGGGAATCGATCTCCGCTCGCTGAAGGTCGGCGACTATTTGCGAGTCGGCGGGTGTGTCATCGAGCTTACCGATACCCGAGTTCCGTGCCGAAATCTGAATCAATGGGCCCCGGATTTGTTCGATCGGATCCATGGCCGCAGCGGTTGGCTCGCCAAAGTGGTGACGGAAGGCGATGTCAAACCCGGGGATACGATCGAAAAGGCATTAAATACAACAACTGAAAATATTGCGCGAGAAAACGATTGACCAATCCAAAACGGACGATATATTGCTCCCAAATCACCCAGCTTACTGCTGTCGAATAGAGTCGACTCGCAGCGGACTGGGCGGATTTATTTCGATCATGGGCGGTCGAAAAGACGTCGTTGCATCACCCCAGTGAAAAATCAGCACCTTGGAGGCCTCATGCGGAAGTCGGCGAGTCGCATTAGCGGGAAGAGTGTCCAATCGGTTAAGTCAGTTCAACCGAAGAAAGTTTTTGGAGTGGAGTCGCTGGAACAGCGACTGCTGATGTCGACGACGACATCGGTCGCGGCCGACCTGCTCGATCGCAGTGTCGCGAGTACTGGCGCACTTGGGAAAACCACCGATACCACCGTTCGTGTCGGCGACAACGGAACAAACGCCAGCGAGCAAGTCATCATCATCCCGTTCAAGCTCCCCTCGCTGCCGGCCGGCGCGACAATCACCTCCGCCAATCTCAGCGTGTATCTCGCACAGCTGGCCAATTCGAAATCCCTCGCCGGCAGCATTGATGTGTACGGCCTGGGTCGGCGCGCGACGAACACCGTCCTCGCCAGCGATTATTTTGAAGGCGCCTACGGCACGGACGCGACCGACGCGACCGCGATCCAAACCGGCCTGGCGAGCAAGACCTCGACCGTCGGCACGCTCGGCCTGAATGCGTCGGGAATCAGCTCACTCACCAGCTATCTCAACGCCCAGTACGCCAACGGCGCGGGGGCGAATCAGTACGTCTTCCTCCGGCTCAATGCCGAGTCGGATCAGCTCAAATCGCGCTACTGGAAGTTCGCCACCGCCAACGCCTCGACTGTTTCGCAGAAGCCGTCGCTTTCGATCACGTTCGACGTGCCGGTGATTGTGGTCACGCCGGCGGCGCCGAGCAACCTGGCGCTGCAGACCACGTCCGCCAGCACGATCGCCGTGAGTTGGCAGGACAATTCAACGAATGAAACCGCCTTCGAAATCGAACGCTCGACCGATGGCACGAGCTTCAGTTCCGCCGGCACCGTCGGCGAGGGTGTGACGAGCTTTAACGACTCCGGCCTAGCCGCCGACACCAGGTATTTCTACCGCGTTCACGCTCTTAATGGCACGGTGAAATCGACCGACACGGCGGTTCTTTCCGACACCACGCTGCCGAGCTTTACGCACACGCTGTGGGTGGATTCGGCCTACGCCGGCACGACGCACACCGGCACGCTGGCCAACCCGTACAGCACGGTCGCCTCGGCGATGACCGCCGCCGTCGCGGGCGACGGCATTGTCCTTCGCGGCGGGACGTATCGCGAAACCGTCACCGTCAAATCCGGCACGACCGGTGCGCCGATCACCGTCATGGGTGCGCCGAATGAGCGCGCGATTATTTCCGGCTTCGCCGCGATCACCGGCTGGACGTTGGTCGGCGGAAGCACCTACAGCACCACGCTGACTTACAATCCGACCAGCTTGTTCGTTGGGAATGATCCGCAGGATCTCGCCCGCACGCCGAACGAAGGGTGGTGGGGCGCCCCGACCGTGACGCAGAACGCGGCCGCGGGCACGACGACTATTTCTGATCCGGCCCATCTGGCGGGAGTCGCCAGCCTCGTCGGCGGTTACGCACAGGCACACATCAACAGCGGCAACGTCTATGGCGGCGCAAAGATCATCGCCCACGACACCGTCGCAGGCACGATTACCACGACCACCATCTCCGGCCTGGCCAGCGGCGATCGCTACATCGTCAAGAACACCAACGACCTGCTCGATCGCCCGGGCGAGTGGACCGTTAAAGACAACGGCAATGGAACGTTCACGGTCTACTTCTGGGCCAACAACGTCGCCGACCTGGCCGCGACTCAGACGCGCAAGATGACCGGCCGGCAGGTGTTCGTCAGCGGCGGGCACGATATCGTCATTCGCGGGCTCGAGATCACCGGCAACACTGGTTACGGCGTCGATATCGAGAAGAGCGGAACGACCAAAGCGAACAACGTTCTCGTTCGCGACTGCGTCATCCACAACAACGGCAGCAACGGCGTCTGGCTTCGCTATGCCACCAACATCACGCTCAGCCATAATGAAGTGCTGGCCAATGCGAACGGCATTACCATGGCGGATGTCGTCGGCGTGCTGGTCGATGGAAATGAAGTCGCCTACAACGGCGTCGATGGAATCGATCTGGCCGGCGATGTGAGCGGCAAGCAGCCGGGCGATGCGGGCTTCGATCCCAGCAGCAACATCATCGTCAGTAACAACTACATCCATCATCACCTCGGCTACGGCCATGCCGACGGAATCCAGACTTACCGCTGGCTGACGGACGTGCACATCCTCAACAATTTCATCCTCGATAATTGCCAGGGCATCATGACCGAGGAAATCGACGGCGTGGAACTGGGCGGAAACATCATCTGGAATGCCGCAGGGTTCATCGTCATCATGGGCCACAGCAATTCCAACAACTGGAACGTGCACAACAACACGATCGGCGGGGCGGGATACGGGCCGTACAACATCACCGGCGTGGGCAACAACATGACGGAGAACATCACCACCAGCCAGGTGGGCATTCCGTCGATCGTTGGGTCGGCCTACACCGGCGACCGCAACCTCTACTTCTCCCAGACCGGCGGCGCGCCGCTGCGAACGGCTTCGCCGAGCAAGAATTACACTTCGATCGCCACGTTCTTCACCGACACCGGCCAGGATCAACACTCCGCCATCGGCGATCCGCAGTTCGTCAACGCTCCGTTGTACGAAACAGTGATGAACAACATTCAAACGTCCACCGCCACCACGCTCAATCTGCGGAGCGTGACCGGCTTTGCCGTCGGCGATCATATCCAGATCAATTCCGACGGTGTGGTTCGCACCGTCACGTCGGTTGATACGGCCGGCAGCAACATCACCTTTGATGTGCCGCTGCCTGCCAAGCCGCTCACGCAGTACATGATGGTGGAGGACTGGAAGACGAACACAAACTTCACGCTCGATCTCTCGCTCAAGTCCACCAGCCCCGCCAAAACGATGGGCGCCAGCGGCGGACAGATCGGCGGGCTGTTCAGCACCGTCGCCTACGCGAAGGACGACTTCAACAACGACGGCACCCGCGACACGCCGATCGTGGCGCAGGACATCATCAACGGCCTACCAGATCCGAATAACTGGCCGCCGCCGACGTACTAGTCGCTTCGGCGATTTGCAAAACTCAGGAAACGAAGATGCCCCTCGCGAGAGGGGCATCTTTCTTTGAGCGTCGAAATTCGTCGTTGCTCGGTCGGCTTGAAGTGGCATGGGCGGCTCGCCCATGGCCTGCGAATGACAGCGAAGACACGAGCGGGCCGCCCGTGCCACGAACAATTAATCCCCACCAACACCTGAAAGTCGATCAGTTCGCCGCCGCGACTTTCTCATCGCCGTGCGGGGCTTTGTCGCTCGTCGTGAGCGAGGCGATCTCCTTACCGTCGCGCTTGCAAACCAGAGACGACGGCGTTTGGTCATCCTTCGCGCCGGTCCATGTCCACACGTCTTCGAACTTCGACGACTTCACTGTCAGCGTCACGACGTCGCCGTCTTCTTTCATGGTGACTTGCGGCTTGGCCTTCCAGGCGTCGATCACGCAGGCGAACTTCGCGGCGTCGCCGTCGAGCGAGAAGCTGAACTGGTGCGCCTCAATGTTCTTGAATCGGCCTTCCAGCTTGAGCGGCGAGAAGCTCGACTCAAATTTCTGATTCGCGAGCATCTGGAAACCCATCGTCTTGCCCGATTCGCCGATGAGCGTGCATTCGCCCGTCGCGGCGTCGTCGATCTTGCCGTTGCTGACCGTGCCGTGCCATTCGATCTTGTGCTTGCCGTTCGTGCGAACGTCGTCGAGCACGAGGATGTATTCGCCGGGCATGTAAATGGCGCTGCGGCGGAAGCGCTGTGCGTTGCTGTAGGCTTTGCCGGTCTCGCCTTCGACGATGACATGCCCGGCCTTGTCGGCCTTCCAGCCGGTGAGGTACGAGATCGTGCGCATATCCACGCCGCCCTTGACCGGCTGCATGTAGGAGGTGCCTTCGCCGTTCTGGCCTTTGCCGTCGATGAGGATTGTGGTCTGGTCCGACGTCATCTTGTTCAGCGAGTAGACGCCGGGATGGAAGAAGAAATCGCCGTCCGAGCCGAGGGCAAAGCCGTTGGCGTCGGGGTCGTCGTGGGCGACGTTGATGTAGCGCGGCAACTTGCCGTCCTTGCCCGGCACGGCGTGGGCGAATTCATTGAGTTTGTATCCGCCGTAAGGGCCACATTTGAACGTGAGGAGAACGGCCGTCGGTTCCCACGAATCGCGAACACTGGCGGCGCCGAGATCGGCGAAGATATGGTTCGTCGGCAGGGTCTTGTAGTCGCCTTTGCCGACGGTCGGGTCGTAGTTCTCGAGCAGGCCCCAGTGGTATGTGGCTCCCTTGGCCTTATCCGCGGCAGCCATCTTCATATCGAACCAGTGAAGCAGTGCCGCCTGGACATCCTTATCGCGCGAGAGATGCGGCGAGACGAAGAACCCGGTTTCGAGATTGCTGAATCCGCCGCCGCCCGAGCCGTTCATATCGTCGCCGAAGCTCTGATCACCCGCGCGGCCGGGCGCCCAGTAGTAGATTTCCTGCGCCCAGGCATTTTGGAAGCCCGGGTGCTTGAGATATTCGGTGCCCAACACGCGATCCATCATCCGGGCCGCGGTTTCCAGGTACATGAAGCCGAACGTGTGATACCCGGCGCCTTCATGGCAGTCGCCGTCGGCGGGGTACCACTTCATGACGAAATCCATTTCTTTCTTCAGCTCCTCAAGGAGGTAGCCGGTTTCCAATCCTTTCTCATCGGCGATGGAGAGAAGGCACGCGCTCAGGCCGGCGTCGCGGTGCCAGCGGTGGTTGTTCTGCGTGTCCTGCTGCCAGTACTTGTTCTTGGTGAGGTTGAGTTCCTTGTGACCGAGGTAAAACATCCGGCGGGACTGCAGGAGAATTTTCTCGGCAAGTTTTTCGCGCAGGGCGGGGTCGAGATCATCGTGAACGGTGTCGTACAGCATCGCCACCATGAACATGTTGTTGCCCGCGCCCATGCTGCTGTCCAACTCGGGCACGTCGGCCCAGTAAGGTTGCTCGAGCATCATGGTGAGAATGTCGATGATATTTTTCTTGGCTTTCGGGTCTTTTTCGAGCGCGTAACCGTACGCCATGCCTACGTAGTTGCCCATGCTCTTTACCAGCGCATCCTGATCGTTCGTCACGATCACCGGCGTGGCCTCCTTGGGCAACTTGAATCGCTTGGCGAAGCCGGTGACGTTCTCGGCGGCGTTTTTCAGGATCGGGTCGGTCTCGGCCTCTTTCTTAAGTGTTTCGATTTCCTTGGTCGTGAAAAGCAGTCGCGGGTGAACGCCTTTCATCGCCGCCACGACTTGCGGCGGCGCGCCGGCGGGTGCGGGATCTTTCGCGGGAACTTTTGCAAGATTGGCTTCGTGGTCTACTTCGGCTGTTTTCTTCGGCGGAGCGCCGCTGACCGATGAATCGGACCAATACCCCATGCCCGCGACCGCCGCCGTGCCGAGAATCAATCCTGCGAACCATTTGCTCTTCATAAAACCGCTCCATGTAATAGCCGACGCTCCGCTCCGCGATGATCAACGTGATGATCAATCTGCCAGGACGGACCGGCTGAATTTGAGTGTGCGCTTAAGATCGGATGACGTGAAAAGTTCCTTCGCCGAGCGGAACTCGATCTCGCCTCATTCGATTCTACACCTGCCGGGCGCAAATGTTGCAAAGCAACCGTTTTCCGCAGTAAAAGGGCCGTATGAAAATCAGTTTCACCACGCTCGGGTGTCCTTCGTGGGACTTGGAAACGATCTGCCGTCGAGGTCGCGAGTACGGCTACGACGCCGTCGATTTTCGCGGGCTCGGCAAGACGCTCGATGTGACCACGCTTCCGGAATTCACCACCGACGCCGCGACGACTAAAAAGATGCTGGCCGATGCGAAGCTGGCCATGAGTGCGTTGAGCTCGAGCATCACGATCGCCGATCGCGATCGTCGCAAAGCGCATCTCGAAGAAGCCCGCCGGTCGATCGACGTCGCGCTCCGCATGGGCGTGCCGAACATCCGCGTGTTCGGCGGCGAGACCAAGGGAATCACCGATCTGCCTGAACTGGCGAAAATCGGCGCCGACTGCATGCGCGAAATTCTTGCGCTCCCGGACGCGGCGAAACTCAAGTGGGTGTTCGAGACGCACGACGTGTGGATCCCCAGCGCCGAAGTTCGCGGCCTGATGGAATTGGTCAACCATCCTCAGTTCGGCGTTCTTTGGGACATGTCGCACACGATGCACGTCACCAACGAAACGCCGCAACAAAGCTACGACGCGTTCGGCAAGTGGATTTCGTACACGCACGTGAAGGACGCGATCTACGCACCCGGCCATCCGCAGGCGAGCAAACAGGGCTGGCGATACGTCGACGCGGGCACCGGCGAACTTCCCCTTGCCGAGGCCGTGCGCGTGCTGGCTCACAACGGATATGACGGCTACCTTGTCTTCGAGCACGAGAAGCGCTGGCTGCCGGCGATGGACGAACCGGAGCACGCGTTCCCCGCGTTCGCCAAATGGGCTCGCGAGTTGCTCGGCACGCTGCGTAGCGGTGCGTCTTAAAGTGGCATGGGCGGCCCGCCCATGATTTTCGAGGTAAAGCAAAGACACGGGCGGGCCGCCCGTGCCACGAAAATCAAAGCGTAACATCAGACCACACTGAAATAGTTTTTGAATCGAATTGTGAACGGATCATCGATGAGAGAGCAGTTTGAATTAATCGAAGACACCCGCGGCCAACTGACGCTACGGCGGCCGGAGCAGGACGACGTCGCCGACGTTCGGCTTCGCCGCGCGTTCCCGTGGAGTGGGCCGGGGCGGTTCGTGAGCGTGCGGTCATCGGAAGGCAAGGAGCTTCTGCTGGTCGATGACATCGCCGAGCTGCCGACGCCGTTGCGGATCACGGTCGAGCGCTGGCTGACCGACACGAGCTTCATCCCGCGGATCACTCACGTCGAAAACATCGATACACGCTTCGGCTACCAGGAATGGTCCGTCCGCACTGACCGCGGCCCGGCGAAATTCCGCGTGCAGGAGCGCGAAGACATCCGCTTCCTCGGCGGCGGGCGATTCCGTATTAAGGACGCTGACGGGAACGTCTACGAATTGCCTGATACCGATTCGCTCGATGCCCAGAGCCAGAAGGAATTGAGCGAACTGTTTTAGTCGACTTGATATAAACACCGGTAAAGTCAGATAAGAGCAGAGTTTAGGCCGATTTTGTCGCCTATCTGTGTCTATCGGTGTTCATCGATGGCCGATTCTTCACTGCTTCTTGTATTTACGAACGGTTTCCTTATACTCTTCGATTCGCATTAGTGCAGGACGATTTGGAGAACCGACATGGCCGTTGCATTGCGTTTGAAACGATTGGGTCGAAAGAATCATCCGTTCTACCGGTTGAGCGCCATTGATTCGCGCTCGCCGCGTGACGGGCGCGTGATCGAAGAGCTCGGCCACTACGATCCGTTACTTAAAGATAAAGACAAGCAGTTCGTCGCGAAGATCGATCGCTGCCAGTACTGGCTGAGCGTCGGTGCTGAGCCGAGCCAGACGGTCTCGTCGCTGCTGAAGAAAGCCGGCGTGGAGCACAAGTCGCTCAATCTGCCGAAGCCGGGTAAGCCCAAGGCGGCGCCGGTGGTTGAAGGCGAGAAGAAGGAAGCCGCGCCGACCGCATAATCAGGATTTTGTTTAGCCGCCTCGCATGCGAGGCGGTTTGTTTTGCGCCCCGCACGCGGGGCAGCACAACGAAGAATGCCGCTTCGCGTTGATATTCTGACCCTGTTCCCGGAGATGTTTGGACCGTTTATCGGAACCAGCATCCCTAAACGGGCGGCCGATAAGGGCCACGTCAGCTATCATCTGACGAATATCCGCAATTTCGCAACCGACGCTCACCAGTCGGTCGATGATAAGCCTTTCGGCGGCGGGCCTGGCATGGTGATGATGTGCCAGACCATGTTCGATGCCGTAGAATCGGTCGAACAACAGGACAATCGCCCCGCGACGCGTATCATACTTACGCCGCAGGGACGAAGATTTGATGAAGACCTGGCTAAGGATCTGGCGATTAAACCCCGCCTGCTCCTGATATCAGGCAGGTACGAAGGCTTCGATGAACGGATCATCGACGGCCTGAAGCCGATGGAAATATCCATCGGCGACTACGTGCTCAGCGGTGGCGAGCTGGCGGCGATGGTGATCATCGACGCCGTCGTGCGACTGATCCCCGGCGTATTAGGCGCCGAACAAGGGCCAATCGACGAAAGCTTCGCCGATGGACTGCTGGAGCACCCGCAGTACACCCGCCCGCGAGAGTATCGCGGGATGACGGTGCCAGACATCCTGCTGAGCGGCGATCATAAGAAGATCGATCAGTGGCGTCTGGAGCAGAGGAAAAATCGCACTCAGGAGCGTCGCCCCGACTTGTGGAAGACGTATCTACAACGCGACTCACGCCCGGACGGTGCAAGCCGGAACGGCGAAAGTCAGATCGACTGATCCGATGACTCCATCGCCCGGAGTTATCGCGAGATAACCGGGCGAATGAAATTCGGAGTCTGTCATGACCAACAAGCTTCTTACCCTCGTCGAAAAATCCAGCCTTAAAGAAACGGCACTTGTTTTCTCAGTCGGCGATACCGTCGACGTGGCCACCCGCATCGTTGAAGGCGACAAGGAACGCATCCAGGTCTTCAGCGGCACGGTGATCATGAAGAAGGGCGCTGGCATTAACGAGACCTTTACGGTTCGCCGCATCGTGAATAACGAAGGCGTCGAACGTATCTTCCCGATCCATTCGCCGTTCATCAGCAAGGTGACGGTCAAGCGCAGCGGCGAGAACCGCCGGGCCAAGCTGTTCTACCTCCGCGACCGCGTCGGCAAGGCCGTCCGCCTCGTCGAGAAGCGCGCGACCTCCAAGGAAGGCGCGACCGAAGCCAAGGCCGGCACGGTTCCTCAGAAGGAAAAGCCGGAACTCGCCGGTTCGGCCACCTAAGGTTGATTCTTATTCGAAAAAAGAAAAGACCCGCGCCGCATCGGCGCGGGTCTTTTCTTTTGGCGATGAGTGGCGCGTTTCGTCGCTCGGGTTTACTTCCCTCGCCTCCCCGCGATAATCGCACCAGCCATGTGGGAACGCCTTCGACAACTCCTCAGCAAAGACAAAAATCCCAAGCGCGACGCCCTCGGCGATCGCGGCGAAAACGTCGCGGCCCGGTATCTCCGCAACAACGGCTACAACATCATTGTCCGCAATTTCAGCTGTGAGCTCGGCGAGATCGACATCGTTGCCAGGCAGGGGAAAACGCTGGTTTTCGTCGAGGTCAAAACGCGAACCTATGACGACCCGACGCCCGAAGAGCAGGTCAACAACAACAAGCAGCACCAGATCACCAAGGCGGCCAAGTTCTACCTCACCCGCTACGGCACGCCGCAACCGCCGGCGCGGTTTGATGTGGTGGCGATCGTCTGGCCGACGGGTCGCGAGCCGCAGATCCGGCATACGGAGAATGCGTTCGACGCGACGTTTTGAGAAATGCAAATTGCAGAATGCAAAATGCAAAATGTAAAAGAATCTCTCACAAGGCAAATCTGACTTTTGCATTTTGCATTCTGCAATTTGCATTTCCTCCACAATGATCGACTCTCACTGCCATCTTTCCGATCCGCGCATTGCCGGCCAATTGCCCGAAGTCCTGGCCCGCGCAAAGTCCGCCGGAGTCGATCGAATCATTTCAATCGGCGTGGATTTGCCGGACGACGTGAAGACCCTCGCCCTCTGCCGGCCGCTGTCGCACGTGCGGTGTGCGATCGGGATTCATCCGAATCACTCCGCGGGCACTACGCTCGCGGATGTCGAAAGGTTGCGGGAGTTGCAGGCCGATCCTGTTGTGGTGGCGCTGGGCGAGATGGGGCTGGATTACAATCACGACAACGTGCCCCGAGATCATCAGCGGATGATTTTTGAAGCGCAACTTAAATTGGCGACGGATGTGAACAAGCCGGTGGTCATTCACTCGCGCGAATCGATCGACGACACGCTGGCGGTAATGAAGGCGTTTCCGAAAGTTCGGGCCGTCTTCCACTGCTTCACCGGCACCGCCGCCGAGGCGAAACGCGTGATCGATGCGGGCTACTTAATCGGTTACACCGGCGTGGTCACGTTCAAGAAGTCAGACGAGCTGCGCGACGCCGTCAGAATCACGCCGATGGATCGGCTGCTGGTCGAGACGGACGCGCCGTATCTCGCTCCCGAGCCGATGCGGAAGCAGAAGGTGAACGAGCCGTCGCTGGTCACGCACACCGCCCGCGTCGTCGCGAACATTCTCGGTGTGGAGTTTGATGAAATCGATCGGATTACGACGGAGAATACGATTCGATTTTTCGGGTGGAAGTAGGATGGGGAAATGCAGAAGTCAGAATGCAGAGTTAGTTCATCTTCATTCTGCATTCTGCATTCTGCATTCTGCATTCTGACTTCTGCATTTCCCAATCACCCCGTCATTCGAATGCCCGCTTCCATGCGGGAGTCGGGTGCGGGCATGTCGAGTTTCGTCGCGGCGGCGGCGGCTTTGGTTTGGCCCAGTTGCAGCAGGAGCATCGCCCAGGTGTCGCGCTGGAAGCGGAGGACGTCCATCGCCTCCACCAGCGACTCGATCTTGTGGGCCACATTGGCTTCGATGAGTTTGCGGTACGCAAAGTTGTAGAGCGAAGCCAGCTTGCCACAGAGGTCGGGGGCCAGATCGTGTTTGAGCGTGCAGGAGAGTTCGGTCAAAATCTTCTGCACCTTGGCGATGTTGTTGTAGCTCTCTTCGTAATTTTTCTTCTCCAGCGCAAGACGTGCCTGTTCGCCGAAGCGGAGCGCGCCGTCGTAGAGCATGAGTTGCAACTGCTCGGGCGTAGCGGTGAGTACGCGGGTGCGGAGATAGTTTTGAGCGACGTTTGGATTCATGCCTGTCGTGCCTGACGCAAATTGCCCTAGAAATCATCGGCTAGAAGTGGACGGACTATTCAGTCGTCTCTGCCGGTTCGAGGCGCAATAATTGCCGGTTACTTGCCGGTGGTGGTGCTGGTGGTGAGCGAGCTGATGGAAGTCTGCTGCGACTGCAGCTTGGAAAGCACCGATTCCATGTTCGCAAACTGAGTTTCCAGCCGCAGGCGCTTCTGGGCGAGAAGGGTGTTCAGGTCGTCGATCCGGGTCTGGAATTGCTGGGTCTTGGTGTCGAGCGAGTGAGTCTCCAGCGTGATTTTGCCGTCGACCGGATCGATCAACGCCGCCAGGTTCTTGCTGATCGCCGCGCCCACGCCGGTGTTGGCCTGCGTGAAGAGCGATTTGACCGCGTCGGGATCTTTGGCGTAGGCCGAGTTGAATTTGGCGGTATCAAAAGTCACGTTGGCGTTGTCGTCGAGAGTGAGCCCCACGTCTGCCAGCGTGTGAAACTGGCCCGCCGTCGTCACTACCGTTTGCAGGGCCTGGTAGAGATTCTGCTGGATCTGCTGGGTGGTGAAGTCGCCGAGCAGCAGGCCGCCCTGGTTGGCATTGCTGTCCCATTTCGAGAGCGTCGCAATCTGCGTGATGACGGCATTAAAGCCGTCGGCAAATCCCTGCACCTGCTTGACGATCGAATCAGCATCTCGCGTGATCGACAGCGTCACCGGCGAGCTGCTGGCGGAGTTGAGTGTGAGCGTCACGCCGGGGATGACATTCGTCACTGTGTTGCTGCTCGAAGTGACCAGCAGCGGCTGCGCCGCGGCATCACCACCGACGAAGACTGCGGAGTCCTGCGCGTTCACCAGCGTTTGCGTGTTCAGGTTCGTCGTGCCGGCGTCGATCAGCACCTGGCCGGCGATGCCGGAATTGACGGCCGTCAGCGATAAGTGATTGGGCGCGCTGGCCGAGCCGTCGTTGATGACGCTCGCCTTCACGCCGAAACCAAGCGTCGTAATTTTGTTCTGCACGCTTGTGAGCGTGTCTGCCGCGGTGACGACGATCGTTTTTTCGAACGTTCCGTCAATCGTAGTACCCGTAGCCGTGCCGGCGATCTGCAGATCGCTCGCGGCCGTACCGCTGACGTTGGCGACGGTGAGTGTCCCCGCGCCACCGGAGGTATCGGTGAGAAGCAGTCCGTCGCCGTTGGTGTTGACCGATGCAGTCACTCCCACGCCGGCGTTGTTGATCGCCTTGATGACATCGCCGAGCGTAGTGAAGCTCGAACTGATGTTGATTGTCTTGATCGCGCCGGCGGCATTGGTGATGGAGAACGATCCGGTCGCCACCGCCTTGCCGCCGTTGTAGGTGCTGAGCGATGATTTTTCGCTCACCCATTGCCGCTGCAGGTTCGCGCCGGTGAGTCCGGTCTTAGTGGTATCGACGGTTTGATTCAACCCGAGCAACGTAGCGGTGGTGGTCGCGTCTGCGTCGTCGGCGATCGTGAGATTGCCGCTGCCGCCGGAGACGTCGGCGATCGCGATGCCGTTGCCGGAAGCGTTGAGAGTCGCCTTCACGTTCAGGCCGGCCGTGGTGTTGATCTTGTCGAGCACGTCCTGCAGGCTGGTGAGGCCCGTGAGGTCCACCGCCGCGGAAGTGCCAGTGCGGTTGGTGATGTCGATTTTGCCCAGCGTGAGCCCTTGCCCGCCTTTAAGGGAGGAGATGAGCACCGAATCGAGCGAGGCCAGGAGCGTTTTGCCCTGCAGCACGCCGCCCGAGGGCGTCGCGAGCAGGCCGAGGTCTGCCGCCGCGCCGATACCCGCCACCGGCGTGATGGTGAGCGTTCCGCCGCCGGAGGAATTGTCGACGAGCTTCAGGCCGTTGGTCGTCGGGTCGATCGACGCGGTCAGCTTCGTGCCGGTAGTGGTGTTGATGGTGTTGACGACCTCCCCGAGCGTGGCCGCCGAGCCGAGCGTGATGTCGAACGTGCTGCCGTCGGCAGTGCGGATGTTGAAGTCCGGCCCGCTGCTGGCCGTTCGTACGCCGCGACCGTCATTGAGCGAATTCAGGATCGAGCTCGCGCCCAGCGTATTGATGTTCGTGCCGACGAGCGTCGTACCGACGCCCGCGCCGAGGATGCCCAGGTCCTTGGCCGAAGTTCCTTCGCCAAGGTCTGTCACGTTGATCTGCTGAACGGTCGAGCCGGTGGTGTCGGTCAGCACGAGGTGATTGTTGGAGATCGACGCGTGGATGGAAACATCAATCGAGGTGTTGATCTTCTTCACCACGTCATCGAGCGTGATGGCGTTGGAGGAATCGATGACGGTGGAATGGCCGCTGCGGTCGGTCAGGCGGAACTGCCCGCGATTGACCCCCGCGCCGCCGTTGAGCTGCGAGAGAAGCGTGTGCGAAGCAGCCTGCCCGCCGCCGAGTTCGAGGGTGATGTTGCCGGCGCCCACCAGGCTGTCGGCACTGGTGAATCCGCCGGAGATAGTCTGCTGCGAGGTGACGAGGCGCGCGACTTGGAACTGGTAAGTGCCCACCGGCGCGCCGGCCGACGTGGTGGCGGAGAGCACATCCGAATTGCTGCTCTTGGCGACGGTGCCGTTGAAAGTCGTTGGGCGGGAGAGGGCAAATCCGCTGGTCTGGATCGTGGTGAGCTGGCTGACGAGCGAGGTGTACGCCGTCTTCTGCGCGCTGATCGTATCGATGCGCGTCTGATAGAGCTTTGCCTGTTGGCCGTCGAGCGCAATCAGCTGATCAATAATATCTTTAGTATTGATTCCGCTGATCAGACCTGTAGTGGAGGTGATGTTGGGCATGACTTAATCGATCATTGAACCTGACAGCCCGGAGCCGTCTAAAGGCTCAATCGTCCAAAACGCTGCCCATATATAGTTCGGCCCAGAGGTGCTCGCCGGGTGAAAGATAATCCGCGGGCGAGCTCATGCGATCAGCACCTTCGCGCTCGCGCGGATTATTGCGGTTGCACATACAGTCCAACGCCCATAAGGCCAGGAATTGCCGGCAGGCCCGCTTGGTTGAACGAAGTTTCGAGGCCGTATCTGCTAAATCTCGCATAAAATGCTCCTTGTTCGACTCTCTTGTTATCGGAACAAGATCGGAGCGATCGTGAGCGATTTTTGTGATTTCGTCCGATAAAAAGTGCTTATTGCCGGGATGAGGGTCGATTTGCGCGGGTTTTCGAGCGTGAGGCCGAATTGAATATCGTCGCATGGGCTACCAGCCCATGCTTTTCCTTTCCGAGGCATGGGTTGGTAGCCCATACGACGAAAAACGGATCCACGCCTTCGCGGTGCCTCGGTTGCCGGTTACAACAGAGCGATGCAAGGTTGGTGCGATCACACGCCGCAGACGCTGGAGGGCGACCTTCGCCGGTGGGGGTTTAACGCCTCGCACGCGCGATGGCTTCTGCGCCACTTTTACGCTGTTGGTGACGCGAAGTTTGATTCAGCACGATACGGGCAGCGGTTAATCGATCGGCTAACCGCCGAAATCGTCCCGCTGCGGTCAAGCATCCTCACCGAAGCTGTTTCATCCGACGGCACGCGCAAACTGCTCATCGGCTACCCGGCCGGCGGGGCGGTGGAGTCGGTGCTGATGCCTTCGACCCGCCCCGGCACGGTGGCGGGGTGCGTGTCGTCACAGATCGGCTGCGCGATGGGATGCGACTTCTGCGCCTCCACCAAGAACGGCCTTGAGCGAGATTTATCTGCCGGCGAGATCGCCGAGCAGTTCGTGCATTTGAAGCGGGCCGCCCTCGCGACGGGCCGCACGCTCAAGACGCTGGTCTTCATGGGCATGGGCGAGCCGATGCACAACCTGGATGCGGTGATGGACGCCATCCGCCGCATCGCCGACCCCGACATGGGCGGCCTCGGCTGGCGGCAGGTGACCGTCTCCACCGTCGGCATCGTGCCGGGCATCGATCGGCTCGCCGAGGCGGATCTGAACGTACACCTGGCGCTCTCGCTTCACGCGCCCGATGACGAGACGCGAGCCAAGCTCGTGCCAATGAACCGCCGGTATCCGGTGGCAGACATCATCGCCGCCGCAAAGCGGTTTTATGCGCGATCGAACCGAATCCCGACGATCGAATACTGCCTGCTCGCCGGCGTGAACGATTCAGACGACCAGGCCGATTTGCTGGGCGAACTGCTGGCCGGCTTCCGCGCCCACGTGAACGTGATCCCGTTCAACCCGATCGGCCCGGGCCTGAGCGGCAAGATCTACGAGCGACCATCGCCGGGGCGATTGACCGCCTTCGTCGATCGCGTCCGCTCGCATGGCGTTGTCACGCACGCGCGAAGAACGCTGGGCGATGACGTCTCCGCCGCCTGCGGACAGTTGCGGCAACAGGTGGTGACGGTTGGTGTGCCTTCCTGATTAACAAAGAGGATTTACCACAGAGGACACAGAGAGCACGGAGAGGAAATACAGAGAGAAATTATTTGTCGAGAAGAATTTTGTTTCTATCTGCGTTTATCTGTGTCCATCTGCGGCAAAAGTTTCCTTTTCTTCCTTTCCGTGCTCTCTGTGTTCTCTTTGGTAAATCCCTTTCGTTTTCAAACACCGCCAGCCGTCCTATGATTTGAAGCACATGGACCTGATCTACCTCGACAACAACGCCACCACTCGCCCCGCCGACGAAGTCGTCGCGGCGATGCTGCCGTTCTACACCGAGTGGTGGGGCAACCCGTCGAGCGTGCACCGCTTCGGCCAGCGCGCACGGCAGGCGATCGACGAGGCCCGCTCGCAGATCGCGGAACTCATCGGCTGTCAGGACAGCGAGCTGCTCTTCACCGGCGGCGGGACGGAGGCGGTCAACACGGCCGTGCGCGGGTTGCTGGCGATGCGCGGGCCGCGGCGGAAGATCGTCACCACCAGTGTGGAACACTCGGCCACGCGGGAGCTTTGCAATCAGCTCGCCAGTGAAGGGATCGCGGAGATCGTCTCCATCGGCGTCGACTCAGCAGGCCTGCTCGATTGGCCGGCGTTTGAATCGGCGATGAATGACGACCCGGCCGTCGTCTCGATTCTCTGGGCGAACAACGAAACAGGTGTGATCTTTCCCGTCGAGAAAATCGCCGCGCTCTGCCGCGAGAAGCGCGTGCCGTTCCACTGCGACGGCACGCAGGCGATCGGCAAACTGCCGGTGAATGTGAAGTCGGCGGGGATTGATGCGATGAGTTTCGCCTCGCACAAATTCCACGGACCCAAAGGCGTCGGCGCACTTTTCATGCGGAAGGGATTGCGGTTTAGGCCGCTGATCATCGGCGGGCCGCAGGAGCGCAACCGGCGCGGCGGGACGGAGAACGTGCCCGGCATCGTTGGCATGGGCAAGGCGGCAGAACTGGCGGGTTCGCATCTGAACGAGATGACGCGCGTCGCGGGCCAGCGCGATCGGCTGGAGGACGCGATCCTCGCCACCATCGGCCACACCTCCGTCAACGGCGATCGCTCCGCACGCGTGCCGAACACCACAAACATCGCCTTCGCGCAGCTGGAGGCCGAGGCAATTCTGCTGCTCCTCAGCGAGCGCGGCGTCTGCGCCAGCGCCGGCGCCGCCTGCAGCAGCGGCAGCCTCGAGCCGTCGGCGGTGCTCCAGGCGATGAAGATCGACCCGAAGATCGCCCACGGCGCGATCCGCTTCAGCCTTTCCCGCTACACGACGGATGCGGAAATCGATCGAGCGATTGAAATCGTCGCAAGCGTGATCGAGCGCCTACGTCAGGTGCTGCCAGTAGGGTGAAGAAATGCAGAATGCAGAATGCAAACTGCAGAATGAAGAAATTCAATTCTGCATTCTGCATTCCGCATTCCGACTTTTGCATTTTCCCCCGTCTCCCATCACACTCCCTTACCCATGGGGAGAGCGGACGATTTAATTTCCTCGGAGCTGATCACGATCATGGCCATCGGGGCGGTGATGCTTTATGTGTCGTCGCGATTTGCCGCGCAGGTGCTCGGCGGGACGATGGGGCGGGCCGTGGGGCATTTCATACCGATCATTTTTACCGCGATGATCGCCGCCGCGGCGGGGCACGATTCGCTGGCGATCAACCTGCTCTTCGCCGCGACGGTGATGATCGTGACGCTGGTCATCGGTGTTTCAATCCTGTCGGCCCCGATGTCGGCGGCGAGATTTCGGCCGCGAACATGGTCGCTGTTCCTGCCGGTGGCCGCGCTGGCGTGGATGGCGGGGGCGCTGGCGGTCATTGATACGCGGGTGGCGGTTTCTCTGTTCTGCGTCGGCGCTTTGATCGCATGGTCGTCGGCCACAGGCGCGCATTCAGGTGCTCAATCGTCGCCGCGACTTCGGTGGTGGATGTTAATCCTCCTGCTCTCGGTGGTCGTCGCAGTCTTCGGCGCGGCAGCGGCGAATTTCGCCTCGCAAATCGTGCTTTCCTACGGGCGATCGCTGACGGAGGGAATTCTCGCGTCAACGATTATCGCGCCGCTGCTGGTGCTGCCGGTGCTCGGCTCGGCCAGTGAGTCGGCGATCAGTGATGGCTCGTGCGATCACGCCGTCAGCGTCTGCGTCTCAACGGCGTTGTTGAATCTCTGCTTCGGCCTGCCGGCGATTGCGGCGGTGCGATTCGCACGCGAAAAACTGCTCAAAACCGGCGCGAGTATCGCGTTCCCGATCCCGTACGGAATCTGGCGGCTGGACTCGATGGTGCTGGTGGTGGTCGGCCTGCTCCTGCTGCCGATCGGCCTTGGTCGATGGACACCGTCGCGCCTGGAAGGGCTGCTGTTGATCATCATTTACGTGATGTACCTGTACATGGTTTCGCCGCTGGCGAAAGTCTGAGTCGTCGGCGTGGTCCGCTTCAGCGGGCCGCGTTGGTGGCCCGCTGAGGCGGACCACGCCGATGAAATCCATCCGTTGGACAGCACGCGTTTCAACCTTATCATGCCCGCTATGAGCCTGGATACGTCCTCCATCGTCATCGATCGCAAAGTCCCCGAATCGCCGCTGCACGACATCATGGGCGGCTCGGCCAGGTGGGAAGTGAAGGTTCACGACCACGGCCTAGTGGCTATGGTCGACGTCATGCCGCGCCTCGTGCCCGAAGGCAAGACGGCCGACTTCGCGATCGTGCAGGCCGCCCGCGTTTCCTACGGCGCCGGCACCAAGCACGTGAACGAAGATCGCGGATTGATTCGGTATTTAGCGCGACATCGCCACAGCACGCCGTACGAGATGGTGGAGTTCAAGTTCCACCACGTGATGCCGATCTTCATCGCCCGGCAGTGGATCCGCCATCGCACCGCCAACGTGAACGAATACTCCGCCCGCTACAGCGTGGTGCAGGACCGGTTCTATCACCCGAGCAAAGAAAACGTCCGCAAGCAAAGCCTGACGAATCGCCAGGGCGGCGACGAGCCCATCGACGACCTCACCGCGAGCGAATTTCTCGCCTACCTCGATAAGACCGAGTCGCTCTACAAAGATTACGAAGCGTTAATGGCCAAAGGCGTCAGCCGCGAGATGGCCCGCATCGGCCTGCCGGTTTCGGTCTACACCGAGTGGTACTGGAAGATCGACCTGCACAATCTCTTCCACTTCCTCAGTCTGCGCATGGACAGCCACGCCCAGCAGGAAATCCAGGATTACGCGCGGGCCATGTACGCCCTGATCAAGCCGATCGTCCCGATCGCCGCCGAGGCGTTTGAGGACTACAACTTCGGCTCGTTGCACCTCAGCCGACTGGAAATCGACGCGATTAAGACCGGCCAACCGCTCGCGACGACGAACAAGCGCGAATCGGCCGAGTGGGACGAGAAGAAGAAAAAGCTGGGCCTGTAGGTCAATCGCCCGCGTCGTTCAGACACTTGTAGGGCAGGTTTGAACCTGCGGTTCGTCTCCCCAGCGCAAGGGTGACGGCAGATTAAAACCCGCCCTACAAAATCCTTCTACATCAAATGCGGCTTGCCCAGCGCTCGGCGGGTGACTTGGAACTGCCCGAGATGCATATACGGATGCGACGCGAGCAGGATCGCGATGTTGCCGACCGTCGGCGCGAAACTCTGCAGGCGCTCGGGGGTCGGCTTGGCAAAGTCCGCATCGCTGAGCTTGGCCACCCACGCAGCGGCGAAGTCCATCCCCTGATTGAATCGGCTAAGAAGCTCCGCCTTGTTCGGAAACAGAGCGGCATCGTCAAACGCCGCTTTGCTCTTGCCGAAGCGCGCGTCGTCCTCGTAGGGAAACGCGACAGTCGGATCGCAGCTCGTGACCATGCCGCGCACCGAGTTAGCCAGATGGCCCATCTGCCAGATCGCATGATTGGCCGCTTTGGCCGGGCGGAACATCATGTCCGCGTCGGAAAAATCCTTGAGCGTCGAGTCGATCATGTCCTTGGTCTGCAGGATATTTTTCGAGAAGAGTTCAGCGACGGACATTGGAGCCTCCGTAGGTCGTGGTTGGGGAGAAAGTACATTCGGTCGATACAGATTCTCAGGGTCTTTCCGTGCGGATGCAAGTGTGTAGGGTCCGCCTTGGCGGACCGCGAGCGAGAACGGTCCGCCAAGGCGGACCCTACGTTGCTGCAATCATCCTTACGTCACGGTGATCAACCCGCCCTCGATGGTCTCCAGGCCGGTGACGATGTCGACGCCGGGGCCGGTGAAGATGTTGATCGGCACGCCGGGGTTGGCGACGCGGAGTTGGCCGAAGGGGAGCGGCGGGAAATCGATCACGTCCTTGCCGCTGCCGGCGTCGATGGTCAACGATCCGCCGAACAGGACAAAGCCCTCCATGCTGTACCGGTCGTTGCCGCTGCCGAGGTTGATCGTGACCGAGGCGGGTTGTCCCAGATCTCCAAAGTAGAAGAAGCTGGAGCGGGTAACGAGGGAGACCTTGTCGTTGCCGGCCCCGGTGTCGATGTTGATTGAGCCGCCGGGGTCGACGATCACGCCGTCCATGGTGACTGTGTCGTCGCCTTTGCCGGTGCTGATGTTGATGGGAGCCCCGGGATAAATATGGGTGCCCCCGCGGAGCGCAATGTTGACGGTGTCATCGCCGTTGCCCATGTCCATGGAAAGGGCGTTGAAGTCTGTGAGCACCAGCGGCGTCGCTTTGCCGTTGATCTTTGTGCCGGCCAGGCCGGTGACCGTGTAGTGGTCCAGATCGTAGCTGATCACGATGCTGTTGGATTTGGCGTCGCCCTTGATGGCGAGGGCGCCCGTCGTGGAGTCGTACGTGGCGATGACACTGCCCGACATCAGCCGGCGGGATTCCAGTGCTTCAACCAAAGGCGCCGCAACTCGGCGCGAAGCGGTTCGACGTTGCATGAGTTCTTCCCTTCTCTAAGAGTGACGAGATCACCACGGCCAACCAGCCGGGCGAAGATGCTTGATTCAGTCGCGTAGCGTTTTCCTATGGCTGTACGATGTGCCCCCG
Organism: Tepidisphaerales bacterium; assembly: GCA_038329865.1. GTDB lineage: Bacteria > Planctomycetota > Phycisphaerae > Tepidisphaerales > Tepidisphaeraceae > JANMES01. The sequence goes on along the minus strand of JBBQNK010000027.1, from coordinate 35,149 downwards.
GCGCCTGGAACGATAACGCGCGACAGGACGCCCGACAAATGAAATCCGGCCTTCCTCCTTGGTTAGTGGCTGTGCCTGCGTTATGGTTCACCTTTCGACGTAAACACTGGCCAATTGATCTGACTGAAGGATCCCATGCCCGCAAAACCGATGGACGATAAAGAAAGCTGGCGCATCTTCCGCATCATGGCGGAGTTTGTGGAAGGGTTTGAGGTGATGGCCGAGGTCGGGCCGGCGGTTTCGATCTTTGGGAGTGCGCGCACGAGTCCGGACGATCCGTATTACAAGGAATGCGTGGAGACGGCGAAGCTGCTGGCCAAGGCGGGGTTCGGCGTGATCACCGGCGGCGGGCCGGGGATTATGGAAGCCGGCAACAAGGGCGCGAAAGAGGGCGGCGGCGAGAGCGTGGGGCTCAACATCACGCTGCCGCACGAGCAGGAATCGAACAAGTATCAGACCATCTCGCTCGACTTTCATTACTTCTATGCGCGCAAGGTGATGTTCGTGAAGTACGCCGACGCGTTCGTCTGCTTCCCCGGCGGGTTCGGCACGATGGACGAATTCTTCGAGACGCTCACGCTCGTGCAGACCACGAAAATCGGCGCGTTTCCGATCATCCTTTACGGCTCGGAATTCTGGAGCGGGTTGCTCGACTGGATGAAGAAAAATCTCAGGCCGAACTTCATCGGGCCGGAGGACGTGGATATTTTCCGCATCGTCGATTCGCCGAAGGAAGTGGTGAAGCTGGTGAAGCAGGGCGTGAAGAAGCCGTGGTGGCAGCCGAAGGTGTCGCAGGATGTCGATAAGGCCAATCGCACCGGCCCGCGCGCCAAGACGCCGCTGTCGGGCTACAAGTCCGACGACACCGGCGAAGGCACCCGCTACGGCAAGCGGCCGAGGATCAGCACGAAGGAACACATCACGTTTCAGAAGAAGCCGACGCAGTAGGTGCGGAATGCCCTGCAGGTGTCTCGGCGACGGTATTCTAGAAGTTGATAACAGCCCCGAAGGGGCGACAGATTGTAGCCGCGGGTGAAGGACCGGCGCGCCGCGGCGGTCAGGAACCCGTGGACCATTCGCGACTGTTTTCATTCGCCCTGGCGGGCCGGAGGAAGTGCGTGAGAACAATTTCGCCGCCCCGTCAGGGCGGGTTGACGATCGATCCTATTCCACGGGTTACGCGTCGCCGGCTTTGCCGGCGGCGCTTCACCCGTGGCTACAGTCCGCCGCCCGGTTGGGGCGAAGTGCGCCGGGCTTTCAAAAGATGGTCAGAGGTCAGGCAAAAAACACGCGATACGAGTGACTTTGAGGCGCTCAAGCTGCAACTCTACCGCGGCTTAGGCCCGTGCGTGCTGGAAGGATCGCCGAGCACGTTGGAGTAGAGCACGGGGATCCGGACGGTGAAGGTGGTTCCTTCGCCGGGCTTGCTTTTCACGGTGATCGTGCCGTCGTGCTCGTCGACGATTTTTCGCGTGACGGCCAACCCCAGGCCGGTGCCGCGGTTGCCCTTGGTGCTGTGGAACAGCTCGAACATATGCTTCATCATGCTCGGCGGAATGCCGGCGCCGTTGTCGATCACTTCCCACACCGTCTCGCGGGTTTTTTCCTCGTACCGGCAGACGACGCGAATGAGGCCGCCCGTTTCCGGCAGGGCGTCGAGGGCGTTGCTGAGCAGGTTCATCATCACCTGGTGCATGCCGTCGGCGTCGAGGGGAACGGGCGGGTGATCCTTATCGACGTCTTCGACGACCATGGCGCCTTTTTCGTTCGCCTGCGTTGCGATCAGCTCGATGCATTCGCGGATCAACAGCTTGGGGTTGACCGATTCCAGCTCCGGCTCGCGCGGCTTGGAGTAGGCGAGCAGGTTCATCGTCAGGCTGTAAATCCGCTCGAGGTTTCGATCGACGATGCGCCACCCCTTGCCGGCCTGGACGATGTTCGTCGCGCGGAGCCCCATCTCCACGACATCAGCCCCGCCGCGCAGCGCCTGCAGGATGTTCTTGATCGAGTGCGAGAGGGCGGCGGTGGTTTCGCCGATGGCGGCCATGCGTTCGGTCTGCATGCCGGCCTGGTAGAGGCGCGCGTTCTGGATCGCCATGCCCGCCTGCAGGCCGATCGCCGTGAGCAACCGCAGCTGATCGGGCGAGTACGTGTAGTTGGCCACCGAGCTGTCGATGTAGATCACGCCGATGATGTCCTCGGCGTTTTTCGCGTCGAGCTTGCGGCACTTGATCGGCACGCACAGCGCCGAGCGGATCCCCATGTTGTGCACGCTCTTGCCTGAGGAGAAACGCTTGTCGGTCATCGCGTTGCTCGACAGAACGCCTTCGCCGTTGCTCAGCACGTGGTTGATGATCGTGCGCGAGGCGTGGATTTTGATTTCTTCCTTGGGCTCCTTCGATTCTTCCACGCCGGCCAGCTCAGCTCTGATTTTGTTGATCTCTACTTCGCGCGTGCGGACGATTTTGGTTTCCAGCTCGTCGCTGTCGGGCATTTTCATGAGGATGATGCCGCGATCTGCCTGCACGTGCTCGAAGACCAAATCCATTACCACTTCCAGCACCTGGTCGATAGTGAAGCTGCTGCCGAGCGAGGCGTTCAGGCGGTAGAGCAGCTTGAGGTTGCTCATCGCCGCCGCCGCGGGCTCGGGGACGGCCAGGACCATGCTGTCGTCGTTGCTGGCGACGGTGTGCATGATGGCCGAGTCCATGCCCGAGGCTTCGTCGGCGAGGGTGACGTTCTTCCCGCTAATTCGGTTCACGCCGCGCTGCGCGCCGAACGCCATGAGCGTTCGGCCGACGCGGATCTGGTCGCCGACCTTCAAGCTATATTTGAAATCGACGCGCGTGCCGTTGACGTATGTGCCGTTGGACGAGCCGAGGTCCTTCAGAACCCAATCGCCGTCTTCAGCAGGGATCAGCTCGCAGTGGCGGCGGCTGACGGTGTTGTCAGTGAGGGGCAGGGCACGACTCTCCCGGCCGACGAGGGTAAGTGCGTCGGGCAATTCAAACCGGCGGCCCTTGTCGGGGCCTTGAAGGACGAGAAGGGTGAGCACGATGGGCCTTGGCGAAAATGCAAAATGCAAATTGCAAATTGCAAAATGAAATCCGATTAGGAAGTCGCTGCGTTTCTGTTTTCACTTCTGCATTTTGCATTTTGCAATTTGCATTTCCCAAACCTACTTGGTCACGCCGAGCGGAAGTTTGTCCTCTTCCATCAGCACGTTGTTGTAGCGAAGCAGCGTGCCCTTGGCGCGCTCGAGCTTGGCCAGGCCGTTGTTGTAATTGCTGACGGCCTGTGCCTCGGCGATCTTCGAGGTCGCCAGGCGCTCCTGCGTATCGAGCTTGAGCTGCACGAACGTGGGAGTTAGCGGTTCCTTGGCGTCTTCGCGCTGCTGGATGGCATTGAGCGACTGGTCGGCCGCGAACCGGGCGAGCCGCGTGGTGGTCATTTCGTTCCAGGTCGTATCGACTTCGCGGGCGGCGATCTTCACGTCCAGCGCCACCTGCTCGATGACCGATCGGTACTGCTCGATCGCCTGCTGCCGCTGCAGAAGGCTCCGCTGCCAGACGGCTCGGGCCTCGCGATTGCCGATCGGGATTTCAAACTCAAATCCGACCGACCAGCTGAAGTGGTTGAAGTCGATCTGGTTGTCGAACGCGCCGCCGAAGCTGCTGTCCAGCCCCTGGAATCCGCCCGAGGCCAGCAGGTTCAACTGCGGCAGCAGGCCGTTCTTGGCGACTTTGCTGGCGACGCTGGCCGAGTCGATTCGCAGCATTTGCTGGCCGAGCTCGTAGCGATTATCAAGCCCGGTCGCGATCTGCTCGTTCAAATCAAATTTCGTGGGACTGAGCAAAGGCTCGGAAGACGGCAGGATGATCGTCGCGGATGAGACCGGCATTTCCGGGTCGTTCATCAGCCGCTTGAGCTGGTCGGAAAGATCGCCCACGCGCGCCTTGGCCCGCACGAGCGTTGCCCGGCGGGATTCTTCCGAAGCCCGCGCCTGCGAAACCTGGACGATCGTCACGTCCTGGTTGATGCGGGCGTTGAGGATGTCCATCATCCGCATCGTGCGATTCAGCAGTTCTTCCTGGATGCGAACTTCTTCAACCGCCTCGACCAGGCTCCAGTACGCCGTCTCCACATTTGCGATTTGCTCTTCCAGCGTCTTGCGAAAATCGAGCATGCTGATTCGCTGGTTGTTCTTGGAAATGGTGATGTTGGCGCGATTGACGTCTTGCCCGAAGTTGCGGAGCAGCGGCTGGGTGATCTGCAGTTCCAGGCTGTTTTCCCAAGACGGGTTGAGCGAACTTTGCGTCGGGTTGAGATCGGAATACGCCGTGGAATACTTCAACTGCGCCTCGCCGCCACTTTCGAGCTTCTCCTTAATGCCGGCCGCGCCGGTGTAGAGATCGGCGGCGCTGAGGAACGCAATGCTGGTCCCACCGGTGGACGGATTGCTGATGAAACTGCCGGCCGTCTGCACGTCGCGGCGTTCGTACTTCACGTTGGAGAACAATGCAGGATCGAACTTCGCCTGGTTCTCCACGACGCGCGTGCCTTCGATGGCAGGATCGTATCCGGCGACTTTCACGTCAAGGTTGTTTGCGACGGCCCGCTGGACCATCTCGCGGAGCGAGAGACGGGTGACGGGCGCCTGGGCGTCAAACCCGGGCGGCACGGGCGGGGGAGTCGAAGGATTGGTCGCCGTCGTGCGGCGAGTCACGGCCGGCAGGGTGGTCGGCAGAGGCTGCTTCTCGTTGGTGGGGAGTTGCACGCTCGCCGTGCGCTGGCCCACCTGGAGCGACCGCGGGTCAAACGCCGGTGGATCGTATGAATCACTGCAGCCCGCGACTGCCATCATGCCTAAAGTCGTCGCCACTGCCGCTAGGATGCTTCGATTCATTGACGCTCCGTCCAGGGTGTTTGAAATCTGATCGGCGGATTATAGAGAACAGCCGGTATATAGGAAATAAAGGATACCCGATCTAAACAAACATTTTCCATGCCCGGTCGCCAGAGCGGTTCTCACTTGTTGCCCATGCCCCCGCTGCGTTACAGTGTCGCCATGCCGGCGGATGATCAGGACGAAAGCGAAAGAACCCTCCAGGAAGTGATCGACGAGGTGGGAACCTATCCCGCCGAGGCGTACCACTTCGTGCAGTCGGGGCTGAATTTCACCGTGAACAACATCCACGGCCCCCGGACCGACGACGAATCCAGCCGCCACGTCCGCGGTCAGCAACTCTGCGAAGGATTGCGCGACTACGCCCTCAGCCAGTGGGGCCTGCTCGCCCGCACGGTGCTGTCGCGATGGAACATCACCAGCACGTTCGATTTCGGCCGGATCGTATTCGCGATGGTCGATAATGACCTGATGCAGAAGACCGACGAAGACAACATCGAGGATTTCCGCAACGTCTTCGATTTCAAGACCGCCTTCGAAGCGGATTACAGGATTGAGATCAAAGCATGATCAGGCGTATCAAGCGGATCAAACCCAAAAAACGCTTTACGCCTGTGAAGGTGGTCGACCCGGTTAAAACCGGCGACGAGCGCGAGTTCCTTTTCCTCCCGCCGCTTGAGCCGAAGAAAAAGCTGCTGGTTTGGACAAGCGTGGTGTTCGGCGTGTGGGTGGTGGGGCTTATCTTGATGTACGCACTGACCGTCTACCCGATGCGGCACCACACGCTGCAGGCCCCGAGCACGCAGCAATCGCCGCCAAACCAGCCCGCTCCGGTTTCACAGCCGGTGCCGACTTCGCGGCCTGTCAGCACTTGATTGTTTTTCACTTGGCCGGCGTGTCCGGCTTCCCCTGAACGAATCGATATTTTCAAGGCACGCTCGGCGACGGCGCTTTCAGCGGGCTCGTCGCGGCGACGCGCCCCGGCGCGTCCGCCCGGCCCATCGCGCCGCGGTAATCAAATAGATACGCCAGTGACGCCACGATCAACTCACCCGCGATCGTCCAAAGCCGCAGCAGCACCGCCAACACCAGTAGGATCCCGCTCACTGCTCCCGGCGACTCCGGCAAGTTCGCCCGAACGGCCGGCGGGAGCGCGAACTGCATCGCGGTGACGAAACAGAACTCCCGCACGCCGAATCCGCCCGGCGCCCAGAACGCCAGGAACCCGGCACACCACGCCAGGCAATACGCGCCCGCCAGCAGCCACCACTTCTGAATCGGAAAGCTGAATAGCTGACACGTGATCAGCCACACCGCAATGCTCTGCCACAAGAGGCCGAGAATCGTCCAACACGCCAGCGCGAAAAGCCCGCGTTTGCGCAGCCGCGTGGTGATCAACGGTCGGCCCGCCATCGCGAGGACTCGATTCACCAGCGGGTAAAACACCTTCGGATGCAGCAGGAGCAGCAACAGCGGAATCATCAACGCCACGAGGATCAGCGATGACCGGGCCATTCCGTGCATGTACTTGAATCCGAAATAAAGCAGGCAGGAGACGGCCACCACAATGTTGGAAAGAAGAAAGACCGAAAGCTCCAGGATCTGGCTGGTCGTGCACGTGCCCGCGTTCACGCCATAGGGTTTGACCAGGATGACTCGCCCGACGAACTGCACGACCGATCCCGGGACGTACCGCGCGAGCTCTGAAAAAGACCAGATTCGCACCACCGGCTTCATCGGCAGCGGATGCCCGAGCCCGGCCAAAATCTGCCGCCAGACCGTTGCGCGAAAAACGACCAGGAAGAACGCGAACATCATCGCCGCCAGCGCGAACACCCACGGATTCGTACGGAGAATTTGTTCCCCGACTTCATCCCAATTCTTCCGGACCGGCCGGATCATCCAGATCGCGATCGCGACGGTGATCGTCACGCTGAACATTCGCTTCAGCCACGGCTTGAGGAAATGCCAAGTGGATTCCATGCCCGAGCGATAATTTTCGCTGAAGCGGATGATTTCGTCTTCGTCGTTCTGCGTCACGCCGCCGGAAAGCGTGTCGATCTTCCGCCGAGGCGGCAGGAGGTTAATGCCGTACTTCCGCAACCACGGCCGAATGAATTTTCGCACCCGCGGCATGCGGCGGAGCACCCAGTTCACGATCGAAACCAGCAGCCGCATGATCAGCCACGTGATTCCCGCCGCCAACGCGCAAACGCCGAAGATGCCGAGAAATCCGACGTGCAGGGATCGCAGCAAATGCTCGTACTTGTCGACCATCAGCCAGATCAGTACCGCCGTGATCGCGACCGATGCGATCGTCGCGATCAGCGTGAACACCTGCGGGTCCACCTGCACCGGCCGGCCGCGCATGACGTGCGAGGTGATCTTCCGCTTGCCGGGGAACGTGACCAGCGCAAAGCCGATCAAAAACAGCGGCAACCCGCCTGGCCCCGGCAGCAGCACGCCCAGCCATGGCGAGCCGAGGATGAAAATCCACCCGACCACGTTTTTCAGGACGAACCAGAAGTAATCGAAGAACGACCACCGGACCCGGACAGGTCGGCGGCGCGGCGGTTCAGATTTGAACCGATCTTGAGAAGACTCAGAGCTCATGCTTCCCGCAGACTTGCGGCGGGTGTGCGATTGTAGCGATGCGCGGCGCTGTTGCGAGTCGGATGATCTCACCACAGAGGCACGGAGACACGGAGGTCAACTCGACGGATCGCGCCGATCGACTGGCCAGAGCTTTTCACCTTCACCTAAATGACAAGATTTTGGTTAACGTCATCCTGAGGTACTCCGAAGGATCTAGCCGACTGCGTGGGGCGGCTAGATCCTTCGGAGTACCTCAGGATGACGATATACTTGAAGGTGAAATGCACTAGTCTCAAGAACCGAATACTTGATAGCTTCACTGTCGAGTTGCGCTGTGCGACGAGTGGCCCTCCGTGTCTCCGTGGTAAAAATTCTGCGTCAGGACTACACTTTCCCCATGAATCTCGACATCGCACGCGTGCTGATTCACAAGGAAACCATCGCCGCCCGCGTCGCGGAGATGGCACGGCAGATCACCGCCGACCACTCCACGCCCGGCAACCCGGCCATGAGCGAAATCACCATCGTCCCCATCCTCACCGGCGGGATGATCTTCTGCGGCGATTTGATCCGCCATATCCCCATCGAAATGAAGATCGGCCTGCTCACCGTCAGCAGCTACCCGGGCGCGGCGCTGCGCACGCAGGGCTCGCAACTGCTCGGCCAGCAGATCGGTGATATCAGCGGCCGGCACGTGCTGCTGCTCGACGACATCCTCGACTCCGGCGGCACGATCCGCCTCGTCGTGCCGATCCTGAAAGAACTCGGCGCCGCCAGCGTGAAGACGGCCGTCCTGCTGCGGAAGGATCGGCCGGAAGGCAAAGACGTCAAGGCCGACTACGTCGGCTTTGAAATCCCCGACGAATTCGTCGTCGGTTACGGCCTGGATTACAACGACTACTACCGCAACCTGCCGGACATCTGCGTCCTCACGCCGGCGGCGATTCAAAGGCACTCTTGAGGAATTGCAGAATGCAGAAGGCAGAATGCAGAAGTTCGGAGGAATGCAGAATGCAGAATGCAGAATGCAGAATGGAAAGGCAAAATGCCTCCGCTGCAAATCTTCATTCTGCATTCAGCATTCAGCATTCTGCATTTCCCCCCATACACCCCGCCGAAGGTTCCGCCGCCGCGGCCGTGCCGCCGGTGATTACTACTTCTCTCGCTACGCTCCTCACGTCGCACATTCTGCAGGACGGGGAGATCGTGCTGATGATCCTCAAGCCGTCGCTCTGGTTCCTGCTGATCACCGGGCTGCGGTTTTTTGCCGGCGTGTTGATCGCCGTCATCGCCGCGGTGTTATTTGACGAGCGGCTGATGGGGAAAAATATCGTCTACATCAATATCGGCGCTGCACTGATCGCCGCCCGGCTGATGTGGGCGATCCTGCTGTGGATGGGCCGCGTGTACGTGCTGACCGACCGCCGGATCGTCACGCTCGGCGGCGTGTTCGCGATCGATATTTTCGACTGCCCGCTCCGCAAAGTCGCACGAACGCGCATCATCTACACCACGCGCGAACGCATCTTTAGATTAGGCACGATCCAAATCATCCCCGCCGGCGATGAAATGCCGGATGGATTATGGCAGATGGTCCCCCGGCCGATGGAAGTGCACGAAGCGATCGTCGCAGCGATCAACCGAACGAAGCAGGGCGGGTTGATGTAGGAGGTAACTACGGATCCGGCATAGCAAATCGTCATCCTGAGGTACTCCGAAGGATCTAGCCTGATCGCGCAGGAAGCTAGATCCTTCGGAGTATCTCAGGATGACGACAAGCGCAATTTTTTCGCTGGAATAATTTGAAAACGCTCTCAAGATCGCGAACCAAGAGTTTCTATTTCGTTTCGATCTTCGACTCGTGCCACCATTTCCCGCTCAGTTGATAGAAATGCGTCCGCAGTTGCACGCTCTCCGCGCATTCGCACACGATGTCGCCGGGGGTGGAGGCGGTCGTCCGCGGCGCGAAATAAAGTTGTCGCGGCGTGAGCAGTTGGCCGTCGGCGTTGGAGAAATAGTTGTCTAATCTCGCATCGGTTTTCCACTTCACGTCGCCCTTGGTGTACTGCAGCTGATACCCGCCGGTGGTGACGGCGCGGCGAAAGGCCTGGATGTCGTCGAACTGCTTGCCGTGCTCGTTCAGGCTCACCACTAAATCCGCCAGCACGTTCTGCCGCTCGATCATCACCGCCTCGGGCGTCGGCGTGAGCCCGGCCGCCCAGTCGTTGAAATGGCGGCGGAAGCCTTCGTAGTTCGGCGAGAACGCAGTGACGAACGCCGTATCGGCCGGCTTGCCGTCGTGCATCATCTCGAGCATGTCGATCAGCCTTCTCCGCAGCGTGCCGTTTTCGCCGTTGACGAGGTAATGCACCATCGCCCACGCCTGCCCGTACTGCGTCGCGCCGCGGTTGGCGTCGGCGAATAAATTTTTCGACCACTGCTCGGGCGTGACGGCCATGAACTTTTGAAAATCCATCAGCCGATCGCCATCCATGTCCGCCTTCAGCTGCCGCAACCGCCGCGGCGAAACCTGGCCGAGCACCAGCGTATCGCCGACCCAGATTCCTTCCTCGAACACCTGCGCCATCCCCTCGTTCAGCCAGATCGGCAGATCAGGCCCGATCGTGTTGTACGCGAACTGGTGAAACGCCTCGTGCTGCAGCGTGCGGCGGATGGTGTCGCGCCCCTGGTCTTCCAGAAACGCCGCCAGGAGATTCTTCTTCCCAGCGATGAAAATCCCACCGGTGTTGCGGAATTTGTCCTCGGTCAGGCGGGCGTAGTCGGCCTTGTGGGCGAAGAGGTAAACGTCCAGCCGTCGGATCGGAGCCTTGTCTGAAAAGTCCGCCAACCGGCGCGAGTATTCGCCGAACATGCCTTCCATGAGCTCCGCCAGCTCGTCGGCCAGCTCAGGATCAAGATCGGTTTGGATGAGATAATGCTCCGTGCGAATCTGCCGAAGATTCGCCGGCTCGGCAGCAGTCCCGCGACTGGCGACGAACGTTACCGTTAGCACCACCACGAGCAGCCACGAGATTGTCAGCCATTTACCTTTAGCCATGTGCCTGTATTATCGGCAGACTTTTGATTTCTCCCTCGCCCATATGCCGGGAGAGGGACAGACGGATGAATTATGCCAGATGAAATGACAGAGTACGAGCAGGAACGCCGGAGCAAGCTGCAGAAAATGCGCGACCTCGGTGTCGATCCCTACGGCCAGCGCACCGCCGGCGTGCAACCGCTGGCCGCGATCAAATCGCAGCACAAGCCCGAGTTCGGCCAGGACGGCGGCCCGGTCGTCATCGCGGCCGGGCGGATCATGCTCAAGCGCGACATGGGCAAGCTCACCTTCATGACCCTGCGGGATGAGACGGGCGACCTGCAGGTGGCCCTCGATAAAAAGCGCCTGCCGGAGCTCGATTGGCAGATCAACGACCTGCTCGATCTCGGCGACCAGGTGGTGGCCGAGGGCCCGCTCGGCACGACCAAAAAAGGCGAAGTCACCATCTGGGCCAAGTCCCTGCAAATCGCCAGCAAGGCCCTCCTCCCGCCGCCGACGAAGGAACTGAAAAACGAAGCCGGCGAAGTCACCAAGAGCGGCTTCAGCGACATCGAGCAACGCTACCGCCAGCGCTACGTCGACCTGTGGGCCAACCCCGAGGTGATGAAGACGCTGAAGCTGCGCATGCAAATCGTCGACGAAATCCGCCAATACATGCGGTCCAAGGGTTTCGTGGAAGTAGAAACCCCCATGATGCAAGTCCTCCACGGCGGCGCCGCGGCGAGGCCGTTCGAGACGCATCACAATGCCCTCGATATGAAACTGTATCTCCGCATTGCGCCAGAGCTGTATTTGAAGCGGCTCCTCGTCGGTGGGTTCAGCAAAGTGTTTGAAATGAACCGGAATTTCCGAAATGAAGGGATTTCGCCGCGGCACAATCCGGAATTCACGATGCTGGAGGCGTATGAAGCGTTCGGGTCGTGGGAGACAATGGCGGATTTAGTCGAGGGAATGATCTGCCATCTGGCGGAAAAGCTGTTTGGCACCTTGAAGATCGAGCATAAGAATGCTGCGGGGGAAGTGACGCGAGCAATCAACCTCTCTCGCCCATGGCGCCGGATTAGTATGGCTGATCTCGTTTACGAACGAACCCAACTCAAATCAGTTGCCTGGCGTTTTGATGGACGGCCTCTGCAAGAGGCCTCACCCGCGCTCTTGAACTATTTTCAAATGGCCGACGCAAAAGATTTGAACGAGCTGTTTTATGCCGATGAAGAAGATCGACTAAATCTCGTTCGCCCAAGGACAGGAAAAAAGCAGTGGGACAAAATTCGGGAGCTTTCGCCTGCGGAGCAACTCGTATCCGTTTATGAAAAGCTAATCGAGTCAACGTTGATCGATCCCTGTTTCGTCACCCAAGTCCCCAGCGTCATCATCCCCCTCGCCAAGAAGAACGCCGCCGATCCGTTCTTCGCCGACGTCTACGAGCTGGCGATCAACGGCCAGGAGATTTCGCCGGGGTATACGGAGTTGAACGACTCCGACGTCCAAGCCGAGAACTTTCGGCATCAGGTGGGGGACAAGGAAGAGCAGCAGAAGACCGACGAGGATTTCCTCACCGCGCTCAAGTACGGAATGCCCCCGGCCGGCGGACTGGGCCTCGGGATCGATCGGCTGGTGATGATGCTGACCGGCGCGGAAAGCATTCGCGACGTGATTTTGTTTCCGCTCATGAAGCCGGAGGGGTGAGGGGTGGTGATTGTTGATTGGTCCGTGACAAGAGGGGTGGGGAATGACTTTTGAGGATTGGCAGTTGTCAGTGCCGGAGCAGATCAAGGCGGATTCGCTTTGGAAGATGGAGGCGTATCGACTTGGTCTTTTTCTTTGTGACTTAGCGTGGAAGGAGGGCGCGAAGCCGTTGCGAGAGCCGAGAACTCGATCGGTGGCCGATCAAGTGTATCGCGCGACCGCGAATATCAGCTCGAATATTGCTGAAGGCTATTCGAGAGGCACCGGCAAGGATCGTTCGCGGTTTTATGACTACGCATTAGGCTCCGCCCGGGAATCGAGAGACTGGTATTTCAAGGCCCGCCACGTTCTGACCGAAAAAGTGGCCGGGCATCGAATCGACTTAACCACCCAAGTGATTAGACTGCTGATCAAGATGTCCTCCACCGAACGTCAATCCAACCAGAGAATCGCCGTAGCCAAGCCGGCTCGACTTCCGTCACGCAACAATCAACAATCACCAGCCTGATGTACAAAACCCTCCTCATCATCAGATACCTCCGCAAGCGGCGGATCGCCTGGGTGTCGCTGCTCGCGGTCATGTTGTGTACGACGATGGTGATCGTCGTCATGAGCGTGATGGGCGGTTGGCTGAACATGTTCCGCGAGAGCCAGCGCGGGCTGATCGGCGACATCATCATCAGTCGGCGGTCGTGGAGTGGGTTTCCGTATTACCAGGAGATCATCGACGAGATGATGAAAAAGGACGCGAACGGAAAGGCCGTTCATCCGGAGATCGAGGCGGCCGTGCCGGTCGTGCAGACTTACGGGCTGGTGAACATTTCCGATCGCATCCGCACCGGCGTGCAGGTGTTCGGCTACCCGATCGACAAGATCGGGCAGGTGAACAAATTTCCGCAATCGCTCTACAGCCAATACCGCGCCGCCGACGATCCGCATGCGTCGCCCGCGGAGCAGCAGGCCGCCAGGGCGGCACGGGACAGGCCGCCGAGCTTTGATCCGCCGCTGCCGGCGAATATCTACCGCATCCTGCTGAACTATCGCGCCGATTCGAAAGACGCGTCGTCGGAGAAAATATCCGACCCGGCGAAGTGGCCGGGCATCATCGTGGGTGACGGCGTGGTCAACATCAACCGCGCCAACGACGGCACCGCCACGCCGTCGATCGGATTCCTCGAGCACTGGGTGAAGCTCACCGTCATGGGCATGGACGACGAAGGCGGCGAAATGGACGTGAAGACCGCCGCCACCCAGCGGAATTACTGGATCGCCGACAACAGCCGCACCAAGTTTTACCAGCAGGATCAGAACACGGTGTACGTGCCGTTCAATATCCTGCAGGCCGACCTGCACATGGGGCCTGATTCTTACACCGACATCACCACCAAGGAAAAGCACGACATTCCCGCCCGCGCGAGCAACATCCAGGTATCGGTCAAGCCGGGCGTAAGGCCGGCCGACGTGGTGCCGAAGATCCGCGAGATCACGCAGGCGGTGTTCGCGCGTCATGAGTTCGATCCGAACACGCGCGAGGTGGAAGCGCACACGTGGGAAGAGTTGATGTCGGATTTCATCAACGCCATCGAGCATGAAATCGTGCTGCTGACGCTTTTGTTCTCGATCATGAGCATCGTGGCGGTGTTCCTGATCTTCTGCATCTTCTACATGATCGTGGTCGAGAAAACGCGCGACGTCGGCATCATCAAGAGCGTAGGCGCGACCAGCGGCGGCGTGGCGGCGATCTTCCTCGGTTACGGCCTGACGATCGGCGTGCTGGGCGGGGGGCTGGGATTGCTGTTGAGCTACCTGATCGTTCACAACATCAACGAGCTGCACGCCTGGATGGGCAGGCACATGGGGCTTGAGATGTGGAACGCCAAAACGTACATGTTCGATTCCATCCCCAACACGATGGACCCGTTCAAGGTCACGGTGATCGTCACGGTGGCGGTGGTGGCGAGCGTGATCGGCTCACTGATCCCCGCGATCCGCGCGGCCCGCATGAATCCTGTCGAGGCGCTGCGGTGGGAATAGCGTGGCAAGCGCCTTTAATGGTGAAGAGGGGTTGAAAATGGTACAAAACTCCGCAATGCGACGACTCTACCTCCGTGATGCAGTGGCCGGCGACTTGGTCGACGACGTGTTCGTCATCAGCAACAAGCAGTTCGCGGCCAGCAGCAACGGCAAGTTTTACATCAAGGCGTTCATCTCCGACCGAACATCGCAGATCACCGCCCGCATGTGGAACGCCACGCGCGATATTTTCAACGCCATGCCCGAAAGCGGATTCCTAAAAGTCCGCGGGCGCGTGGAGAATTACCAGAACAATCTGCAATTCATCATCGAGCAACTCTGGCAGGCAAAGACCGGCACGTTCGATATGGCCGAGCTCATGCCGCACACGGAAAAGGACATTCCGCAGATGGCGGCGCGGCTGCGGGAGATATTGGGAACGATCCGCAGCAAATCGCTCAAGTCGATCATCGACGCGTACATCGCCGATGAAAAGCTGATGACGAATTTTGAACGCGCTCCGGCGGCGATGTCGTTTCATCACGCGTACATCGGCGGGCTGCTCGAGCACACGCTGAACGTGCTGGAAACTTCCAGCGTGATGGTGAAGTTCTACCCGGGCTTGAGTCGCGATTTGGTGCTGGCCGGCGTGTTCCTGCACGACATCGCCAAGACCTGGGAGCTGAGTTACGAAAGCGCATTCAACTATACCGATGCGGGCTACCTCGTCGGCCACGTGGTGAAGAGCGCGATGTGGATCGACCAGAAAGTGGCCGAGGCGGAGAAGAAGACGGGCGAGAAAATCTCGCAGCAACTGGTGGACGTGCTGCAGCACATCATCCTGTCGCACCACGGCGAGTTGGAATTCGGCGCGGCCAAAGTGCCTTCAACGCCGGAAGCGATTTTTGTTCACTACATGGAAGATTTGGACGCGAAGATGGCGATGTCGCTGGCTGCCACGCGCGGGGAAGCATCGCCGAATGCCGACGCGAACTGGACGGAGTACATCAAGGCTTTCAACGGCCGACTTTTCCGCCCGGACCCGACGGCCGGCGACAAAATGCCCGAATCGGAAGCGAAGCCGGAGCCCGCTCCCAAGGCTGAAACCGCCGGGGCCCCGACATTGAACATCGCGATCAAGAACCCGCTGTTTGAGTCGGCCCCGCCGAAAAAGCGGTAGGGCGGTCGGCCGAAATGCCATCAAAATTCCCCTAGATTACCGGACGCCGAGGCAGGGACGCCGGTCATCCTGTTGCGAAATTTCCTCGGTTTTCAACAATTCCGAGGGATTTTGGTAATTTGGTTGGCAACGTCTATCGACTTGCAAACTTAAATCCTTTGAAAGGAGCTTTCACGTGAAGTTTACTCGCATTTTGCCTGCCGCGCTTTGCTCGGCCATGTTGGTGGGAATGGTCATCAATGCTCACGCCGCGGCAGATGAACCCAAAGCGCCGGCGACCAAGCCCGTCAAAATGAGGCCGATTCGCCTCACCAAGCCATGGAGCCTGCTCGAAGATCTGACGCAGGAGCAGAAAGAGCAGATCAACAAGATCCACATGGCCGCGCTGGAAGAGAAGAAAAAGATTGATGACAAGGAAGAAGCCGACGCGACGGCAGTGCTGACCGACGCGCAGAAGGCGGAACTTCTCAAGGCTGAAGAGAAGGAAAAGGAAGCCATGAAGGCCAAGAACAAGAAGCCGACGACCAAAGAGGCGACCAAGGAATAGTCGCTGCGGCGATGATCTGTCGGACTGAAATCAAGCGGCCGGGCGGCGATCTGCGAATCGCGCCCGGCCGTTTTATTTTCTGTTCTACTTACTGCTCATGGTCCCGATGAATGTGTCGGCTTCCTTGATCGACTTCTGCATGTCCGCGATCAGCGCCTGCACGGTAGCGTCCAATTCCGTGGCCGTTCCGCTCAGCGAGGCGATCGCCGCGGCGTTCAGTTTGTGCTTGAGCTCCAGCACGTGATCGTGGAACACGTTCAGCACGGGGTCCATCTTGGCGGATGAGCTCTTCATCAGCGTGATGAGCTGGTTGTAGCGCGCTTTCGTATCGTTGAGCTCTTTCTCGCTCTCGGCCCGGAGCTTGGGGTCGCTGTACTGCGCCAACTCGGTGTTCCATTCCCCAAACATCTTAGTGGACGTGTATTCGACACGGGTGATCTTGTCGCGAACATCCTTGGCGCGGGCTTCTGACTTTTCGTAAGCGGCGTTGAGCTTGTTGTACGCCTTTTCAAGATCGCCGCCTTTGAATTGAGTCAGTTCCTTGAAGGTGTCGAGCGTACTTTGGATTTGCTTAGCGGCGGTGTCCTGGCCGTCGCGGGCCTTCTTCACGTCGCTGACGAGCAGGTCGCGCTGCTCGTATCCGAGCGAATTCCAGAGCTTATTCCGCGTGTAATTGCAGCCGGCGGTCAGCATCATGAGGCAAGTCAGTGCAAGGACGATTGAATGTTTCATAGCGGTTCCTTTCAAGCAGGGAGCGATGCGATTTCTTCGGCCAGTGCGTTCATCAGCGGCCGCAGGGTGCGGTCGGAGAAGTCGAACGCGATGCCGGCCGCGCTGAACAGCTCCGGCAGCGTGCGCGTGCCCCCGAGCGAAAGGGCGGCGCGGTAATTCGCCAGGGCTTTGTGCGGGTCTTCCTTGGCCTTCATCCAGAGTTGCAACGCGCCGAGCTGCGCGATGCCGTACTCGATGTAGTAGAACGGCGCGTGGAACAGGTGGAGTTGCCGCTGCCACATCGACTCGCGGACTGTTTCGAATCCGCTCCAGTCGATCGCGCCGCCGAACCGGTCGGCGATTTTCAGCCAGGCCGACGTCCGCTGCGCCCGCGAGTGGCCGGGGTTGGTGTACAGCCAGTGCTGGAACGAGTCGATCGTCGCCATCCACGGGAAGAAGCGGATGATCCCTTCGAGCATCGTCTTCTTCGCTCGCGCCGCGTCGGTGGCGTTGTAAAAGACGTCGAAGTGATCGACCGCCAGCAATTCCATGCTCATGCTGGCCACTTCGCAGAACTCCATCGGCGCGCTGCGGAGGAACACCAGCGGCTCGTTCCTTGCCGCCAGCGCGTGAAAGGCGTGGCCGCCTTCGTGAAGGAGGGTTTCGATATCGCGCTGTAGGCCGGCGGCGTTCATGAAGATGAACGGCTCGCGCGCTTCCTCCAGCGACATCTGGTACCCGCCCGGCTGCTTGCCCTTGCGGCTGGCCAGATCAAGATTGTTCCGCCGCCGCAGCGAGTCAAAATCGTCCGCCAACTCCGGGGAAAGCCGGTCGAAGATCTCCTTCGTCTTCGAGACGAACAGATCGACCTGATTCTCCTGAAACGGCCGCAGCGGCGGGCGGTTTTTCGGGTCGACCGCCGTGTCCCACGGCCGCAGCGCGTCGACCTTCAGCTCTTCCTTCCGCTTGCGATCCAGCTCCCGCACCACCGGCACGCAGGCGGCGGCGATGGCGTCGGCGAACTTCAGGCAATCGTCGGGCGTGTAATCGAATCGCTTGTACGCCTTCCAGCAGTACGCGCGATAATCGGGCAGGCCGGCGTTTGTGGCGATTGTCTCACGCAGCGGCAGCAGCTTCTGGAAGATTTCCTCGATCGGATCGACGTCCTGCATTCGCCGCTCGGTGCTGGCGCGCAAGCTTTGCTCGCGCGTCGCGCGGTCGGGCTCTTCGAAGAACTTGGCCATCTGCTGCATCGTGTATTCTTTGTCGCGGAAGGTGACCATCATCTTGCCGCTGATCTTGTCGTACTCGTTCACGATGCGGGTGATTTCCGTTTCCAGCGGAACGTTCTCATCGCGGTAGAGCTCCACGTCGGTCGCCCACTTGCGATCGAGCACGAAGTACCGCTTGCCGGTCAGCAGCTTGCGGGCCGGGCTGGCGAGGAACTTCTTCTGCAGCTGGGAAAACACCGGCTTGATCTTCGGCTCCACTTCTTCGACGAACTGCATGAAGCGCTTCTCGATTTCGGGATCGTCAGTATGG
Source organism: Tepidisphaerales bacterium (assembly GCA_038329865.1). GTDB lineage: Bacteria > Planctomycetota > Phycisphaerae > Tepidisphaerales > Tepidisphaeraceae > JANMES01. Next base: position 16,908 of record JBBQNK010000027.1, on the reverse strand, counting down.
CAGGATTTGTCGATGTACCGCCGGGAGCCGTACTCGTCGATCACGCTCGTCAGTTCCGACGCGTCGGCGAGCCATTTTTCCAGCTGTTCGGTCGTGGCGACGGGCCGTTCCAGTAACTGCTTGAACAGCGGCTCGATCTGCGAAAAATCCGATGCGTCAAACTGCTGCGGGACAAACGTTCTTGGAAAAGCGGCGGCAACCATGTGAACTCCCTAAAGTTGATGGGAAAAGTAACGGTTTGAATGGCTATTGTCCAAGTCCCAACGATGGCGATTTTCTCAAATCGTCCCTATCGTGTGAAAGCCCATGAAACCTCCTCTTGCGATCGACATAAAATCCGTCGGCGTGATGCGCGACCAGCGGTGGCTCATCAGCGACATTACCTGGCAGGTGGCCGAGGGCGAATGCGTGGCGATCCTGGGGCATAACGGCTCGGGCAAGAGCACGCTGGCCAAGACGCTGTGCGGGTATCTCTTTCCGACGAGCGGCGATATCCGCGTGCTCGGGCAGCACTTCGGCGAATCGGATTTGAACACGCTCCGCGAATCCGTCCGACTCGTGCAGGCTACCTCCTCGGTGGAGATCGATACCGAGCAGACGGTGAGCGACCTGGTGCTCACGGGTTTCTTCGGTTCGCTGCAACTTTATCGCGAGGTGACGACCGCCATGCGGGCCGAGGCGAAGCGACGCATCCGCCAGATCGGGTTGATGCGCGTGGCGGATCATCCGATCCGCACGCTCAGCAGCGGCGAGCGCGTTCGCTGCTGGATCGCGCGGGCCCTGGTCACGCGCCCAAGACTGCTGATTCTCGATGAGCCAACGGCGGGCCTCGATGTCGTCGCCCGCGAACAGGTGCTGGCCACCGTGGAAAAACTCCACACCGCCAAGCGCCATCGGCCGACGATCGTGATGATCACGCATCACCTCGAAGAACTGCCGAGCGTCACGTCACAGGTGATGCTTCTCCGCGAGGGCCGGTGCGTGGCAGTCGGGAAGCCGGGCGAGGTGCTGACATCGGAGCGAATATCCAAAGCGTATCGCTACCGCCTGACCGTCACGCGCCGCGGCGGACGTTATTTTGTGCACCATTGAACCGACGAAGGGTCGGCAGCAGGCTGTGATTGAAGCGATTGAATTTCCCTGGAAGTTGCCTTGCCCGCCGATTCCTAATCTGCCTTTTCCGCTATCGCCGCCATCGCAACGGCGGTATCGACCATGGCGGTATCTTCATCGGTCCAAGGCACGTTTCGCCGGGAATAGACGGCCTGCATGACGTGGATCGCCTTATCCATCCGGTAAGGAATCGTTCCTTTATCGCTGTTCCAGGAGAAGCTCGGCACGAACTGCGGCGTGATCATCGACCGCGCGATCTGGGTGCAGTAGCCGATGTAGCTGCCGGTCATCAGGCGCGTGCCGATGGCGGTTTTAGTGTGATCGCCGATGACCGAGCCGACGAACGTTCTGCCGGTTCTGTATGATTTGCCGGCGATGCGGACCTGCACTTCGTCGTAGGTGTTTTTGAGATTGCTGGTACTCGTGCCAGCGCCCAGGTTCACCCACTCGCCGACGTAGCTGTCGCCGAGGAAACCGTAGTGGCTCTTGTTGCTGTAGCCGTGGATGATGGAGTTGGATATTTCGCCACCGACTCGGCAGCGTGCGCCGATCGTCGTGCCGCTGCGAATATGTGTAAACGGCTGAAGCACGGTGTGATCACCGATGTACGCCGGGCCCTGGATCACACTGCTCACGCCGATGCAAGCGCCTTTGCCGATCATGATCGGGCCGGAAGAACCGTCGAGCACGGCGCCGGGCATGATCTTTACGTCTTCCGACAGCACGACGTTCTCGTCGTTGATCTTGTGCCACGGCCCGGCCGGATGCGGAACGCGCTTGTCGACTGCGCTGACGGAATCCTCGAGAAGCGATTCTTCGTTCCAGTTCAGCACATCCCAGGTGTAATCCACAAGGCGGCCCTGCGGCATGACGTGAGGCAGTTTCAAAATCTCGAGCCAGCGATCGGAACGATGGATCGCATCCTGCTGCGTAAGGCCGGGCATGTGCACGAAGGCGCTGCGTACGATATTCCCTTCATCGATCACCGCCGCCGGCGAGCCCGGGTATTCGTAGTTGGAAAAATACAGCGTGCGCCCACTAATCAACAAGGCCGGCTCGTCGTCCAGCGGCGTGTTAATTGACGCGGGAACTTTCATGTGCGGAATCACGAATCGCTGGCAGTAGTTAACCATCTCCGGCCGAACCCAGAACGTCACCTTGCTGGGCTTGAGAAACCGGAGTTGCTTGTCGAGCAAAGTCCCAGTGCCGCTCATGAGCATGAACACGGGCCGGCTCAGTGAGAGCGGTGCAAGCCGGGTCCAGTAGAAGCCTTCAAAGATGACGACGTGCATGCCGGTATTGTCGAATGTGCGAGGATGAATGTCGAATGTTTTTGAGTTTGGCGCGAGTCAGGGATTCGCGACTAGGCCTGTCACGGAAAAAACGCCAAAATACAATCCACGCCTGCTTCCTGAGTATACCTGGAAGCGGGCGTGGATTAGGTTCGGATCGAGAAAGTAAAAACGAGCTAACGGATTACTTCTTTTCATCCATCTTTTCGTCTTTCTTGTCTTCCTTCTTTTCGTCTTTCTTGTCGTCGTGGTCGTCGTCCTTGTCGATCTCCTTGGAGATGAGTTTTCCGTCGGCGGCGACCTTGATTTCGTACGGCTTGCCTTTGATGGTCACGTCGGCTTCGTAGGTGACCTTGTTGTCTTCTTCTTCCTTGTCGATCGAGACGATGGTTCCGCCTTCAGCGGCGTCGGTCAAAGTCTTCTGAACGGCGGCTGGACAGTCGGCGAGCTTGATCGGCGTTTCCTTGCTGTCGGCCAGCACCACGCCAGTAAAAAGACTCAGCCCGAATGCGGCGGCGAAAAGATTTCCTGTTTTCTTCATGTTTCCTCCAAAGAGAAATGCGTGCTTCCGGAATCGTCCGGTGATGTTCATTCTAGGATACGGCTAACGCATGATCAGAAGATTACGCCAATAATCGTAACAGCCGAAGCAGGTATTCCCAATTGGGCGAAGCCAACCCAGCATTGCGAGCGACCTGCAGAGGACGCTCGATAATCGCGTCGATTTCGAGCGGACGGCCCATCTGGCGGTCGATCTGCATGCTCGATTTGTACGCGCCCATGCTGTAGGTCCGTTGAATTTGCGCGGCGGTGGTGTCGGCCGGAAGATTTACACCGTCAGCCCGCGCGGCGGCGAGGACTTCGTTCATGATGTCGGCCACCAGCTTCCTGCCGGCTTCGTTAGCGATGAGGCGATCGGTCGCCAGGTCCATTGCCGTACCCAGGCCGTTGAAGGGAATGTTCCAGACCAGCTTCATCCATCGCCCGAGCTTGAGGTCGGCCAACTCCTCGCAGCGAATTTTTGAAGACAGCATCAGCTTCACGATCTGCTGAGCAACCGCGCGCGAGCTTTCCACGTAAGGCCCGACTCGCACCGTGCCGTGATCCATATGGTGCACTACGCCCGGCCCGAGCCGGTTGATGCAGACAAACGCCATCCCGCCGATTATGCGCTCCGCGCCGAAGGTCTTGGCCAGATCATCTTCGGCGCCGAGACCGTTCTGTAGGGTGAGGATGATTGTCTTGTCGTTCAGAATCGGCTTGAGCAGTTCCGGCAGCGAGCCGTTGCTGGTGGACTTGGTGGTGACGATCGCGAGATCGACTTTGGGCATGTCGCCCGGCTGCGCGTAAACGTGCACACGGTCGGCGGGGATTTTAAAATCGCCGTCGATGCTCTGGATGGTCCAGCCGTCTTTTTTAATCGCGTCGTAATCCGAGCGAACTAGGAAATGCACATCATGCCCGTGCTGGGCAAGGCGAGCCCCGTAATACCCGCCGACAGCGCCGGCGCCGACAATCGCGATGGAAGGTTTTTCGTTGAGCATACGGGGTAAGTTTTATGCCAACGGAAGGAATTTGTCTCGTCAGGGCAGAAAAATGAACGCGGAGACGCGGAGAAGAAAGAAAAGAGAATGTTTGTTTTCTTCTCTGCGTCTCCGCGTCTCCGCGTTCATTCCTGAATTTCATGCGCAAAAAAGAGGCCCAGACATCGCCGCGTCTGGGCCTCTTCATCGAGAGTCACAAGCTTGGGGCCGGGCGAAGGGTTGTGAGTTCGCCCGGTCGTATGTGCGGATTAGTTCGGCAGGGTGATGGTCTGCCCGACGCGGAGCGAGGCCGGCGACAGGCCGGGGTTGGCCGACGCGATCTTCTGCCACTGCTTGCCGTCGTTGTATTTCTTCTTGGCGATGCCGTAGAGCGTGTCGCCTTTCTTGACGGTGTAGGTGCTGCCGGTGATCGAAGACGTCATGGTCGACGAGCTGGCGTACGAAGGAGTGGCCGTGGTCGACGTCATGCTCGAGTCGTAAGTGACGGGTTGGACGGCGACGGGTGTCGGCGCGACGTACGCCGGGGCTGCGGGCGTTGGCGAAAGGTCGGTGACGGACGAGTTCATCGACGCCTTCTTATCCTGGCACCCGACCGCGGCGGCCAGCAACATCGACGAGACCATCATCAGCTTTTTCATTTGTCGTTCCTTCGGTTTTTGAGCTCATCCGATCATCCATGACCGGGATAGATGTTTTATCGGACATGCTTTGAAGGAAACTTGAGTGAGGAGGGAATTTTTCCCCTCCATCGGTGCGTCCCGCTTCAGCGGGACAGTGGTATGGATGCGTACTGTCCCGCTGAAGCGGGACGCACCGATGAAGCTGGGATCGTGTTGAGATCAGCGTCGCGCAAACGCCCGCTTCGCCAGTCGATCGACCAGCGGCCCGAACGCAATCCCCGCGTACGCCGCTGCTTCGGGGAAAATGCTCTTGGGCGTGAAGCCCGGAAGCGTGTTGATCTCCAGCAGGTAAGGCTGCATGGTGGCCGAGTCGATCATTACGTCGATCCGTCCAAGATCGCGCGCTCCGACGGCGTCATTGGCTTTTTTCGAAAGCGATTTGCACAGCTCGACCGTCTTCTCCGGCAGGCCGGTGTTGAAGCGGTGTTCGGTGTCGTTCGCGTTGTACTTCGCGGTGAAATCGTAGAAGCCGCGCTTCGGCACGATCAGCATCGGCGCGAGCGGCTCTTCCTCCAGCAGACTGCAGCTGAGCTCCGGGCCGCTGATGTATTGCTCGACGAGGGCTTGGCCGTGCTTGTCGATGATCTTGCTGATCGCGGCGGGGGCCTGCGAGGGATCCTGGCAGACGAAGACATCGATGCTGCTGCCGCTGGCGATCGCCTTCACCACGCACGGGCCGGGGAAGGGGACTTTTTTCTCGGTGATGACGGCGTACTTCGGCGTGGGCAGGCCGACTTTCTCCCAGACTTTTTTCGTCTCGACCTTGTTCATGCCGAGCTTCGAAGCCTTGCTGCCGCTGCCGACGAACTTGAGTTTGCGGGCTTCGAGGATTTCCTGCAGTTCGCCGCTCTCACCGAACTCGCCGTGCAGGACGGGGAAAACCACGTCGGCGGGGTGATCAAGCCCGGCGAGGTTTGTCGGCGAAATGTCGCTCGGGAAGACCTCGTGGCCCATCGACTTCAGTCCTTCGATGACGGCCTTGCCGCTGATCAGGCTGATCTCGCGCTCCGCGCTCGGACCGCCGTAGAGAACGGTGATTTTCATAGGCTGAAATGCAGAGTGGAGAATGCAGAATGCAGAATGAAGAGAAAGCGTTCAGCGATTTACTTCTTCATTCTGCATTCTGCATTCCGCATTCTGCATTCTCCACTAAGGCCAAATCTGTACTTCGCTCTCCAGATGAATCTGATTCTTCTCGAACACTTTCTCGCGGATGATCTTGACCATGTTCATCACATCGTCGGCTCGGCAGCCGGGGTGGGCGATGATGAAGTTGGCGTGCTTGGTGCTGACTTCCGCGCCGCCGACTTGGAAGCCTTTGAGCCCGGCCTGGTCGATCAACGCGCCTGCACTGAGCCCGCGCGGATTTTTAAACATGCAGCCGGCATTTTTCGTGCTCAGCGGCTGGCTGTTGCGCTTGTACATCCAGATTTCTTTGGTCTTTTTCATGATCCGGTCGGGATCTTCCTCTTCCAATTCCATCGTCGCGCCGAGAATAAATTTGGCGGAGATATTGGTGCTGCGGTAATCGAAGACCAGGTCGTCCTTCGTGCGTTCGAAGATCGTACCTTCCTGATCCATGACGGTGACTTTGGTGACGATCGCGCCGATATCGCCGAACTTCCCGCCGGCGTTCATGCGAATGCCGCCGCCCACCGTGCCGGGGATGCCCGCCAGGCATTCAATCCCACCGAGGCCTTGCCGCACAGTTCGTAGGACGAGCTTCTGCATGTCCGCGCCCGCGCCGACTTCCAGCGTCGTGCCTTCATACTTCACTCGCCGCCAGTGCTCTTCGCTCAGGCGGAAGACCGCGCCGTTCACGCCGGCGTCGCTCACGAGCAGATTCGCGCCCAGGCCGAGCACGTACATCGGAATATTATTTTCCACACACCGCGCCGCCGCCTCGCGGAGATCGTCCTCGCCCTTAGGCGCGATGAAATACTTCGCCGGCCCGCCGATGCGGTACCACGTGAAAGGTGCGAGTTCAACGTTCTCGGTAACGATCGACTCGAGGCCTGTAAAAATGTTCGCGGTGTGAAGCTTCATAAGACATGAACGTTCTTGGGTATTCGATATTGGGTATTAGGTTTGGCAATTGACGCCACCCGTCAGACCAAATACCTAATACCTATTACCAATTACCGATTTTCCACTAAATCCCGTCCGATTTCCCACACGTTTCCCGCTCCCATGGTGACAACCAAATCCCCCGGGCGGATATTTCGTTTGAGGTGTTCCGTGATCTCAGAAAACGTCGCGAGATGCAACGCTTTTTGTCCATTTTTTGTAATTCGATCGACCAAGTCCGCGCTGCTGACTTTCTGCCGCTCGGCCTCGCTGTCGCGGACGAAATAGATGTCGGCGGCGATCGTTTCGTCGGCCTGCTTGAAGCTGACGGCGAAGTCGTCGAGCAGAAACCGCGTGCGGCTGTGCTGGTGTGGCTGGAAGACGCAGATCAATCGCTTCGGTTGATATTTTTCGCGGAGGGCGGCGAGCGTCGCGCGGATTTCCGTCGGGTGATGGCCGTAGTCATCGACGAAGATCGTCCCGTCGCGCCGGCCGACTTCTGTCATTCGGCGGTCGACGCCGACGAACTCGCTCAGCGCCTTGGCGGCTTCAATCGCATCAGCGCCACAGGCAACGCAGACCGCCAGCGCCGTTGTCGCGTTGTAAAGATTATGCCGGCCGGCCACGGAAAGATTCAGCGTCGCCACGTGCTTGCCATGATGATAGACGTCGCCGGTATGGCAGCCGTTCTTGATGCCGGTTTCGCGCGTCGACCAGTCGAAGCCGTCGCTCAGGCCGACGAGCTCGCGCTTAACCGCCAACCCCGCCAAGGCCTGTTGAACGTGCGCATCCTGGCCGTTGGCGATGACAAGCCCGTCTTCGGGAAGAAGGCGGATGAATGTGCGGAAGCTCTCGACGATCTCTTCGATATTCTTGTAGCAGTCCAAGTGATCTTCTTCCACATTGAGCAGCACTGCGATGCGCGGCCGCAGGTTGTGGAAGCTGCGATCAAACTCGCACGCCTCGGCGATGAACGCCGTTCCTTGCCCGGAGTGCGATCCGCCGCCCAATTGCGGCACGGTTCCGCCGACGACGAAAGACGGATCGAGCCCGCATTGCAGCAACGCGTAGCTGATCATCGCAGTGGTGGTCGATTTCCCGTGCGTGCCCGCGACGGCCACGCCGTTGCGCTCGGCCATCACTTGCCCGAGCAGCTCGGCGTATTTGATCGCAGGAATTCCCATCGCCTTGGCGGCCACGAATTCCCAGTTGCTTTCGGGAACTGCCGCGGTGCGCACGACGAGATCGGTCTTGCGCGAAAGCATCTCGCCCATCTGGTCGCGGGAGATTTTCACGCCGCGTTTGACGAGGTCGAAAGTGGTGGTGTTCGGCTTCGGCTCTGATCCGGTGACGATCGCGCCGTTATCGAGCAGCATGCGAGCAAGGCCGCTCATTCCGCTGCCGCCAATTCCAATAAAGTGAACCCGCTGCCCGGCGAACCTGCTGGGCGAGCGCGACTCCATTCGCAACTCGGGGGAGGATGACATGATCTTGTTCATATTACACCGGTGACGTGAAAGTTGAAAGTAAAGTACGCAGGTGTTGGTGATTGATGAGTGGTGATTGACGAAGCTTCTCGTCAATCGCCACTCATCAATCACCATCGCCGCTCTGGCGTTCATTTTTAGTATCGGATTTACACGATCAATCCCGTCAAAACGTCCGCCACCGCTTTGGCGGCATCGGGTCGGCCGAGTCGAAGCGCGGCTTGCGCCATCGCTTTTTGCTTCGGGCCGTCGTGCAGGAGGGATTGAAGGATGGGTTTGAGCTTGTCGGCGTTTTTACGTTTGTCTTTTTCGTCGTCCATGAGCACGGCCGCGCCGGCGTCCGCTAATACTTTGGCGTTTGCTCGCTGGTGCAGATCTTTGTGATACGGGTAGGGCATGAGGATCGACGGCACGCCGCAGGCGGTCAGCTCGGCGCAGCTGCTTGCGCCGGATCGGCTGATGGCTAAATCTGCGACCGACCAGACGTCCGCCATCGCGGGGGTAAAGTCGACGACCTGTGCGAGCAGTTCATTTTCGCGATAAGCCGCCCGCACCATTTCCGCGTGAGCGCCGCCGGACAGATGCAGTATCTGCCAGCCGTGCAGTTCCATTTCCGGCAGTAGGGTGATGGCGGCTTCGTTGATTGTCTGAGCGCCGAGGGATGCGCCGGTGATCAGCAGGGTCTTGAGATTCGGATCGAGCCCCAGCCTTTTGGCGGCCTCTTCGCGGGCGGGGAGCTTGGTGATCGCCGCGCGGATCGGGCAGCCGGTGGTTTTGAGTTTGTCGCGATCCTTGGGCGCAACGTACTCAGCCGTCTGATCGAACTGGCAGCAGACGGCGTTGGAATACTGCATCAGAAATTTATTGGCTTTGCCCGGCACGACATCGGGGTTCACGATGGCGGTGGGGATTTTCTTCAGCGAGGCGATTTTCACCCCCACGCCGGCCGCGTAACCGCCGAGGCCGAGCACGGCGACGGGATTTTTCTCGCGGATCGTCTTGCGGACGAGGTCCTTGGTCTCGCGCCAGGCTTTCCAGAACCGCAGCAGCCCGGAGACGGTGCTCACCGGCGGAACGATCGGCTGCTTGATGAACTCGAAGCCGGTGGGGGCGAGAATCGTCGTGTCGATTTCGCGCTGGGTGCAGAGGAAGACGGGTTTAATGTCCGGCCGGCTCTCGCGCAGAGCTTCTGCCACGGCGATGCCCGGATAGAGATGCCCGCCCGTGCCGCCGCCGGCGAAGAGGATTGTTTTAGTTTCGGGCATGCGTCTTTCTACGGAGAGTGCAACCAATCCATCACGCTGCGAGTTTCACCGGCAGCACCGGGAACGCATTGTCCGGGCTTTCGGCCATGCCGATCGCGTCTTCTTCTCGTTCGTAGCGGCTGACACTATAGAGCAAACCGAGGGCGGCACAGGTAATGACCAATCCGCTGCCGCCGGCGCTGACGAGCGGGAGCGATAAACCTTTTGTCGGTGCAGAGACCGTCGCGACGGCGATGTTGATGATCGCCTGCAGGCCGATCATGCTGCCGACGCCGAACGCGAGCAGTCGGCCGAAGCTGTCGCGCTTCTGCATCACGATCTGCCAGCTGACATAAATGATGCCGAGGTAAAGGGCGACGGTGAGCATCGCGCCGAACAGGCCGAGCTCTTCGCAGATGACGGAGAAGATGAAGTCGGTCGTATCTTCCGGCAGGTAGCCGAGTTTCTGCACGCCGTTGCCGAGCCCTTTGCCGAACAGGCCGCCGGTGGTGAAACTCAGGAGCGACTGGATCATGTGGTACCCGTCGCCCTGCGGCGCGGCGTACGGATTCATGAACGCGGTGATGCGCTTCCAGCGGTATTCCTTGTGACGCACGAACCAGAACGCGGCGGCAAGGATCGGCGGGAGAACGATCGCCAGATGCCACCATTTGATCCGGCCGGCGAGCAAAATCGTGATCGCGCACACGCCGATGAGGGCGGCCGTGCCGAAATCCTGGATCACGACGAGCAGGCAGATCACGCCGACGGGGAGCAACGTGACAAGAAACCCGCCGAAGAATTTATCGATATTGACCGGCCGAACCGTCATCCACCAGGCGAGGAACAGCACGGTGGCCCACTTGGCCATCTCCGAAGGCTGCACCTGGATCGGCCCAAGCTTGATCCACCGGCGGGCGCCGTTCACTTCCATCCCGACGTGCGGCACGAGCACGAGCACGCAGCAGACTGCGGAAAGGGCCAACAACCAGCTGATCGGGCTGCGCTTGATCGAGTTGCCGGCGACGAGGAACTTGGCGTAATCGATATGCCCGACGATGAAAAACACCGCGAGGGCCGCGATCGCGAACTCGACGTGCTTGGTGCCGCGTTCAGTCCAGTGCCAGCCGGTTTGGCCGGTGATTTTGGTCGAGGCCGACTGCACCATGATCACGCCGAGAGCCAACAGACCGAGCACGCAAAGGGTGAGAATATCGCGATGGCGGAGGCGGTAGATGGAGTCGTCCATGAAATGGTTATCGGACGCTTGTTGGCAATCTCATTAAAGAAGAATGGAACCGCAGATAGACGCAGATAAACGCAGATTGAGAAGAGGGACGAATCGAGATTTCTCTCAATCTGCGTACATCTGCGTCTATCCGCGGTTCCAACTTTTTCGTTATCGCAATTTGACCGTCGCTAATGCCACCGCCGCCAGCATCGCCGTGATCAGCCAGAAGCGCACCACCACCTGGTTCTCGCTCCAGCCCTTGCGCTGGAAGTGGTGGTGTAGCGGGGCCATCAGGAAGATTCGCCGGCCTTCGCCGTATTTTCGGCGGCTGTATTTGAAGTAGCCGACTTGGATCATCACGCTCACCGCCTCGGCGACGAAGATTCCGCCCATGATGAAGAGCATCACCTCCTGGCGGATGACGATCGCGATGTAGCCGATGAGTGCGCCGAGTGCGAGCGAGCCGATATCGCCCATGAACACCGCGGCCGGGTTGGCGTTGTGCCAGAGGAAGCCGAGGCACGCCCCGGTCATCGCGCCGGCCAGCACCGCCATCTGGTCGCTGCCCTGGATGTAGGAGAAGAACAGTTTCGGCGCGAGCTCTTTATCGCTCAGCACGATTGCGAGAATCATGAACGCGAAGCTGACGATCGCCATGCAGCCGCTCGCCAGGCCGTCCAGTCCGTCGGTGAGGTTGACGGCATTGCTCGTGCCGGTGAGGACGATCGTGCCGATCACCACGAACGCCACCACGCCCAAATGGATGGTGAATTCCTTGAAGAACGGGAAGTAAAACAAATTGCGTTCGGGGATCGATGCCCCGTGGCGGTGGACGAAAATCGAGATGACGATCGCCAGCCCGATCTGAAACGCCAGCTTTTCCGCCGAATGCAACCCCTGCCGGCTGCCCGTGCGCCGGCCTGCGGTGAGCTTCAGCCAGTCATCGACCGCCCCGATCGCCGCGACGATCAGCAGGCACAAAAGTCCCATTCGCACGAAAAAATTCTGCAAGTCGGCCAGCAGCAAAATCGTAACGGCGATCGACGCGACGATGAGGATGCCGCCCATCGTCGGCGTGCCTTTTTTGCTCGCCATCATCGCGTTCACTTCAGCCTGATCGAAATTCGCCGTGTCGCCGATCTTCTGCCGCCGCAGCCAGCGAATCACGCGCGGCCCGAGGAGCAGGACGAGGAAAAAGCTGAGCAGGATGGAAGCGGTCGCTTGAAACGTGATGTACGTGAAGACGCGGAAGAACCCGAAGTGGTTGGCGTTGAGCTGGTCTTCAAAATGTTTCGCGAAGAGGTAGAGCATCGGTACCGAGCAATTTCCTTATAACGCCGTGTGCCGCCAAGTAGAAATCAAATACGAACACAGAGAAGGATGAGGCAGGAAGAGAAGACAGAAAAGTCATTGAACTCTCTGCGATCGCTTCCTGCTTCATTCTTCTCTGTGTTAAAATCTGCTTTGCACGATTTGGCGGCCGCGCTGGCGGCAAATCAGCCGGCTGCCTTTCGTTTTGTCGGCTTATTGCGCGACGTTTCCACCGCCCGTGCGACTTCTTCCAAATGCATCGACCGCGACGCCTTGAGCAAAATTAAATCACCGCGAGCGAGCAGCTTAGGCACGATTTTGGCGGCACTGGTCGATGTCGCATATTTCTTGATTTTCAGCTTCGGCATGCCGGCCCGCATCGCGGATTGCGCCGCCAGCGCCGCCTGCTCGCCGACGCAGATCAGCAGATCGACCTTTGACTCGGCGGCGAATTGGCCCATCTCTCGGTGGTAGTGCTCGCTGCTGGCGCCGAGCTCTTTCATATCGCCGAGGATCGCGACGCGCCGGCCGCGGGCGGGGAGGTCGATCAAAGTCTGCAATCCGGCGCGCATGGAGCTGGGGTTGGCGTTGTAGGCGTCGTTGAGCAGGGTGACGCCGTGATGCTCGGAGAGTTCCAGCCGCATGTCAGCGCCCGTCGCGACAGCGAGCGATTCGATGATCGTTGCCTCCGCCACGCCCAGCCTTTTGGCGACGGCGATGGCCGCCAGCGCGTTGCTCGCCGTGTGCCGGCCGAGCAGCGGCACGAACACGCGTTGCCTGCCGTTGAGGTTGAAGGTCGTTCCGGTCGGCAGGCAGTCGATGTCGGTCGCGAAGAGATCGTTTGAGCTGTTGAAGCCGAAGGTGATCTTCTTGCCGAGATACCCACCGACGGCCGTGAGCAGGTCAGGATCATCGCCATTAACGATCAGCGCGCCGCCGGGGTTTAGGCCGGCGATGATCATCGCGTTTTCTTTCCGCACGCCGGCCAGGTCGGTCAAACCTTCGAGATGCTCCGCCCCGGCGTTGGTGATGACGGCGATGTCGGGCTGGGCCATCTGCGTGAGCTGGATGATTTCGCCGTGATGGTTGGTGCCCATCTCGAGGACGAGATAATCGTCGGCCGGGTTGGCGGCGAAGATGGTGATCGGCACGCCGATGTCGTTGTTGAAACTTTTCGGCGAGATCGATCCCTGCAGCTTGCCACGGAGCGCGGCGTCGATCAGCTTTTTCGTAGAAGTCTTGCCGTTGCTGCCTGCGACGGCGATCACTTTCGACCGCATCTGCGATCGCACGTGCGTCGCGAGTTGGCCGAACGCGACGCGGGCGTTGGGCACCTGGATCAAATGCAGATTCGGCTGCGGAGTGGCCGGCGGCTCTTCGACGATCGCCGCGATCGCGCCTTTGGCGGCGGCGTCGGGGAGGAACGCGTGGCCGTCGAGCCGCTCGCCGCGGATGGCTACGTAGAGCGCGCCGGGCTGAATGTCGCGCGTGTTATTCGAGATCGACGTGACGACGGCGTTGGCGTTCGACGCTGACAACGCCTTGCCGCGAGTGGTGAGGCGAATTTGTTGCAGGGTGAGCGGCTTCATATCATTCGACCGGCGGCTTTTCTTCGGTAGGACAGACATTCTTGTCTGTCACGGACGGATGTACTCATCTGTTCGTACTCTTCGGCTCGGCATCACGCATCCGCGTACGAATCGCCGAGTACGTCGCTTCGTGACAGACAGGAATGTCTGTCCTACCAAAGACGGAAGCTCCCATTGTTCATCTCAGCGCCGCCGTCGCTTCTTCCACGTCATCAAAATGGTGCTTGATCGTCCCGACGATCTGGTAATTTTCGTGGCCCTTGCCGGCGAGCAGAACAACGTCGCCGGCGACTGCATCGGAGAGGATCATGCTGATGGCCGTCCTGCGATCGGGCTCAACGCGCACGCGATCCATCTTCGTGAAACCCTTCATGATGTCGACAATGATCGCGTCAGGCTGCTCGGTGCGGGGATTATCGCTCGTGACATAAATTTCATCCGCCAAACGCTCGCACGCCTTGGCCATTTTGGGGCGCTTGGTTTTGTCGCGGTCGCCGCCGCAACCGAAGAGGACTCGGAGTTTGCCTTTCGTGAGCGGGCGGAGGGCGGTGAGCACGTTGATCAGGCCGTCGTCGGTGTGGGCGTAGTCGACGAACACCCCGAACGGCTGCCCGGCCCGCACGACTTGCAGTCGGCCCGGCGCGCCCTGGGCATCGCGCAATCCTGCGGCGAGTTGGTGCACGCCGATGCCGAACGTTTCGCCGACGAGTGCACAGGCGCACAACGCATTTTCAATATTGTGCCGGCCGATCATCGGCATGTTCACCTCGGCGTCGCCGTCGGGCGTGTGCAGGATGAAGTGCGTGCCTTGTGCGGTGATCTTGAAATCGCGTGCGCGGTAATCGGCTCCTCGGCTGAAACCGAAGTGAATTAGCCTCCCCGCGCACGCTTCGATCATCCGCGGGCTCCAAGTGTCTTCGGCGTTTACAACAGCGACGGTGTCGGCGTTGAGGAGCTCAAACAGCCGCGCCTTGCTGGCGGCGTAGTTTTCCATCGTGCCGTGGTAATCGAGATGGTCTTGCGTGAGATTGGTAAAGCCCGCAGCGGCTATTTTCACGCCGGCGACGCGGTGTTGATCGAGTGCGTGGCTGCTGACTTCGATCGCGCAGCCGTCGCAGTTGTTGTCGCGCATCTGGCCGAGCAGGTCGGCGACTTCGATCGCGCTGGGGGTGGTCATGCTCGCTTCGGAGCGGGTTTGGCCGTCGTCAATTTCGACCGTGCCGATCATCCCGCACTTGCGACCAAGCTTGGCCAGCAGATGGCGAATGATGTAGGTCGTGGTCGTTTTGCCGTTGGTGCCGGTGACGGCTAGGACTTTCACGGTGTCGCTCGGCAGTCCCGCGAGCACGTTCGCCAGTACCGAGGCCGCGCGGGCGGGTTCAGAGTAAGGGACGACGGGCAGGGGCGCGTCGGGCGGAGCGACCCTCGCGATCGCGACCACCGCGCCGCGGGTGGCGGCGTCGGTGAGAAAGCGCAGGCCGTCGATTTTCACGCCCGGCTTGGCGATAAATAAGTCCCCGGGCCTGACCAGGCGCGAGTCTTCGCAAATTCGGTTGATTTCGATGGAATCGCAGTTGAATGGCTGCTGAACGTCAAGATGGCGGAGCAGGGCGGCGAGGCGCATCGGGACATCCTTTTCCCAGGTCGAGCGGACTGTCGCGGGAATCCTTCCACGCGAACGCGGGCAAATTATCACATCGGGCGCGGTGAATCAACGTGAAAGATTGCGGTGGTCCGACCCTTGGCGAGAGTACAGAAAAAATGATCCCGCCTGCTCGAACGTGTCGAAATAGGGATAGAATCATCAATCCCATGAAATCGCATACGAAATACCTGACATTCAAAACCCGTCGTCACCGTGAATACATCAACATCACCGAAGAGGTGGAGGCTGCCGTACTCGAGAGCAAGGTGGCTGAAGGAATGGTTCTGGTGTCGGCGATGCACATCACGGCCGGCGTGTTCGTGAACGATGACGAGCCGGGCTTTCTGCAGGATTTCGACGCGTTTCTGGAGCAGCTGGCACCCGCCAAGCCCGACTATCAACACCACGAATCCGGCGAAGCGAACGGGGACGCTCACTTGAAGAACGTACTCACCCACCACCAGGTGATTCTTCCCATTACTGCGGGCAAACTGGATCTCGGCCCTTGGCAGCAAGTTTTCTACGCGGAGTTCGATGGGCAGCGACCTAAACGTGTGATTTTGAAGGTGATGGGGGAGTGAGAAGTTTTTTCCGATACAAAGACTTGACGTATCAGTTTAGGCATGGCATAATAACCCCTCGTTCAGTTGGTTGTGTCCCCGGCTTGTATCGGCTGCGGTGCTCGAACTGCAGCGGTTAGCGATTCAAGCCGTTTTGTTGCCCCCGCAACACCCTTGAAAACGCGACGACCTGCTCGCCTTGCCTAAGGTAAGGAATGAGAGGCTGTCACGTCTGTTTTTGGGTTAAGAAAACGTGAGGCCGATAAGGTCTTATGGGGCAGACAGTTGTGAACGTGTAAGGGTTGCGAGAGGATTGAATAAAAATCTTCACGACAGCCGTTGACATCGGTGAAAACGACGATAGTATTCGCCTCCCCTGACCGGGACACCAGCAAAAAACTGGTTGACAAGGTTGGGAACACGACTCGAGATTGCGAAAGCAATGCAAGTCGTTTGTTGTAGCTCTTTGACAAGTGAATAGTCGGATAGACCGCGAGGGTGTGTGCTCAGAGACCTGTGTGTAACAGGTAGTCTGAGCGATCCAAGTCGTTTGCTCTAGAGTCCTGTTTCACGATAGGAATCGAAAGCATTCGCATGTTGTATCTCAAGCAACACCTTCGTGGTGCACGCAAGATAGTGATCTTCCTTGATCATTTTTTTTGAAGTATGCCAGTTAGAAGTTGTTGTTTGAGCCTTGCATCGATTCATTCATACGGAGACGAGAGTTTTCGGTTGAGTGGATCGACTGACTCCTTGCCCTTTGCCGGGTAAGGAACAGTAACATCTCGTCAGACCAGTCTTTAGTCTGACGAGAATGAAGCAAACTCGTTTCATGGATAACCTCATGAGTGAAAGTGTTAGTCTCCGAGAACTCGCAAGAGGGACACGGGGCATCAGGATCTCATGTGCCAAGAAATTTAATTGAAGAGTTTGATTCTGGCTCAGCCTGAACGCTGGCGGCGTGGCTAAGACATGCAAGTCGCACGGAACCGTAGCAATACGGTTTAGTGGCGAACGGGTGAGTAATGAATCGCTAATGTACCCCGGACTCTGGGATAGCCGGTCGAAAGATCGGGTAATACCAGATGATATAACTTTGTCGCATGACAGAGTTCTCAAAGGTCCGCCGGTCTGGGAGCAGGCGA
>JBBQNK010000026.1:0-64510 GCA_038329865.1 Tepidisphaerales bacterium | reverse complement strand
CTGTTCGCGCCGCCGCCGTGGGTGCGTCGCCCGCACCGAGTCGCGACCTGGGCCGCCGGCAAACTGATCCAAACCATGATCCGACAACGCGAAATCGAAGGGATTAAAACTTAGATGAATAAAGTTGGGGCCGCCCGTGCCGCGGAATCCGGCCCTTCGCGAGTACGCTCAGAACCGGCGTGAAGACTCTTCACGCACCACCAACCGCGTGCCTAAAATCCGACCGAAGGAGAATCCCATGAAATCCATCCGCATCCACGCGTTCGGCGGGCCAGAGGTGCTCAAGCTCGAGGAACTCCCCGATCCCACGCCCGGGCCGGGGCAAATCGTCGTGCATGCCAAGGCGATCGGGATTAACCCGGTCGACACCTACATCCGCGCCGGCAAGTACGGCCCGAGGCTATTTCCGTTCACGCCGGGCACCGACGCCGGCGGCGTGGTGGAGAAAGTCGGCGGCGATGTGAAGTCGTTCAAGCCAGGCGATCGGGTGTACGTCGCAGGCTCGGTCAGCGGGGCATATGCGGAAAAAATCCTCTGCGAGGAAAAACACGTTCATCCGCTGCCGGAGCAGGTGAGCTTCGCACAAGGCGCCGCGATGGGCGTTGCTTACGCGACGGCGTACCGCGGCGTGGTGATTCGCGGCGCGGGAAAGGCCGGCGAAACGATCCTCATCCACGGCGGCAGCGGCGGAGTCGGCACGGCGGCGATCCAGGTCGCCAAGGCGATCGGCCTGACCGTCTTCGCCACCGCCGGTACTGACGACGGACTTAAGCTCGTCATCGACCAAGGCGCCGATCGCGCGTTCAATCACCGGGAGAAGGATTACCTCGACAAGATCACCCAAGCCACCGGCGGGCAGGGCGTGTCGTTGATCATTGAACTCGTCGCTCACATCAATCTCGATCACGATCTGAAGCTGCTCGCGAAGTTCGGCCGGGTGGTGGTGATCGGCAGCCGCGGGCCGATCGAGATCGATCCGCGACAGACGATGATGAAAGAGCTCGACATCCGCGGCATGAGTTTAAACAACGCAAGCGAAGCGGAACTGCGAAGCATTCACGCAGGCTTAGCGGCAGGGCTCGCGAATCGAACGCTCGTCCCCGTCATCGGAAAAGAAATGCCGCTGGCGGATGCGGCCAAGGCGCACGAGGCGGTAATGAAGGACGGAGCACACGGAAAGATCGTGCTGGTGACGTGAAGTCCACAACTTGGAAGTCGAACGACGATTGAATGGCGCACGCCTCAAATTCACTTGAAGGCGCTAGTCATCCTGAGGTACTCCGAAAGATCTTGCGTTCATGGGAGGTCGCCCAGGTCCTTCGGAGTACTTCAGGATGACTCTAGGGAATATTGAAGGTAGCAGAACGTTGACTGCGCTACGCGGTCAGATCCAGATGCTCCAGATCGTCCTCGTCCCCGTCATTCTGGCGATGATGCTTCCCGTGCTTTTCCTGCTCAGGGTGCTTTTGTTCTTCGTCGTGGATCGGCTGGACTTCGTCGGTGCTCTCCACCGTGTGTTCGTATCGATCAGCAGCGGCGGCGGAATCTTTTTCTTCGGTTTGGGCGCGTTTCACCTGCTCGGTCTTTTCTTCCGTCTGGCGGATCGACTGCGTGCCGGCGTAGGCGGCGTAGGCAATGGGAGGAATGGGCAGCATCAGCGTCCTCTAGGAAACCATTGCTTTTATCGGCCGACCACCGCACAGAAATGAACCGAAGGCGGCGAAAATTGCATTATTTTCGCCGCCTTCAGTGATTGAGCTTCTATTACCGGACCTTTGCCGCACTTCGCCCGGCGACTATTGCGCACTGCTTAAGGTCTTGGGCAGCAGGCTCGGCGGGATGATCTCGGCCGTTACGCCGTTGTTTACTTTCCTCTGATCCACCGGCGCTGCATCGGTCGGGGAAATCACCTTGATGCTCATCTGCTGATCGGTCACCACGTCTCCGTGCACGCCGATGAACTGGCCGAGCAGGTTGGTGTACTTGGTGTCGTTCGTTCGGATGTAGACGACGGTCCGGCCGGTGCCGGGGTCGGTCAGGCGATAGAGCATGGCGTTGCCCTGCTGCAGGCTGCTCGTGCGGAGCGTGCCGACGGCGGTGTACATCGAAACTTTATTCTTCTCGATGCGCTCCTGCAGTTCCTGCTGCTCGGCCTTCATGGCGAGCTGGCGCGTCGCGGCTTCTTCCTGCGACTTTTTCAGCGCGACGAACTGGTCCTTCGCGTCGAGGCGCGCCTTGATCGTGGCCACGCGAATGTCCACGATTCGCTTAAGCGATTCCGGTAGATTCGTGCTGCTCAGTGCCTGGTAACCCGTGAGCGATTCGGCCAGCGGCTGCTGATCTAGCGGCGTGGCGGACATTGCGACGAATTCAGCTTCGAGCTTGTCGAACGAGGCTTCGGCCGTCGGGCCCGAGGGCTGGGTCGATGGTGCGACGGCTACTTCAACGGTCGGCTGGGTCGCAGGTACACCGGCGACGGTCGGCGGAGTGCCGCCCGTGACGGGCACGGTCGGCGTAACAGTCGGCTTCACTTCGCCGGCGCGGGCGGTCGTTTCCGGCGTGATGGGCACTGTCGGCACGGTCGGTGCGACGGCGATCGGTTCAACCGCTTTCACTGCGTCGACGAACTGCTTGTTGATGTAGAGATAAACGTTGGCCGGCGGGGTGATTTTGTAGTACTCGTCCACCTCGCCGAGGATGGTGACTTCATCGCCGACGTTGAGCGTGGTCTGCACGGTGGTCTTCATCGCGTTCTGCGTGCTGCCGGCGCGGACGCGCAGGTCGGGCTTGTCGACCTTGCCCTTCGTGCCGTCGCCAAAGCGCGTAACGTACGCCTTGGCCACGTAGCTGAAGGATCCTTCCGGCGGCTTGACCTTCAGCCAGTCGAAGCGAATGCCCACAACCGTGACGGGCACGGCCTTATCGAGCTTGGAGGTGGCGTAGTAATTATCGCCCGGCCCGGAGCGAACATTCACATTTGGCGAGTTGATCACGCCCTGAAAATTGTACTTGGCGTTGTCGACGTCCGGCGTTTGAATGTCCTGCGCGGGCTCCGCGTAAGACACCTGCGGCACGAGCGTGGCGACGGAGCCTAAAGCAACAGTAACAGCGAGGAATAAACGGCGGGCGGACATGTGCACCTCCATGTGCTTTTTGTTGAATTTGGTCGATTATCCTTATCGACGTTTGCAAGAAAATAGCGAGGGACGACGGAAATGTAAAGCAATTCTTGCGCGAAGCAGGCGAAATTTGCTGGATCGCAGCCATCAAGTCACTTGAGAATTGAAAAGTCGACTGTTGAAAGTCGGATTCCCGTGTCACTGTGGCACTCCAAAGGACCTTGTATCCGCATTGCATCGGCCAACTCCTTATATTTACTGCTGGGTGACAAAAGTGCGAGTGACTTCCGCTACAGTTGGAGTTAAAGCACTACTACAGCGCCTGCCGCAGCCGGTTCACGTGGCCCGGCTCGCGGGCGGTGAGGTTGATCAGTTCTTGCGGGTCGGCGTGCAGGTCGAAGAGTTGATCCGGCTGGCCGGCGGTGAGGATGAGTTTCCAGCGGCCGTCGGTTGTTACTTGCCAATTGTCTAACGCAGAGTGCGAGCAATCGCGGTGGCGCGGCTGCTGGCCGGTGAGGACTGGGCGGAGCGATCGGCCGTCCCAATCTGCCGGCACGGGCAGGCCGGCGTAGTCGAGCAGCGTGGCGGCGAGGTCGGTGAGTTCGGTCGGCGCGTCGCTGATTTTCCCGGCCTTAACGCCGGGGCCGGCGATGATCAGCGGGACGTGGATCGAGCCTTCGTGCGGGGTATGCTTGAACCACCGGCCGTGGTCGCCGAGCATTTCGCCGTGGTCGGAACAGAAGACGATCAGCGTGCGTTCGAGTTCGCCGCGGGCGCGGACTTTGTCGATCAGCCGCCCGACGCATTCGTCGAGGCCCGTGATCATCGCCGCGTACGATCGGCGGACGGCCTGGTGATCGGAGTCGTCGAACTTGCCCCCGACGTTCGGCGGGAAGATTGTATCGCGATACCGCGCAAGTAATTCCGCCGGCGGGTCGAACGGCTCGTGCGGGCCGGGGAAATTCACCCATAAATGCCACGGCGATCTCCCGGTCGGATCGAGGGCCCAGAGGTCGAGGTATTGCTCCGCCATCCGGCCGGCGAAATCGTCCGTGTAATGCTCGCGCGGCAGCGGCGAAGGGGCGTGATCCATCCGCCCGGCCCGGCGGTCATGCTTGCGGCCGTCGTAATCCTGCCGATGAACCATCGCCAGACCCGCGCGATGCAGGTGCGCCATGTAAGGATCCTTCGGCTCTGGAATTCCGCCCACGGCTGCGTCCCACTTGCCGGCCTGATTGATGCATTCAGAAAACCCGAGCCGGCCCATCGCGCTGGTCCAGCCGTCCAATCCTTTCCAGAGGCCGTGCTTCTGCAGATCGGTCTTCCCCGTCGCGGCCACGCGGTAACCGGCGGCGCGGAGGCGCTGGAAGTACGTGTCTGAGTCGAGACGCAAATCCGTGCCGTTGGCGAGCACGCCGGTGCGGTCGTAGCGAAGCCCCGTCGCCAGGCACGCACGGGCCGGGGCACAGACAGGGCTGTTGGTGCGACACTGTGAAAATAGCGTGCCGCGTGCCGCCAGCGCGTCGAGATTCGGCGTGTGTACCGGCACTTTGCCGAACGGCGAATCCACGCAGCCGAGCCAATCCCAGCGCCACTGATCGGGGAAGAGGAATAAAAAATTGGGAGCCTGCGGCGGATCGCTCGGTGAGGATGAATTCGGCGGGGGCATTACGTTTTAATCAATACGAATGTGCCACAGAGGACGCAGAGAACACAGAGAAAAACAACGCTCGCATTTTCCTCTCTGCGTTCTCTGTGTCCTCTGTGGCACATTTTCCGCGGAATGCGAACATCAATCATCCTGCCACTGCAGCACCGGAATGCTCACGCCCTTGGGCGTAGGGATGGCGGACGGCGCGGTCGTCAGCGGCACGTCGGTCAACTCGCGCACCATCGCGATTTCGTCGCAGCCGTCGCGCTTGGGGCATTTGACGCAGTCGCTCCAGACCTTCAGCGGCAGCGCGTCCTTTTCCACCACTTCAAACCCGAGCTTGGCGAAGAACTTTTCCTCGTACGTCAGCGACATGATCTTGCGAATCTGCAGCCGGCGGGCTTCGGCGATCGTCCACTCCACCAGCGCCCGGCCCACGCCGGTGCCTTTGTGGATTTCATCGACGGCCAGCGAGCGAATCTCCGCCATGTCAGCCCAGATGATCGCCAGCGCGGTCACGCCGATCACTTGCCCGTCGCGTTCGTACACGGCGAAGTCGCGCAGGTTCTCGTACAGCTCGGCAAAGCTCTTGAAGAGCATCTTGCCGAGCTCGGCATGGCTGTTGACGATCTCGTGAATGCGAGGCACGTCGTGAATGGTGGCGGAGCGGATCATTGTTGGGAGAAATTATAGCAGGTTTTTAGTGGCACAAACATTCCTGTCTATGAAGGTGCGGATGTACTCGTCCGCCCGTGCCCTACGGCGTGGCGAAAAACATGAATCGAGGGGTACCTCGCATCGTCACAGGAAGGAATGTCTGTGCCACCGCAAACAAGCTGTTATTTCGCTTCGAAAATAAACTCCACCTCAACGGCCGCATCCAGTGGCAGAGTATTCACGCCGACGGCCGCCCGAACGTGCTTGCCGGCGTCGCCCATGAGTTCCAGCAGCAGCTCGCTGGCGCCGTTGGCCACCTTCGGCTGTTCGGTAAAGTTGCTGTCGCTGCTGACGAACGCGCCGACGCGCACCACGCCGACGATCAGATCGACCGAGCCGAGGACCGATTGCACCGCCCCGAGCGCGTTGATCACGCACAGCCGGGCCGCGTCTTTGGCGGTGTCGATCGAGCACCGGCTCGGCACTTGCCCGACGGCGATCAGCCGGCCTTCGCGCATCGGCAACTGCCCGGCGACGTAAATCAAATTCCCGACCTTCTTCACCGGCACATACGCCCCGAACGGCCCGGCCACCGGCGGGAGGAGAATCTGTTTGTCGGCGAGGGTTTCGATGAGGGATTTCATAGTGTGTGTCTCATTTCTTATAATCTGCGTCTTCTTCTCTTCAGTGGCACAGACATTCCTGTCTGTGACGGACGGATGTACTCATCCGTCCGCGCTCGTCGCGACGAACAGCCAAGGATAATCCCAGCCATCCGGGACCAGTTCGGCCTTTGCAGGATTATGAATCATGTACGCCAATTTTTCATCATGTTCGGCCTGATCGCGAATGATGCGATCGAATGACTCGTCGAGCCAAACTTGGCCGGTCGCATTTCGGAGTTGATTGATCAAACGCGCGGAAACGCCTTTGATTCCTTTCATGATTCTTCCAAGGTCCATCCCATCGTTTGGCTTTAGCAAGACGTGGGTGTGATCCAATATGACAACCGCCGCAATAAGATCATAAAACCGCTGGTGCCCAGACCGAATGTGATCGAGCACGATCTTTCGTTCGTCCGACGAAAGTTGGCCGGTCGTCACTCGGAAGGTGATAAAATACGTGCGTCCGGTGAGTTGCCAATGTGGGAGGTTCCGGCGGGTGATCTTAAGGCGGTCTTCACCGGTCATATGCGGTTGCTCCGCGTTGTTCGGTGGCACAGACATTCCTGTCTGTGACGGGCGGATGTACTCATCCACCCGTGCTCTGCGTATTTGGGCCGCCGCGCGTCCGCGTACGAATCGAGGAGTACCTCGCTTCGTCACAGACAGGAATGTCTGTGCCACCCAATACAAATCCGAACGTGGCAAATTCCGCCCTACGGCGAAATTCACTCCTCCGCCGCCACTTCCGGCAGGTCGATTTCTTCCGACAAATGCAGCGATGCCCCGACGAACGTCTTACGGTGTTCTTCCGGCGCGATGACGATTTCGGCGTCGGCCATGTCGCCGTCGGCCTGGGTGATGAGGATTTTTTTCTCGCGGATCAGTTCCAGCAGCGCGAGGAACACGCCGATCATCTCGCTGCGGCTGGCTCGGCCGACGATGAGCTGCCGGAGGGTGAGATGGCCTTCGCGCTTCAGGCGGTCTTCCACGTCGGCGGCGTGCAGATCGATCGGCGTATCGTCGTAGGTCACGTCGTGCGTCAACTTGCGGACGCCGACTTCCTTCATCAGCCGGCTGAACGCGTCGAGCAGGTCCCAGATCTGCACTTCCTCCAGGTCGATCGGCGGCGGCTCGTCGTTGCCGGTGAGGTTGGCGGGGACGCGCGGGAACCTCGCCTCGTGTTCGCGCTGGTGTTGCTCGAGCAACGCGGCGTTGTCCTTGAATCGCTTGTATTCGAGAAGCTTCTGCACCAGCTCGTACCGCGGATCGGCCAACTGCTCGGCGGCGGTGGGGCCGGCGTTGGGGTCGGCGGGGCGCTCGATCTGCGGGAGCAGCGTGGCGGACTTGATCTCCATCAGCGTCGCCGCCATCACCAGGAATTCGCCGGCGATGTTGATATCGAGCCCGGCCCCGTTCAGGCCGCGCAGCATTGATACGTATTCGACGTAATTATTGGTGATCGTTGAGATCGGAATGTCGTAAATGTCCAACTCGTCGCGCTTGATGAGGTAGAGGAGCAGATCAAGCGGCCCGTTGTATACGTCCAGTTCAACTCGATAATCCACGGCCGTCCTTGGTTAGTGGTGAGCGGAGGCAAGGCCTTCGCTTGGCTTGATTCTAATTGGGCTGGCTCGATAATCAAAGAGAACATTCGACACAGAGGCACGGAGGCACAGAGAACTCGCCGAGAGTTTCCCCTCTTTTTGCTTTCTCTGTGTCTTTGTGGCTCTGTGTCGCATGGATGAAAAGATCAGACAAACTGCACTGCAAGTCATCGAAACCGAAGCGATGGCCGTCCGCGCCATGGCGGAGGCGATCGGGGACGCCTTCGAACAGGCCTGCCGGCTGATTCTGGCGTGCAAAGCCACGCTCCTCGTCACCGGCGTGGGTAAGGCCGGCCACGTGGCGCGGAAATTGTCCGCGACGTTCTCCAGCACCGGCACGCCGAGCCATTTCCTTTCGCCGACCGATGCCGTCCACGGCGATCTCGGCTCGGTCCGCACCGGCGATGTCGTCCTCGTTCTCTCCAGCAGCGGCGAGAGCGATGAGATCGTCCGCCTGCTCAGCATCGTGAAAAAACTCGACCATCCGGTCATCGCCATCACGGCCGGCAAAAACAGCAGCTTGGGCAAGTACGCGGATTTCGTCCTGCCGATGGGAAGAATTGAAGAAGCCTGCCCGCTGGGCCTGGCGCCAAGCGCTTCGACCACGGCCATGCTCGCCCTCGGCGATGCCCTTGCCCTCTGCGTGATGAAGCTGCGGAACTTTACCGCCGACGATTTCGCGCTCTACCACCCGGCCGGGCAGCTCGGGCGGAAGCTGATCAAGGTGAAGGAAGCGATGACGTTCAAGATCGGGGAGAACCTGCCGGTGGCCAAGGACAGTCTCACCGTCGGGCAGGTGCTGCACGAGGTGAGTTCAATTAAACGCAGGAGCGGCGCGGTGATTCTGGTCGATAAAGACGGCAGGATGACGGGCCTTTTCTCCGACGGCGACTTACGCCGCACCGTCACCGACAACGACGGCTCGGCCTTATCGCGACCGATCCGCGACGTGATGACGAAAAACCCCAAGCGCACGCGCGACGAAGCGCTCGCCAGCGAAGCGCTCGGCGTGATGCGGCAATTCCGCATCGATGAGCTGCCGGTGGTGGACGAAAACGATCGGCCTGTGGGGCTGATCGATATCCAGGATTTGGTCATCCTTAAAATGCTGGACGTGACGTAGAAGTAGGACTTAGGACTAAGGACATAGGACTGAGTCAAGATCAATTTTCGTTGTCACTAAGTCCTAAGTCCTAAGTCCTTTTACCTTGGTTCCCCATGATCCGTCGCCTGATGCTCATCTTCGGTTCGATCGTGCTGGCGGCTATCGCGTTCCTCACGTACTTGTGGTGGCAGTCGCCGGTGGGCAGTGGTGGCGGGCCGGTGGTGGATTTGCATCTGCATCCGACGTCGCTGCAAACCAGCGGCAGCGTGGGCGGGGTGGGGACAGGCGAAGGCGTCTGGATTAATCAATACGATAAGGACGGCAATCCCACGTCGACTCTCCGGGCGAAAAAATACCTCCCGCGCGCCAGCGGCAGCGTGGTCGACGTCATCGAGCCGCAGGCGGAGTTCTTCCTCAGCGGTGGACGCCGGATGGTCCTCGACGGCGATCGCGGCGTGGTCAACGTCGAGAAGCGCCCCGGCAACAGCGCCCTTGGCAGCGGCGCGGGTGACGCGGCGCCGACTAGCGGCTTCCTCTACAACGTCGTCATCCGCATCTACGAGCCGCAGTCGCCCGATCATGCGAGTCTGACGCTCACCACCAACAACATCAGCTTCGATAACCAGACTTTCAAATTCGCCACGGAAAGTTTTACCGATTCCTACGGCCAATTGATCCA
Organism: Tepidisphaerales bacterium; assembly: GCA_038329865.1. Classification (GTDB taxonomy): domain Bacteria; phylum Planctomycetota; class Phycisphaerae; order Tepidisphaerales; family Tepidisphaeraceae; genus JANMES01. The sequence continues at coordinate 55,030 of JBBQNK010000026.1, read as the reverse complement.
CGCCGACATGGTCCCCGTGCAAATCCGCGGCGACGACGTGGACTTCGACGGCAAAGGGCTCAACGCCCGTTATGACGACTTGAACCAGCGCATCGCGCTCCTGCAAATCACCCACGGCGACACGATGACCGTGAAGCGCGCCGACATGATGCACATAGCGGCCGAGAAAGCGGCGCCGACCACGTTGCCGGTTTCGAACAAGCCCGCGATCGCCGGCGTGCTCGCGCCGCTGTCGGTCATCACCGCCGGGAACCAATCACCTACGGCCGTCGTTACGCCGGCGCCGATCACCGAGAAACCCGCTGCCGCGCCCGTCGTCGGCCAATCCAACAAGCCCGCTACCACGCAGGCCGGCAAGGGTGCGCCGACTTCGTACCGCGCCACATTCCTCGACAACGTCCGCGTCACGCAGGGTGACGCGCCGCTTGCTGAAGCGGAAATTCTCGCGATCGACTTCTTCCCCGCGCAAGGAAAAAACGCCACCACTCGCCCCACGACCAAAACCGCGACCAAACCCAAATCCGCGGTGAACGCAGTGAACGGTTCGCACGCTACCACCACCGCGACACAACCGCTGAAGCTCACAGGCGTCAACGGTTACGTTCCCGCGGGCGCGAACGGTTACGTCCCCGTTGCGACGACTCCCACGACAACCGCATCCACCCAGCCCACGACCGCGCCCACCACGCAAGCCTCTACGCTCCCGACGACCGCTCCCGCCGCGCAGCCCGTGCCGCTGATCGTCCATTGGACCGGCACGCTGCGGCTCGTCGCGATAGAGCAGGAAACCGTCGTCCCGCTGCTGCCCGGCGAGAGCGCCCTCAAAGCGTCCGGCTCGCCGCTCGTGCTGCATCAGCCGCAGGGTGTCGTTCATTGCGGTTCGATGCTTTTCCATTCGCGCGACAACGGCGTAACGCTCAGCACCAGCGAGAAAGTGCCCGAAGTGACGTTCGTCGACACCGCCGGCCAGACCACGATCAACACGCAGCACGTGACCTATTCCGACGCGACGAAAACCGCTGTGCTTTCCGGCGCGAGCAAACTGCACATGGTCCAGCCGAAGCAGGGCATCCAGCCGGCGACCGATCTGACCGCGACGTGGAACGATAAATGCGTCGCCAACCTCTTCGCCGACAACAACGCCGTCCGGCAGATCGACCTGACTGGCGATGTGGACGTGAATCACCCGCAGCTGAAGTTGAAATCGCAGGCGCTGTCGCTCGCGTTCAAACCCGGCACCGGCGAGGCTGACAAGAGCGAGCTCGAATCGATCACCGCGGCCGGGCAGGTGGATTGCGACCTGAGTACGCCGCTCGCGCCCAATCGCATGCTCAAGGGGGAGAAGGTCGTCGTCGGCACGGTCGTTGAGGCCGATGGCCGAATCTTCCCGCACGTGATCGACGCCTCCGGCTCGGTGCAGGCGGCGGACGGCGATCAGTCGATGACATCGGACTCGCTTCAGGCCACGCTCGTACGTCGCGCCCCGGCCGCGGCTGGCGCTGCTGCCACGAAGCGCGCACCGGCCGGTGCGCCGGTGGAAAACGAAGCACAGCTCGAGACTTTTCACGCCAACGGCTCGGTCGTATTGCTCTCGAAAGAAGCCAAGGCGATGGCCGACGAAGTAACGGTCGACCAGACCACCGGCAAGCAGGTCATCACGCTGCGCGGCAAGCCCGCGTCGCTTTCGCAGCAGGGGCGAACGATCACCGGGCCGGTGATTATCGCGCAGCCGGATGACGGACTGGCGCGCGTTGAAGGCGCCGGCACGCTGCACGCGATCGAAGCGAGCGTCGCCAAGCCCGTCGCAGTGGCCCCGGCGAACAAGCCCGCCGCCACGCAGCCCGCCGCTCGGCCGATCGATATGTCGTGGACCGGCGGCGCGGATTTTGACGGACCGGGCAATCTCATCACCTTCCGCGACAACATCGAAATCCAAACCGTCGACGCCGACGGCACTCGCCGCGTCGCCAACAGCAACCAACTGACTGTGAGCCTGAAGCCCGCGCCCGAGCCGGCGAAAAAATCGCCCGCCGCGCCGGCCGACCGCAAGCCGCCGACCACCGCGCCCGCTGGCAGCATCAACCTCGCCGCGGCGCCCGGCGCGTTAAAGGACAAGGTCGTCTCGGCCGTTAACCTGCTCGGCAACGTGCGCGTGCAGTCGACGCTGGAATCGCCCGCCGGCGTGCTCGCTCGGCGAACCCTTCTGCAGACCGAAAAACTCACCGCCAACCTCGATGACGCTCAGCAGATCTCGAGCATCGACATTCCCGTCCCCGGCCAGGCGCTGATCGACGACCGCAAATCCGCCGCCAAGCCCGTCGCGGGCGCGGCCACCAAGCCCGTCGGCGGCGAGGGCGGCGCGACGGCTGTCGAGTGGAAAAAATCCTTCCACATGGACGAAGGCGCCCGGCCCGTCGCCACGCTCACCGGCGAAGTACACATGCACCACGACCCGCTCGCCGGGCCCGGCGAAGACTCTGTCGATCTGCAGTCGTCAAAGGTGATCGTCACCTTCAAGCCGGCAGCAAAATCGCCGGCGACCAAGCCCGCGATCCAGGCAGTTGAAGCGCCGGCGAAAGCGACGAACGAACCCGCGCTGAACATCAAGGAAATCTACGCCGCCGCCCCGGTGGTTTTCAGAGCCCGCGACGTGGTGCTGAACGCCCAAACGCTCGACTACACGCCCGACGACCACATGGTGCTGGTGAGCGGCACCGATCGGCAACCCGCCACCTGGTTCGACGGCCAAAACCGCGCCAAGGGCCAGTTCCAGCAAGTCTGGTACAACGCCCAAACCCAGGAAGTCGAAAAGTGGACGGGGATCACGGTGCAGGGCGGGAAATAGGAAGTGCTGAGTTCTGAGTGCCGAGTGCTGAGTTTTTTCTTCACTCAGCACTCAGCACTCAGAACTATTCTCCCTCCTACAATCCCCCAGAGGTGCCTCATGACTTTCGATCACATGGCCGTTCCATCGAACGATATTCCCGCGAGCATCGAGTGGTATAAGTCGCGGTTCAACGCCACCGTGCTGTATCAAGATGCCACCTGGGCGATGCTGACCGTCGGCGGGCAGAAGCTCGCCCTCGTCTCGCCGCAGGAGCATCCGCCGCACCTGGCGTATCGCGTGAACGAACTACAACTGGCCGACGCGGCGATGCAGACCGACAGTAAAATCCTCTCGCACCGCGACGGCTCGAGAGGGATTTATCTGCACGATCCGTTCGGCAATGCGGTCGAACTGATCTGCTACCCGGCGGGGCATGCGGCGTATGAGAAGGAGTAATTTGCGCAAGCGGATTACGAAACGTCGTCTGCTGATCGCAATGATTCTCAGCGGAGGCCTTTGCGTTTGGACCGGCCTGCGCGTGATGGGCTATTTTCCGGGTCGCGGCATCGTCTTGCGAGTAGTCCCGCCGGCGGACAATAGCCTTGTGGGGTTGACTGAACTTGAATCCCGTGCATCGCTCGGCCAGCCCAATGTTGAATTTGCCGGTCACTACGGCAACCACCGTCTCGGCTTCACGAAGAAATTCAACGGCGAAATCAAAACGGCAGTCTTCAAAAGCGTTGCCGGCTCGATCTATGTGTCGTACGAAGAACGAAATGGCGTGTGGATCGTGATCTGCAATTCCTGGCTGATGGCTGGGTCCGTCTGGTAAGTTTCGTAGGGCGGGATAGCAATCCCGCCGCAAGTTGGGCGACCGAACCGGCGGGATTGCTATCCCGCCCTACGCCGACGACGCTCGACAATCCACACTCCACCGTCCACAATCGAAATCAATGCCCAACGCCGATGTCTTTCAACTCGTGCAGATCGCCTACTGGCTCGCCCTGGCTACGTGGTTCGGCGGAGTGCTGTTTATCGCCATCGCGGCGCAGGTGATTCATCGCACCGTCGGCGAGGCCAATCCGATTCTGCCGGATGTACTAGCGGTGAACCTGGAAGGGCAGCACTCCACGCTCCTCTCCGGCACGATCGTCAGCAACCTGCTGCAGCGGATGACGATCATCGAGCTGTTCTGCGCCGGCGTGCTGCTGGCGGCGTCGGCGGCGCAGATGTTTCTCGCGGATCTCACCAGCAACAATCGCGTGGCGCTGATTATGCGGATCGCCATGCTCATCGCGGCGGCGGCGATCGTGGTTTACAACTGGCGGGTGGTTTGGCCGAAGATTCAGATCTTCCGCAAGCAGTACATCGACCACGCCGACGAGCCGGAGGTGGCCAACCCGGCCAAGGACCAGTTCGACCGTGAGCAGAAGCAGAGCGTGACGCTGCTGATGATGGTGCTGTTTTTATTGCTCGGAACGATTCTGTTCAGCGGCAATATCTCGCCGGCGAAGATGGTGGTGACGCCGGGGGGGAACGTGCTCGAGAAGTGAGCCGCTCCCTCTCCCCGGAGGGGAGAGGGCTGGGGTGAGGGGTGAAATGTCCCTCGTCGAGTGGCGGTGGGTTGGCGAAAGCTTGTATTGATAAGTTTGTCGGCTGACTGGCAGTGTTCAAATTGGAGTGTTTCTCCCCTCACCCCCGCCCTCTCTCCGCTGGGGAGACGGAGTAAGATTTATGCCTAAGCCCACGCCAAAAGTTCTCCTCGTCCGGCGTGAGCGAGTCAGCCGTATTCTGCCGATCCTGAAGAAAAACTATCCCGCCGCCAAGTGCAGTCTCGATTATTCCACGCCGCTGCAGTTGCTCGTCGCGACGATTCTGTCGGCCCAGTGCACGGATGATCGCGTGAACATCGTCACGAAATCACTCTTCAAGAAATACAAGTCCGCCAAGGATTTTGCACTCGTGCCGCAGGAGGAATTGGAGAAGGACATTCAATCGACCGGCTTTTTCCGCAACAAGGCGAAAAATATCCGCGGCATGGCGGCGGCGCTGATCGAACTGCACGGCGGCAACGTGCCTGCGACGATGGAAGAACTCCACGCGCTCCCGGGCGTCGGCAGGAAGACCGCCAACGTCGTACTCGGCAACGCGTTCGGGCAGAACGTGGGTGTGACAGTCGATACGCACGTCACGCGGCTCTCCAATCGGCTCGGGCTGACGAAGCACGAGTCGGATGCGGTGAAGATCGAACAGGATCTGATGCAGATCGTGCCGCAGGGGGAATGGACGCTCTGGTCGCACCTGATGATCGCGCACGGCAGGGCGATCTGCCAGGCGCGAAAGCCGAAGTGTCTGCAGTGTGCCCTGCGAACCGAATGCCCGTCGGCGGAGTCGTACATCAAAAAGGGCATCGCGGCGGAAACGTAATTTCGCTCGAACGGCAGTTGTGGACAGTGGTAGGATGCATTCTTCTCCCGTGGAGGATTGGAACGATGCAATTCGCTCTCGCTCTGATGATTGTCGCGCTGTTCGCGTCGGCCGCGCTGGCTGATGATCACGGATCGACTCCGTTCAATCCGCCGGCGGCGTGGGAGTATTCGGCTCCGCTGATTTCGCCCGAGAAGCGCAATCACGACGTGAGCCATGCGCAAAAGGACCCGAGCATCGTTTTCCACGACGGCAAATGGCACGTCTTCATGACCGTGAAGCTCGAAGGGCGCACGGCGATCGAGTACTGCTCGTTTGAAAAATGGGAACAGGCCGACGCGGCCCCGCGGACGATCCTGACGGTCACCGGCAGTCGGTACTGTGGTGCGCCGCAGGTGTTTTACTTCACGCCGCACAAGAAGTGGTACCTGGTGTATCAGGTGAGCATGCCGAATCAAAAGATGATGCGGGTGGCGTACTCCACGACCGACGACATCAGCAAGCCCGATTCGTGGACCAAGGCCGAGCCGATCCTGAGCGGCGCGGCGGATGATCCGCGAAAGGAAGGCGGGCTGGATTTCTGGATCATCTGCGACGACAGCCGCGCCTATCTTTTTTTCACCAGCTTGAACGGCAAGCTTTGGCGGATGTGGACGCCGCTGAAAGATTTTCCTAATGGAATGAATCACTGTGAGTTGGCGTTGCAGGGGCCGTTCTTTGAAGCGAGCCACACGTATCGGCTGAAAGGGCTCGGGCAATTTCTCACGATCGTCGAAGAAGACGGCAAGCGTCACTACAAGGCGTACATTGCCGACGCGCTGGACGGCGCGTGGCGCCCGATCGCCGACACCGCCGCCAAGCCGTTCGCGGGTGATGCAAACATCCGACCCGCCAAAGGCGTGCCGCGCTGGACCGACAACGTCAGCCACGGCGAACTGGTTCGCGAGGGAAACGATGAGTCGATGACAGTCGACCCGAACCATCTGCAGTTCGTCTTTCAGGGAATGCTCGAAAAAGACAAATCCGGCAAGAACTACGGGCAATTCCAATGGCGGATCGGCATCCTCACACCGGCAGCGGCCGCGCCCGGCCCGGCGAAGTGAACGAATGGGCCGACCACTTGCTGCACGTTACGCCGATTTGACGCCGCGTCGCGCGTTCAGGATTTTGACGAACGAGCGGCTACGCAGTTCGTCGATCGTCAGGCCCGTGACTTGCGCTTCTTCTTCGGTGATCGCTCCGCAACTGATGCCGCGCAGGAAAAAGTTGAGCAGGCCCTGGCCGGTCGCGGCGTCGTCAAACACGTCGCCGATCAGCGACGCCTGGGCGGCCTTTTCGATGAACGTCTTGAGCCGGTGCGATGCGGCGCTCAACTCCTCGATAAAGAACGCGTAAATCGCCGCGTAACGCACGGGGAATTGGGCGGGGTGCAAATCCCATCCCTGGTAGTAGCCGTGCATGAGCGAATGGCTGTTGTCATCAAACGCCAGCTTCCACGCGCGATGAACGGTGGCGCGGTTGTCGGCCTTCTGCTTGGCGGTCAGTGGCTTGCCGCCCTTGGCGGCCCGGTGGTGGCCGACGGGCATGATGTTCGTCGCGCCGTCGGATATGTGCACGCCGGTCTGGGCAAGAGCGACTTTCATCATGTGCCGCGCGAAATCGCACGCGGGGTGGCGCATCGACTGGTACGAAGCGGTTATCCCCGCCAACGCGGTGTAGTCGTACACCCCAAAGTGCACGCCCACACAGCGACCCTTCGCCGCCGCGAGAAAAATCGGTAGGGCGGAGCGTCCTTCGCTGTTGATGATCGATTGCGGCGTCTCCATCATCAGTTCCAGCTTCAGTGAACCTGCCGGGGAAAGGCCTTTTGATTCCAGCAATTCAAACGTGTTCACGAGCGCATCCACATGGCCGCGCGTGGTGACCTTGGGGAGCGTAACGACAAAATGCTCGGGCAGTTTTCCGCCGGTGCTTTGGGAGAGCGTGGTCAGGAAAATATCGAGCGTTCGCAGGCTGCGGGCCTTGAGTTCTTCCGTGAGCGGCTTGATCCGAATGCCGATGAACGGCGGCAGCGTTTTGGCGCTCATGCCGCGCGCGACTTCTTGCGCGGTGAAGGCGGCATGGCCGTCTTCCTCGGCGTCGGGGCGATTGCCGTAGCCGTCTTCAAAATCGATCCGGAAATCTTCCACCGGCTCTTTCTTCAACTTGGCGATCACGCGCTGGTACACCACGTACGCCAGCCACGCCGCCGGCGACTTGGCCTTGACCGCGTCGGCGCTGGTGTCGAGCTTTTTCGTCAGCGCCTTGATCTGCGCCGCCGACTTGGGGAGTTTCTCGCTCCCGTTAAGTCCCATCGCCCGCGCGAAGGTGACGAAATCGCCGCCGTATTCCTGCAGCGACGCCAGCGCGACCACGCCCAGCTTTGGCGCGGTATCGGCCTTAAAAATCTGAGCGCCGCCGTACACCGTATGCACGGCCTGGCGATCGAAAGGCTCGCCCGGGTAGGAGAGCGAAAACTCATGGTTGGCGGTTCGAAGCTCGCCGAGAATTTTCTCAAACGCGCCGGCGGAAATGGACGTGGACATCAATTCTCTCCTGAGAAGAAGGTGGAAGCTAGCGAGTATACCGGATCGCCAACATTTGAGGATGAGGAGGTTTGCCTAGAGCGTTTGAGCCAACGGGCGGCAGCGGGGCATCGAGGGGCATATTTAAAACTTGACGCGTAAGTGTTTGCTTACGTATATTGTGGGAATGGTGATGACTCGCGAGCGAGGGCCGGACGTATTCACGGCGATCAGCCATCGCGCGCGTCGGCGGATGCTGGATCTGCTTCTCGAAGCGGATCGATCCGTCAACACTATGGCGGGGCAGTTCCAGATGAGCCGGCCGGCCGTTTCGCAGCACCTCCGGGTCTTGCTTGATGCCGGGCTTGTGACAGAACGCCGGCACGGCCGCGAGCGCCGCTACCACCTGGTCCCGGAACGATTAGGTCAGGTACGCGATTGGATTTCGCACTACGAGCAGTTCTGGGACGACCGCCTGCAGCGGCTTCAAAAGACGTTGTCGAAAAGGAGCGGCGAATGAGTAATGCGATTCGAAGAGAGGTGCTGTTTCCGCAGCAGCCCGAGCAGGTGTGGCGGGCGATCACCGACAGCGCCACGCTGGCCGAGTGGATGTTCCCCAACGACTTCGAGCCGCGCGTCGGCCATCACTTCACGTTTCGCGTGCCGGGGAATCCGAAAGCCAATTTCGACGGGCTGATCGTGCGATGCGAAGTGCTGGAGTGCGAATCACCGCGTAGGCTGGTCTTTTCATGGTCGGCCGGTGGACCTGTCGAGAATACGCGAGTGAGCTTTCAACTCGAGCCGGATGGTGAGGGAACTCGCGTTCACTTTGAGCATTCGGGATTCGATGTCGCGCATTCACACGGCGAGCAGGCGTTCAAAGGCGCAGAGTACGGCTGGGCGAAGATGCTCAAGCAGCTTTCCGCGGCGGTCGCGGGATTGGCGGCTGGAAATTGAACGCGCGGCAGACGCACCATTTAATACAGGGAATCAATCCATGAACAAAGGTATTCCGCCGGTCGATGGCTACATCAGAAAATCCAGTCAGTGGCAGGAAGAACTGCAGAAATTGCGATCGATCATTCTCGACCGCGGGCTGACCGAAGAGGTGAAGTGGCGCGTTCCCTGTTACACGCTCGAGGGAAAGATGGTCCTATTCATGGGCCGATTCAAGGAATCGTGCGTGCTCAGCTTTGCCAAGGGCGCATTGCTGAAGGATCCGACGCGGATACTCATTCAGCAGACGGAGAATTCGCAATCGGTGCGCATCATCCGGTTCACCAGCGTGAAGCAGATCGTTGAGATGGAGCCCGTCTTGAAGGCCTACATCGACGAGGCCGTTGAAGCTGAAAAAGCCGGACTGAAGGTGAAGTTGAAGACGACTTCAGAGTTCAAAGTTCCTGAAGAATTTCAAACCCGGCTGAAAGAAAGCCCCGGTCTGAAAAAGGCCTTTGCCGCATTAACGCTCGGAAGGCAGCGAGCCTACCTGCTTCATTTTTCCGGGGCCAAGCAATCCACAACGCGAGCGGCAAGGGTCGAAAAATGGATGCCGCAAATTCTCAGAGGAAAGGGGATAGACGATGAATAGTGCCACCAAGCGTTCGATCCTTCGATGGATCCACATCATCCTGGCCATTCCGATCGCGGGATACATTTACAGCCCGTTTGCAGACATTCCCCAGTACGCTCCGCCGACGCGGTTTGTCTTTTTTCCACTCATTGCGCTGACTGGATTATGGATGTGGCTGGGCCCGGCGATTCGACGAGTTTTTCAAAAAAAATCGTATTAATTTGCTTGGTTTGGATTCCTGAAGGTGGAGTTCATCTACGACCTCAGATCGGCTGGCACGTCGTCGCGCCAAAAGTGTTTTGGGCGGAATCTGGCTCGCATCTCGGCTTGAGAATTTCAGCTATTGGTTTTGCCCAGCCAGAACTTCTGCCAATCTCCATTTGCTTGCCTGGCCGCGAGGAAGGCATACGCAAATGTCGCCAAATTACCGAGCAGGATGAGGGCCACGATCCATCCGATCGACTTTGGTGTAGACCGCTCGCGGAAGATGATCCAGCCGCTGAAGAGCGACAGGCCGCTATACAGGTCGAGCATCGACATCTGAAACCATGGGTACGGAAACAGCACTTTGGCTTCGCCGAAGAAGTTGCCCACGATAAATGCGTAGGTAATGCCCGCGGCCATCCAGATGAACCCTAATGCCGAAAAAATCTTCACCGCATTCATGAATTGCTCCCTGCGGCGCGACCGCCCTTGGAATAAACGATCTGGCAGACGCCAATATGATTCGCCCGGAACGCCGCGGCGCAACCGAACAGATAAAATTCCCATCGACGGCGAAATGCCTCTCCGTATTTGTTCTTCAGGCCGTCCCACCCGCGCTCGAAGTTGTCGGCCCAGGCTAGCAACGTGCGATCGTAATCCTGTCCGAAGCTTTCCCAGTTTTCGATTCGTAGCGATGTGTCGGTGCAGGCGCTCAGTTCTGACTGGCAGGGTAAGTAGCCGTCCGGAAAGATGTACTTCAGGATCCACAGGATGTATTGGTCGAAGCGCCGATCGGAAGTCCGCGAACAGGTGTCGCCGGTGATCGCCTGCAGCACGAATAGGCCGTTCACTTTGAGGCAACGATCGACCACACGATAAAAAGTCCGAAGATTTTTTCGGCCGACCGCTTCGATCATTTCGATCGACACAATCCGATCGAATCTCTCTGTCACCTCGCGATAATCCTGCAGGCGGATTTCCACCGGCAAACCCTGGCAGCGACGCCTGGCTTCTTCGGCTTGCTCTTTCGATACGGTGATTCCTGTGACGTGGGCGCCGTATCGCTCAGCGGCATACTTGGCAAAGTTCCCCCAGCCGCAGCCGATGTCCAGGACATGCATTCCTGGGCGAAGCTTGAGTTTCTGGCAGATCAGCTCCAGCTTCGCATCCTGCGCTTCGGCGAGAGTTGAAGCGTTAGCCCAGTAGCCGCTGGTGTAGGTCATGCTCGGGTCGAGCATCTCGCGAAACAAATCGTTGCCGAGGTCGTAGTGCTGGGTTGCGATGTTGTACGCGCCGGCACCGGTGTTGCGGTTGAAGAGTCGCTGGTCGACCACAGACGAGATCCACTTCGCCCAAACGAGCCAGGGCAAACTCTTTTGCGGTGTGGTGAAAGCTTTGTACAGAAGTTCATCGAGCCGATTCGTCGTCCAGCCGCCTTCGATGTAGGTCTCACCGAGGCCGAAAATACCCTCGCGCTCGATCCGGCGGATGACGGCTGGGTCGCGGGTTTGGATGCCCCAGGGCGTCTCACTCGGTGGCGCTGTGGCTTTAGTCGAATGCTCGATGGTTAGAGTTTGGGAGGGCATGACGCGTCTTCCTTTTGAATAGCAATACGAGGATGAGCCAGCGGCGCTGCCGAGCGCCGGCTGGCCAGTAGTATCATTTTAACACGGATGCGATGCCAAAAACCGTTGCGATCGGATTGATACGTGGATTCGCTCGATGGCTCTGGTTTGGCATACATGGGAAGCTTTTTCCGCAGATACATCACAATCGCCTGCCACGTGATACGACTGATCACCGTGGCCACGGTCCAAGGCAGTCGAATCGCAACCGCTAAAAGGCTCCGAGTGCTCAACGGCGTGCCGAGGGCAGACATGTCGGCCGAAAAAACCAACTGCTGTCCCTGTCGAAGATGGATTTCCAGCGAAAGAGAATCGTCGCGATCCTCGAACAGCACTTCGTACTCGCCGCGGACTTGGAGAAACGGCGATACATAAAACATCTTCGTGCTACGAAAACGAATCAGCTCTCCACCATCCGCGCCGGGGTTTTCTGGCTGTAGGACGTAGTGATGTGCTTCGCCAACGGTGTTGCGTACTTCGGCGATCAACGCCGCCAGCTCGCCATCGGAACGGTAGCAGCAGAAAAAGCTCACCGGGTTGAAAACGTATCCCAGTACGCGAGGAAGTGTGACGAGCATGATCCGACCGATCGGCCCAGACACGCCATTGCGCACCAGCAGGGATTCAACCTTCCCGCGCAAACTCCCCACGCCGAGTCCGCCGTAGTCTGAGTCCCAAAGTGAAAAAAACGCGGCGCGGTTGTGTCCAAGCAGCGCAACCTCGCGGTTCAACAACGGCAGTTCGTCCAGATCGATGTAAAGCCACAGCATGCGATACTGAAAATCGTGTCGCCGCTGCAAATACCGGCGGTGGTGCGTATGGCCGCGAAGAATCAATGACTTCACAGTTTCACCCCGCATTTCTCGGCGATCGCGGCGGCTGACGCGACCGCGTCCTCGTGGAAGCCGTAGCCCATGTAGCTGCCACAGAAATAGGTTTGGTTCGCCCCGTTGAGCTGTTTCAACTCACGCTGCGCAGCGATGGAACGCGAGGTGTAAGCCGGGTGTGTGTAAGTGGTCGAGTAAATTACTTTTGACGAGTCCACCATGTCGCCGGCGTTGAGCGATACGAAATAATCGCGCTCACACTTCAGGCCCTGCAACCGGTTCATGTAATAGGTAATCGGCACGGGGGATTCAGGCGACTGCGATTCTCGACGGAAATAATTCCACGACGCCCACAGCCGCCGAGCGGGTGGCAACAGGCGAGCGTCGGTGTGCAGCACTGTGGGATTGCGGTGATATTGCCAGGCCGAGAGCAATCGCCGTTCGTCGTCGCGCGCGTCGGCCAGCAGCGCGAGCGACTCGTCGGCATGAGCGGCCATCACTACCCGATCGAATGACCGCGATTCGCCTTGCTGAAAATGCACCGTGACGCCGCCGGCATTGCGGTGCACCGCACGCACAGGTAAGCCGCTGATCAATTCACCTTGAAAGCGCGCGCGAAACGCGCGCACATAGGTCTGGCTACCGCCGACAACCGTTTGCCAACTCAGCGACCGGCGTGGGTCGAGCAAACCATGGTTGTGCGAAAACCGCAAAAACGTGCTCGCCGGGTATTGCAGCATCCCCGCATCAGGGCATGACCACACCGCCGCCGCCATCGGCAGCACATAGTGCTTCAGGAAGTACGGCGACGCGCCAACCTCCTGCAGGTACGACGCGAGCGGCAACTCATTGAGGTCTTCACGGTTCAAGTCTTTCAGGACCCGGCGATTGAATCGGCGCTGCTCAAGGATCATGCGCAAAAATGCCGGACGCAAAAAGTTCTGGTACTGCCGGCAGAACTCTCGAAGGGATGGCCCGACATAGCCGAGTTGCGTCGTATCGCAGTAGTAACCGAATGACATGTCGCTGTCGCGAAGAGACACGCCCCACTCGGCCAGCAGCTTATAGAACAGCGGATACGTGCTTGGATTGCAGACGATGAACCCCGTGTCCACCGGAATCGTGCCGCCGCCGGGCTCGTGCACGGTGATGGTATTGGTATGCCCGCCGATGTAGTCGTTCCGCTCGATGAGCGTCACGTCGTGGGCCTTACCGAGCAGCCAGGCCGCGGTAATTCCCGCCACGCCGCCCCCGACAACAGCAATGTTGAGACGCCCGCTCAAAACTGCACCGACTTGGCCATGATGGCGTTGTAGATCGGCAGCGGCAGGATGCGCATCACCTTAATCGCCCAGCTGAACGGGATCGGGAACGCGACCTCCAGTTTCCGTCTTGCGATGCCGTCGCAGATGATTCGAGCCGCCCGGTCAGGCTCGACGAGGAACGGCATGTGAAAGTCGTTCTTGTCAGTCAACGGAGTGCGAACGAATCCAGGATTGACCACGGTTACATCGATGCCTTTTTGCACGAGGTGGAAGCGAAGTCCTTCCAGGAAATTAATCGCCGCTGCTTTGCTTGCTCCGTACGCCGCGGCACGGGGCAGGCCGCGGTAGCCTGACAGGCTCGCAACGCCAACGATGTGCCCGGCGCCGCGCGCGTACATCGCCGGCAACACAGCCTCGATGCAGTGGAGCATCCCGCCGAAATTCAAATTCATTAACGACAGATATTCTTTCGAATCAAACGCCTCAGGATTGGTGAAGACGTGCGTGCCGGCGTTAGCGATGAGAGTATCGACAGGCCCTAGTTCGGTGGTGAACTCAACAACGATGGCCTTCATCCGCTCGCCATCGGTGACATCGCCTGCCAAGGCCAACGCCTTGCCGCCGCGAGACTCGATCTCACGCTGCAGAGCGCCGAGTGCGTCGGCGTCGCGCGACGTAAGGCCGACGATTGCCCCGCGGGAAGCAAGTTCAATCGCGACCGCCTTGCCAATTCCCATACTGGCGCCTGTTAACCAGATGCGGCGGCCCTTAAAACTGGTCATACTCGCTCCTCGTCAACGTCGGACCTCATCGACCGACCCCAGTGCGTTACGGTGAAACCAGACGAATCGGATGTAGGATAAAAAAGTAAAATCAGCCAAATCAGTCACATCTTAGGCCGCCGTCGGAATACGTCAAGTCTCACGGTTGTTTCAAATCAACGATATTTCGCTAGAATATCTGTTGATTGGCGATTTGAATCTCGTTACAAGGCACTGAACCACGTGGAAAATCAGCCACCGAAGATCACGACACATCTGACCTCCCGGGAGTTTGCAGTCGCTATAGGTGCGAGTGAAAGTTCGGTTAGGCGGTGGACTAACAATGGGACAATTGCCACCGCCCGAACGGCAGGGGGGCATCGCCGGATTGCGCTGCCCGTCGCGATCCGCTTCATCCGGGAAACCGGCACTCCGTTGGTACGCCCGGAGGTATTGGGCTTGCCGCCGATGTTGACCCGGGTGGCCAGAAAGTCTCTTGGCGGCGAGGCGCGCGCGGCAGACCTTTACGACGCCCTCCGCGCCGGCCATGCCGCCGAAGCGATTGGAAGCATCACCGGGTTTTTTATCAATGGCCAAAGCGTTGCGTCGATCTGTGATAGCGCAATTCAGCCCGTGATGGAACGCCTCGGCCGTTTGTGGATTGCCGACCAACGCGAGATTTTGACCGAACATCGAGCCACCACCATCTGCCTCAACGGATTGGCTATGCTTCGCCAGATGATCGGCGAGCCGGGGCACGACGCACCGGTTGCCTTGGGCAGCTCACCCGACGGTGACCCATATCTCCTTCCGTCCACGATGGCAGCAACGGTCGTTGCCGAGGCCGGCTATCGCGACCTGAATTTTGGCCCGGATCTCCCGCTCCCGTTGCTCGCCGTTGCGGCAGAAGAACATCATGCGCGACTGGTCTGGTTGGCCGTTAAGGCGCCGCGCGATTGGGCAAGACTGCGGTCACAGATCAAGGCAACAGCCCAGCAGTTGGAAAAATTAAACGTTCATTTTGTCATCGGCGGCAAAGGCATTGCAATCGATGACCTCCGGCCGTTAAAAAACATTCATGTCATGCAGACAATGAGTGAACTCGCTGCATTCGCAAGAGGCACGCTCTCCCCGCAGGCGTAAATCTTGATCCCAAAAATGACAAGGCCTTCGTCACGCTTGTCGAAAGGGTGGAAAGTCCCGTCAAACCGGTGTGACTGAACGCCGATTGACCTTTATTGGCTTTTTTCACGGAGATCGCCGATTCAATCGTAATTACAATGGGTTGGACGCGCCGCCGGTCCAGCACTTCTGGAAGCTGGCGAAGGTGGCATCCAACCTCTTTGCAGCAGCTGACATGAGCTTTCTGATTTATGTGACTTTGATGACGTCGTTGACGGCGAGGCAGGAGCCGAGCGCGTAGTGGTGAAAATAGGTCGATCGCAGAACGATTTGCCGTCCAGCATTTAGGAGGCACGCCGTATGGGATTCAATCGCCGTGCCTGTAGGCGGAGGAAGAGGCTGGGTTCCGTTCAGCAAATACGCTGATTGTCGCTCACCGGAGCGCCTTTCGGATCGTTTTAAATGAAATGCCTAATCTGGATCGTCGTAGGATACGTGCTTTTGACTGGGCTTCCCGATGAAACTTCTGGCAAACCAGATTACATAGTTCAAAGACCAGTGGGTCGCCGACGGAGTAGCGAATCTGGTTGCCATTCCGTTCTCGATCGACCAGGCCGGCGTCGTACATCACTGACAGGTGCTTGGAAACGTTCGCCTGCTTGAGTTTCAGCCGCTTTACGACCGCTGACACAAATGCGGGTTGCCCTTCAAGCAGGTGAAGAATTTTCAACCGAGTGAGGTCCGCCAGGACCGAGAATAGATCGGCCACCGCCTCGAAGGATTCGGATCTGGATGTCATTACTGCTTTACCCATGAATTACACTTGACTACATTCCTGTTTTGGAATATTGTAATATATGCATACAGCACAGTCAACCCTTTTCCGGAGGTTACCATGTCAAGCCAGTCCGCCGTCCTTGTATTCGCCGGCTCTATGGTGCTCATCTCGAAATAGCCGTGGCACCGAACAGGCTCGTTTGAGCGGGCGAGGAGGTACCTCTTCGTGGGGGGAAGAGTCAAGCGAAAACTCCGCGGAAACGCCTCAAAATCGGAAAATCTGTGTGATGTGATTAGTGTTGGACGGTGAGTTAGACGGTTGAATCCAGCAAGGCCATAGCGCTGGAGGGCTTAATATTGCACGCGCGGCACCATCGAACCAGTTCGACGGGATCGATCCGGCGTTCTCCAACTTCTGTCTTGTGCACATAAGACGGTGGCTTCCTAAGCTTGCTTGCCAGGCCGCGTTGGGTCAGGTCTGCGGCGGTACGCCATGTGCGCAGCAACTCGCAGAGTTGACGGTAGGCGTGGGTATGTTGGGCTCTTGCACCCATCAGGGGAGCAAGTTAACCTTCTTGGTCGGCGCTCCCATCACGGGAGTATCAGTTGCGATGTCGCCAAAATTGATCAGAATCGCAAAGCTGTGTGAGCGGCGTCAGAATGTCGGCTTCTCGTGACTCGGACTTGCGAACGAAATAGCAGCAGATATCGTTGAAAAGGGAGACAACATGGGGATCCTCGATCGCGCAATGCGGGCGTACTGGATCGTTGGGTTGGCGTTTGCCTTGGTTGCTGTCAGTGTTACTCCGACCAAGGCGCAGATACTTGACGCGGCCCCCAATGCGCCTACTCCACCAACGCGCTCAGACGGTTCTCAACCAATACCAATAAAGGTCGTGAGTGCTCGCTGGGGAGCAGGCGATAAAGCAGTTGATGTCACTGAACGCGTCGCAACGCTGTTGAATGCCGGCCAAGCCGTATCGCCGCAGCAGCTAGCTTCCGTGGACCCCGCGCCTGGCACCTACAAGACCTTGGCGGTTTGTTTTGAGATTGAGAAGCAGACGTTCATCTTCGCCGCCGATGAGGCGTATGGTCGACTCGTGTTCAAGGAGGTCATTAGAGACGGGCTTGCTGCCGCTCCGTTGAAGGTGATCTCCGCTCGCTGGGGTACGGCCGAGAAAGGCGTTGACGTAACCAAGCGATTTGCCGAGTTGCTAGAAGCTGGAGGCACGATCGACCAGCGGCCGGAAACGCTGAAGCAGGAGGATCCTGCGGATAACGTCCGCAAATCTATCACTGTTGAAATCAAGGTCGGCGACAAGATCGTTTTGCTCTCGTCAGAGGCGCTCAGCGCACGCATCACGTTGGCCGTCTCGGCTGCAACTCAGGATCAGCCTGCGCACCATGCAACTGCCGGAGTGGAAACTCCGCCAGTCAATCCAAGCCCACCGCTATATCCCCCGCTTGTCGTGCCTCCCACCGCAAGGAAGCCAGGCTTAAGTCCTGCAGCGCCGGAGGCAAGCTCGAACACGTTGGACACCAACGGGGCGATCTCACCGCAGAATATCCAACTAAGGCGTGCCGCAATGATCGCGGCAGTGGATCAGGATATCCAGACGACGAAGAAGCTCTGCGACATGCTTCCGGATGCAAAGAAGAACGATCAGAGTACGCTTTGGAAGAAATTGAAGACGCTCGAACAGAACCGAGATGCAGAGCTAGAGAGGATCAGCAGAATGAGCGATGCCGACATCGCAGCCCTCCTGGCTGCTGAGCACGCCGAAGCTGCTAAGGCCGCCTTACCGCCACCACGCCCAAACGCGCCCCGCCTGCCGACCGGTCCGCGCCGCAGCAGCATACCAGATACGTCTGGCGGAAGCACTGGCCGGCCAGGGAATCTCTGTCCGCAGTGCAACGGTCTCGGTCGTTACGGCAATTCTGTCGAAGGCATTTTCCCGTGCCCCCAATGCGGCGGAACCGGGAGACGCTGATTAAAGAGGCGACACCAACTGGAGGCTGAAATGATGCGTTGCTCAGAAGCCCTACTAGCGCTCGTAGTCCTGTTTATCATTCCAGCCATCGCCGTAGGTCAACCCGCGCCGCCCGACTCGGCTAGCACTGCGGTCGCCGACTCAACCGCACTGCAAGCGAAGTTAACGCAGTTGCAGAAGCAATTGGAGTCCCTTCCTGCTCAGTCAAGCGAACGGGCGGGAATAGCAATGGAGATTATCACCGTAAAGGCGAAACTTCGTGCGGTGCCGTCGCTTTCCGAAGCATCTCCCGCGCGAAAGGCGACAGCGCCCACCCGACTTTGGGTCGAAGAAAAGGAGCTTCGGGCTGCTGCCGAAGCTGGCGACCTTGAGGCTTCAATAAAGCTATTGAAAATTATTGACAGCTACTTCGAAGGCTCACTAGGCCGCGATGAAAGCAGTGCTGTTGCTTCAAAAAAGGCGATCGAGCAGGCAAATGCCATCATAGAGCGTGGGAAGACAAGTTTTACTGTGGGCGATGGCGAGAGAATCCGCGCATTATACTCGCAGGCTGCTTCAAACGGTAATGCCGAGGCGAATTGCTGGTTAGGGGGCCTCTATCTAGAAGAGAGCTACCCGGGTTATGACCTTGTCAAGAGTGCCACTTTCTTTCACAAGGCCGTTGAACTTGGTCATGTGGGAGCATGCATTGGTCTGGCTGAGGTCCTCGAGAAGATTAGGGCTCAGCCCGCAGGAAGGGGCGATCTCCGTAGGCTTCCGCCGACAATCCAGAATCTTGAGAGCGTTGCGATGCGCAAGGAAGCTGCTCGCCGCGGCAGTTTGGTGGCAATGAATCAGCTTGCACAACAAATCCCATCGGAAGCTCAGTATTGGTATCGAGAGGCAACGCTTCTCGGCGATAAGGATGCCATGTTCGCGCTCTACCAGATCAACCAAAACACACCTACGGAGGCGAATAAATGGTTACGCCGTGCGGCGGCGGCCGGCCACGCGGCGGCCGCTGGACTTGTAGCACGAGCCGACCGTGAGGCGAAGATTCCGGCAGAGGATCGACCGCTGGCATTGCTGGTTGAGCAATACATTGAAGCTGAGAAGGGTTGGGATACATCTAGGCAATTGTCTGACCAGTATTCCGCGGAATTCAACCAACACAGCAAAGCTGCTGATCGGGCCGAATGGCGGGAGACCAAGCTAGAAGCTTTGGCAAAGGCGAATGAAGCCTTGGAAAACCAAAAACATCAAAACCGGGAAGCCGAGCGCTTCTTCGAGTTGCAGAAGCGCGCAGGCGATCAGATCCAACAGTATCCAGCAGAAGCGCGGCGCCGCGCACGAGACTCGATGATCCGTGTGAGTAACTGGGGTGAACTTCAGCCTTATCTGGAGCAATACCGACCTTGACGTCTATCGGGCAGTTACGAATGCTGGTGATGGACATGAGCTGGTGTTACAGTCCGTTGGTGAAAACCGTAGCAAGTAAGAGGAAGCCACGAGCTTGGGTACCGACCATCAGCGGAATCACATCGCTTGGATTCGGTGCAAGGCGACTGGCGACAAGGTCGACAAATCAGATGACGGCGCCGGCCGTCAGAAATGGCATCAAGAAACTTCATCGGCTCATCGCATCTGAGCGGATGTGTAAACTTAGCCAGGGCGATCTGCTGGTCGAATTGATCGATCGGCATGGCCTTCGGGCCATCGATATCGCCCGGCAGACAAAACAACGGCCGAGCGATCTGTCGCAGATGTACAAAACCTGCCGCATGTTCCAACGCCGGCTTCGCAGGAAAGCGGTGCCTTACAACATTTACTTCTTGGCGATGCGGATGGTGCAGAAGTTCCGCCTGTTGGGTCTTCAACCTATTCAAGTGCTTCAGGAAATCCGAGAAATTGGATTCACGCAGCACCGCGACGTGACGGCCCATTTCGCGGCACGGGCGCGACACATCGAGCAGCAACGGCTCTCGGCGCTGTCGGCAATGGTGCCGGCGCGACTGCCGTCAGACCGGGCTTACCACGCTCCGTTCCAGACGCTTCTGAACGTGTTCGACAACGGTTCGATCAAGATACTGCACGTCGATCCGCCTTACGTCTATCCTGGCCGACCCGGCGGGCGCTACACCGCCGCCTCCGCGCGTCCCCGAACCTGCGATAACCGCGACGCGACGGACGCAATCGACTTGGTCATCGACCTGCTCAGGGACTGGCAATCGAAGCTCGCTTCGGGTGGCGTGCTGTTGCTGTGGCAGGCGTCGGGCCCGCTGCCTAAGCCCATTGCCGAGGCGATTGAACGATACGGCTGGGAACTTGAGCGGGTCGTCATATGGGATAAGGGCCGAGCCCAGGCCGGTGATCTGGGGAGTGCGTACTCCGTCCAGAGCGAATGGCTATGGGTGCTCAGCCGGCCCGGGGACCGCCTGGTAAACCATGACACGAGCCCGCGCGGTGACATCCTGCGTTTCGCCCCCGTCAGCCTGCCCAGCCTGGCGGGTGACCAACAGCATGCGTTTTAGAAGCCGTTGGATCTGTGCAAATTCCTGATTGGTAAGCATTGCCACGAAGGCGAGTTGGTTTTTGATTGCTGTGGCTGCACGGGCTCGATGAGCGTCGCCGCCATCGAAATGGGCCGGGAATGGGTCTACGCCGAATCGAACCTCGCCAACTATGGCCTGGGCACGGCCCGCATCGCCCGTGCCCTAGGCAAAATCCACGCTGCCGCCGGCTGACCGTTCCCGCGCTCACTCGACAGGCACGGTTATTTGCGCCGTTGCGTCCAAGTTCTGCTAGCCAAACTTTCGGTGCGAGGCGCGCCGCTCATTCCTCAGGCACGGTTATCAGAGCCGGTCGCCACTTCGCAGGCACGGTTATTTACGCCACCGGCAGCGGTTTCACATGGGCGTGTAAGCGTGTCGATGAACATCAGAGACTAAGGCGAAACTTTTTCGCCACCTTTCATGCAAGTGGACTTCAAATGGTTAAATAGACGTATGTGCAGCAGGCTTCGCCAACATCAGCCATCCCCGCGTGGATCACCGCCGAGGTGATGGCCGAGACCCGTTCGGTCTGGGAATCGCTGTACGGTCACGCCCTGTCCGAAGACCAAGTCATCGAGATCCTGCTGCTCACCGACTCGCTTTTCGACTGTTTGTACGGCAGCTCCGATCGACTTCCCCGTGGGCCATGAGTTACCCGCTTGTTCTCTAAGGCTTTGTTGCACCAACAGAATCTGCGGGCCTCGGCTACGGTCCGCACGGCAGACCCCTTGCGCGCCCGCCGTATCACATTCAGCCATTAAAGAAAGAGATCATTATGAGTTTCCTGGATTCCGTCGAAACCTATTTCCAAACTCGCAACTGCATCTACAGCCGCTCCGCCGATCACCTCACGTCAACTATTGCCTTGGAAGGCAAGGTCTTCGTGATGGTGTTCTCCGAAGGCGGCGACCCTCTCGTCGGGCTTGTCACTCTGGCGGCCGGGCTCCAAGTGCCGGACGCGCAGGACGCGGACATGCAGAAGCTTGCCAAACAGCTTGACGACGCCAGTTGGCACGCCGGCCTGCTCTACAGCAGCGACTTCAAGACCCTGACCGCCACAGGCCACTTGTTTCTCGACGACTTGCAAGTTGCCGATCGGGATGTCCGGTGGGTCATCGGCGAGGCCGCTGAAGTTCTGGTAAAAATGGTCATCAAGATGCAGGTGTTGCTGGACGGCGGAAGCTTGGCCGACGCCATCGCGACCGACCTTCCCGACGAGTTCACCGCGACGATCTCGCCGGGACCTGAATAGATGCTCAGTCCCCGGCGTTTTTCATTGACAAACTTACCCACCAATGGCCTCCTGTCGCTCCGTCTCCACGGAGCCACGCCATGAAGAAGATCGCCCACCCCGCCAGCCGTTCGACCCACATCCAGCCGAAGCGCTTCGTCGCTCTTGCTCGCGTTTCCAGTCGCGAGCAAGAGCGCGAAGGCTTCAGTCTGGATGTTCAGGTTGACGCCCTCCAACTTTACGCCCAGCGGCAGAGCGGCAGCATCGTCAAGCTGTTTCGCGTCGCTGAGACCGCCAGCAAAAGCACTGAACGGAAGGTGTTCAAGGAGATGCTGGTCTACACCAAGGCCAACGCCGCGAAGATCGACGGCCTGCTGGTGTACAAGATTGACCGGGCGGCCCGAAACCTGTTCGATTACGTCGATCTCGAACGACTCGAAAGTGTCGACGGCGTGCCGCTGATCGCCGTCAGCCAGCCCACCGAGAGCACGCCCGCCGGGCGGATGCAGCGGCGGATACTGGCATCGATGGCCAGCTTCTACACGGAACAGCAGTCGCTGGACGTGAAGGAGGGCCTGGCCCGCCGTGCACAGTCCGGGCTGTTCGTCAGCTTGACGCCTTACGGCTACACCAACATCCGCATCGATGGCCGCAGCGTGGTGAAGGTCGACCCGTCGGCGGCCGACAACGTGAAGTTGGTGTTCAAGCTCTACGCCTATGAACGGCACACCTTAGACATGATCTGCCGCCGCTTAGAAGAGGATGGCATTAGCTATCTACCGGAAAAGCCGACGTGGACCCGCAGCAAGATTCACAACATCCTGCGCGACCGCAGCTACATCGGCGAACTGCGTTTCCAGGAACAGTGGTTACCCGGCTCGCACCCGCCGATCACCGACCACGCGACATTCATGCGCGTGCAGACGCTGCTCGGCGACCGTATCTACAAAGCCAATGAGTTGCTCTACGCCGGCGGGTTGATCCGCTGTGGCCACTGCGGCAACCTTGTCACGGGCGAAGCGGTGGTGAAGAAGAACTCTGGCAAAACCTACGTCTATTACCGCTGCACAATGTACAACCAGCCGGGTCATCCCCGCATCCGTCTACGAGAGCAGCAAATCGACCAACACGTCCTTGATCTGTTCAACAGAATCCGTCAGCCAGACGCCGTGCGCGATTGGTTCGTCGGCCGGCTCCGTGACTGGGCCACGCGTCAACAGCAGTCGTCGCGGCAGGACATGAACCGCATCGAGCGGGAGTTGACGCTGGCTCGCGAGCAACAGGATCGGCTTCTGAATCTGCGACTGTTGGAGGTGATCGACGCCGGCACGTTCGCCGCCAAGAACACCGAGCTGCGTGACCGCATCGCCAGCTTGAGCATTCAGAGAGAAGCCGCCGACCGTGGCCGTGAAGAACATGCGGACTTGGCGATCAAAACCTTTGAACTTTCGCAAGGCCTGCAGGAGAAATGGTTTGGGTCAGATGTGCTCGAAAAACGCAATTTGCTCGAAAAGATTCAATTGAACTTCACGCTCCAAGGCGCAAAGCTTGTCCCCACAATGCATAAGCCCTTTGCGCTGCTAGCGGAAGGGCTTCTTGTCTCATCAAATCGGGGTGACAAGATTTGAACTTGCGACCTCTTGACCCCCAGTCAAGCGCTCTAAACCAAGCTGAGCTACACCCCGGGTGTAGTGCGATCGGCGAGCATAAACCGGCTACGCCGATTGGTCAAATTATGCTCGCGGGTTGGATTCGTCGCGCCCCGGCACTATCGTACCGCCCATGAAAGTGCTCCTCATCGGTAACGGCGGGCGTGAACATGCCTTGGCTTGGAAATTGGCAGCTTCCTCCCGCGTGACGGCCCTGTTCGCGATGCCCGGCAACCCCGGCACGGCCCAGCTGGCGGACAACGTGCCAATCGATCCGATGAACTTTCCGGCTGTCCTTAAATTCATCAAGCAGAACGCAATCGACCTCGTCGTGATCGGCCCGGAAGACCCGCTGGCCGCGGGGCTGGCTGACGTGATCACCGCGACGGGCGTGCGCGTGTTCGGGCCATCGAAAGCCGCGGCGCAGATTGAAGCCGACAAGTCGTTCGCCAAAGAAATCATGCGTCAGCAATCGGTACCGACGGCTGAGGCGCGCGTCTTCACCGATGCGACGGCCGCGGAGGAGTACATCAAGGTTAAAAACTCGGCAATGGTGATCAAGGCATCGGGCCTGGCGAAAGGGAAGGGCGTCACCGTCTGCTACCGCATGGAAGACGCTTTGGCGGCGGTTGAAACGATCATGCGGAAAAAATCCTTCGGCGAGGCGGGCGCGCGGATTTTGATCGAAGAAAAGTTGACCGGGCCGGAGTGTTCGATCCTCGCCTTCGTTGATCGCCGGAACATTTACGTGATGGAGACGGCGCAGGACCACAAGCCGATCGACGACGGCGACACCGGCCCGATGACCGGCGGCATGGGCGCGTACTCGCCCACGCCCGTCATCACGCCGGCGATGCTAGCGACGATCGAGCGCGAAATTTTCGTGCCGGTGATCGACGGCCTTCGTCGCGACGGCATCGAGTACCAGGGCGTGCTGTATGCCGGCATGATGCTCACCGCCGCCGGGCCGCGCGTGATCGAATTCAACTGCCGCTTCGGCGATCCTGAAACTCAGCCGCTGATGATGCGGCTGCAAACCGATCTGACCGACGTGCTGGTCGCCGTCGCAGAGGGCCGGCTCGATGAGATCGATCTGAAGTGGGACCCGCGGCCGGCGATCTGCGTCGTCGCCAGCAGCAAGGGCTACCCCGGCAACTACGGCAAGGGAGTGCCGATCACCGGCATCGACAAGGCCGACGCGATGCCGGATGTCAAAGTCTTCCACAGCGGCACGGCGATGGTCGATGGCAAGCTAGTCACCGACGGCGGCCGGGTGCTCGGCGTGACGGCGCTCGGCAATACGATCAAAGACGCGCAGCGACGCGCGTACGACGCGATGAAGATGATTCACTTCGAGGGGATGCACTACCGGACGGATATCGGGCGCCAGGCGGTGAAGTAATCCGCGACTCAGCAGGCGTTATGCGGCACCCATCCTCCTCAGATTCTAACGTCCTCGCCTATTCTGGCAGCGCTGGCCGTCGTCGCAGGAAATGGGCATTGTCTATCCTCTTATTGGCGGGCCTTTACTGCACCACGTACTTCAGTCTGCATTGGTGCGGCTACTATCACGCCTACTATGATCCTGGTGGAAGCGATCTAAGCGAAAGAGGATGGGAAGTTGAAGTCCAAACCGGCATCGTTGTACTCGACGTCACGTTTTGGCCGGCCATTATCGGAGAGCGGATCCTTCGCAATCGATTCGGATTTTAAATAAAGGCCATCACACGTTAACAGCCTTCATCCCCTCCGCCGCGTAGCGCGTGCCGGCGGCGGCGTGGAGTGGGGCGACGGCTTCGATCTGCTTCATCTCTGCCGGCGTTAATTTGACGTCGAGCGCTTCCAGATTCTGCATCAAAAATGTTCGCCGCTTCGTGCCGAAGATGGGGACGATCCAGTCGCCCTTGGCCATCACCCACGCGAGCGCCAGCTGCGCCGCCGTCACTTTTTTCGCCGCGGCGATCTCTTCGATCTTCGTCACTAAGTTGAGATTCTTCTGGAAATTGTCGCCTTGAAACCGCGGATGGTTCCGGCGGAAATCGTCGGGCTCAAAATCTTCCAGCTTCTTGAATTGCCCCGTCAAAAATCCCCGGCCGAGCGGGCTGTAGGCGACGTACGTCATCCCCATCTCGCGGCAGAGATCGATCACGCCTGCTTCTTCCATGTCGCGGCTCCAGAGTGAGTATTCGCTCTGCACGGCCTCGATCGGATGCACCGCATTCGCTCGCTTAATCGTGTCGACCGACGCTTCGGAAAGCCCCAGCCACTTCACCTTGCCCTCCTTCACCAGCCCGGCCATCGCGCCGACGGTTTCTTCGATCGGCGTGTTCTTATCCACGCGGTGCTGATAGTACAGATCGATCACGTCCACATTCAGCCGCTTGAGCGACGCGTCGCAGCAGGCGCGAACGTAGTCCGGCTTGCCGTTCACGCCGCGGAACGTGGGGTTGGCCGGGTCGCGCACGTTGCCGAATTTTGTGGCGAGCACGACCTCGCTTCGCCGATCGGCGATCGCCTTGCCGACGAGCACTTCGTTCGTGTGCGGGCCGTACATGTCGGCGGTGTCGATGAAGTTCACGCCGGCATCGACGGCGGCGTGGAGGGTGGCGATTGATTCGACGTCATCGCGCTGGCCGTAAAATTCGCTCATGCCCATGCAGCCCAGACCGAGTGCGGAGATTTTCGTGCCGGTTTTTCCGAGGGATTTGTAGATCATTTGGCGTACTCCGAGGTAAAGTCGATCGTAGGCGCACCGAGACGGCTGTTTTACATCGCAGGACGGATTTTCGCTGGCCTAGAATGATCGACCGGAAACAGTCGTCATCCTGAGGTACTCCGAAGGATCTAGGCGTTCTCGCGAATCAGCTAGATCCTTCGGAGTACCTCAGGATGACGACTTTACTCGTACGAATGCTCTCTATACAAGCCAGGAACCTCATGCCCAAGCTCTTCGACCCCTTCACGCTCCGTGCCGTCAAGTTCCGCAACCGCATCGGCGTTTCGCCGATGTGTCAGTACAGCGTGAAGGGCGGGCTGCCGACGGATTGGCACATGGTGCATCTGGGGTCGCGTGCGGTCGGCGGGGCGGGGCTAGTGATCGCCGAGGCGTCGGCCGTGACGCCGGAGGGGCGGATCAGTGAAGGAGACACCGGCATCTGGTCGGCCGCACACGTCGATCACTGGCGGCCGATCGTGAAGTTCATTCACGATCACGGCGCGGTTCCCGGCATTCAGCTCGCACACGCCGGCCGCAAGGCGAGCACCGCCGTGCCATGGGCGGGCGGGGCGGCGGTGGCGCCGGATCATGGCGGGTGGCAGCCGATCGGGCCAGGCGATGAGCCGTTCTCGCCGACGTATCCCGTGCCGCGGGCGATGTCGGCCGACGACATTCGCGAAGTGACGGCGGCCTTCGCCGACTCCGCCAAGCGAGCCATCGACGCCGGCTTTCGGCTGATCGAAGTTCACGCCGCCCACGGCTATCTGCTGCACAGCTTTTACTCGCCGCTCTCGAATCACCGCTCCGACAACTACGGCGGTTCGTTCGACAACCGCGTCCGGCTGACGCTCGAAGTGACCGCCGCCGTCCGCGCCGCCATCGGCGAGCACACGCCGCTGCTCGTGCGCCTCAGCTGTTCCGATTGGACCGAAGGCGGGTGGACGATCGAAGACTCCATCGAGCTATCGAAGCGCCTCAAGCAGATCGGCGTCGATGCTATCGACTGCAGTTCCGGCGGCAACGTGCCGACCGCGAAAATCCCCGTCGGCCCCGGCTACCAGGTGCCATTCGCCAAGGCGATCCGCCATGCCGCGGATATTCTCACGGCCGCGGTCGGCATGATCACCGATCCGCAGCAGGCCAAGGCGATTCTGCAGGCGGGCGATGCGGACCTGATTCTGCTCGCGCGCGAATTACTACGAGATCCGTATTGGCCGCTGCACGCGGCGAAAGCGCTCGGGGCCGACTTGAAGCCGCTCTCGCCGATTCAGTACGGGCGGGCGTTTTCTTGAAGATTAATGTGCCACAGAGGACACGGAGAACGCAGAGAATTACACGAGAGGACTGTTCGCGGGATCGCCGTCCAATCGCGCCACACAAATAAGTTCCGATTCAGGCGTGACATCATGCGCCATTTCTTCTCTCGGTGTTCTCCGTGTTCTCCGTGTTCTCTGTGGCACATCCTCATCAATTCCACGCACCTTCCGCCCGGCGGAGTGATGTCCTACAATCAAACACTATGGCAGAAAAAGTCGTCATCATCGGATCCGGCCCGGCCGGTTGGACTGCAGCTATTTACGCCGCCCGAGCTCGGCTAGAACCGCTCTTGATCGAAGGCGCGCTGACTGAAGAAAATCGCCTTCGCGGCACGCTGCCGCTCGGGCAGTTGAATCTCACGACCGAGGTCGAAAATTTCCCAGGCTTCGCCAAGGGAATTCTCGGCCCTGATCTGATGATGGCGATGCGCCAGCAGGCCGAGCACGCGGGCGCGCGGATTGTGACGGAAGATGTGGTCGATATCGATCTCTCGCGCCGGCCGTTCACGATTAAGGACTCCGGCGGCACGACGGTGCAGGCCCAGGCGGTCATTATCGCCACCGGCGCCAGCGCCAACTACCTCGGACTTCCGTCAGAAGAAATGTACAAGAATTACGGCGTGAGCGCGTGTGCCGTGTGCGACGGCGCGCTGCCGCGATTCCGCAACAAGCCGCTCGTCGTCGTCGGCGGCGGCGACTCGGCTTGCGAAGAGGGAACGTACCTCACCAAGTTTGCCAGCACGGTTTACATGGTCCACCGCCGCGATGAACTCCGCGCCAGCAAGGCGATGGCGGAGCGAACGCTGGCGAATCCGAAGATCAAGATGATTTGGAACTCGGCCGTCGATGAAGTGCTCGGCAATGAAGTACAAACCGGCGTCGGCCCACAGCCGAGCCTTACCGGCGTGCGGATCAAGAACCTCAAGACCGGCGACAAGGTGACTTTCGAGGCCGCCGGCATGTTCGTCGCCATCGGCCATACGCCGAATACAAAATTCCTCAACGGCCAGGTGAAGACCGACGACAAGGGATTCCTCACGCTGACCGAGCCGCACCGCACGCTCACGAGCGTCGAGGGCGTCTACGCCGCCGGCGACGTCGCCGACCCGATGTACAAGCAGGCGATCACCGCCGCGGGTATGGGGTGCAAGGCGGCGCTGGATGCCGAGCGCTGGTTGGCGGCGAAGGGGATTCACTAATCGGCGAATTTGGTAGGACAGACATTCTTGTCTGTCACGAGACGAGGTACTCCTCGGCTCGTACAGATTGCCGAATGACGCTCAGTACCGACGGATGAGTACATCCGGCCGTGACAGACAGGAATGTCTGTCCTACCGGGCAAACCATGCCGACGTACGTTTTTAAAAAATCCCACCGCCTCGCCGGCCTCGGCACGTTCAAGGAGATCCTCGATCTCCGCGTGAAAGACACCCGCGGCCCGCTCGTGTTATTCGCCAAGCCGAACGACCTGCCGTACCCGCGACTTGGCATCAGCATCGGCCGGCCCGTCGGCAACGCGGCGGTGCGGAATCGCATCAAACGGCTGTTGCGCGAATCGTTCCGATTGATGCAGCACGATTGGCCGCGTGGGTATGACCTGGTGGTGATCGTCCGCCCGCACAAGCCGATGATTCTGGCGGAGTACCAGAAGGCGATGAGTGCGGCGATGGTGAAGCTGCATGGGAAATGGGAGAAGATAGAGAAGGATGAAGGCGGAAGGATGAAGGATGAAAGAGGAAATTGATCCCATCCTTATTCATCTTTCATCCATTCGCCTTCATCCTTAAATCGCGATGCGATTTCTACTGATCCAACTCGTCCTCCTCTACCGCGCCACACTCGGCCGATTCCTCGGCGGGCACTGCCGGTACACGCCGACGTGCAGCCAGTACGCGATTGACGCGATCAATCTCCACGGTCCGATCAAGGGAAGTTGGCGAGCGGCCAAGCGAATCTGTCGCTGCCACCCATGGGGCGGGAAAGGGTACGATCCGGCGTGAAAAATCAATCTGTCCCTCCACAAGTCACATTTGGATTGGAATATGCAACAGGCCGACTCAACGTGAAATCACGTTGGGGTAAAGCCTCGATTGTGCGAGGAATCATCACCATGATCGTCATGGCCTACATGTTCTTTAGCGTTTACGCTTGGATTCCTCGTGATCGAATGCGAGTAATTTTGGTTTGGCCGCCGACTCTTGCCGTCTGTCTTTCGGGAATAATCTATGGAATGTTGGGTTTGCAACGCGATGCTGATCGCCGTTGGGCGCGATGGGGATTGTGGATCAACTTCGCGCTGATTTTATTCGTCTTGCTCGGTACTTGGGAAGCAATCGACGATATTAGCCGGGCATTTCGGTACACCGGTGGGATCATTGATCAATCCCATGATCGCTAGTGAGCCTTTAATTGTGACTCGAACTTCTTAAACCGTTCCAAGATCTTCTCCTTCAGTCCCTTCATCCCGGGTTCGTAGTTGTGAGCGTTGTTCGCGACTGTAACGAAGAGTCGCACCATGCTGAGCCAGTCGTCGGCGTGGATTGATTCCGGGCCGATCTTTTTTGTCTCGCGGTTCATGTTGTGGTAATTCCCCAGCGGCACGCAGACGGCGGCGGCGGAGTAGCCCCAGGCGTCGTAGACGGTGCTTTCGCAAGTGCCGCCGGGCATGAGGGCGCGCTGCAATTTGAACGACTTGTGTTTCTTGGCGATCGCGGCGGCCTGCTCGTTGATGAAGTACGTCAGGCCGGAATGAAAGACGCTCGTTCGGTCGCCGATTCTTAAGATTACGCCGTCGCCTTGTTTTGCGTACGGCTGCATGGCCGAGCATTCGATGCCGATGATTCGGTCGGCTTTTCTGAGCAGCGTTGGATGAAGAACGGCGCCGATCGCGCCGAGGAATCCTTCCTCCTCCGCCCGCGTGAGCAGCACGGCGATGTTCACCTTCGGCGGCTTCTTCGCCAGCAAATCGAGCATCCGCAGCGCCGCCGCCACGCCGGCTAAGTCGTCGAGCGCGCGGCTGTAGAATATTCGGCCATTCAATCGACCTTCACCCTGATCGAACATGCCGATAGAGCCCGGCCGGACCGGCTTGCTCACGCGAACCGTCACTTCCTTCGGCAGGATCGCCCGCTCCCCGTCGGCCGGCGTTGTGCCGATCACCGGGCCGGCGATTTCTTCGCCTTCACTGAAGAAACGAACCTTCGTGCCGGGGAAAAATTCATTGACGACAAAGCCGTTGAAGGACGCCCGCACCGTGCGCGTGTCGAGCATGTCGATCGCGCGAAAGCCGGGGTGATCCATGTGCGCGGAGAATACCCACCGCTGCTTGCCGACCGTGCCGGGCAGGTCGATCAGCAAATTGCCGACGGAATCCTTCCGCAGCTTCAGCCGCGGGCGGGCGACGACGAATTTTTTGACGTAGGCGATGACGTGATCTTCGGCAAACGGAGCGGTAGGGAGCGAGGTGATTTCCTTGAGGAGTTTCATCCGCTTAAGCGTAATGAGCAATGCGATTGAACGCGAGCGGCGGACTACTCGGCCGCCATGCCCGGGCCGAACGGTGCCAGGCCGACCGTGATGTAGCCGTTGATCGCGCTGTCGTCTTCTCGCCGGGCGAAATTCCACAATCGGCGGCAGAGGTCTCGCTTGATAGCGGTGTAGTTCGGGTCGTCCGCGCGGTTGACCATCTCGTCGGGGTCGATGGAAAGATCGTACAGTTCGTCGCGGTCGAAGCCGTTGAAGACGTACTTGTGCTGGCGGGTGCTGACCGATCGCTGCGTGTAGTACAGCTCAACGCCGTTGCATTGGGTTTGGATTTCATCGCGCCAATCGTGCACGGGTTCGTCGCGGAAAAACGGCACGAGCGATCGGCCGGTCAGCCCCGGCTGCGGTGTGGCGCCGGCGATTGAGGTGAACGTCGGTGCGAAATCGGCGAGTGAGATGAACGAGTCGACAGAGCGGCCCGGCCGGGTGATTCCGCGCGGCCAGCGGACGATCGAGGGCACGTTGTACGCGCCGCGGTAGCAGGGGATGCCTTTTGAAAAAAGCCCGTGATCGCCGCAGTAATCGCCGTGATCGGCGCAGTAGAGCACTAGCGTGTTGTCGGCCTGCCCGGTCTTGTCCAGCGCCGCCAGAACTTTACCGAAGAGTTCATCGAGATACGTACACATCGCCCAGAAATGGCGGATGCAGTCGCGCACTTCGCGCGCGGTGAGTTGGCCCCAGATCTGCTCGCGCAGCCGCTGCACGATGGCGGGCTTGTCGGTCATCATGTCGGTGAAACTCGGCGGCAGTGGAATGTCCTCCAGGCGATAGCGGTCGAGGTATTCGCTCGGCACGTAGTACGGATCATGCGGCATCGAGCAGCCGACATAGAGCGCCCACGGATCGTTACCGCTCGCCAGGCCCGGCAGAACATCCAGCCCGCGCTGCACGACTTCGTCGTCGTACGTCGGCTTGCTTTTCACGAACGATTTGTAGATTAGCCGAGTGCCGTAACCGGGGCGGAGGATTTCTCCCTCGCGGCGCGTCGTTGATTCCGGATGCGCGGCGAGCCGATCGTACGCGGCCCACAGATCGGCGTTCGATTCGCGATTCGCGCCTTTGATCGGCCCGAGTTCTTCCCAGCCGCGGTCTTTCGGCGATTCCTCGACGCTGACGTGCCACTTGCCGGTGTACGCCATGCGATAGCCGGTGGCGGCGAGGTCTTCGCTCCAGCAGCGTACGCCGGGGTTGAGGCCGCGCGAGATCGCCTGGCCGTTGCTGACGTTGTTCCACACGCCGTGGCGTGAAGGGTACAGACCGGTCATGAATGTCGCGCGAGACGGGCAACAGTGCGGCGACGGGCAGTACGCCTGCGTAAAAGTCAGCCCATCTTGTCGAAGGCGATCGAGATTCGGCTTGAAGACAGGCCCGGGCACGACGGTGTCGGCCCGCTGGTGGTCGGTCATGAAGATGAGGACATTCGGAGGTCGCATGATTTCACTGGCGAAACCGCTTTCGCGATTATAACTTGATTGAGCATTCAAAGGGCAACATGACGCGACCGAACATTTTATACCTTCACTCGCACGACACCGGGCGACACGTTCAGCCCTACGGTTATGCCGTGCCGACGCCCAATCTGCAACGGCTGGCCGAGCAGGGCGTGATGTTCCGCAACGCGCACTGCGTTGCGCCGACCTGCTCGCCCAGCCGCGCGGCGCTGCTGACGGGCCAATCCGCGCACGGCTGCGGCATGCTGGGTCTGGCGCATCGCGGGTTCGTGCTGAGCGATTACTCGCATCATCTGAATTTCACGCTGAAGCCGGCGGGCTATCACACCGTGCTCGCGAGTTTTCAGCACGTGGCGCGATTGCCATTCGCCGATCCGAAAAAAGTGCTCGGGTACGACGAGCACTTGATGACCGAAGATTTCAAAGGCGCCGAGAACGCAGCCTCGAAGTTTCTCGCGGGCAAACCGCAGCAGCCGTTCTTTCTCGACGTGGGATTTTTCGAAACGCACCGCCACGGCCCGCCGGACGGAACGTTCGTCGATCCCGCCAAGCCGATCGGCGATCCGCGCTTCGTCCGCCCACCGGAGAAATTGCCCGATACGCCTGATACGCGCCGCGATTTCGCCGACTTCGCCGCCGCCGCGGCCGTGCTTGATCGCAAGATGGGCGTGGTGCTCGACGCTCTCGCCGCCGCTGGCCTCGCGGAGAACACGCTCGTCATCTGCACGACCGACCACGGCATTCCATTCCCCGGCGCGAAATGCTGCCTGACCGATCACGGCACTGGCGTGATGCTTTTCCTGCGCGGCCCGGGCGGATTCACCGGCGGGCGCGTGATCGATCCGATGGTCTCGCACCTGGATTTATTTCCGACGATCTGCGAGCTGTGCGACATCGCGCCGCCGCCGTGGTTGGAAGGGAAATCGCTCACGCCTCTCATACGCGGCGAGGTGAAGCAACTGCACGAGGAGTTGTTTGCAGAAGTGACGTATCACGCTGCGTACGAGCCGAAGCGATCGATCCGAACGCCGCGTTGCAAGTACATCCGTCGCTACACGCAGCGCGACGGCGTGACGCTGGCGAACATGGACGACGGCCTGAGCAAGTCCGTGCTTGTGAACGCCGGGTGGCACAAGCGTCCGCCGGCGATGGAATCGCTTTACGATCTCTCCGCGGATCCGCAGGAAGCGAACAATCTCGCCGGCGATGAGAATCATCGCGACGTGCTGAACCTCATGCGTGCTCGTCTCGACGATTGGATGAAGCGCACGAATGACCCGCTGTTCGCCGGCGATGTTCCGCCGCCTCCTGGGGCGATCGTGACGGCGAGCGACGCGTATTCGCCGTCGGGCAAATCGGAGGTCGGGCCGTACCATTCGTTTTATGACGACCAGAAGCAGGTGGTTTTCTTCAAGCGCGAATAGAAGAGTTACGGCAACTTTGAAAGACGTAAATCGCCGCTTGCGGCTTCGCCGCGTGACTGGGCGAATCATGGCGCGAAACCGCAAGCGGCAAACAGGATTAAAGTGTTGAACGGAGCGATGGAAAAGTCCGAGCGCACCGGTTACCGAATCACCCCACATGACACGAATCCGCAGTACAATCCCGATCAACATGAAGCGTCCCACCATCATGGATGTCGCGCTCGCGTCCGGCGTTTCGAAAACGACGGTCAGCAAGGTCATGAACGTGCCCGCCGAGCTGCTCGACGTGCCGGCCAGCACGCGCGATCGCGTGCTCAAGGCCAGCCGTGAGCTCGGGTATCAGCCGAGTTGGCGGGCTCGCGCGTTCGCGCGCGGCAAGACGCATGCGATCGGGCTCGTGCACGTGGAGGCTGTGCCGATGTTCGTCGGCGAGTTGTGGCAGGGAATGGTCGCGGCGCTGATCGATAGTTTGCACGACGCCGGCTACGACGCGCAATTCGTTCCAGCGTCCGGCGGCGATCGATGGAAGCAACTGCTCATGGACCAGCGACTCGACGGCTGCGTGATCTTTCACGAGCTGCTGCCGGAAGTGGCCGAGACGCTGCAGCGCGCCAAGTTGCCAGCGGTGCTGCTCAACGCGTCGGATCCGAGGTACACCAGCGTCGTGCCTGACGACCGCCAGGGCGCACGCGATCTCACCGAGTACCTGCTGAAGCTCGGCCATCAGCGGATTGCGTTTATCGATCTGGCCAAGACCGCGCGTCACTTTAGCTTCCGCGAACGCCGCGGCGGATTTCTGGACACGATGACCGCCGCTGGGTTGAAAGAATCGGCCGTGCTGATTTCCGAATCGCGCGACGAGGCGATGCGTCAGTTGCTTGCGGTGCAGACGGATATCACTGCCGTGATTACGTATTCGGACAACGTCGCGCTGCCTGTGATGCACGAGTTGTGGCGGCGTGGGATTCGCGTGCCGGACGATCTAACGGTCGTCACGTTTAATGACGTCCCGATCACTCGACTGAGCAATCCGCCGCTGACGACGGTGAGCATTCCCGCCGCCGAGATCGGCAGGCGGGCGGCGGAGTTGATCGTGAAGCAGATCGAATCGCCGGAAGAGGCGGATCCGAAGTCGCGGGCCGACCGGCGCGTGGTGCTGCCCGAGACGCTGATCGTCCGCGAATCGAGCGTTGGGCCTCGGGCGCAGCGGTAGATGATTGAATCGTTGAGGGAGCACTTTGCTTTTCATGGTTCGACTGGCCCTACGTGCCTTTAGTTTCCGCAGAAGTCCAAGGCCGAGATCGCCACGACACTGCAAAGCCCCGCGATTACACTTGTCTTGACTCGATTCGTCCGCACGCTACAGTTTTACGAAACCGGTTACGTTCCGGGTGAAACAGGGTTTTTCACGTCTCGTATACGGAAGAGGAAACTTATGATCGCGCGAATTTTATCTCTCGGGTTGGTCTGTCTATTCGTCCTGTCGTTCACCGTCGCCGCGCCGGCCGCGGAAAAGCCGGCGGGGGAGAAGTCTAAAGATGAAGTCAAGAATCAGAATTCCCCGCCCGATGAAGCCGTCGGTTTCGTCGGCAAGTTGGAAGGGACATTTTCCTCCGGCAAGAAAAACGGCAACGCGCTGACGATCACCGTCACCGCGGCCACTCCGGCCGACGGCAGCAAGGCCAAGGATGCGACGGTCATCGTCGGTAAGGAAGTTCCGGTCACCGTTCGCTGGGAAAAGAAAGACGGCAAGTACTCGCCGCTCGAAGCCGATACGTCCTTCGTCAAGGGGCTGAAAAAAGGCGACGCGGTCCTCCTGGAAGTGAACTACGTCGACAGCCTGAAGGTAATTCGCATGACGGCGGCGCCGGCAAAAGCAGAGGCGAAGCCAGAAGCGAAGTAACCAGCGCATCGTGCATCCACGCCGGGTCTGAGGTACGCCGAAGACGCGGATTTTCCCGAGCGACGGATCCGGGACCTTCGGATTACCTCAGGCACCGGCGTGGAAAAGCCCATTTCGGAACGATACACCCAATATCAGAAATTTCTTGACACCGTTTGTACAGAATTTATACTTCCGGAACCGGTTTCGTAAATTCACTGTTCGACCGTGGCGGCTGGAGATCAGGGTATGAAGCGACGAGGGTTTACTCTCGTGGAATTGCTGGTGGTGATCGGCATCATTGCGGTGCTGATTTCCATTCTGCTTCCTGCGCTGAATAAAGCCCGCAAGGCCGCGCAAGACGTGCAGTGCCTCAGCAACCTCAAGCAGATCGGCAACGCCACCGCGATCTACGTCAGCACCTACAAAGGCTGGCTGCCGTGGAGCACCTTTGATGGTGACCGCACCACTGGGGCTCCGGTGACCGACTGCACCTATCCCAATAAGTACAGTCAACCCGCGTTGTGGCGGTACCTGCTCGCACCGGAAATGGGCCTGACCGACTTGCCGGACATCACAAAATTTCCGGTCAATCCTTTCGACAACGACTATCGCCTCGGCAAAGGTGTCTTCCGCTGCCCCGCGTGGGGGCCGCTTGATGTCTGGTTCGAAAACGCTTCTTCGCCGCACTATCTTTACGCGGAAGGCGGCTACGGCTGGAACTCGACTTACATGGGCCGGGTCAACAAAGTTGTGAAGGCCGGTGTTTGGACTAGCACGCGCGACATTCCCGCCAAGTTTATCGACGCGCCGATCAAGCAGGTCATCATCACGCAAAATGCGCAGCGCATCCTGTGCGGCGACGCGGCCGACGACGTCGACCCCGGTACGACGACTGCTTCGGGCAACGGCCTGAGCGCGTTTTGCCAGCTATATCCGCCGACCGGAATCCCAGCAGGGCCGGGCCAGGAAACCCGCGAGATTACGCGTCGCCACCATCACGGAGGAAATTTCATCTTCGCCGACTTCCACGCCGAATGGATGGACCGCGACACGCTGTATAAAGGCCACTCCGCCATCGGCCCGGACGACTGGTACTACGGCGGCGACAGCATTGGCAAGCGGCTATTCTGATGATTGATCGTCATCGAATTGTCGAACGTTCCGCCCATTCCAAACTACGTTGAAGGACGCTCTGCGGGGAAGCTCGATTCCATTTCGCCGTCGATTTTGAATTTATGGATGTTGAGTTCAATCCTGCCTCCCACGACTCCCCACAGTCAAAATTGTCCCTGGAGTGTTTGACGCCCAACGAATTCGCCGCGCGCGGGAACCAGAGCGTGGCGATCATGAAAACGCTTGCCCCTCGGATCACCGGAGTGGCCGACGCGCCGCTCGCGTTCTCAGGCACTGAATCGATCACCGGCAAAATCGCCGGCATCGAAGGAAGCATCATTCGCCAATCCGCGGAGTTCGGCGGGTGTGGGATTCACCGCGAAATCTTTCATTCCGCTGACCGCTCGATGATCGCTGTCCGGCTGATCGTTCAAAACGCGTCGGCCGACGCGATCGAACTCCAATCGATCGTCCCGATCTTCATCGAGGGACCGGCCGCGCTTCGCGTCGCAGAAAGTGGGCTCGATCAATGGCGCATCGTCCGCGCCGGCCGGCAGAAGAATGACGTGCCGGGGAATTTTCGCTTTCCGACGGAAGACATCGACTTCGAGCACGCGAAAATCGACGCCGCCGAGTTCAAGGCCGGTTCGGGCGTGCAGGCTTCGGACCTCGCCAAATCCAAGGGCGAGCCGAACACCGTGATGGCCGACCCATATCTTTGGATCAAGCACCGCATCGACGAAACCGCGCCGGGCCTTTTGCTGCTGGTCAGCACCTGCAGGAATGTCACCCACGACGCGACGAAAATGCTGTTGCAATAGAAGCGGGCGAAAGGAATGCCCTCGCCTTTTTCGTCAAATACTTTTGCGTAGTTGTCCCAGTGGAAGTGGGTCGGCAGCCACGTCTGCAGGCCGACTTCACTTAGCGGCTTGAGGCTCGTCAGCACCATCCACAGGAACGGCATGACCATGGTGAAGCAGATCACGGTCAGCACGAGATTGAGCAGCGCCGGGCCGAGCAAGTTGGCGCGTGAGCGCCGCGCCGGCTTGGCGGGCGCGATCGGAAGCGGCGCGGCGAGCGGATCAGTCGTTGACATATCGCCCTCCGAACCGCCAGTTGAACAGCGTTACCAGCAACAGCATCGCGAAGAGCACCCACGCAACGGCCGATGAATAGCCGAGCCGGCCGGTCTCGAAACCTTCGGAGTAAATAAAGTAGCTGAGCGTGGTGGTCGCGCCGGCGGGTCCGCCCTGCGTCATGCTGCGGGCCATCTCGAATCCGCCCTGCAGGCCGTGGATCATGCTCATCACGACGATGAAAAAAGTCGTCGGCGCCAGTTGCGGCCAGGTGATGTTCCAGAATTTCTGGAATCGCCCCGCGCCGTCGACATCGGCTGCCTCATACAACTCCGGGGAAATCCCGCTAATGCCCGCCAGGTAGAGCAGCATGTTGTTCGACCCGACGCCCGCCCAGAAACTCACGATCATCAGCGCGGGCTTGGCCCAGTAATAATCCGTAAGCCAGTTCGGCGGCGTGAGCCTGCCGGCGGCGGTGCGCGCCGGGAGATCGATCAAAACCGAGCCGAGTCCGTAACAGAGCAGCGCACCGATCGTCGCAACGGCTAGGCAGATCAGTACTGTGCCGACTTCAAAATCGCGGCGAAACCAGTTTCGCAAAATGACAAAACTAAACCGGGCAAATCCCAGCCCGCCGACGATCCACAAGACCCAGCCGGCGCCGCTCCAAAGCCCGGCCGGCGAGGCGTTGACGAGTTTTGTCAGCGCATCGAGCGTCGGCGTGAGCGCGTGATCGATCGGCCCGGTGCTGGAAGCATAGAGTTTTTTCCACAGGATAAATACCGCCACGCCCGACGTGAACGACGGCAGGTACAGTAACGTGCGATAGACCGTCGATCCGCCGACAAACCCCAGCAGCAATATGCCGCCCGCCACGGTGCTAAGCAGCAGCGTCATCCCCGACGCCCCCGCGCCGAGCAGGATGGCAAAACTCGCGCCGCCGACGCTGACGGCCGCGCACAGGATCATCACCCAGTTCCGCCGAGTTCGTGATGTCTTCGCGTCCTGCCCGAGCAGCAGCGCCAGCCCCAGGCTGCCGGCGATGGAAAACGGAATCACCATCATCATGAACAGCGTGTTCCCGAAAAACCGCCAGAAATCGTCGCCCTGAAACAACCGCTCGATATTCTTAAAGCCGATCATCTTGATCGACTCGTCGTGGAACATGTTGTGCCGGCGAAGGTCCCAGTTGCTGAACGCAAGCACCAGGCTGAAGACCAGCGGCACGAGCGTGAACGTGAGAAATCCGAGAATGTTTGGCGCAAGGAACGCGAGTCCCACGGCCAGTTGCCGTTGCTTTCGGCGGCGAGTCATGTGCCCGCCTTTTCAGTCGACCAGCCCATCGCGCGGTAGTACGAACGGTAGAAAGGATTCTCGATCCAGGTCGCCGGCACTTTTTCGCCGCGGCGGCGAAGGTCGTCGATCTGCTTCTGTCGCGCCACGAGCTTGTCGTATCGCTCGCGCAGTTCCGGCTGCTCGCTGAGCGTGAGATCTATCTCCTGGTTGATGCGCTTCTGACATTCGAATGCCGCGAACTCGGCCGTGTAAAGACCTGACATCATGCCGTTGTACAACGCAGTGTCGATTCGCGTGGCCACGCTGAACAAAACAAACGGGCTGCCCGCGGAAGGAATCGCGTTGGTGCTGATTTCCTTTGCGAAGGCGGCCTGGCAGTCCCACTCGTTCGGATACTGTGGCGGCCGGAGATATTGCTCCACCTGCGTGAACGCCGGGTTCGGCGGCAGGCCGTCGCCGTCTTCAACGATGTTCATGTTGTATTCCTCACTGGCGAGGAATTTGAGAAAGTACCGCGCCAGATCCTTGTGCTTCGAGGCAGCGTACACGCCTGCCGATCGCATGCCGATGCTGACGTTGGGGAATCCGCCATTGGGTGGCTCACTCCATCCCAAGTCGGGCGGGGGATGAAACTTGCGGAACTGGATGACAAGGTATCGCCCGCCGTTCAGCATGGCGTAATGGCCGTCATTGAACAGCTGCGTCGCCGCGCCGCCGTAGCCTTCCGCCGTGGCGTACGATGATTTGTCGGCTGCGGAAGGGAGGATGTGGTCTTCGTTGGTCCACTTGGCTATGAGCTTGAGAACCTGCACGTGCCGTGGGTCGTCGAGGATTGAGCGCGTCAGCGTCTCGTTGAACACCGAGAGTCCCAGGCTGCGGCGCATCACTTCACGATCGACGGTGTCGGCAAAAAAATACTCAGGCCGGCGCGGATTCGAATTCGCCGCCGCGACGAATTGCTTACCGAGCGATTCGAACTCATCAAACGTCCAACGGTTGGGCGGCAACGGCTGGCTGAATTTCTTGAACGTGCTCTTGTTCACGAAATATAACATGCATCCGACATTGCACGGGAAGAGATACTGTCGACCGTCAATGGTGAGGTTGGCGCCGATCGCGGGGTACGTCTGATCGACACTGAAACCCATTTTCTTCGCGTCATCGGTCACGTCATCGAACAGGCCGATGGCATGGAAATAGCCCAGCTCATTCGTACCGACGTCAATGATGTCGCCCGCCACGCCGGACACGCCCTGGATGATTTTCTTCTGTTGATCGGAGTTGGAAGTATCCAGCCGAAGCTCGAACGGCGGATAGTGATTGTCCTTCAGCCACTGTTGGAATCGCCTGGCCTGCTTGATTCGTTCAGGATTGTTGTCCGTCACCCAGTAAAGGACCGGCACGCGGCTGCGGGCGTCGGGCATGGAAAGCGAGGTAGCGAAGCTTGCCACCACCAGAAGCAGACCGCAAATTGCTATCACGTATTTCATGCAATGCGCGCTGGTGAATCGAACTCATTTCTCTGCGGAGAAGTGTAGAGGATAAGCGGGCACGCGGGCAAGAAAATCGCCGCAGCGCGCCGCGGAATGAGCGGGGCTTGAGGCTTACGGGAAAGTCGACGGGGCGATCAGTGCCGACCCATCGTTTCGGCTTCCTGTTCGATCGCCAGCTGCCGAAGCTTCGGCAGCATTTCGTCGAGCGACTCGGCCTGTGGGGACAGCGGATATTTCGCGAGCAACGCTTCGCCGAGTTCCACCGCGTCCTGGTAACGCTTGGACTTGATGAAATTCTGAATGCGCGACTCGTCTTCCTGGCGTTCTTCGATCTCGGCATTCTCCAAAATCGTCGGCAGCTGCTGGCGGATTTTCTGGGCTTTTTTGTGGTCGGCGAACTTGTCCAGCAGTCGGCGGGCGATGGAAAGCGCTCGCCGGTAGTGCTTGCGCTCGAGTTCGTCCTTGATCTGTTCGTACAGCCGGCGGACGCTGCCTTCGCGGTAAATATCGAACTCGCGCTGCACGCGCTGGCGAAGCCACTGCGCGTCGGTGTCGTCCGGGTGCTGCTGGGCGAAGAGATTCGCGATCGCCACCGCCGCGTCCCAGTTGGATAGCGCCATCAAATCGTCGACGCGGGCGCGGGCGGCTTCGAGCGTTTCAAACTCTTCGGCCGGTGCGTCTTCCGGCGGCAGCGTGGGCTTGAACGTGAAGGCGGGCGTGTGACGAAAATTGCTGCGCGGCTCTGGTTCGCTCGCCACTTCACTCTCGCTCGCGTCGTAATTCTCGTGAATCGGAGTGCTCTCGTCCTCTTCACCAACGACGGGAAACGCGATCGCCTCGTCGTCTTCCCGATCCAGCGCCGCGGCAGCCGGTGACGGCGCGGAGGCAACGGCCCGCAGGATGTCGAGCTTGTCGAGAAGTTGCCGCATCATCTCCTGCATCTGCGCCAGGTCCTGCTGTGTCTGCGCGGAATTCTGTTGCAGGCGTGCAATATTTTCGACCATCTGTTCCGAGTCGTCTTCGTGCGGCTCGCGGGCGCGAACCATCGAGGCGATGTGCTGCAGTTGTTCCTTGATTTCCTGGAGGTCGCGCGTCGTCGAAGGAATGCGGCTGGCGATCTGCACTGACGTAACAACGGCCGTCATCACCCCGATCATTCCCGCCGCCGCGGCGAGGATCGCGATGATGAGCAGGTTGCGCGCCGGCACGGGCAGATCGGCGTAGCGACCGATCAGCGCGATCACCACCGCCGCGCCGCCGAAGACCGCAGTAGTGCAGAGAACGTATGCCGGCGTGAGATTGGGGCGAGGTGCGTTCATGGTTGGGTTCGACTCGTAATATATCGGTTGCGTGAGGGGGGTGCGAGAACGTTCCGGTTGCGGATTGCGGATTTTGGATTGTGGAACGAAAAAATTTCCATATTCGCTTCTTTATTCCGCGCTCCCCAATCCGAAATCCGCAGTTTTGACAAAAGAACGCCATTCCGTAGAATGGCCCGACTTCCCCTGAGTTGGGGCGTATGTCGAGAGATCGAGAAACGATCGTAAGTCGTTTCCTGATGGGTAGATATGCCGGGTTGGATCGCGGTTTGAACCGACGCGGGCCCCGGGAAGTGTATTCCGCGGATGAGCTTTTTCCCTCGTGACAGACGCCTGTCGCGACGGCCCTGCCCACCCGTCTCTCGACGAATCAAAAACTTAATTACTACCCCGTAGTGTAACGGTAGCACCGCAGTTTTTGGTACTGCTTGTCTAGGTTCGAATCCTAGCGGGGTAGCTCAGCGGCAGTGCCAAGTAAAAAGGACTTAGGACTTAGTGAATACTTCTTCCACTAAGTCCTCCGTCCTCAGTCCTTAGTCCTATGTCTTTGACCGCCATCATCCTCGCCGCCGGGAAATCAACCCGGATGAAGAGCAAACGCCCCAAGCCGCTGCACGAAATTTGCGGGCGGCCGATGCTCTCTTACGTGCTCGATGCCTGCTACGGTGTTGGGTGTAAGAAAGTGCTCGTCGTCATCGGGCACGGCAAGGATGAGATCATCGCCGGCTTCGGCGACGACAAGCGGATCACCTGGGTCGAACAGACCGAGCAACTCGGCACCGGCCATGCGGCGCGAAGCTGCGTGCCGCACCTGAAGGATGAAACCGGCGACGTGTTCATCCTGACCGGCGACGGGCCACTCATTCGCTCGGAGGTGCTCAAGACGCTGCGCGACGCGCATCACGACGAAAAAGCCTCCGCCAGCATGGCCACAGCGATTCTAGAAGACCCGACGGGATACGGCCGGATCATTCGCGATGAAAGCGGCGAGTTCGTCGAGATCATCGAGCAGGCCGATGCGACGGCGGAGCAGCGGCAGATTCAGGAAGTCTTCCCGAGCTATTACTGCCTCAAGGTGGCGGATTTTGTGGCCGGCGTGAGCAAGATTTCGAACAAGAACAAGAAGAACGAATATTACCTGACCGACATCTACGCGATTTTGCGAAAGGCCGGCAAAAAGGTGACCGCCGTGCAGGCCGTGCTGCCGGAAGACGTTTTGGCGGTCAATGATCGCATGCAGCAGGCGGAAGTCGATGCGATCATGCAGGACCGAATCCAACTT
This sequence comes from Tepidisphaerales bacterium, assembly GCA_038329865.1. Lineage (GTDB taxonomy): Bacteria > Planctomycetota > Phycisphaerae > Tepidisphaerales > Tepidisphaeraceae > JANMES01. The sequence continues at coordinate 11,745 of JBBQNK010000026.1, read as the reverse complement.
CAGCACCGCGCGGCGGGCGTGACGATCGTCAGCTCGGCCAGCGCGTACATCGAATCCGGCGTGATGATCGGAACCGACACGACGATTGAGCCGTTCACGTTCATCGGCGCCGGCGCGAGCATCGGCAGCGAGTGCGTGATCGGCCCGTTCGCCTGCATCCCGCGCGAAAGCATCGTGCCGGATTTATCGACCGTGGCCGGAAATGCGTCGACGGAATCAGCAAGTCTTTACGGCGGCAGAGGGTAATCCGTATGGCAGCACTCGACTCTGACAAGTTGAAAGTATTCACCGGCCGGTCCAATCCGCAGCTCGCGGAGAAGATCTGTAAATACCTGCAAATCCCGCTCGGCGGCGGTCGGACGGAGCTCTTTCCCGACGGCGAGCTGATGGTGAAGGTTGAAGAAGACGTACGCGGCCGTGATTGCTACATCGTGCAGTCAACGAGCCATCCGGTGAATGCTCACCTGATGGAACTGATGATCTGGATCGACTGCCTGAAGCGCGCCAGCGCCAGCAGGGTGACGGCCGTCATCCCGTACTTCGGCTATGCCCGGCAGGACCGCAAAGACGAAGGCCGTACGCCCATCACCGCCAAGCTTGTCGCGAATTTGATCGAGCGCGCCGGCGCCGACCGTGTCGTGACGGTCGATCTGCACGCGGCCCAGGTACAGGGATTTTTTGATATCCCGGTGGATCACCTGTCGGCATCGCCGGTGCTGATCAAGTGGTTCAAGAGCTTGAAGATGTCGAACCGCGTGTTCGTCTCGCCCGACGTCGGCAACGTCAAACGCGCCCAGGTGTACGCGAACATGCTCGGCGGCGATATCTGCATCATCGACAAACGCCGCAAATCCGGCAGCCAAACTGAAGCCAAGCACATCATCGGCGACGTCGAAGGCAAGAACGTCATCATGGTCGACGACATGATCACCACGGCCGGGACCGTCACGCAGGCCTGCAAGATTCTCCGCGACGCCGGCGTGAAAGAAATTTACATGGCCGCCACGCACGCCGTCTTCGCGCCGCCGGCGATGGATCGCCTGGGCAAGTGCGAATTCACGAAACTCGCCGTCACCGACACGATCCCGCTCGGCGAACGGGCCGAGCCGATCAAGGACCGCATCGTGCAACTCAGCGTGGCAGAACTGCTCGGCGAAGCGATCCACCGCATTCACCACAATGAATCGGTGAGTGCATTATTCACTAAAGAAAAAAATCAATCAGACCTTTGAAAGAGGAGTTAGTTTATGGCAAAGCAATCCGCACAAGTCACCGTCGAAGCTCGTGAGCAGCTCGGTTCCCGCGCCAACAAGCGCCTTCGCGATTCCGGCAAGCTGCCCGGCGTGATCTACGGGCACAAGGAAGCCGTCGTTCCCGTCACGCTGCCGAAGAAGGAAGTGGTCGGCCACATCCATCGCGGCGCGCACGTGTTCGAACTGCAACTCGCCGGCAAGGCTGAAACCTGCCTGGTGAAGGAAGTTCAATACGATCACCTCGGCATGGAAGTCATCCACGTCGATTTCGCCCGCGTCTCGCTCAACGAGAAGGTCGAAGTCACCGTGCCGCTCGAACTCAAGGGCACGCCCAAGGGTGAAGACGACGGCGGCGTGCTGCAGCAGATCGTTTCGGACCTGGAAGTCGAGTGCCTCGTCACCGATATCCCGGAGAAGATCGTCTACAACGTCACTGAGATGAAGCTCGACGACGTGCTGCACCTCAAGGACATTCCGCTCCCGACCGGCGTGAAGGCGATGCAGGACGAAGACCTGATCGTCGCCACGTGCGCCGAAGTGAAGGAAGAAGAAACGACCGAAGCTGCCGAAGGCGAATCGGCCGAGCCGGAAGTCATCGGCAAGAAGAAGGAAGACGGCGAAGAAGCCGAAGCGGCTGCGGCGCCTGCTGCCGAGAAGAAGTAATTCTTCGTTTAGCCGGCGAGCTTGCTCGCCGGGATACGTTGACGGCGAGCAAGCTCGCCGGCTAAACGGGAGATCGGCAGTCCGTCATGAAAATCGTCGTCGGCCTTGGCAATCCCGGCAAAGAGTACGTCGGCTCCCGGCACAACGTTGGGTTCGAAGTAGTCGAGCAGTTTGCCTGCCGACTCGGGTGGACCGGGCCGGGCGAGTATCAGATGCTCGCCAAGAAAAAGTTCAATGCGTTGGCGTTCGATGGCGTCGTTAATCTGACGGCCGGCGGGACTGAAAAAGTCCTGCTGCTCGAACCGCTGACGTACATGAACTTGAGCGGCCAATCAGTGCAGGCAGCGATGGCGTTTTACAACGTCTTCCCGCAGGACCTGATGGTAGTGCTGGATGATTTGGCTCTCCCGACCGGCCGCTTGCGGCTTCGCGGGGGCGGAAGTTCCGGCGGCCACAACGGATTGAAAGACATTCAGCGGGCGATCGGTACCGATCAGTACCCTCGCCTGCGATTAGGCATCGACGCTCCGCCGGAGCGCGTGCCCGGAAAAGATTATGTGCTGGGCCGGTTTACCGACACCCAGCGACAGTTACTCGATCCAGCCATCGCCCGCTCGTGCGGCGCGATATTGACCTGGATCGACCAAGGATTGAACGCGGCGATGAACCAATTCAATCAGGCAGAAAAGGACTGAGGACTTAGGACTAAGGACTTAGTAAGAATCGCAGAAATGTATTCAACTAAGTCCTAAGTCCTTAGCACTAAGTCCTATTTACAGCGGCCGGCCCCAACCGGTCAAAACCCATGCTAGGGAGCATTGTTATGGCAGAGAAAAAACAGCGTCAGTACGAAGGTATGTTCCTCATCAGCCCGGCCGTCACGGCTGACGCGGAGGCGGCGATCAAGATCGTCCGCTCCAAGATCGAAAAGCACACCGGCGAAATCCTCGTCATCAAGAAGTGGGACGAGCGGAAGCTGAACTACGAGATCAAGGGCCAGAAGCGCGGCACTTACATCATCGCGTACTTCACCGCACCGGCCGCCAACATCACGCCGCTCGAGCGCGACGTGACGTTGTCGGAAGACGTGCTTCGCGTGCTGATCACCGACGCCGATCATCTCAACAAGGAAGAGATGGAAGCCGTCGAGCCGCAGCCGATCCAGCCGCGCGAAGAGCGCAACAGCTGGGACCGCCCGAGCTGGGACACGCCGTCCCCACGCGGCGGCGATCGTGGTGGCGACCGTGGCCCGCGTCGTGAAACGGCCGACGCAGCGAAAGACTAACGAGGAATGCGGAATGCGGAACGCGGAACAAATACGTTGTTCCGCATTCCGCGTTCAGCGTTCCGCATTGGAGTCGTTATGGCAAGTTTCAACAAAGTCATGCTGATGGGAAACCTCACGCGCGACCCTCAGCTGAAGTATCTGCCCAGCCAGATGGCCGTGGTGGAGTTCGGCCTTGCGTGCAATCGCAAGTTCCGCACCGCCGCGGGCGAGGATCGCGAAGAAGTCACCTTCGTTGACATCACCAGCTTCGGCAAACAGGCCGAGGTGATCAACCAGTACTTCACCAAGGGCAAGCCGATCTTCATTGAAGGCCGCCTGAAGTACGACAGTTGGGAAGACAAGCAGGGCGGCGGCAAGCGTCACAAGCTGTCGGTCGTCGTTGATAATTTTCAGTTCATCGGCGGCCGAGACGGCGGCGGTGAAGGTGGTGGCGGCGGTGGTGGCGCACGAGGTGGTCAACGCGGTGGCGGTGGCGACGCCATCCCCGAGTACGACGGCGGCCAGGACGCCCCGGCCCCGCAGCAGCGATCGGCCCCGACTCGCCCGCCCGCAGGTCGCCCGCCGCAAAAGCCCGCGGCCCAGCAGCCGTACAACGACGACGAGCAGCAATTTAAGGATGAAGATATTCCGTTCTGAAACCAGGAGACGAAACGTGATGAGTGGTGATTGACGCGAAGCAAGCATTTTCTCCCGTCAATCACCAGTCATCAATCACCAGTTCAAAAACACTGATCACAAGAAGAGGTAAACCCAATGTCTCACAACGTCAAACTACTGTTAAAAGAATCCATCAAGAACGTCGGCAAGGTCGGCGATGTGGTTGAAGTCTCCGCCGGCTTCGCACGCAATTTCCTGCTCCCGCAGGATCTGGCCGTTCAGCCGACGCCGAACAACGTCAAGAAGATCGAGGCCCGTCGTCAGGAAATCTTGGCGGAGGAGAAGGCCAAGCGTGAAGAGCGCGCCGCTGCCCTCAAGACGCTCGAAGGTGTGGAAGTCACGCTCGAGCGTCGCGCCAACGAGCAGGGCCACCTGTTCGGCAGCGTGAGCGCGACCGACATCGCCAAGGCGCTGCAGTCCCAAGGCCACGCGGTCGAGCCCGACGACATCAATCTCCCCGGCAAGCTCGATCGCATCGAAAAGTACACCGTGGTCATCAGCTTCGCCGAAGACCTCAAGGCCGAGATCAAGGTCTGGGTCGCCCCCGACGCCGAGAGCAAGGCCGGCATCGACGCCGCCCGCAAGGCCAAGGACGACGCCGCGAAGGAAGCCCCCGTCGCCAAGGCGTAAGGTTTGCCGAGACTGGCACCGGGCTAGCCACTTCAGTGGCTGACCAAGTGGCTCAAGTCGCAATTGTGTGCAACTCGGTGGACAACCCGTGAACAAAGCGTCGCGCCGCGCGGATTTATCCCGCGGCGCGACGCGTTTTGTTTACACTCGCAGAAGATTTACCACGGAGACACAGAGGCACGGAGGCGCGCTCGAAGTACCACGTACCTTTCCCTTTCTTCCTATTTCGTTCAGGCAGATCAGGTTACGTTGAACGTCGAGAGCGCCTCCGTGCCTCAGTGGTGAAAAAATTCCTTGAGAACAGCCGATAGTTAGGGTAACGTCCGCCCAGCCATGGAAGGTGCCGCATGAGCCAGTTAATCGAATCCATTTCCGGCCAGTTTGATCGCCTGCCGCCTCATTCGATCGAAGCCGAGATGTGCATGCTCGCCTCGATGATGCTCGATAAGGAGATGGTCGGGCAGGTCGTGCAGATCGTTACCGGCGAATCGTTCTACCAGGCGGACCACCAGATTATTTTTGACGTCCTCGTCGGCTTGTACGAGCAGAATCGCCCGATCGACGCGGTCATCCTCCGTGAAGAACTCATCAAGCGCCAGCTGTTCGACGAAGTCGGTGGCAACGGCTATCTCGGTGCGATCCTCGGCAGCGTTCCCTCGGCTGCACACGGGGCGCATTATGCGTCGATCGTTCGCGAAAAAGCGCTTCTCCGCCAGCTTATTTCCGCTTCCAACGATATTCTGCGCGACGCCTACGCACCGCACGAGCAGGCGGAAGTCGTGCTTGATCGGGCCGAGCGGCGAATCTTCCAGATCGCCGAGAAAAAAGTCGGCGGGCAGGTCACGGCCATGGAAGACGTGCTGCACGAAGTCTTCGAGATGATCGAAAACCGCGGCCAGCGCGGGATCGATTCTGGATTCTTCGAACTCGATGACATGATGAACGGCCTGCAGAACGGCGAGATGATCATCGTCGCGGCCCGTCCTTCGATGGGCAAAACCGCGTTCGCGATGAACGTCATGGAACACATGGCTGCGGATAACCGCCTGCCGTGCGCCATCTTCTCGCTGGAAATGAGCAAGCAACAGTTGGCCCAGCGAATGCTCTGCAGCCGCGGGCAGATCGACGCGCACAAACTCCGCAAGGGGCTGCTTCAGTCGCACGAGTACGCACACTTGGCGAATGTCGTCGGCGAATTGGCGAAAGCGCCGATGTGGGTGGACGACTCGGCCGGCCTGACGATCATGGAACTCCGCGCCAAAGCCCGCCGTCTCAAGTTGCAGCACGACGTCAAGTGCATCATGATCGATTACATGCAGTTGATGGACAACCCGGGCGTTGAAAGCCGCCAGCAGCAGATCAGCGAAATCAGTCGCGGCATTAAAGCGGTGGCGCGCGAACTAAACATCCCGGTCATCTGCCTCAGCCAGCTAAACCGAGCCAGCGAAGGCCGCGACGGCCATCGCCCGCGCATGAGCGATCTGCGCGAATCGGGCTCCATCGAGCAGGACGCCGACGTGATCATGCTTCTGCACCGCGAAGATTACTACCGCATGAGCGAGCCGGACTTTCAGCCGGACAATATCGCCGAGGTAATCATCGCCAAGCAGCGTAACGGCCCGACGGGCACGGTGAAGCTCACCTTTATGAGCAAGACAACACGCTTTGAAAACTTCAGTGGACAGTCGGATCCGTTCTGATCTATCGGTCTGCGATTCCTTCCTTCCTGCGCTCCTGGGTGCGCGCTCCCGATTTTTCAACAAATCGACCGCGGATCCGTATGAATTCAAGCGGCTTGTCGTTTGGTGGAATCAGAAGGAAACAACCATGCGGGCATTTCAAAATCCCATTCTGGCGTTCGCTCTATTGCTGGTGTTAACCTCCGCGAGCATGGGGCGCACGATTTACGTCGATTTCGATAACGGCTCCGACGACCGCGACGGCAGTTCGCCCGAGTTGGCGATCAAGCACGCGCCCGGGGATAAAGCCGGCGCTGCCGGCAAGGCGTCGGCGATTAAGCTGCAGCCGGGTGATACCGTTCTCTTCAAGGGCGGCGTGTTTTACCGCGGGTCGATCGACGTGAACGCCTCCGGCAAGCCCGGCGAGCCGATCACTTACGACGGCAACACCGCCGGCACGTACGGCAAAGGGAAGGCGATCATCGACGGCTCGCAGCCGATCGAAAACTGGACGCGCTGCGCGACGATCGAAGACGCCCGCGGCAATCCGAACTGGAAGAGCATTTACTTCGCCGAAGTACCCGCGACTACGACGATCTTCTCGATCAACCTCGTGCAGGGCGAGCACCTGCTGGCCGTCTCGCGCGATCCGAATCCGACCGATCCTTTTTCTCCCGACGAGCTGACTTCGATGCATATCGTTCATGCACCTCAACCGGTGAATGATCCCAAATCGAAATCCACTTCATACGCCGACGCGAAAGTATTTTCGCAATCCGATAAAGACGCCTGGGCCGGCGCTTACATGGCGGCGTGGCTCAAGCCGAATCGCGTGTACTACTACCCGGTGACCGCGTTCGACCCTTCCGACCACAAGATCACCGTGCAGATGTTCAAATTCGATCAATACGGGGCCGAGAAGGGAAAGTTCGCGATGATCAACGCGATCGGCGCGATCGACCGCGCCGGCGAATACTACCTCGCCCCGGCCGCCAACGGCACGCGGCGGATTTACGTTTGGCCGATTGATAGCGGTGCAAATGGTCCGGCGGACATCACTTACTCCGTTCGTGAACACGGTGTCGTGATTGATAAGCAGTCGAACGTGGTGATCCAAGGTTTTCTCATCCAGAAGCAGAGCGGCGCCGTCGCTAACGCGTTGCACGCGAGCGGTTCACAGGAAATCGTCTACCGACAGAACGATGTACGGTTCCTGGATTCCGACAATCGCGCCGGGGCCGTCGGCGCTTCGACTTCGCAGCACATTCTCATCGACGGAAATTTCGTCCACCACAACCGCAAGGTGCGCGGCATCGCCGCTTCGCAGTGCGAGGATCTGACTGTCACCAACAACACACTGGAAAAGAACGGCGGCACGGGCATCGCGTTCTTCACCATCAAGCACGGCAAGATCGCCGGCAATAACGTAAGCGACCACGCCGGCGTACACGCCAACGCACTTACGGTCTACGCAAATTCCAGCGACATCGTGGTCGAGCGCAATCACGTCACCACGTCGCGCGACGGGCTCACACTACAGGACAGCGAGAACCTGCTGATCCAGAATAACATCTTTGAGAAAAGCATCGGCAGCAGCGGAATTTCCATCTGGACCGGCAAGCTTCGAAACACGCGAATTCTGAACAATCTTCTTTTCCGCAGTAAAGAAGAAGGAGCGGCCGACTATCTCGCGGGAATATTTACTAACGCAAAAGACATCGAGGGCCTGGTGGTGCAGAACAACATTCTCGACGGAGTTTCCGCTGGGCTGGAAGGGCAGCACTTCGATCACAACCTCTATATGATGATCGGCCGCAGCCAAAGCAAAAAGCTCGGCGAGGGGGAAATCCTGGAGAGCGACCTGTCGAAGATTTTCGTCGACCCCGCCAAGGGCGATTACCACCTCAAGCCCGGCAGCCCAGCGATCGGCTCGGGCGCGGACGTTGGCGTAGAAACCGATTTTGCCGGAAAGCCGCGACCAAAGGGCGCGCGGCAGGACATGGGGCCGTTGCATGCGGAATGAATCGCGCGGGGCCGACTCAGTCGCCCAGTAAACGCGGCGTGGCTTGTAAGGGGATCAGGTGAAGATCATCCGTTGCGGAACCCGCGGGCGAGCGGGCGGCGGGGGGCGAACTTTTCAGTCCGGCCCCACTTCAGACACGTCTCCACCGCGACGAAGAAAATCTCCAGGATCTCTTCGAAACTCCACGCCTCAACGGTGGGGTGCTCGAACGTCAGCCCGAGTGCTCCGCTGGCCATGCTGCAGGCGTTGTTCAGGCAATAACCCATGACGTTATCGCGCGGCAGCACGGGCTCCGGGCGAAGGCCGGCGCGATTCAAATCTTCGAAAAATCGGTCGGCGTAGTCGAGGATGCGCGTCGCGTGCAGCGGATATTCCGACACGCACGGGCTGAGCGACCGCGGGGCCAGCGGGTGCGAGTGCATGTTGAGCACGAGATCGACCTGCTCGCGCGCGACCATCTCCAGCAGCTTGCGGGCTTCTTCAGTGCGAATGTCGCCGGGGCTGGCGTCGTGCTGAATGTTGTAGCCGTGGGCGTTTGGGTAGCCGCCGGGGTGCTGCACGCGGTCTAGCGGCAGGGGGACGTACTCCTTGCAGGCCGGATAGCCGACCTCCGTGCCGTCGAGCCAGATGCCTTGGCTGGCGCGGCGGAATTCGTCATTCGTCGCGCCGCGAAGATGATCCGGCGATACCGCTCGGCCGTCCGGGTTCAGGCAGGGGATGATGATCAGCCGGTACGCGCTGCACAGCTCGACCAACCCCGGCCGGCGCTTGCGGGTGAGGTCGGCGCCGGTTTCAAGCAGATGGATCAGATTGACCGCGCCGGCCACGCCTTCAGGCTCGGCCCCGTGCACGCCGCAGAGCAGAACGACGACCTGCGGGCCCTCTTCATTGGTTTTGTACGCTTCAACGCGCCGGGAATTAGAGGCGCTGATCCAGCTGCCGGTGCCCGGCGCCGCGGCGGTCGGGCCATAGGTCACGGAATGGATCGGCAGGCCGCCGGCACTGTTGGCCAGATGCGCGACTTGGCCTTTTTTTGCGGACGTTGCGATCCGGGTGATCTCATCATTGCGCACCGCCCACCAACCCGGGCGCTCAACAAGATTCGGGATCGGAAAGACAGGATACGTTTTCACAAATCCTCTGGACCGCCCGGAATAGCTGACTTCTCCGAACAGTCGGCCATTGGAAGCTCAATTCGGGAACTGCTTGTTCTCGCCGTTGTAGCTGAAGTGTTTTGCGTAGTCGTTCATTTCGTCTTTGGAATTCAGTTGACCGACATGTCCGTCGGCATACAGAAAATTGGCGGTTAGATTTGGATGACGGAACGCGAAGATGCTGCCGGTTGAGACGCCGTTGGAATACGGAAAGTTCCTCGTAGCCAACGCTGGATTGTCCTGTGCTATCGGGCGAGGCAGGATCTGGTCGGAACCAAGCGAGCTCTCGATGAGAATGAATTTCTCGGAAGAGTTTTTGAATTTCGTTCGGCGGGCGCCGAGGTAGAACCATTCGTTGAAGTAGGTTCCGGTTTTTGTCGCGCCGTAGGGCGGGCAGTTGGCGGGCCATGGAGGAGTGGCCAGGTTATTCTGCCACCCGCCGGCGACAAACGTCGTCGTGAGGTAAGGGCGGCGCGTGATACCTTCATTGCCTGTATTAGGACACCCCAGGCGACCCGACGCCAAGCCGTAGATGTTCTGACTCGCCGAGCCGATGTAATTCACGTATTGAATCGGCCCTTTCTGGAGCGTGTTGTTGTATACGATGCGATCTAGAACTTCCGCCCAGTGCGAAGTAGAAGTCGTCGCCGGCGCGACGGCCAGCACCTTGCCGCAGGCAGGATATCGGTTGTCATTGTCCTGCGCGAAGACCATCATGATCTGTCCGATGTTGCGCATGTTGGCGGCGCACTGCACGGCCTTGGCGGCCTCGCGGGCTTTGTTCAGAACGGGCAGCAGCAGCGCAACGAGAAGGGCGATGATCCCGATGACGACGAGCAGTTCGACAAGTGTAAACGCTCTTTTCTTCGTCAGGCCGGTCGAAAAACTCCGGGGGAAATGGAACATGAGTCAATCCCTTTGGCTAAGGTAAGTGCATCCTCTTTTACAACTGCATCTTCCCGTTCCCTGCCTTTGAGAATCCGCAATCCAATGATTCAGATAGTATGGCGACAATCGCCCTCATTTCAAAAATTAATTGTCACCGAACCGTCATTCATTCGCTAGGTGCGTGAACGATGTGCCTCTGCAATGTATCGAACCGGACGCATCCGTCGGCTCACGCTTTTTTCACAACCCGCCGGCGTCGCTTCATCGCCGCCAAACCCCCCAGGCCGAACAGGGCGAGGCTCGTGGGTTCGGGGACTGCGCTGACGGTCAAGGTCAGGTCGTTGCCGGTGCCGCCTTCGTAGTTGGCGGTGTAAGTGAAAAGCCCGGAGGTGAACGTTCCACCATCCGCCAGGTTCGCGAATACGCCGGAGATGGCGGAGCCGCTGGTGTTGTCGATGACGAGGAAGGTCTGATTGGTCAGCCCGGAATCGACACCGATGTTGTTAAAGGTGAAGACCGCCGAGGCATCAATCGTCACGCCGTTGGCGACGATCTTATCACTGGTGGCGGCGGTGGTGTTGAGCTCGTAGTTGTAGTTGCCGTCCGAAGCGAACGCGAGACTGCTGGTAGTCGTGAAAGTTCCGATGCTGTTCGCGCCGATACCCGGAGAAATGGCGGCATCACTTGTTCCCACGGTGTCGCCGATAACGAGCGTCCCCGCTACGGTCCCGGTTCCGCCCAGCGTTCCGGTATTCACGGTGGTCGCACCGGTGTAGGTTTTGATTCCATTCAGAATCAACGAGCCGAGACCGGTCTTAGTGAGCGAACTGGCGCTAGCGCCATCGCTTACTACACCCGAAACCGTCAAATCGGTAGAGGTCGATCCGAGCGCAACCGAGAAAGTGCGATTGCCATTAAGGGAGATGTTTCCCGCGCCGAATGTGGCGCCGGTGGTGGCACCATTAAACGTCACGTCGCCGTTAAGTGTGGTACCACTGGATATCAGCGCCCCGCTCCCGAGGGTCACGCCGGCCGTACCGGTGGTGAGGTTTAAGACGGTAACGTTACCGCTATTGACCACGGTGGTTCCCGCACCGGCCACAATCAAAGTGCCGCTCGGAGAGGAAACCACGCCCCCGCCGACCTGCAGGTTGCCGATCGTTTCGGTCTTACCGTTCAAGGCAAAAGTCCCGCCGGTGTTCACTGTTACAGTGCTGGAATTGCCGATGTTTTCATTGTTCGTTCCGAGCGTCAACGTTGCCGTCGTACCCGACGCGACGAGGATATCGCCGATGATCGCGTTCGTTCCAGCAACCTTATTGGTGTTGACCGAGCCTTGGTTGATCGTTGTCAGGCCAGTGTAGGTGTTGGCCGTTGCGTCGGTGCTGTTACCCAGGTTCAGCGTGCCAGTGCCGGTCTTAGTGAAGGTGTAGTTTCCCGTCACTTCGCCGAGCACATCAACCGTGACCGAGGCGTTGGTCGTAAAGGTTCGGTTGCCGTTGAGGTTCAA
>JBBQNK010000025.1:0-68267 GCA_038329865.1 Tepidisphaerales bacterium | reverse complement strand
TTCAGCATGAACGCGCCGCCCAACAACAGCACCGACAAGCTGGTCGGTTCAGGCACGGTCGTCGTCGCGAAGACTTCGAACGCCGTTCCGCCGGTATTTTCGACGGCGTCGTACCCGGCAAAGCCGGTGAAGACCAATTCGGTGCCCGGTGTAAACGTGCTGAGGAACGCCAGGCGGACGGTATCGTTGCCGGTAACCATGAGCCGCTCAGTGCCGTTGCCGGTGTCGGCGATGCCGCTCCAGTTGGCGATCGTCAGCGTCGAGCCGTCGGTCACCTGCGCCACCGAACCGAACGTCAGCACGACATCTCCGCTCGTACCGAAGTCGATCGTGGCGTTCTCGCCGGACAAGCCCGACAGGGTCAAGCTCTTCACAGTCTGCGACGTCGTGCCATTGGTGGCGGTGGAGGTGATGGTGTCAGTCGAGGTATTGCCGTTTGACACCAGCCGCCCGCTCCCATAGACCGTCGTGGTCGTGGCGCCAGGGGTGTCGATGGCAGTGATAAACGTCGAGGGAACAGTAGCCCCCGGCGTCCCGGTGGTTATGGTGAGCGTCAGTAACTGTCCCACGACAAGCTGGCTGGCCACCGCATTGGGAAGAACGATGGCGTGCGTGGCCGAGCCTAAAACGACGCCGGTTTGAGTAATGTTCCCGCCGTCTCCGCGTCCTTGAATCGCGAACGTCGTGCCGTTACCCATCGTCACGTCGGACCCGGTAGTGAAGTAGTTGGTCGGTGCAGAAGTCTGGGTTGTGCCGTAGATTGTGTAATCGATCTTGAGTGTGCCGCCGGTGATGTTGGTGGCGCCGGTATAGGTCGACGATCCCGATAGCGTCTGCGTGCCAGAACCTTTCTTGGTCAGGTTCAGTACGCCGCCGCCGGTGCCGTTCTCGATCAGGCCGATGTATGTGGCGCTGGTGTTGTTGTCACCCACTGTCAGGTTCCCCGCGCTGGCATTAGCGTTCCGAATGTCGTGGAAGAGATTGCCGCTGGCCTTGAATAGCCCACCGGACGAAAGGCCGTTGATCGTCTCGCTGTGTCCATTCAACTGCACGAAGAGAGTCCCCTGCTCACTGGTGGCATCCAGAAAGAGATTTCCCTTGCCCGCCCCGTTGGGTATCACCTCGTCTGCGAGCAAGCTCAAGATATAGGTATGACCGGAGGTAGTGCTCACCGTCATCGAGGTGTCTCCGGCGTAGTCGTTTCCAATATTTGAGAGCTGCCACGTCGTATTAACGGCGGCGGAGCCTTGAAACGTCAGGCCGCCACTGCCGGTGATCTTCCCCGATAACAGTGCGGTCCCGCTGCCAGCACCAGCGACGATCGTCGAATTGCCCGAGAGGGTGATATTTCCGGAAAGCGTCGTGGTCTCTAATCGGATCGCCCCCGCAATGTTCCAGTTGTTGCTGTACGTCGTTGCCGCCGCATAAGCCTGCCCGGAAGTGATCGTAATCAGTCCCGTGCCGAAACCTTCTGAAACCGTCGACTTCAGAATGCCGCCGGAAATGGTCGTTCCGCCGGTATAGGTGTTGTTGCCCGTTAAAGTCCAAGTACCCGCGCCGCTCTTGACGACACTGGTGAGATTGCCCGCGCCTTGATCGATGATCCTTGCCGCGAGCGTGCCGCCGGTGGTATTCGTACCCGCGAAGCCGAGTACGTGCGCTCCGCCGGTTCCGAATGTGATATCTGCGGTATTGGAGAACGTCAATCCAACTGAGTTATTACCAGCGGAATCGTCAAGGGTACCATTGTTGCCACTAGCATCACCGAGTGTGAACAACCGGTTCGTGCTGGCCGCCGCATTGGTACTATTGATGAACTGCAGCGTCCCGCCGCCGAACACCAAATCGCTGGCCGAACCAGTACCGTTGCCAATGCTGCTCGCCAGACCGCCGTCAGCGAGGGCAAAGACTTGTAAGATTCCGCCATCGATTTGCGTGGGACCCGTGTAATTGTTAACACCGCTGGCAAGGTTCCAAGTTCCGTTGCCAGACTTCACGACACTGAGCGTGCCTGCGGCTTGGTTGATTGTGTTGGTGAGGTTGCCCGTCGCGCCTGTGCCGTTGAGGGCGAGAGTGTAGGTTCCATTACCAGTAACGCTTCCGCCGACGGTGAACGTGGTCGCTCCAGCGGTGAACGTGGTGTTACCGTTCAGTTTGATGGCGCCGAAGGTGGAATTTCCGTAGGTCGCAGAAACCGTATTCGTCAGCGTCGAACCGCCGCGCAGGTCCAAGATGTAGTTGGGAATAACCGATGCTCCGACTTCGACAGTACCGAAGATCGCCCCTGGGCCCGCAGTGGCGGCAGAGGTTTGAGCCGCGGAGTACTTGAGGAAGCTTCCTGCCACCACGCCGCCGCCAGACACCAGCTTGGACAGATTTGCATCCGCCGCGTTGACGATCAATCGGCCGCCACTCGAAAGCGAAATATTGCCCGTATTGAGGAAGGTCGCCGCGCCACTGATCGTCAAATTACCAGCTTGAATGGACGTTGCCGCCGTGTAGGTGCTGTTTCCCGTCAAGACCAATGCTGAAGTCGCGCTATTTTGGACGACGCCGAGAGAGTTGTTGGTGATGCTCAGCGTGACCGTCGTCGTTCCGGTCCCGGTACCTGCATTAGTGAAGAGACCCGTTGCGGTGACATTGCCGGAGACCGTGATGGCAGCGGCGGAGTTTGCCATGAGGGTGACATTACCCGTGCCGGTAAGGGCAGCGGTTGATGATTGACCGAGAATTAACGCGCCGGTCATGTTCCCGGTAATCGTCCGAGCCGCGCCGTTTAAGCCCAAACCGCCCGAGAACGTGCCTGCACCCGTTCCATTGAGTGTCAGGTCACCGCCGAGAATGTTTCCCGGATTGGTGAAAGTCGTTGTGGTCGCATTTAAGGTGAGAATTCGATTGCCAGTGGTGGTTGTGAGGCCGGACAGCGTAAACGCCGTGAAACCGGTTCCACCGAAGATGGTATCGCCCGTGATGTTGATGGCGTTGGAGGGAGTCAAGAGGCCAACTGCGGCGTTGTACAGCATACCTCCATTCAACGTTACCGCTCCACCGCTTGCGCCGAGTCCGGCGGTGGCGGCAAAACCGACGGTGCCGGAGTTCAGGACGAAACCGCCGCTGAAGGTGTTAGTGCCTCGCAAAATGAGCGTGCCGTTACCGTTTTTCGTCACTGATTTCGATCCGGAAGCTTGGGAAATCACTGAGGTGATATCCAGCGTCGATCCCGCATCGACGGTGAAGTTGCCGCTGTTTCCCAGAACGACCGAAAGGGTGCCGTTACCCGAAAGAATCGAAAACGAAGAGTTGCCGGTCACGCTTATAAGCGTTCCGTTTCCGTCGCCGTTCAGCGTTAGAGCGCGAGCAGTGGAACCCGTGCCGTTCGTCTGAAGGGTGCCGACCGCACCGGTGCTATAGTAAATCGATTTGATCGTAAACGCGGCGTCGAGCACCTGGTTGGCCGTCGCACCGCTGGAAATGATGACGGAGGAGGTGCTATCCGGAATCGGACCCGCGCCGCTATTCCAATTGCCCGCAACGTTCCAGCTATCGTTTGGAGTGCCGCCGCTGGTAAATGTAGTGTCCGCCCCAAAAGACAGCGAACCTAATCCAGCGATCGGCAGCAGGCCGATGAGCAAATTGCGCGACAGCTTTTTATTCCGACGGATTTTCCGAGTGACTTGCGTTTTCATTCCCTGCTCCTATGTGATTCGAGACCCATCCAGATGTTAGAATATATACGAAAAATCGGGAATTGCAAACGAAATCTGGACCGAGCAATCGCTTGATCAAGCTGATTGATCACTGGTCCAGATCATTGATTGCAGGACAGATGATCATCCTGCCGTCATATCAAACGAATGATAATGGGGTTCGCCGATTTAGATGTATTGCGGGGCGAACCGTTTTTATTGGCCGGATGTTTGCTACAGCTATGAAGGCCCACCCAAGTATAGGCACCACCCAAACTTTCCAAACTTCGAGTATTCTGCGACCCATGCCGGCGCCGGTTACACATCGTAAATCCATCCTCGCCTGGCAAGGCTGGCAGCTGAGCCTGCCGGGGCGGTGGGATCCGGTGAAACTCGAAGGGGACTTTTCACGCGGCATGGTGTTGCTGGCGGATTTGCAACGGCCTCGCCTGGGCGTGCGGTGGCAGACGCTAAAGAAGAACGCGGACGTCGCCAAGTCCGTCGAGCGCGCGATGCGCGACGAAGTCGGCGAGTTGGCGACGAAGGAATCGTGCCCCGCCGATCCGCCGGGCGAAGGATGGCAGGCCGGCCGGCTCTACATCGAGCCCGAGCCGCCGGGGCGCGACGTGTGGATCGGCTTTAACCGCGGCAGCGGCCGGCTGTTCCAGGTGATCCACCACGTTCGCCGGCGCGATCGCGTGCTCGTCGATTCGATCCTGCCGACGTTCGCCGACGGCGTTACCGGCGAATGGTCGATCTTCGACTTGAGCTGCCGCGTGCCGGATTCGGCCAAGCTCGTCGCGCCGAAATTAAACGTCGGCGATTTGTCGCTCGAATTCGAGATCGACCGCAAGCCGCTGATCGTCCGGCAGATCGCGGTGGCGAGCGTTGCGTTGGCGCGGCAATCGATCGGCCGATGGCTCGCGGCGCAGCAGGCGGCGAAGAAAAAACACTACCGCCCGATCGAACAACCGCAGTCGATCGAATGGATGATCGCCGGCCAGTCGCTTGAAGGCATCCGCCGCACGATGACGCGCCGACGCCGGCACGTGCTGCTCCGGTGGAAGCCCAAGTCGCTGATCGGCGTCGCACTGCACGACGTGGCGCGCGACAAGCTGTTGATTCTGGAAGCGGCCGACGAGAAAACACTTCGAACGGTGGCGGAAACAGTCGGCTCGTTGTAGCGTCAACCACGAATTCAATTGGTATGTAAAAATACTTCGCGAATTCATTAGAATTGTCATCCTGAGGTACTCCGAAGGATCTAGCGTCCTGCGCGATCAGGCTAGATCCTTCGGAGTACCTCAGGATGACGATTCCCCTCTTTGACGGTTAGGATCACTGACCGGATTTGAACAAAGTAAATTCGACTCCATGCTCTTCGGCAGCAAAAAACCTCGGCTGACTCCTTCTGAAGCGCTCGCCGCCAAGCCGATTCGGCTGGTTGAGACGGAAATGCAACTGCACGAAACCGGCGGGAAGCTGAACGTGCCGCTGCGCTCGCGAAAATTCGCCGGCTGGCTTTTCAAGCTGCCCGACGGCGCGAGCAAGACATTTGAGTTCGATGCCATCGGCGTTTTCGTCTGGGACAGCATCGACGGCCGAACCAGCGTGCAGCAATTGATCCGCAAACTCGCCAGGAAGTTCGGCCTGAGCGAGCGTGAGGCGGCGGTTTCAACCAACCTGTTTTTGCAGACCCTTGGTCGCAAAAGTCTGATAGGATGGAACGTGGAGAAGAAGAAATCGGAATGAGTCCGCTCGCCCCACCAGCTTCCGTCCAGCGACAGATCGCGCTGCCGATGCGCAAGGCCGTCGAGATCGCGTGGAAGAATATCCGCATGCGCCTCAGCCGCAGCCTGCTGGTGACGAGCGGCATTGTGCTGGCGCTGGCGTTTCTCACGTCGATCAACGTGAGCAAGTCGATGGTCGATTCCATGCGTGACTGGGCCGCCACCGCCGCGCTGCCCGACGCGCGCGAATTTTCCGATCTGCGGATAGAGCGTGATCGGCTTGAGAAATCCACGTCTGCACTAGAGACGGACATTCGCGCCCACACGCACGCGGCCATTACGCCCGCGCGTCCGAAGCAAAAAATCGACGCGACACAAATCCTCGGCCAGGAGCTGCCGGCGCTGCAGAAGGAAATCGGCGCGCTCCCTGGCACAGCCGACGACTTGGCCGTCGCGATGGCGGCGGATGCTAAAATCGTGCAGTTGTTTCAATCGTGGCTGGAGCAGAGCCGCGCGCTGCTGATCGTTCGCGGCAAGATCAGCGCGCCGCAATCGCTGCAACAGATCATGAAAGAATCGGGCGTACCCACCACGCCTGCCGAAATCGAAAACAACCGCATTCAAACCCGCTGGCTGCTCGGCCTGGCGCTGCTGGTAGCGTTCGTGGGCATTCTCAACGCAATGCTGATGAGCGTGACCGAGCGATTCCGCGAGATCGGCACGATGAAATGCCTGGGCGCGCTCGACAGCTTCATCATCAAGCTGTTCCTGATCGAAAGTTTGTTCCAGGGCGTGGTCGGCACATTGATCGGCATTTTGCTCGGCGTGCTGCTGAGCCTCGTCTCGATGCTCAGCACCTACGGCCGATTCGCGTTCAAGAACCTGCAGGTCGGCGAGATCGGCGTGGCGCTGCTGATTTGCCTGGCGGTTGGCGTTGGGCTCACCGTGGCCGGCGCGGTCTATCCGGCATGGCAGGCGGCGCGGATGCAGCCGATCGAGGCGATGAGAGCGGACACGTGATTCTGGTGATTGATGAGTGGTGATTGACTTGCTCCGTCAATCACCACTCATCAATCACCACTTTTGGACAAAGTGAGAAACCATGACCGAAACCCTTCCCACTTCCCCCGCCCCGGCGGAAATCACCGAATACACCGTCCGTACCATCGACGTGAAACGCGTCTACAAAATCGGCGGCGAGACCGTTCAGGCGCTCAAGGGCGTTTCTGTAGAGATCATGCGCGGCGAGTACATTTCAATCATGGGCCCTTCCGGCTCAGGAAAATCCACGTTTTTCAACATGATCGGCGGGCTCGATAAGCCGAGCGAAGGCAAAGTTTACATCGACGAAGTCGATATCGCGCAGCTGGATAGTTACGAGCTCGCGTGGATGCGCTGCCGGAAGATCGGGTACATCTTTCAGACGTTCAACCTCATCCCGGTAATGACCGCGCTGGAAAACGTGAAGCTCCCGATGGTCTTTGCCGGCATGAAAGACGCCGACGCGCAGGACAAGGCCGCCGATATCTTAAAGCGCGTCGAGCTCGGCCATCGCATGTTCAACAAGCCGAGCGAAATGTCCGGCGGACAGCAGCAGCGCGTCGCGATCGCCCGCGCCTTCGCCAACGACCCCGCCATCATCCTCGCCGACGAACCGACGGGTAACCTCGACCTCAACACCGGCACGCTCATCATCGAGCTGCTCCGCCAACTCAACAAAGAACGCGGCGTGACGATCATCTCCGCCACGCACGATTACAAAATGCTGAAAGTCAGCGACAGAATCATCTGGATCCGCGACGGCCGAGTGGACAAAATTCAGAAGCGGGAAGATTTGAATATTCAGGAAGGGAAGATGGAAGGGGCGGACGGGGAAGATGCTCATTGATATTAATTGGTATTCGTTATTTGGTATTGGATATTTGGAAATGCCGTCTTCTTGTTCTACCAAATACCTAATACCAAATACCCAATCACTTCCTCAAATCCACTGATCCCGAATCATCTTCAACTGCGCCCAATCTTCTTCATCAAAATGATCCGGGCACCGGTTGGCCGTGCCGAGGAGGCGGGAGAAGAAGGACTCGGCCTCGGTTTCGATTCGGTCGCGCGCGACGCCGAGCTTCAGCCGCTTGTCGTACAAGTCGTCTTCCATCATCGACAGGCGGAGCGCCTCCTGGCCGCAGTGGCTTCGAATCAGTTCGGCTAGATCGCGATAGAAAACCCAGGTGGCTTCATCCGGCACGGGCGGCGGATTGCAGTGGCGGCGGAGTGCGTGCGTGAAGTACTTGAGCTTCTGTTCCCACGTCAGCGAAGGGTCCATCGCGAGCGTGGTGTATTGGCCGACTTTGTGCGCCTCGCGAACGTGGATGTTGCCGGTTTTGTCGGCCTCGTGAACTCGGCGCGCATAGTAAGATTCAGGTTGGCCGATTACCGGCAAATCAGGAAGTTGACGTTCCTGCGTCGTCATGCCGTCCCCGTAAACTGTGATACGACTTACAACCCTGAACCGGTCAGAAATGAAGACCGTTCCCGCAATCGGCCACTATAAAAGGCGAAGCAGTCCAATCCAAATAAATCTTTCCACACACCACGATTCTTTCACGGATTCGTGGTCGAGAATGAAACATCACCGGAACTGCTCTTGCAGTTGAACGTTCCGCCGAACGCCATGGCGGCACAGATCAGCACCAGCAATAACGTCGTCCATTTCATCGTGGGATCTCCAGTAATCGCACTGTAGCGCCTGCGGGCAGGGCTGACTCATTCGCGGCACGAACGAGAAGCGCGTCGGCCGACGCTAACGTAAAGATATCGGCACTTCCCTTCCAATGCATGGGATGCGCGAGCGATCCGACCAGCCGCGCGGGTTGATAAAACTCGCGCGCGCCATTGGCGGGCAGCGGCGAATCGAGGCGGGCTTCGAGGTATCGATGCTCCGGCGGTGCCCCGCCGAGCCTGGCGAGCAGTCGAGACGCCAATTGCAGCGTGCAGACGAACGCGCTGACCGGATTCCCCGGCAATCCGAACACAAATGACGGGACGATGACGCCAGCCTGATCCCGGGTGCCCGCCGCGTGCACGCCGAAAACAAACGGCTTGCCCGGCTTGATGCGGACCTTGGTGATTTTTAAATCCACCTTCAACTCCTGCAGCAGGCGCGGAACAAAATCGTACCGGCCCATGCTCATCCCGCCGGTGACGAACAGTGCATCGCTCGCCAGCCCGCGGCGGAGGGCCTCGCGAATGAGATCGGGATTGTCCGGAACATGGCCGAGATCGGTCGTCTCGCAATTCAACTTCTGAAGCAGCGCGAGAAGCATCGGCGTATTTGAATTTCGAATTTGCGTCGGCCCGGGGTGCTGATCGATCGGCACGATCTCATCGCCGGTGGAAAGCACCGCGACGCGCGGCCGGGCGAAGACTTTCAGTTTCGCCGCGCCGACCGATGCCGCGACGGCGACCTGCGCCGGGCCGATCCGCGTGCCTCCATTCAGCACGACCGCGCCCGCGCGGCAATCGCTCCCGCGCCGTGCGATGAACTGCCCGAGCGTGGCCGGCCTGGTGAGGTGGATCGAATCGCCGGCGATCGTCACATCCTCCACCGGCACAACGGAATCCGCGCCGGCAGGCATCGGCGCGCCGGTCATAATCGCCACCGCCTGCCCCGCCGCGATCGCAACCTTCGCCGCCCCGCCGGCCGCGATTTCGCCGACCACGCGGAGATGCCCGCCGACATGCACATCCGCCCCACGGACGGCGTAGCCGTCCATGACGGATTTATCGAAGGGAGGAAAGTCACGATCGGTTTTGAGCGATTCGGCGAGCACGAAACCTGCGGCGCGCGTCAGTTCCACGGCTGCTTCGCGCGGGTGAACGTTCACGTGGTCGATGATTGCAATCGCTTCCTGGACCGTCAGGAGTTGATCTACGGGGAGTTCGGACATTGCGAAGATTATAGCACGTTCATGAAATCTAATTGGCGAGCGACGGAGGAGTATTTACCGGAAAAGTATCGGGAGATTTTGCCCTTTTATTACCGCATTCCGGACAATAGATCGGCGAGTACCGAAGATCGTAGCCGCATACCGCGCACTCGCCGCGACACTTTCTTCGCCGTGTGCGAAGTCCGGTTTTGGCGCCGCTCAAAAAGCCGCCGCAGATCGCAGCGGCGAGAATCCACGGCCAGCCTTTTGCGAACACTTCTCCAAACGCCTTATTCCGACGAATGGTTTGCAGTTCGTTCCAGACGGCGAGTTGACCTGCTTCCGATTGAGTAACGATTAATTGCCCGCCGAGCTCACGCATCGCGTGCGGACCTTGACGTGACATGACCACTTCAACCCGTTTCATCAATTCTTTGACCGTTTCAGCGCGGGTCTTGGCGTTTTGATCTGGAGGATTGCTAGCCCCGAACAAACCGCCACCTTTGGGAGGAAACGGTTGTGGGGAAAGCTGAAAACCAAGCGCATTTGAAAAATCCGGAATATCAATAATCAAATCACGAATATCGTAGACACAATTCACAACTTTTGGATCAGAATCTGAAGGTGTTGGAATCGGTCTACGCATTAGCGTCGACCAATTGAGAAGTTCCGCGCGAAAGATACCCGCTACCACCATCGTGGCAAGCAAACCTCCGAAGAGAGCGCCTTTCAGGATCGACCGCAGCACGCAGACCTCCGGGCGCAAACTGACGCTTACATCAGCGCCTTGATCGCTTTCGCGATCCCCACCGGATCCAGACCCTGGTATCCCATCTGCTGCCACAACCCGCCCGAACCTTCTTTGTTCGTGCCGATGTTATTGTACTTCCCTTTGAACCCGCGCTTGAGCAGTTGTGAGCCGAATCGGCTGCCCAAACCGGTGTTGACGTTGTAACCCTCTGCCACCAGCACGAACGGGGCTTTGACCAGCAACTTCATTACGTCTTCGTCGTACGTATTGAGCGTAGCCTTATTGATCAGTCCCACGTTGGTGCCCTGCTCTTTCAGCGTGATGATCGCGTCGAGCGCGCGGTAGCAGGTTTCGCCGAAGCTGACGACGTAGCCGCCGCCTTTCGCGTCGCGGATGACGTCGTCCTTGCCGCTGACGAACGGCTTACCGGCGTAGGTCGGCTTGCCGTCTTCTCCCAGCAGATCGGGCACCGGCGAGCGTGTGCTGAACAAAAATCGCAGGCCGGGATCGTTGAAGATCTTCTTCACACAAGCGGCGAACTGGTGCTGGTCGGCCGGGAAGTAGAGTCGCGTGTTGTCGTGCCCGTCGTTCGGCAGGCCGCCGTCGGCGAACATGCTGTTGATGCCGAAGTGGCAGGTATTATCCGCCATATCGTCGCAGCCGCTGTGGCTGAAGTGGGCCAGCACGTTTGAGTAATTCAACCGCGCCATGGTGATCTCGCTGATGCACATTTCCAGGAACGCGCTGAACGTGGCGTAGATGCCCTGCTTGCCTTTTTCCATGCCGAACCCACAGGCCGCGGAAAAATTCCCGCGCTCCATGATCCCGCCGCGAATGAAGACTTCCGGGTGCTTCTTGCGGATGTGAACGAGCCCGCACGAGCCTTCCAGATCGTTGTCGAAGACTTTCACCTTCGCGATACGGTCGGCCTCGCTCATGCCGTCTAAAATTTCGTTGATGATCTTGCCGAAGTCGTCGCGGTTTTTGCCCACGCCGCTGGAGCCCTTGTAGGTGAGCGGCGACTTGTCGGTCTTCGCGCTCTTGAGCATTTCTATCGCTTTTTCATACCCGCCGCGCTGCTCGAGGTACTTGGTCGCGATCTCCACCTTCAGCACTTCGTGCGCGTGCGGGCTTCCCTCGGCCCCGTCGATATTCGGCGCCATCGGCCGTTTGATCACCAGCGCCCGCGGCAGGTTTGTCGCGAAGGCGCGGTGCAGATCGGCATAGAGCGCCTCGGTGTCTTCGCCCATGCAGGTTTCCGTTTCAATGCCGTAACCGGCCAGCGTGCGCGAGAGGTCATACCCCGGCATGTACTCGCCGGGATGGCCGGCGATGGTGACGTTGTTGTCGTCGACGAGGATTTTCAGATTAAGCTGCTGGGCGACCATCAGCCGTGCGGCCTCGGCGTTGTCGCCTTCCATTTGCGCGCCGTCGGATCCGAGCACGAAGACAGCCTTCCCCGGGTTCGCCATCGCCACGCCGTTGGCGTACGCCCACATGTGCCCGAGCCGGCCGGAGGAAAATTTCACGCCCGGCGTGAGCCCCAGCTCCGGATGGCCCGGCAGCTTCTGATCGAACTCGCGGTAATGCAGCAGTTTTTCCGCCGGCATTGCCCCTTCGAGCACCGAGAGCAAATACTGCGTCGTCACGCGATGCCCGGCTTCGTCGAAAAAGATCGGCACGATCGGCGCGCCGCCGTCGATGAACCCTTTGATGATCATCACCTCCGGCACGGTGTCGTACGCGCCGCCGGTGTGGCCGCTCAATCCCTTCGCGCCGGCCAGTGCCGTGAAGAAGACGATCGTGTCGCGACAGAGCTGAATGTTGAACTTGAGCGTGGCGGCCTGCTCGTCGGTCAGCTTGTCCTTTTTTGGATCGAGCTTGAGGGGCTTGAGGGCAGAGAGATCGATGGGGAATTTTTCGGTAGTCTTTTCGGTGCTCATGGCTGCAAACTATCGCGACAAGATTGAAACCATGCAAGCGGCCGCTCGAATCGTTTTGCCGGGAAAGAACCGCGTCGTCATCGTGCATTTTAATTGCTATCCCCGGGCGGCAGAATAAAATCGCGCCGCCGGCGTTACAACTCTGACACCTGAATTGGGAGAAATGTCATGGCCGAGATCGATCGACGCGGATTTCTTGCTCTCACGGCTGCTGTTTGTGCGACCTGCGCGCTGGGCGGCAACGTCCTGGCGGCTGACGCGAAGACGGAACCCGTCGATGTCGGGCTGCTCGCCGATTACAAGGCCGACGGCATTTCCGACAAGTTCGCCAAGTCCAACCGCATTCTCGTCATCCGTTCCGACGGACACCTGTTCGCCGCTACCGCCATCTGCACCCACAAGGGCGCGATGCTGACCGTGAAGGGCCAGGAGATTGTCTGCCCCAAGCACAACAGCCATTTTTCCGTCGAAGGCACCGTCACCAAAGGCCCGGCCAAGGACACGCTCGTTCGCTACGCGATTTCCGTGGACGACAAGGGACACGTCATCGTCGATCCGAACACGTCGTTCCACGAGAAGAATTTTGACGACAAGAAATCGTTCGTGGAGATTCCGAAGTAGGCGACGCGGGATTTGCGAACACATTACTAATTCCGCGAAGGCGCAAGCGAGCAGGCCAAGTCGTATGACTTGGCCTGCTCGCTTGCGCCTTCGCGGAATACTCGAATCCGGTCTATCGCTTTGGATGAACGAACACGATGTCTGAATCAGGGAATTCGTCCACGACCGTCTCGGTCACGTCACCCGCGCGGGAATAAAATTGCCTCGCCAGATCGCTCCCCATCGAACTTTTCGGCGGGCCGACGGTGACTGTTGGAACGGCCGCATTTTGCCGCCATCGCCGCGAGACAAAGGCCGCCTTCCCGCCACGCGGCAGCGTGTAGTGGTACCACCAGCCCGCGTCGGTGACCTCGATCCACATCTCCAGCAGATTCGCGTGACCGGCAAAGACCGGGCGCGTCAGCGTGGTACCCGCATTGAATTCGTCCGGCTGTTTCTGCAGGCTGGTGCGCACGAGCCATGAATCGACCTGCGTGATGTCTCCGTCACCTGGCCGAACGATGATCGACGCTTGTTGCTGGCTGATCGGCGTCTGCCGCGCCAGATAAACCGCCCCGCCGGCGAGCCAGAGGATTGAAATTGCGATGATCGCGTACACGCCGCGCCGGCCGAGTAATGTCGCGCCGAGTGCGAGGATCGCGAAGACCGCCGTGCCGAGCCACACGCCGCGACGCGACTCGGGCGACCGGCCGGCGCTGAAGCCGCTCATCGCGTCGTACGCGGCCGGGTTGTCCAGCGAATCCGTCGGCCCGCGAGTGGGCAGGTCGATCACGCTCCAACCGCCCCGCCGCTGAAAATTCTTCCACGGCGTCGCCGGTTCATCGCCCGGCACCGCCAGTACGGGTCCGCCCGCGGAAATGCTTTCAAACCCTTTGGCAAACACCGCCGATTCATCGAGCCCCTGCCACAGCACCACGTCAGCCGATTCGTACGCTTCGTTGAGCGGCCCGATCCGGTCCATCGGCACGACAGCCGACACCACGAGTTGCCCGGGAAAGAGCGACGACGCTCGTGCGAACAATTTCGACGATCCGGCGATCGCCAATCGCTCGTTCTCCCCCAGCGGCCGAATCGGCAGGTCGGTCGGCTTGCCGTCGATGATGACGCGGAGCGACCGGCTCGTGTTGGAAAGCAGCATCACCGGCAGCGTAAGGTTCGTGCCACTGCCGCGTGAGCTCACGCCGTCTTCTACGTCGATGCGAACGTTCACAGGTTGATCGGAAGTGACCGAGACGGGGAAAAATTTCCCCGGCCGATAGTAGCCGTCGAGCGGCAGCTTGATGACCGGCTCGGCGTGCAGCGTCTGCGCGAGGCCGCAGATCGCGATCAACATGATGATGAAAATGCGAGCGAGAGACCGGCTCATCGCTTCCTCCACCGATCCCAGGCGGAGTTGATCAGCCAGTTGAACCCGATGCAGAGACCAATCAACCCCCACGCCACCGCGATCAACACCGGCGACGCCCCGAACATCACGCACCCAGCCATCGAGACAACAACGCCAATCACGATCGCGCTAAACCAGATCAGCCAGGTTGAAGTTTTCGTCCGCGGAGTCGCCATGGGCGGAGTTTACTGCCTTATGGGGTGAATGAAACGAGATGCGAAAATCGTTCGCGCCCAACGGCATTTTCAGCGGAGGCGCAGTCAAAAGTGGCATGGGCGGCCCGCCCATGGTTTTCGGCTGAAGGCAAAGACACGGGCGGGCCGCCCGTGCCACAAAAGTCATTCTGCACCACTGCCGCATTTTCGCGGACGAATCCCTACAATTGGGCGTTGTCCCTCTCCCGGTAATCCGGGAGAGGGTAGGTTGAGGGTTCTGCTGATTCGTGCAGTAACTGGCCGGCTAACCGGAACCCTCACTGCGCCTTTTCCCGGGAATACCGGGCGAGGGAGAAATGCTGATCCCCGGAGACGAGCAATGCCCCGCGATACAGATTTATTCGGCGCCGTTCGACAGAAAAACCTCGACCGCGTCGCCCCGCTCGCCGCCCGCATGCGGCCGCGGTCGCTGGACGAGTTCGCCGGGCAGCAGCACTTCCTCGGGCCGGGCAAATTGCTCCGGCGGATGCTCGAGGCGGATCGGCTTACGTCGGTCATCTTCTACGGCCCGCCCGGCACGGGGAAAACCACCCTCGCGAGCCTGATCGCCAACTATTCCAACAGCCATTTCGAGCAACTCAACGCCGCCAGCGTCGGCGTGAAGGAAGTTCGCGCAGTGATCGACGCCGCGAAAGAAGGTTTGGCGGCCGGCGGGAAGCGGACGGTTCTTTTCCTGGACGAGATTCACCGCTTCAATCGCGCGCAGCAGGACATTTTGCTGCCGGACGTGGAGGCGGGGTTGATCCTGCTCGTCGGCGCGACGACGGAGAATCCGTTCTTCGCGGTGAACTCGCCGCTGGTCAGCCGGAGCCAGATTTTCCAGTTCGCGCCGCTGAGCGAGGAAGACATCGAGAAGCTCATCCGCCGGGCGATCGCGGATAAAGAGAACGGCTTCGGCGAGTTGAATATCCAGATCGACGACGAAGCGATCAAGCACTGGGCGACGATCTCCGACGGCGACGCGCGGCGAGCACTCATGGCGCTTGAAGTCGCGGTGCTATCGCTTCAACGTAGCACGGGCTACCAGCCCGTGGCCAATAGCGCGACAAGCACAAACGACATTGATTCGCCATCAGACGTCGCTGGACACGGGCTGGTAGCCCGTGCTACAGAGAATCTGATCCACATCAATCTGGACGTTGCCGAGCAGTCCATCCAGCAGAAGGCAATCGTCTACGACCCCACCGGCGATGAGCATTACGACGCCGCCAGCGCGTTCATCAAATCCATGCGCGGCAGCGACCCGGACGCATCCATCTACTGGCTGGCCCGCATGCTCGAAGCCGGTGAAGACCCGCGATTCATCGCCCGGCGGATCGCCATCCTCGCCAGCGAAGACATCGGCAACGCCGACCCGCGGGCCATCACCGTGGCGGCCAGCATGTTCGACATTGTCGAAAAGATCGGATTGCCCGACGCGAAGCTCACGCTCGCGCAGGCGGTCATCTACATGGCCACCGCGCCCAAGAGCAACGCCTGCACGGTGGCGATCGGCGATGCGACGCGCGACGTGAAAGAGGGGCGCACCCTTCCCGTGCCGAAGCATCTCCGCGACAGCCACTACCGCGGCGCCGCCCGGCTGGAGCACGGCAAGGGGTATCAATACGCCCATAACTCGCAAAAGGGGTATGTCGATCAGGATTATCTCGGGGTCGATAAAACGTATTACATTCCCACCGACCGCGGCTATGAAGTCCAAATCGCCAAATTCATGGCTTGGTTGAAGGATTCCCCGGCAGATTCCCCAAAGCCGCCAGCTGATACAGTCGATTCTGCACAGGGGAAGGCGCCCAAAAAGTGAGGGAGGGTCACCCGGCCAGGTTATAAATGTTTTGATTTGATCAGGCCGGTGATTAGAATCGGTTGTGGAATTTGTACTAATCGAACCGAATATGGGGTGGGGCAGGAGCGACCGGCAAACCCGTCGGCATTGTGCAACGTATGAATGATATGCCTCTGAGCAAACCCGTCATTCGTAAACAACTGCATGCCAAGCTCGCCGCGATGAGCGATGCCGAGCGTCATGCCAAGTCCATCGCCATCTGTACCGCTGTGGCGGCCACCGCTGAGTTTCAAACCGCTCGCGTGGTGATGCTTTACCTTTCCACGCCTGAAGAAGTCGATACCGCCCCGCTCGCTCTGCGCGCCTGGCAACAGGGCAAGACGGTCGTCGTCCCGAAAGTATCGTGGGACCAGCGGCGGATGTTGCCGGTGGAAATTTCATCGCTCAACAGTGCGAGTCTCACAGTCACCGGCCCCGGCGTTCGCGAGCCGATCGCGGGTAAGCCGATTCCGGTCGATTTCTTAGACCTCGTGATCGTGCCCGGCCTCGGTTTCACCCGCAACGGTTTCCGCATCGGGCGCGGCATGGGTTTTTACGATCGGTTCCTCGCCATGCCGGAATTTGTGGGCATGAGCTGCGGCTTTGCGTTTGAAAACCAGATCGTCGACCAACTCCCCGTCCTTGACCACGACATTGCATTGAATATGCTGGCGACTGAACAAAGCGTGGTGAGATTTACGTCGAGTTGTATTGATCATCAGTCTTAATACCGTCCACGCCGTCAAAAGTTGCGATTTTCTTTAGAGAACATGGAGGTTCTCATGGCTCGCTCGAGTCTTCGGACCAGCAGGATGCTGATTGGTTTGCTCGCAGTCACCGTTTCGGCTGGCTCGCTGGCATTTTACAAAAATTATAAAAAATCAGCGGTTCCGACGGACCCGGCCCATGCGCCGGTCACGCTCGTGAAAGCGCCGGGCACCGCCAAGCCCGACGAATCGTTGCCGTTGATGGCGGCCGTTGCGCCCAAGCCTACGCCGGCGGCTCCCGCAGTTTTAGGTTTGCCCCCGGTGGTGTCGGCCCCGCCCGCGCTGGCCGTCGCGCCGCCCGCGCTTTCGCCAACGACCAAACCGGCGAAAGAAGACATGGTCGTCCTCCTCGACCGCGCCAACGGATTTAATCCGCGCCCCGAGCCTGCACCCGCTCCGACCGGCGACGTCTTCGCCGATGCCAAGGCCCGACAGGAGTCCGGCGATCTGCTCGCCGCCCGCAAGCTGCTCAACGACGCCCTGCTCGGCGGGCATTTGTCGCCGACTCAAACCGACCAGGCCAAGCAACAGCTCGGCGCGATCAACGACGTCGTCGTCTTTTCCCCGCGCAAGTTTGCGGGCGATCATTTTGCCGAATCGTACGTCGTGAAGAGCGGCGACCGTCTCGCCAAGATCGCCACGCAGCACGAAGTGACGGCCGACCTGCTGCTGCGTATGAACGGAATGAGCGACGCTCGCAAGCTTCGGGCCGATCAGGCGCTGAAGATCGTCAACGGGCCTTTCAACGCCGTCGTGACCAAGAGCGCGTTTACGATCGACCTCTACATCGGCCCGCCGGGTGAGCCGGGGTCGATGTTCGTCAAGCAGTTCAAAGTCGCGCTCGGGAAAGACGATTCAACCCCGCCGGGCACGTGGATGGTCGAGCCGGGCAAGAAGCAGAAGAATCCGAAGTTCTGGGGCAGCGGCCCGGATCATCCGCCGATGGAAGCCGACGATCCGAAAAACCCGCTCGGCGAATTCTGGATCGGCCTGGAAGGCACCGACGGCCAGACGGTCGATAAGCACGGCTACGGCATCCACGGCACGTGCGATCCCGACTCCATCGGCAAGCAGGCAAGCCTCGGCTGCATCCGCTTGAAGAATGAAGACGTCGCGGTGATTTACGAACTGCTCGCAGAGGGCAAAAGCACCGTGCTGGTCAAGCCGTAATATTTGCGTTCGTTATTGGAGATCCAAAAAAGAAGCGTCATCGTCCTGCGACGATGACGCTTCTTCGTTTGTGTCTCACATGATTGGCCCCGCTACTGCGTCGGCACGTTGATGATGTTGACGGTCTTGGCCAGCGGCGTGGCGGGCGTGCGATCGACCATGATCGCCGCTCGTCGCTGCACGACGAGTTCCGGCGTGGCGGTGCCGACGTTGCGCCAGCCCTGCACGAGCACATAAACCGTGTACATGTCCGACCGCGTGGTGATCAGGTTGCTCACGCGGTTCAACTGAACGAATCGCGGAGAGAACCCGTCAAGCACGCCGTCCACCGTCGGCAGGCCCCGGGCTGTTGACGTGGGGTTGTACGGCGAGAGATCGCCGTCGTAATCATCCAACTGCGTGGTGCCGATCGTGATCGTCCCGAAGCGGTTCTGGAACGTCAGCGGCGCCGCGACGGTGGAGTTGATGGCCGTCACCTTGTTGAGATCGTAGATGGAAGTGAACGGCCCGCCCGGCACGGTGAAGCCCAGGCCGTTACCGTCGCGCCAGGCGCAGATGATCTTGGCGATTTCCTGGTTGTCGGAAATTCCATCAGGCCCGACGGTCACGGCGCCGGTCGCCGTATTAAGAGTGAAAAGGTCGGGGTAGTTCAACGTCGTCGCCGCGACGAACGGCAGCGCCTGCATGACGTACCACGGCGCGGTGTTGATATTGATCAAACCTTCGCGCGGCACGAGCGCCTCGCTGACGGTCGGCACGCGACTGTCGGCTGCAACGTACGAGCTGCTGTTCTTCACCGCCATGGGAATCGTCGCGCCATTGCCTTGCGGGTAGCGCGACGTCGTCGGGAGTAGTGCCAGCGCTCCCGGTGCCACGACAGCGCCGGCGTTGTCCTTATAGGTGAACCCGTAGGCGGCGTAGTCGCTCAGGCCGGGATCGACGTTCGGCAGGTAATCGTCGCTCGGGACCGAGACGCTTAAGTAATTGAACAGTGACGATGTCCAGGCATAGTAATCCTGGTTGAGGGCGGTCGTGCCCGGGTAGGCGTTGGGGGCAGCGGCGTTGAGGGGGCAGAATCGGCCGATCATTTCATTGGCGTCATCGGTCGAGTCGCCGTCTTCGGCGCGGGTGGTGTCCATCGAAAGCGAATTCAATTCAAGGAATACTTCCTGCGCATATTTCAGGTTTCCGTCGGGATTCATTTCACGGATTCTGTACGCGCCTACATACGGAATCTGCAGCATGTCTCCGTTGCGGGCGAATCCGCCGAAGGGAAAGGTATTCGCACCGGCCGACGCGGATTTATTGAATCCGCCGAAGTCGATATTCGCCCATTCAATCGGCGGGAAATTATTCACGTAGCTCGGACTGGCATCACCCAGGCCCAGAGACAAAGGGTAAAGCAGCACGTGGCCGGGAACGGAAGGATCCCAGTAAGGCTCCGTTCCTTCCTGGCGAGCGGACGACAATTGCGCGGAGTACTTGCCCGGGTACACCTGCTTAAAGCGATTGATCACCGGATCGCTCTGGCGAACGTAGTGCGTAGCCTGAAACGGCGGTGCGGCGGTCAGTACCAATCCGGTGAAGTCATACTGATCGACCGGCACAAGGGCCGCCAAGTTATCCGAAGTGGGAGCGGTTGTAGTCGCGGTTTCGTCAAATCCATTGAGGCCGGTGCTGCTCTTGGACAGCGCGTCGCATTCCAGTTTCGTGCCGGTCAGGACCATGCGCCGCGGGCGGAGCAGAACGAGTTCGCCTCCTGGCTTGGTGGTGTCGGCCGGGTCGGAAAACACTTCCGACAAGCTAGGCACTGAAATGACTTTCGCGGGCGCAGTCGTGATCTCCGGCGGGCGCACGGTGGCCGCCTTTGGACCCGTACCGAGATTCTCAAGCACGATGTACCCTTTGGCCGGGATCACGAGCGTCGGATCGCCCGGAGCGCCGAATCCCAGGAACGCCGTGAGCGGCGTGATCTGCAACTGCGGATACCCCAGGAACGGCGGCGTGGGAACGGTGGCGGGGTCCGGGCGATAAATCACGCCCAGGTTCCAGTTCGCCAGCGAAATATCGACGTCGTACGGATTGTACAACTCGACCGCGACGTACCCCTTCGGGCCGTACGCGGTGCTGGTGTCGGCGAACACCTCGGTAATGAACGGTTGGGGTTGGCCACCGTAAAGCATCACGTCGTACTTCAGGCTGTTGACGTTGCCGAGGTTCGTCGAATCGCGGACAAAAATGCGCCGGCTGGGAACGGTGTAATCATTGAGCGCGTTGCCTCGCAGCGCCAACGTGTTCACCGCCGCCATGGCCGACCGGATCATCAAAGTTTCCTGCGAAGTCATCGGAACGCTGACCGACGCCGCTCGCGGTGGCGTGGTCGGGCGCGGGTCGCGAAGGAGCGAACGAAACATGCGACCGTCCACGAACGGATTGCCGTCCGCGGAATCCGTGTACGGCGCAGTCAGCGGCGTGGCGGTCATGGTGTTCCAGAAGCCCTGCCACAATTGATTAAACGAAGCGGTGTTCACCGAGATTTTTGAAACCGTCGTGTTAGCGAGGTTGTAAAGCGGCAACGACTCGTTCTCGTTCGAAGTCGCGTACAGCGTCAAGGCCGAAATGTCATGCGCGGGCGCGATGTTGGAAACGGCGTTCCGCGAAGTCACCAGCGCCCGCAGCGGCATGCCGGGCGTAAGGTAGTTGAAGTTGGTGTTGTACCAGTTGGCGATATCGCCCGGTAGGTAAGGCACGCTGCGAACGTTCACGTTGGTATAGACCGACGACGGAATTCCCGTCGTCGAACTCTCCAGAATTGACGGCGAAGAAGTCCCGCTCTTAAGGCAGAACCGGCTCGCCATCGCCAGTGATTCAGAAATCGGCAGCGACTGCATGAGCAGCGATGTCGTGCGATGGCCCGGATTTCCCACGCGGTTACCTACCTGCGTGGAGAACGCATCGCCTTGCGAAGAAAACACAAAGTCGCTGATCGCCACGCCCGCGTCGTCGTACGGAACGGCCGTTCCGGCCGAGTTGGTCGCCACGACAGTACCGGCCGACGAATTGAACCGGTACTTGTTGAGGGTCGTCATCTCCGGGCTGAGCGTGCCGTAGGTTCCGGCGGCGTTGTAGTCGGTGAGCAGTTCCATCAGCCCGACATTGGAGGAGAAGAATCCCTGGTTGGCGATTTTGGCGGGCGTGGCGGCGGTATCGAAACCGAACATTCCGTACCACGCCGTCGTGGCGTTGATCGCCGACCCGCCGTCGAGGATTCGGACGGCGGCGTAATACGTCACGCCGTTGAGTTCACCGACGGGCAGCTTGAACATCCCGGAATCGGCGATCCCGTCGCCGTCAGCGTCGCCGCCGAGATAGAGCGTGCCGCCGATCAGGAAACCGGGGTAGTTCGTCGTCACGCCGTTGTTGATCACCGGAACCTGCGTCATCGTCGCGCCGGTGAGATCGAGCGAATACTGCGCCGAAGCGGCCGTCGGCTTGTACGGCGATTCAAACAGCGAGCCGATCAGCGGCGCGGTGAACTTGCTGAACGTGTACAGCCCGGGCGTCACGTCGGGGATCGGAACTCGACTGGCGATGAATGTGTCATCCGGCTGCGCCGTGCCGGTGCTGTGCCCGATGGAATCCCAGTCGTGGTAGATCGCATTAGCGGGCGGACGGAAGAGCGTGCCGGCGTACAGATCGCCGACGATGATCGCTGTGGAAATGTTCTCCACGCTCTGGACGAAGAGGTCGATCTGCGTGTTAGCGGCGTGCTGGGCGGTGCTGAGGCGATCGATCCGCGAGGTGGAGATCATCGCCGTGCCGATGAGTGCCAGCAGCACGAGGATGACGATCACGAGGATCAGCATCGAGCCGCGCCGCGGAGAAAGCCGCGTCGCAAGGCGACGGAGGGATTGAGGGATTCGGTTCAACATAATGCCTCCGAGGTCTTCAAGGGGTCGAGTAAACGTATTCAAAGGTCTGGCCGTTCTGCAGCCGGCCGTTGGGGTCTTCCATCGTCATCGTGATGCGGTACATCTTCGGGCGGACGGTATCGGTCGGGCCCCAGGCGCAGATGTAGAAGGTGCCGTTGGCGCTTCCCGTGCCGTAATCCGGAGAAACGGCGGCGGAGAGAATGTTGTTGCCGCTGGGGTTGGTAGTGGTTGCCGGTTTAATGCATTCGAACGGAGCTTGCGAGGCACCGTACCCGCCGGCTGTGCATTGGCGCACAGTGTCGCGGAGCGGTGCGACATCTCCGTTAAGCGCCGTGACGGTCGTCTTGTTGGTGGTAGACCGCGGCAGGCCGTACCAGCGGATCGACTTCACCGCATTCACGCCCGCGCCGGTAACGTAGTAATCGACTTCGCCGTCATTCCCGCCGACCTTGGCCAGACCGGTGGCGGGATCGTAATAGCAATCCAGTACCGTACCGGTCGTCGGGTCCTGCTTCACGAAATCGCCGGCGTATTCGACGGTAAAGTTGCTCACGCCGCTGGCGAGAATCGGGGCAAGCTTGGCGGTCGACTCACTGGTCAGCGGCCGAACCGGGAACGGAACGCACTGGAATCGCGAGGTGGGCCCCGCCATCATTTGCGTCCAAAAGTTCCCTCTATAAAAAGGTGGCGATGTAGCGTCGGTGTTAGCCGGCTGCCAGGTGCCGAGAATCGTGGCGAACCCTGCGATGCTCGTGCCGGCCAGGTCGTAACGAGATTCCTGAAGGAGATATGCGCCGACATGAGCGACCTGTGTCGAGTTCGAATTCGTATCGAGCGGGGAAAGAGTAGTGGAAGAAGGCGATGGTGTGCGATAGATGAAATCCTGCGAAACGCCTGCGCTGTCATAGATCGTGCCTGGCAAAGCCGAGGTCGCGCCGATCGGCTCGACCAGCTCCATCGCCATGCGCCCGAGCTTCCACTGGTTGGCGTAGAAATTGTTCGGATTGGTTTGGGCCGTGCCGTCACCGGGGTTGAAGAATACGGGCGTCACCGCCGTGTTGTCCGGCACGCGTAAATGGCCGAGCCACACCCACTGCTCGAACGACGCCTGGTTGGCCATATAAACGCCGTCGTTCCCTGTCTGGCGGCGCTGCAGCTTGCGGGTGAAGAACGAGATTTCGTCGATGCGGTGGCTGCGGAAATTGTAAAACGGGTAGTTCAATGTCGTTTCAGTACCCGAGCTGGTCAGGTCCGCGGTTTTCGGAGCGCCGTCTACGTCGCTCAGCGAATCCGGGAGTGAGCTGTACTGATAAATCTGCTGCGACCGCAGAATGATCGACGCGCCGTCGGCGGCGATGTTGGAAAAGTCCTGGTTGAACACGTGTTGAATCGCCCGGCTGTCGCGGATGATGGCGGACTGCGCCTGACCGGCGCCGATCGTCTCGCTGGTGGTTTTGAACACCGTGTTCACGCCGACCATGATCAGCAGGAGCAGGAAGATCGAGACCATCAGCTCGATCAGCGTGAAGGCGGTTCGGAGTGTGTGACGATTGGAATTCATGAGCGTCTCGAGATCAGTGAATCGGAACAAAGCCGGTGTAAACCGCGATATCCATCGCCGGGCCATCAAAACTGACCGGGGGCGTAGCCGTTGTCGGGCTCGTCAAGCTGCGACCGACCATAAATGCGTCGGCGGGACCGGCGGTGACGCCGACGTTGGTGATTGTGGTTTTCGTACCCGCGCCGTCCGGATCCTGATCGACGGTGAAGTCATTGCCCGGCGCCAGTTCCCAGGAATTGGGCCCGAGATCGGTCCGCTGCGCGCCGAGCTTGTAGATGCGGGCGTTCATGCGGCCGTTATCGGTGTTGGTCGTCACCTTATCGTCGGCGATCACGATATACGCCCCCTGTACCGCCACGCCCGTGGTCGCTCCGGCCGGCGGGCTGGTGAAGTTACCGACGGCGCTATTGGTGATCGTGGCGATATAAAGCGTCGGGTTCGCCGCATCAACGCCGCTGTCAATAACGACCTTGATCGGGCGGGCCTGCAGGTTCACGATGTCGGTGGAACCGATGCCCGTCGCGTTCAGATAATCGCCGCTGGCGAAGGTCGACGTATTTCGCGACTGAACGGCGATGAGAATCACCTGGGCGGTGTTCGACTGCGTGGCCGTGACACCCACCACGCCGTCACGACGATACAGCGCGATCCACGCCAGGCGGTTGTCGCCCGGCAGCACCACGTTGCCGCGCACGTTGTTGAAAATCGTCGAGCCAAAGCCTGCGGTGAGAACGTTGCTGACCTGCGGATTCCGCAGCGACATCACGATGCCCGGATACGGGCGAATAATCGACGAATCGATCGGATCTGTATAACTGCTGGTGCTGGTGACGGGCATGTTGGCGTTGGTGGCGACCTGCGTCATGACGGCCATCGCCTCGGTGGCGATGGCGGCGGCGTTGGTTTCTTCGCCGGTCAGCTTCCGCTGGTTGATCGCGATCGGGAACATCGCCGCGAGCATGATCAGCCCGATGCCCAGCGTGATGACGGCGAACATCACCTCGACCAGCGTAAAGCCCGCCGATGTCGCAGCGGCGCTGCGCCTTGATCGAACGGCGAGGATTTTGAACGGTCGGACTTTCATGCTCAATCGCCTTTCAATAAGGTGCCGTTAAAGCGGTTCACCAGAACGATCGACCCGTTATTATCGAGCCAGGTTTCCTCAGCCGACTCCGCGCCGTAGGCGGTGCCGTCGATTTGCGGATCGGTCAGCGTGTAGCCGAACCCATTGAACTGCTCGTTCAGGTACAGAACGACGCCGACCTGCGAGAAGGTAGTGCCGGGGACGACGAAGTCGGTCATCGAGCCCGTGCCGACAGTGCTGAGTGTGCCGTCGGTCAGCATGGCCGCCATTCCGGTGGCCGGTCCGGTGGCGGCGGTGGGCGTGGCGGAGCAGCGGAAACCGTACCGCACGCTGATCAGCTTTCCGTAGGCGTCGAAGAGAATCACCCCGCCGTACTGCGTGGCGAACGGGGCCGTTGCGTTATAGCCGATGTAACCGTCGTCCGTCCGCGACGAACCGCCGGCGGCGTTGTCGATCGTCTGAACTCCCACGCCGTTGGGCAGAAGCGTGAAATCGCGATCGGAGATCAGGTCGAGATAAACGACGCTCGGGTTGGCGGAATTCTGGTAGCCGGAGTCGCGAACCATCGCCATGCTCACTCGCCCGTTCGACGGGTCGATGAAGAACATCACGCCGCGGATCTCCTGCACGCCGATCGCCTCCGCCCGCGCCTGACCGAGCACGGCACTGATCTGATTGGTGGCGGCCTCGGTGCTCTTGGAGCCACTGAGCACGTTAAATGCCGGCAGCGCCAGCGCCATCATCAGCACGATGATCGAAACGACGACCAGCATTTCATTGAGCGTGAAGCCGGCGCGAGTTGTGCGAGTGCGAACTGTCATGGTTCAATTCTCAAACGAGTAAACGTTGTCGTCGCCTTTTTCGAAACTTCCGTCCGGGCCCGGGGAAGCGAAGAACGGCTTGCCGTCGGGCGAGCGGATCGGGTTCGGCTGAGCCACGCCGTTCAATTTAACGTTCGCCAATCCAGTGGACGGAACGGCAATGATCGGATAATCCCAGCCGTCCATCAGCACGGACGGTTGAGTGGCGACCAGCGGGTTGGTGGCCGACTCCAGGAACTGCTTGGACGGAAGATTCGTGAGCACGGCGGCGTTCGGCGGGCTGGCGCGCAGCAGCGTGATGACCGCCTGCGTCGCCCCGACGGCGTTGGTGGCCACCGGGTAACGTTGGGCGTTGAATCCTTTGTCGACCAGGCCGATCGTCGCCGCATCGCTCGCGCCGGCGCCGGCGGTGGTGAAGATGCCGTCGATATCCTGCCGAACCCGCGTCGCGCCCAGTGCCGCCTCACGCTCGGTCGTAAACGCCTTGAGGTTCTGCAGCATCGTCCGGGTGGTGTTCTTCTTGGCCGAACTGGTGACGTACCGCGCGGCGACAAAGAGCATCGACGCCAGGATGGCGATGATGGCCATCACGCCCAGCAACTCCAGAATGGTAAAACCGCGTTTGCTCTTCACCAGGAACACTCCTTTAGCCGACCACGGCATTGTTCGCTGTGTCCAGCGGGAATAGGACTTAGAGGAAAGGACTTAGGACTTAGTTTTTCGGCCCTGGGCCATTCTTTTACTAAGTCCTAAGTCCTTATCCCTTAGCCCTTTGCTTCATTTATCCGCCGCCGCCTCGTAGCTATAGAGGTTGTCCTCTCGGGTGAGGTATTTTCGGTCCGGGCCGGCGGAGAAGAAGAATCGGCGGTTGTCCAGCGCCATGCCGATCGCCGGGTGCATCGAGGGCATGAAGACGATCGGGCTGCCCCACGCGTCGCGAAGGGTGTGCGATTCCGGATCGTACACGCTGGCCGGCAGCTCGGCGAAGACGGTGGCGCCGAGGTTCGCCTGGCTGCCGAGCGCGCGGACCATCGCTTCATTGTTCTGACGGGCGATTTTGGCCAGGGTGGCTTCGTTCTCGCCGGTCTCAGGAATAAAGGCCGGCACCGGTGGGAATTGCCCGCCAAACCGCGCCGAATACTGGGCGAGTTGGTCGTCCATCTTTCGCAGCAGCGAGACGGTCAGGTCGGTCGCGGAATTGTTCCGGACGAAATTCGACAGCGACACCATCAACCCGAACACAATCACCAGCACGGCAATGCTCGTCAGCAGCTCGATGAGAGTAAAGCCGTGGCGGAATTTCATCTCTGGATATTCGTCACGTCGTCGCACCCGGCTGCGGCGATTTTGTTCGTCTGCCATTTTGCGAGCGTGGTCGCACTGGTGACAACGCCAACCGGCCCGAACGAGGAATCAGGACCGGCAGCGAACAGCAAATAGGGATAATTCCCGATCGCCGCTTCGCCGGGGTTCGTCGCAGTTGCAACGGTATCGATCGCTTGATTGGTGCTGTAATCCCCGAGTTCCGCCT
This sequence comes from Tepidisphaerales bacterium, assembly GCA_038329865.1. Taxonomy (GTDB): domain Bacteria; phylum Planctomycetota; class Phycisphaerae; order Tepidisphaerales; family Tepidisphaeraceae; genus JANMES01. The sequence continues at coordinate 41,320 of JBBQNK010000025.1, read as the reverse complement.
GCAATTCGACCAACGACATAAACCCGAGATTGTCGCTCGCACAATACAACGGCATCGGAAAAGCGGGATTGTACTTCGCTACATATCCGCCGTTGGTCGCCGATGGAACAGCGTAAACGTTCGGCTTGTTGATGGAGGCAGGGTAGTAGAGAATCGGGTTGTTGTTCAGATCCGCGAGCATCGTGCCACCCGCGACTATTTTGAATCGATCCATCTGGAGATACGGCGCATAAACCTTGCCCTGCTGGCGAATACGGAAGCCCGGCCCGTTTAAGCCGTCGACCGTCAACCACGGTGCCCAGTACGGGTTGGCCGAGCCTACCGAGGGAACAGCCGGATTGCCCGCGTTGATCGTGCCGGTTGTGTATCGGATGTAGACGTAATTCACTCCGCTGTACGAGACCAAATCGCCGGGATTGTAGCTGGTCAATGTGGCGTAAGGAGTTGCGACCGGCTCAACCGTGCCGCCCGCTCCAACGAGGGCTTTGCACAGAACGACGGCGCCGGTGTCCTGGCCGTACCCGGTTGCAACCGACCGATCGATCCGTGGGTAATCGCCGAAATCGCCGCGGTACGCTTCCAGCGCCACGCCGATGGACTGCAAATCCGCGGCGGCCTTGGTCTTGTCGGCGGCGGAATAGGCCCGGATCAACGTCGGCACGAGAATGCCGATCAGCACGATGATGATGCCCATGACGACGAGCAATTCCACCAGCGTAAACCCGCGCCGAACGGTCGGCCGATCAGTTTGAAGTGTTGGTGAGGTCATCTTGAGTTCCGTATTTACGATCGATTCCCGGGCTGATGAGCATGTACGTATCCTGCCGCTTGGCGGTCGTGGTCAGGCTCGTGTTTTGGAAGTAGGCGTCCCACGTGGGGTAGGCGTAATTATCGCCGGGATTCGGCGGAGCAGCGGGATTGCCCGGGGTGTACGCGCAGAACTCGGTGGAGTCGTACTGCAGCGTGCCCGACGTATCCGCCGACGCCGGCGCGCCGACTTTGGCGCGGATGTAAATGATGGGCATGGCGGCGGGGAATTTGTCGATGAATTCCGGGACGCCGGTGTTCACGCCGAGCGCTTCGTTGTATCCAAACTGAGCCGACGTATCGAGCGAGCTGCCGGCGATCGAGAGGGTTTGCGGGGTAGCGTCAATGTAGGCGGCCATGCGTCGTTGCGGCGTGCCGAAGGTGAGCGGACCTTTGCCGAGATCGGCAGGCACATAGCTGAATGTCCATGCCGGCGAGGCGCCGGTACTGACCCAGCCGCCGCAAAGGGCGATCGTGAGATTCTCCGACGCTGACAGTTTACCGATCAATCCGGTGGTCTTGCGACCGCTTCCGCCCGGCGCGCCGTTGCTCACGCCCGAAGGGGCGCTGGCCAGATCGGCATTGCTGTAGGGCCCGGGATACGCTGAAAAATCAGAGTAATATCGATCGATCGCGTTACCCAGGTTCTTGATCTGGTTCCGCGAATCGGCGGCGTAAGCGGATCGGCGGGCGGAGTTGACCACCGGCACGAGAATGCTGACCAGGACCGCGATGATCCCCATCACCACCAGCAGTTCCACCAGCGTAAATCCGCCGACGGATCGGCTTTGTGTCTTCCTCGTCATACTTCTCCTCTGGTTCGAATTCGAACCGCCGGCTAGTGCTTGGGCGGACTGGAGACCGACTGAATCAGCGTGATCATCGGCGCGAACAACGCCACGACAATGAAACCGACGATCAGGCCGAGGATCACGACCATCACCGGTTCCAAAATGCTGATCAGCGAGCCGACGAGCACGTCGACGTCGCTGTCGTAATTGTCGGCGATCTTCATCAGCATTTTGTCCAGGTCGCCGGTCTCTTCGCCGACGTCGATCATGTTGATGACGATGGCGTCGCAGACCTTGGTGGCGCGGAGCGGGTCGGCCATCGACTCGCCTTCACGGATGGCGTCGTGCACTTTCGCAAGCGCCCTGCCGTACACTTCGTTGCCGCAGGTTTCCTTGGTGATGTTGATGGCGTCCAGGATCGGCACGCCGGCACTGATGAGCGTGCCGAGCGTTCGGGTAAAGCGGGCAATGGAGCCCTTGCCGATGATCGTGCCGACGATGGGTATTTTTAACAGCGTTAGATCGGTGGCGTATTTTCCCCCTTCGCTCATTCTTATCAGTCGCAATGAAACGAATAATATGATCGGCGAGAACAGCACGTACGCCCAGCCGTAATCGTTGGCGAACCAGCGGCTGGTGACCAGCAGCACCTTGGTGATGCCCGGCAATTCCACCTTGTAATCTCTGAAGATTGTCTCGAACTTCGGAATGACGAAGACCATGATCATCGACACAATGCCGATCGCGATGGAGATAACCACCGTCGGGTAGATCATGGCGCCGATGACTTTCTTTTTGAGCTTGGCGGCCTTTTCCATGAAGTCGGCCAGACGTGAGAGGATGATATCGAGCACGCCGCCCAGTTCGCCGGCGTTGATCATGTTGACGTAGAGCTTGTCGAAGGCTTTGGGGTACTTACTCATCGCGTCTGATAGTGTGCCGCCGCCTTCGACTTCATCCGCCACGCCGCCGATGATCGCCTTGAGCAGGCCGGGCTTCTGCTGCTGCTCGAGGATCTGCAGCGAGCGAAGGATCGGCAGGCCGGCGTCTTGCAGCGTGGAAAGCTGGCGTGTGAACGCCACCAGTTGCTTCTTCGGCACGCCGCCGATGGAAATCGGCATCTTCCGCTTGGTCTGGACGAGTTCCGCCTCGGCCTTTTTGCCGGCCTTCTTCTTGGCGGCCTTTTCGCGCACTTTCGTGGGGAAATACCCCTTGGCGCGGATTTTAACGATGGCTTCATCCGACGAGGCGGCTTCGAGCTCGTCTTTAACTTCCTGGCCGGACGAATTCATGGCTTCATAAGCGAAGGTGGGCATAGACGTATCTCCAACAGCGGGACGAAGGACCGCAGAGTGACGAATTATACGGCGTGTCCACCCACAAGGCACTGTTTATTTGAAGGAATGACGCCCTCGCCGCGGTAAGCACCTTCAAAAACTCGATAATCAACCGGCCCAGACCCACAAGCATCGCGGCGATCAGAATTTGCGGCCACTCCAGTCACGTGATATGTTTTTCCTCGATCCCGACGCCCAATCTCCTACGGTCAAGGTCTGTGACAATCGCCACTTCCACTCAGCCGGTGCCGATAAGCGATAACTCTTATGAAAATAGAGAGTTAGAGCTCACGATCGTCATGCCCTGCTTGAACGAATCGGAGACGCTCGAAGCCTGTATCCACAAGGCCCAAAAGTACTTGCGCGACCACAACGTATCGGGCGAGATCGTTGTGGGGGATAACGGCTCAACCGACGGCTCGCAGGCCATCGCAACTCGATGCGGGGCGCGGGTCGTCGAGGTCGCCGTCCGTGGATACGGGGCGGCGCTGCATGGAGCAACTCTCGGCGCGCTCGGTCGATACATCATCATGGCTGATTCCGACGGAAGCTACGACTTCGCCGAGCTTCAGCCGTTTATGGACAAGCTTCGGGAAGGATTCGACCTGGTCATCGGCAATCGCTTCCGAGGAGGCATCAAGCCCGGCGCGATGCCGTGGAAGAACCGCTACATCGGCAATCCGGTGCTGTCGGCGATCGGCCGGCTGTTTTTTCGCTGCCCCGCCAAGGATTTTCATTGCGGCCTTCGAGGGTACTCGCGCGACGCGTTCGACCGCATGCAACTTCAGACCACCGGCATGGAGTTCGCCAGCGAAATGGTCATCAAGGCCACGCTCCTGGGCATGAAAGTGACCGAAGTCCCCACGACGCTCAGCCCCGACGGCCGAAGTCGACCGCCCCACCTCAAGCCGTGGCGCGACGGATGGCGGCACTTGCGGTTCATGCTCCTGTTCAGCCCGAAGTGGCTCTTCTTCGTGCCGGGATTCGCGCTCTTCTTCAGCGGGATGCTTGTCGGCCTTTGGCTCTTGCCCGAGCGGCGGCAGATCGGTTCGGTTTCATTCGACATTCACACGCTGCTGTGCTCCGGCGTGGCGATGCTCGTCGGCTTTCAGGCGATTCTCTTTGCCGTCATGTCCAAGGCGTTCGCGATCAACGAAGGACTCATCCCGCCCGACCCGCGCCTGAGCCGATTGTTCAAAATCGTGACGCTCGAAGTCGGCCTGGTTGCCGGCCTGGTGTTGATCGTGCTCGGCGTCGCGGGAATTCTCATGACCTTTCTCGCCTGGGGCAAAGCCTCCTTTGGCGAGTTGAATCCCGACCGCACGCTCCGCATGCTCGTGCCGGCCCTGCTTGCCGTGACGCTCGGCGCGCAGGTAATGCTCTTCAGCTTTTTCCTCAGCGTGCTGGGGATGCGCGTTCGCTCTCGGCCCGAGGCCCGACTATGAACTACGTCGTCGGCTCCGGCCCCGCCGGCGTATTCGCGGCCTTCGCACTGCTCGGGCGCGGGCAGCGCGTCACGATGCTCGACGCCGGTAACCAACTCGAGCCGACACTCCGCCAGTCGCTCGTACAACTGCAACAGACCCCGCGGCCACAGTGGACGCCGGGAAAAATATCTTTTCTCAAGCAGAATGTCGCGCCCGATCGCAAAGGCGTCGGCCTGAAATACGCGTACGGCTCGGACTATCCGTACCGCGACGTCGATCGTTTCACGCCGTTGGAATTGAAGAACGTGAATCTCACCGCCTCGCTTGCTGCCGGCGGATTCAGCACGGTGTGGGGCGCGGCGATGATGCCTTACGCTCAGCATGATCTCGCAGGTTGGCCGATCACGCAGGCGCAGCTCGCGCCGCATTACGTCGCGGTGCTCGCACAGATCGACTACAGCGCAGTGGCTGATGATCTCGCGGAGAAATGGCCGCTCTATCACGATCACCCGACCGCGCTGCGGCCCAGCCTGCAGGCTAAATCGCTGCTGGATAAAATCCGCCCGTCATTGCCGTCGCTGAAAGACGCGGGAATTTTCGTCGGATCATCGCGCCTCGCCGTGCGCGCCAAGGACTGCGTCTACTGCGGCCTGTGCATGTACGGCTGTCCCTATGAACTGATTTTCAATTCCGCCCAGCTTTTGCCGCGGTTGATGCGCGACCCCAATTTCACCTACACGCCCGGCGTGATCGTGCAACGTGTGAACGAGTCGGCCGGTGAAGTCACGATCCACGCGATCAGCAAGCAGGATAGTTCCCCGTTGATTTTCGTCGCCGAGCGCGTTTACCTCGGCGCCGGCGTGCTCAATTCAACGCGAATTCTGCTCGAATCGATGCAGGCGTACGACACGCCAATCACGCTCGCCGACAGCAGCTACTTTCTCGTCCCGTGGATGCGTTGGCGCGGCCAACGCGGCGTGGCGACCGAGCCGCTGCACACGCTCTCGCAACTCTTCCTGGAAATTCTCGACCCCGCCGTCAGCGCGAACACGGTTCACCTGCAACTCTACACGTACAACGATCTGTACGTCGGCGCGATCAAGAAAATGCTCGGCCCCGCGTACGGCGTTATGCGCCCCGCCGTTGAAGCAGCGCTCGGGCGGCTGCACATTCTGCAGGGATACTTGCACTCGACCGAATCCCCGTCGATTGAACTGCGCCTGCGCCGCGACGGCGACCGATCGAAAATGACCTTGACGAGCCGCCCGGCCATCAGCGATCATCGCACGCGAATCGGGGCGCTCATGAAAAAACTCGCGCGGCACCGCCGGCAGCTCGGCGGATTTCCCGTCAAGCCGATGCTCAACATCCCCGACGCCGGCCGAGGATTTCACAACGGCGGGACATTCCCGATGCGCAATAACCCCGGCCCGTTCCAGTCCGACACGCTCGGCCGGCCGCCCGATTTTTCGCGCGTTCACCTGATCGATTCCAGCACGTTCCCCACTGTGCCGGCGACGACCATCACGCTCTCGGTGATGGCCAACGCACATCGGATTGGAAGCGTGGAACTATGAGCAGGGATCGTTCCCCAACGCTGACGGTGGCCGTCACCGGCGGGAATGGTTACGTCGGATCAGTGCTTCGCCGCGCGATCACCACCAACGGCTGGCGGGCGATTTCCCTCCAGCGCTCTGCGGGCGAAGCAGACTCGCGCCGCTTCGCCCTCGGCGAGCCGTTATCGCCCGATCTCTTCGGCGGCATCGACGTGCTGATCCACGCCGCGTACGACTTTCTCGCTTACGGCTGGGACGCGATTCAGAAGGCGAACGTCGAAGGCTCGATGGCGCTCTTCCGCGCCGCACAGGCCGCCGACGTGAAGCGGCTGATACTCATTTCGTCGATCAGCGCATTCGAAGGATGCGTCTCCGAGTACGGCCGAGCGAAATTGGAATTGGAAAACCAATCCGCCGCGCTCGGCGTGGTGATCGTCCGCCCCGGCCTGGTGTGGGGCGGCAGCAGCGGCGGGATGATGGGATCGCTTGGCAAACTCGCCGGCCTGCCGGTCGTCATGCCGATGGTCGGCTCCGGAAATCAGCCGCAATACCTCGACCACGAAGAAGATTTAGGCCGGCTGATCGTGCAACTGGCGGGCTCTGACGCGCGGCCGGATCGCCCAATCATCGCGGCGAATGAAACCCCGCTCACTCTGAAACAAATCATGACCCGCCTTGCCAGCAGGAAAAAAATCCCGGTCCCGATTCCATGGCGACTGCTTTGGCTTGGTCTGAAAACGCTGGAATCCATCGGCCTGCGCCCGCGAACGCGCAGCGACAGCTTGATCAGCCTGATGAACAGCAATCCGTCACCGGATTTCACCGCGACGAAAGCACTGGGCATTTCTTTCCGAAGCTTTAGTGCGCCGGAATAAATTCGCGCGGATTAGTCTCGCGAAAATACTCGCATCTCGTGTTGATACCACAGCATGCTCGTGTCGCGGCTCACCGGCAACTTCCACCTTTCGGCGGCGAGCCACGATTCGGCATCTTTCACCGGCAGGTAATGAATCCACTGCCTGGCCATCACCAGATCGTGCAGGCGGTTCATCGACGCGCGCCACACCGGCCGGCGGGCCATGTCCTTGTAGAGCAGGATGCCGCCCGGCGCGACTTTCGCCGCGGCCTGCAGCAGCACCTGCTTCTGCACGGGCGGCGGGACGTGATGCATCACGTCAATGATTGAGACGACGTCGAACAATCCGTCCGGCCAGGGCTGGCCGACATCGAGGTAGCGAATGTTGATCGTCTCCGGCGCGAATTTCGCCGCCATCTTCTGGCCCGCTTCAACCGCCACATGGCTGGAATCGAAGCCGATTCCCTTTTCCAGTCGCCCGGCTTTGTGAAGAAGCCCAAGCAGCAATCCCGACCCGCAGCCGACATCCAGCACCGTCTTGGGACGATCGAACTGATCCAGCAGCAGATGAAACGGACAAATGTACGGCCGGTACTTCGCCATGTTGCGCGGCACGAGCGGCGCGTCCGCGTACAACTCGGCCGCCCATTCCGAAAGCACCGCCGGTGTGGTGGAAGTTGGCTTCGTCGCCTCAGCCATCACGTCGTCCCCAGCCAATGGGTCGACGCGATGACCATCAGCACCGCCACCGCGCCGGCCACGTACCATGAGACGCGGTCGCGCATCGCGAACTTCACCGGGTCGTCATCGAGCTTTCCCCGGCCGACGAAAATCCAGACGCGCGTGATCCAGTACATCATCAGCGGGCAGATCAGCCACAGCGCGAACGGCGACGGGTAAAGCTTCGTCACGATCTCGCTGCTGATGTAGAGCGCAAAGACCAGGATCGCTGCGTAGCCGGTAGATGCGCCGGCGACGGTCAGCACCGGGATGTCCGCGCTGCCGTACCCACGGCCGGCGAGTTTGTCCTGCCCGCGGGCTGCCTGCATCTGTAACTCGACCACGCGCTTGGCGAACGCCAGCGACGTGAAGATGAACATCGAAAAAGCCATCAGCCACGGCGAGATCGGCACCATCACCGCCCCGCCGCCAGCGAGGATGCGCAGCGTGTACAGGCCGGCCAGCGCGAAGACGTCGATTAGCAGTTTCCGCTTCAGCACCACGCAGTAAGCGAGACTGGTCGCGAAATAAAACGCCAGCCAGAACGAAAACCGCCACGGCAATGCGAACCCGGCCACACTGAATGACAGGACGAACAACCAGATCGCCGCGCCCGCAGCCAACTGCGGCGTGACGGCACCGCTGGCGATCGGGCGACGCATCTTTTTCGGGTGCTGCCGATCGTCTGCCACGTCCAGCAGATCATTGATCACGTACACGCACGAAGCGGCCATGCAGAAGGCGTAGAACGCGATGACCGAATGGATGACGAGTGTGGAATTCTGAACTTTGTGCGCCATGATCAGCGGCACGAAGATCAGCAGATTCTTGAACCACTGGTGCGGACGAAGCAGCTTGAAAATCTCAAAGTTGTCGTTCGTCGTCCGGCGTACGAGCATGCCCGCGTCGGGCCATTTTTTCGCCGCCACCTGCACGGCGAGGGTGGGCTCGACCATATACGCTTTTCGCGAGGCCGAAAAGATCGGTACGTCGGCGGTTGAATCACCGACGTAATCGAAACCGCCGGGGTACGCCTTCTTCAGCGCTTCGAGCTTGTGCGGTCCTTTGAGGTTGACCGTCCCGTCACTGGCGAAGACGCCATCAAACACGCCGAGGTGCCCCGCGACCGCCCGGGCGAACGACTCGTCCGCCGCCGTCGCCAGAACCACGGGCCGGCCGGCGGCGCGGACCGTGGCGACCAGATCCAGCACTTCCTGTCGGTACGGCAGCGTCTTCGGATCAAGCGGATGCAGCGCGGCGAGTCGGGCCTTCACGCCGGTACGCCCAGTCGTGAGAAGCCAGAAGGGGATTTTAAAAAACAGGGAAGGATCGCGCTTCACCAGCGCGCCGGCCGATTCCCAGGCCAGATCCGTACGAACCAGCGTGCCGTCGAGGTCAACACAGAGCGGGATATGCGCGTCGTCGGGTGGCACGGCGGCTTGCGTGGGTTGATCCATAAATGAGGAGCCGCCGGCTTATCAGAATTGCCGCGAAGGCGCAAGCGACTTCGTCGCCCGATTGAACGCCGCCGCTCGCTTGCGCCTTCGCGGATGAAGGGCGACCTCATGGCAGCTCTCGCGACTTATCCTTCCTCCATGATCGTTTCGCGCACCACTTCTTCGATCGTCGTCACGCCGTCGTAGATCGAGAGCAAACCCGATTGCCGCAGCGTGCGCATCCCGCGCTTCTTGCTTTCCATGCGGAGCATCTGCGTGCTGGCGTGGTTGATGACCATGTCGCGCATCTCGTCGTCGAGCATCATGATCTCGTACAACCCCAGTCGGCCCTTGTAGCCGGTGTTGTTGCAGACTTCGCAACCCTTGCCGTAGTAGAACTTCTTGCCGGCCACGTCGTCGGGGCGGAGGTCGAGTTCCATCAACTGCTCTTCGCTGGGCGTGTACTCGGTCTTGCAGTTGTTGCAGACCTTTCGCACCAGGCGCTGAGCAATGATGCCTTCGATGGCGGCCGTCACCAGGAACGGCTCGAGGCCCAGATCGAGCAATCGCGCGATGGACGACGGCGCATCGTTGGTGTGCAGCGTGCTGAACACCAGGTGGCCGGTGAGTGCGGCTTCGATGGTGATCTTGGCGGTCTCGTGATCGCGGATTTCGCCGACGAGGACGATGTCCGGGTCCTGTCGCAGCATGGCGCGAAGAATGCGGGCGAACGTGAACTCGATTTCTTCCTTGATCTGGCACTGGATGATGCCGTCGATGTCATATTCCACCGGGTCTTCGGCGGTAATCAGCTTGCTGCTCGGGTCGTTCAGCTCGCGCAATGCTGAATACAGTGTCGTGGTTTTGCCCGACCCGGTCGGGCCGGTGACGAGCACCACGCCGTTGGGCTTGCTGATGAGCTGGCGAACGTAGCCGAGGTCGTCGTCGCGCAGGCCGATGCGGTCCAGGTCGAGCTGCACGTTGCTTCGATCGAGCACGCGCATGACGACGCTTTCGCCGAACATGGTGGGCAGCACTGATACGCGCAAGTCGATCGGCTGGTTGTTCACGTTCAACTCGATACGCCCGTCCTGCGGCATGCGCCGCTCGGCGATGTCGAGATTAGCCATGACCTTAATACGAGACGAGATGGCCGGCGCGATGTGCGCGGGCGGCGGCATCATTTCGTACAGGATGCCGTCGATGCGGTAGCGCATCTTGAATTCATTTTCGAACGGCTCGAAGTGAATGTCGGAGGCCTTGTCCTTGATCGCCTGCAGCAGCACCAGGTTGATCAGCTTTCGCACCGGGTTGCTGTCGGCGGCTTCCTTGAGCGAGTCGAGGTCGATCGACTCGGCCCCGCCGCGATTTTTCAGGTCTTTGAGCGCGTCGTCGGTCTGCAGTTCGCCGAGGATTTCGCCGAGGCTTTCAACGCCGCCCTTGTAGAACTGGTTGATGAGTTTATCGAGCTGGTCCGGGTCGGCGATCTTGGCCGTCACGCGGTAGCCCATCAATCCCTGCAAGTCGTCGATGGCGCGGAAGTTGTCGTGGCTGGCCATCGCGACGGTGATTTTTTTCGTCACCGGATCGAATTCCAGCGGCAAAATTTTGTGCGTGGTCGCAGTTTGCGCCGGCACGGCGGCGATGGTGGCGGGCGGAATCTTCAGGCCTTCAAGGCTGATGAGTTCATAACCCTTTTGCGCGGCCAAGCCGATGTTCAGATCGGCTTCTTTCACGTAGCCGAGGTCGATGAGGATTCGCCCGAGCGCGCCGCCCTTGGATTTCTGGTAGTTGAGCGCTTCAACGACCTGCTCGCGCGTGCACTTGCCCATCTTGATCAGCACACGGCCGATCTGCCGGCCTTTGAGCTCGCGCTCGATGTCGGGCATTCCGCCGGGGCCGGTCTGCATGGGGCGCGGTGCGCCCGGCATGCTGGTTCCGCCCATCGGCGGCGAACCGGGCGGACGAGCGCCGGGAGCCGGCGGCATGCCTCCGGGACGCGGAGCGCCCGGTGCACCGGGGGTGCCGGCAGGAAATCGCGAGGATCCGCCCGCCCCGCCGGTCGTGGTACCGGTCGGCGGTGATCCGGGCGGACGAACGCCGCCCGTCGACGGCGCGACGCCAGGCCGCGGCGCTCCCGGCGATGCCGGCGACGGTCCGCCCGCCGGCTTCGGCGGAACAACGGACCCGCTCGGTCGCGGCTGATTCTGACTCCCCGGGCTCCCCGCTCCGGGCGGCGGCGGCGTGGTACGTGACATAACGATCCTCTTCTATTCTGCGTGACGGATCACGACTTCTTTTTTCTTCGCTCTACGACCTCAACTCCGACCGATGCCTCAATTACTCCGAGGTTTACTCGCCATCCTTAGATACTCCGAAGGATCCCGTACACCTCCCGTGGAGGCTAGATCCTTCGGAGTACCTCAGGATGACGCATTGCGCGATCGCACTCGAAATCACTCGCGCCGTATCGAAATTTCTCACCGCGACACTGTCGCTCGCACACTACTTCTTCGCCGACAACGCCGCCATGCGGGCGCGGTTCGCGGCGACTTGCGCCTGCTTCTCGGCGTCGCTCGCTCCGCCCGGGGCGGCCTTCCCGCCGGGTGCCGGCGCGCCTGGCGCTCCGCCGGCGGCGATTTCCGCAGCTTCGGCGGCGAGACCTTCGTCGTCCTTGCCCACGTCTTGGCCGTGACGCTGGAACTTGTCCATCATGCCGCCGGGGTTCTTGCTCTTGTCGATCGCCTCTTCAGCGCTGATCTTGCCGGCCTGGTGCAGGTTCCACAGCGTGTCGTCGAGCAACTGCATGCCGAACCGCTTGCCGGTTTGGATTTCGGAGTCGATGCGGAAGACTTTATTTTCGCGGATGAGATTCTGAATGCCCGGCGTGACGTACATGAACTCATACGCCGCGACCATTCCTTCGGTATCCACGCGCGGGCAGAGCGCCTGCGAAAGCACGGCGATCATGTTGTTCGCCAACTGCACGCGAACCTGCTCCTGCTGATCGGTCGGGAACGCGTCGATGATTCGGTTGACGGTGGAGGCGGCCCCGTTCGTGTGCAGCGTGCCGAACACCAGGTGCCCGGTTTCAGCGGCGGTGATGGCGGCGGCGATGGTGGTCAGATCTCGCATTTCACCGACCAGGATCACGTCCGGGTCCTGTCGCAACGCGCGACGCAATGCTTCGCTGAATGACGGACAATCCGTGCCGATTTCGCGCTGCACGACGACCGACTTTTTGTGCTTGTGGTAATACTCGATCGGCTCTTCCATCGTGATGATGTGGCGATCGTAATTCTCGTTGATGTAGTTGATCATCGACGCCAGCGTCGTCGTCTTGCCCGAGCCGGTCGGCCCGGTCACCAGAAAGATGCCACGCGGCCGGCGACAAATTTGCTCGGCCATCTTGGGCAAGCCGATCTGCTCGAACGTGAGCAGCTTGTTCGGGATCTTTCGCAGCACCATGCTGCAAACGCCCTTCTGCTTGAAGACCGATACTCGGAATCTCGCCTCTTCGCCGTAGGCAAAGCCGAAGTCGCCGGAGCCGGTTTCTTCGAATTCCTGCTGAATACGCTCCGGCGTGATCGATTTCATCAACGCCGCGGTGTCTTCGGCTTCCAGCACCTTCGTCTGCAACTCGCGCATGTGTCCATGCAGACGCAACACCGGCGGCTTGCCGACGGCCAAGTGCAAGTCTGAAGCGCCACGGCGAACCGTCGTTTCGAGCAATCGGTCAATTTGAATCGTGGATGACATAATTATTTACTTCCGTTAATCGATCAGACCGTCAACCTGTGCAACCTTGATGACTTCTTCCGGCGTCGTTACGCCGTTGAGCACCTTCAGCTTGCCGTCCATCAGCAGCGACTTCATTCCGCCTGCCATCGCGGCTTTACGGATTTTGTTGGTCGGGGCGCGCTCGAACGCGAGCGTGCGGATTTCGTTGTTCATCTGCATCATTTCAAAGATGCCGATTCGCCCGCGGAAACCCAGGCCGTTGCAGTAGTCGCAGCCGCGGGGTTTGAAGATGGTGCGTTCGGTCAGGTCCTTTTCGGTCAGGCCGATGAGCTTCATGAAGCGCGGGTCGGGCTCGCGATCGGGCTGCTTGCACTTGGGGCAGAGGGCGCGGATCAGTCGCTGGGCCATGACGGCCTGGATGCTGCTGGCGACGAGGAACGGTTTCACGCCCATGTCGATCAGTCGCGTGATGGCGCCCGGCGCGTCATTCGTGTGCAGCGTGCTGAAAACCAGGTGACCCGTAAGGGCCGCCTGCACGGCGACCTCGGCCACTTCCTTGTCGCGAATTTCACCGACGAGAATGATATTCGGCGCCTGTCGCAGCATCGCTCGCAAAATGTTCGCGAATTTCAGCCCGATCTGCTCTTTCACCTGGCACTGGTTAATGCCGGCGAAGTTGTATTCCACCGGGTCCTCGGCCGTGATGATCTTGCGATCGGGGCGATTGAGTTCATTGAGCGCACCGTACAGCGTGGTGGTTTTGCCCGAGCCCGTGGGCCCGGTCACCAGGAAGATTCCGTTCGGCCGTTTGATGATCTTCTGGAAGGCTTTGTAATCCTCTTCTTCAAAGCCCATGTTCTGAATACCGATTTTCACGTTGTCGGGCCGCAGAATACGCAGCACGACTGACTCGCCGTGGTACGCCGGCAGCGTGCTGACGCGGAAGTCGATGTTCTGCTTGTCGATGGTCATCTTGATTCGCCCGTCCTGCGGCAGGCGCTTTTCGGCGATATCGACGCCCGCCATGATCTTCAGTCGCGAAATCAGCGGGCCTTTCATTCGCACGGGGATTCGGTCGCGCTCCACGCATTCGCCGTCGATGCGGTAGCGAACGCGAACGCGGTCTTTCATCGGCTCGATGTGAATATCGCTCGCCCGGCTGCGCACTGCTTCGCCGATCATGGCTGATACCAGCTTGATAATCGGCGCCTGCGTCGCGTCGCCGCCGCCGTCTTCACCCATGTTGGAGATGTCGATGGATTTATCGATCGATCGGTCGAGCGATTTATCCATCGACTTGTCGAGCGATTTATCGAGCGAGTCGCGGAGGCGGTCGATCGTGCGGTCCATCGTTTTGTCGATGGTGGTGGTGGAGGTACTGCCGAACAGCTCGTCGAGCACGCCCTTGATGCGATTCTTCGGCGCCAGCACCGTGCGCACTTCCTTATTCAGGCGGAAGCGCAGGATGTCGAGCATTTCCAGGTCGAGCGGGTCGTGGATCGCCAGGCGGATCCTGCCGCTCTCCATGCCGAGGGGAACGATCACGTATTTCTTCATCAACTCATCGGGCACGAGGTTGATGGCATTGGGAGCCACGGAGGTCTTGTCGAGATCGACGTACTCCATGTTGTGTTGCTGGGCCAGCGCCTTGTAGACCTGCGCATCGGTAGCGATTTTGAGATCGATGAGGGCTTCGCCGATGCGGAGGTTCTTGGTTTTGGCGTGCTCGAGGGCGGCGAGGATTTCCTTCGGCTTCAGGCCGTACTCGACTAGGATTTCGCCCAATTTCTTTTGAAGTCGTGCCATGATGCGGGTCCTTCGGTGTACGGCGAGGCCGTTGCGGAGGGAACAAAAGTCGCGCCCTGCTGCCGCCCGGCTAGTTTACCGACTGGAGCGTGGAGGGGGAACAAGAATTTGCGCCGGAAACAATGTCCCGCCCGCCGGGTCCGCATCACAGGCGGCGATGCTTGCCTAATTTACGAATTATAGGTGGGTTTTAAGTGCCGATCCACCCGAACTATTGCACGGACGTAGCATGGGCAACTTGCCCATGGGTGCGTGTACCCACGCACGATGAGCCGTACACGGCTCATGAGGCAAGAGCGAAGCGATCTTCTCTTCCCTGGCAAGATTGATCGCTTCGCTCTTGCCTATCACCCGGGTACGGCCGATTGTCGCGGCGTACCTCGACCACGGGAAGGTTGCCCGTGCGACGAAGGCCTCACTTGGCCGCCCCGGCCTCTTGCGGCTTCAGGTTGTCTTTCAGGTACTTATTCCACAACTCCACCACGTAGGGGAAGCCGAGCCACTTCCCGTTTTCGAGTTTCTCATCGTCCTTCCCTTTGCCGTGGGCGAAGGAATGGAAACCCGTGGCGTTTTTGTAAAGAAAATCCTCGTTGCCGACGTACATGAGCTTCTCCACCTTCCGGCAGCGCTCGTTATCCGCCGGCCAATGCCCGACGACCTTCAGCGTCATCATCATCGTGGTGTAGGCGCAGAAATCTTCATTGCAGTAGGACAGTGAGCTGCGGTTGCCCTCGGCGTCGTGAGTTTGGAACTCCATGATCATGCCCGGCTGGCCGAGGAACGGCGACGAGCCTTTGTTCAGAATCCACGACTCCCCTTCGATCCCGTTCGTGACCGTTTTGCTGTAGCAGTACTCCGCAACGGAGCAGTAAATCTCGGCGATGTTGGCCAGCGGAATTTTGTCGTACGTGAACGGATGCTTCACGCCCGTGCCGGTGCCCATCTGCTTCTTGGTCTTGGGAGAAATGTACGGACCGCCGTTTTCCAGGATCGGCTTCCAGTCATAGCACGTCCAGACGGCCTTTATGTTGGCGAATCCGTACTCGTCGAACTTCTTCAGGTACTCGTCGTAGCTGAACGACGTAAAAATCTCATCCAGCTCTTTCGGCCCGAAATAATCCGCCGCCGACAGCACCACCAGCAGATACAGCCGGTGATTCGGGTTCCATTTCTTGTAAGAGTTGTCGTCTGCGTGAAGCGAGGTGTTGTAATTGTTCCCGTCGTCGTAGCCGAAGTGCCCGGCGACGGCCATCGCTTTCATGATCCAGTCCATCCGGCTTTTTTCGTCAGCCGTCAGCTGGCTCCAGACTTCCGGCGTTTTCTTCACGAGAAGGAAGACTTGCGCGATCGTGCCGTGCGTCCAGCCGTCGAGCCCGCAAGCGGCATTAGGCTCATGCCCGCCGACGAGCAGGTTACGGACTTGCGCAAGCAACACGTCCTTTAACAATTTCCCGTCGGCCGTCTTCGTTTCGGGGTTGAGGCACGTGACCAGCGCGTCGAGATAAATCCCATACGCTTCCTTCTGCGGCCCGTTCTGCATCTTGTTCCCGCCGCGAAACGCCAACGTCTGCGACGCGGCGGAGGTCATGATCTCCGGAGAAAGAGCGAAGTCTTTGAACGCCGACCGATCCACCTTATCGGCCTGACCGAACGTGCGAGGGGCCGTCACCATCGGTAGCAAAAAGACAATACAGCCGACGAGCGGAAGGCGGTTCAGACAATTCATTGTGGGTTCCTCAATTAAACTCGGGAGGAACATGGTATCACTCTGCCGCATCATGTACCACGCCCGGCGTGCCGCGCGGCAATGAAACTGGGTGCGGCCGGATCACCATGCCCTGAAGATTCCTGCCGCAAATGCTGCCGGCAACTCAATCGCCGGAATTGTCTTGCACTACCCATATCGCTTGTTATATTGTTACCTTGGTAACTCAATAACAATTCACCAAGGAGTGGCCATGGTTAAGGAAGCGAAGGAAATCCCCGTCGAACGCGTGCAGCTCGGCGTGCGGCTGGAGAAGCGGATGGTGCAGGTGCTCAAGGGGCTGGCGGAGTTTCATGAGGTCACGCTCGGCGAGCTATTGGAGGAACTCGTGCTCCACTCGTTCGAGCCGATCCGCGGACAGGAAGGCAAGGCGTGCGCCAGCCCGTACAGCAAAAAATCGTTCGAGGTCATCCGCGATCTGAAAAAAATCTATGGCATGAACTACGACGTCCACGCCAATCACGGTTTTAGGGAAAAGAAAGCTTGAGAGCGTCTACAAAATGTCCGCACCGATGCGCCTCGTCATCCTGAGGTACTCCGAAGGAACTAGCTTTCCGCGAGATTAGGCTAGATCCTTCGGAGTACTCCAGGACGACGGAGCCCGAGATTGCCGACTTTTACAGCACTATCAGAAGGTCGCGCCCTACTTCGCCTTCACCGGTTTGGCCGGCGGGTGCTTGGCGGAGTACTCCTGCCACACGTCCCACGCGATTTGCTGGGCGGCCTTGGCGTCTTCGGCGTCGATGGCGATTTCCGTCTTGCCGTCGAACGCGGCGTGGAAGCTAAGGCCCACCGGGCTTTCCTTGTAGATCGCCGCGTACAACGTGCACGCCGCCAGGTACGAGCCGAACGGCGACTGATGCGTATTCACTTTGTTCTGTGCGTACTTCAGATCGACCTGATTATCGATCAGCGCGATCTTCGGATACTTCTCCGCGAACTTCGCGAACGCGATCGCCACCGGCGCGCACGCGACGCCCTGCTCGTCGGCCATCTTGGTGTTGGCGTCGATGATCGACTTGAGGGGTTCGAGTTTCACTTCCTTCGCCGTCGGGTGGGCCATGTACAACATCGGCTGCATCGATTTATCGCGGATGGCCTTGATGTAATCCGGCGCGAGCTTTTTGAACGAGTCCTGCCCCTCCTTTTTCTGCAGGATGTTGGAATATTCCTGCACGATGACCAGGTCGAACCCGCCTTGCTCGATGGCCTCCTTGGCGGTGGTGTCGGTCGGCTTGACCTTCGTGATCCAGTGGTACGCCAGATCCTTCCCGCCGGCGATGTGCTGTGTCACGCTGAGCGTGCGATGGGTGGCCGTCGCGAAATGCTCGAGAATCGCGGGGATATTCCACGTGTACGTGAGGCTGTTGCCGATCATGAGAATTTTCTGCGGCTCGGCCTGTTTCGCGGGAGCCGTCTTCTCCGGAGCCTTCGGCGCCGCGGCCGCCGACGTGACCATCCATCCCGCGATCACGAGCAGACACGTCGTGCGCATCCAGGGTGTTGCGATTTTCATTTTTCTCTCCGGTGAATCGTTAACGACAATTTATTTTTCACGCCGGTCGCTGTGCGGCCGGATTCCGCCCGCCGGTCGCACAGCGACCAGCGTGTAAAAACCGATCAATGGTCTTTCGTTAGGAATCGTTACTCCGCCGTTTGAATCCGCTGCCCGATCATAATCCGATGCCCGTCCGGCGTCATCAGCCCGAATTCTCGCATCCCGCACGGCTTGTCGCTCACCTCATTCAGCAGCCGCACGCCGAGTTCCCTCAGGCGACGATAATACCCGTCCACGTCATCCACCCGCAGGTACGCGAAATAATTATGGCACCCGAGTTCGCTCGGCGGCAGATCGTCCGGACACTCGCCGATCATGATCATGCAGCTGTCTTTCGTCACGAAGACCCAGCCCTGCTCGTCGAACGTGATTGCAAACCCAAGCGCCTCGACAAAAAACTTCGCCGACTCGCGGGCATTGTGAACGGCCAGGACGTAGTGATTTTGCAGAATGGTCGGGATGTCAGGCTCCGCGAACGATCGGCGATGTGTTCTCCGCGGTACCGGCGATCGCATGGCCACATTCGGGGCAACGCTCCGGCGACGCGCGGAGATCGTATCCACAGATTGGACACAATCCGGCTGCGATGGCGCGACGCCTTCGCAATGTCCGCCCGAATGTGAGCGACGGGAGAATCGCGGTCAGCACCGCCAGCGACCAATACGGCACGGCGATCGCGGCTGTTTCAACTTGCGTTCCGTCGCCGCTGGGCGAGATGATCAGTGCACACCGAAAGCCCATCAAATGCCAGATCGTAATAGAAGGCGAGTCTACAAATTCCTGGCGTTTCACAAACGGATCGATGGTGAAATTCCAACCCCGCCATCCCGGCCAGCGAGGAACATCCACGTGTCGCGCCGTGTCAATCAAGATGCGCCCGCCCCTCGACCAAATGCCACTCCCGCCGCGCACCTGTGTTCCGAGAAAGAGGGTATGAGAAAATCCGATCACGCGAAAATAGCTCGACACCCACAGCCCGCAATTGGCGAGGAGCAGCATCAGCGAAATTCCTGTCGCAATGTTGCGAAATCGCCGCTTCACTTGCTCCCTTTTACGGATGCGTCGCACGAATCGCCGCCCGCCTTCAGCAGCCAATACACGTCCGTGCGAATCAGCGACGGGTCGCTGTTCCAAGTCGGCAGCCAGTGGCCGTAGATTTCCCAGCTCGGGCCCGCCAGCGCGTGGCCGTTAGCGGCGGCCCAATCGCGCACCGCCTGGTGCGCGGCGGCGAGCCGATCGTACGGCCCGAAGTGCACCGTCGTCGCCGCCGCCCCCGCCGGGATCGCTGACGGCACGACCTCGCCGAGGCCGATCGTCCCATCGAGCTCAGTGATCGGCCGCTCCACCTCCACGCCGATTTCGAGATTGATCTCCCCGTCCCAGTACACCGCTACCAGCCGCCCCGCCCCCGCGATCGGCGCCGACTTAACCACGCCCCACACGATCCCGCAGCAGGCGGGAATGATCTTCGAAAGCTCCGCCGACCTAGCCTTGCGACGAACGACAGCGAGCGGTCGCGGTTCGGGGATATTTTCGATTCGGATTTCGTAGGACATGACTATTTCCTCCCGCCCGCATTCTACCAAGTCCGCCGAAAAATCTTCGGCCGTTTTGATCGCGGCCACTCACCCGGCGGCGGCGTGGAAGCCTTGGGCTTCGCAGGTTTCTTTGCGGCTTTTGGCTTCAGTTTCTTCATCGCCACGATTGAACCCTCCGCCGGACGTCATTCCATACGCGGGATGCTCACAAGCGAGCCGGTTCTATCAGCCGCCACGCAATGGCAATGCCGGCCCTAAGAAGAGAGAGCCGGAGAAAGGCCAGATAAGTCCAGACCCTTCCGCGCCAGGGAAAAAGAGCCCAAACACAAAGGGCGAGCGTGAACGCATCGAGCGCGAGGACGAGATTGACCGGGCGAAGCGTCGCCGGGTCCGTTTCAGGATTACCCAGCGGAATCGGTATGAGCCCGCCATAAAACGCGCCGATGTAGGCAAGGTAAAGCATCATCAGAACCACCAGCGGCCGCTGGGCCGTAACAGACCGCGGTTGCGGGGATGCCTCAAGATCGGTCATGCGTGCATCGTAACGAAAACGAAGTGGAGAAGAATTATCGACCCGTCCCGATGACCGGTGCCTATGCATTCGGTGGCACAGACATTCGTGTCTGTGACGGGCGGATGTACTCGTCCACCCGTGAATTTGCTTCCCGCCGAAGGTCACGAATCGAGGCGTACCTCGCTTCGTCACAGACAGGAATGTCTGTGCCACCGAAATCAATGCAAGCAATACGTTCACCGCGCCGGGATCGTCGGTGCGTTCGGGTTAAGGAGCATCAGCACGATCGCCGCCACGTACGCTGTCAGGCCGGTCATCATGATGAACAGCGCGATCCGGTAGCACGTGGTTTTGTAATCGCGGTACGCGAGGCTGGCGGTCAGCCATTGCCGCAGGTCGTCGCCGGGCGTCATGGTGAGCCACCGCAGGTGCAGCACGCTCCAGCAGACCACCGCCGCGGAAATCAGCACCATCGCCACGCCGATGATGATGAGGATTTGCCCCGTCAAACTACTGCCGGCGATGTTTCGGCCGGAAAATCCCGTCGTCGAAATGATAATGCCGCACAACCCCAGCAGCACCTGTGCGCGGTTGTGCAGCACGAGGAAATTCCGCTCGAGCATTTCCATGATCTCACGAAACGCCTCGGGGCCGTATTGATTCATGATCCGCTCCGCCTCGGCAGCGCGGCGGGCGGTTGGGGAGGGATAGGTTTGGGAGAGTTGCATGATAGTTGTTACTGAGCGTTACTGGTCAAACATGATGTGAAGTTTTCATTGTTCCCCGATAGTGGGACTATTTAACTTCATCAAGGTTCTTATAGGAACCCGTCGCATAGTATTCTTTCGTAATTCGCAGAACTTTCTCGATGTCCGTGAGAATGTTCATTTCTTTACAGTAATAACCTTGGTCGCCGTCCCAAAGTCGGGCTTCCGCATCACTGCCGGCGGGATCCTCGTATTGCCAATCGCCCATCATATGGAACAGTGCCTAGCGCCCCGCCCCCCCATCACATTGAATGAACTCTCATCCGGGTCGTCGCCGGTCGTGCTGAGCGAGACCCAGTGAAAACAATAGTTGTCCATTCGACGAATGGCTGTCTCGACGTCAGCCCACGCGGGCGACTTGATTCGCTCGTCATCCCATGGCCGGCCGTCACGGTAATAGCGAACGATCGACATGTGGTGAATTGGCGAGGCCATGGTTGAAAATTAACGTCTGTAGCATGTGCAATCAGCCGGCCCTCCTTCGGAACACGCCTATGCACCAACGAATGGCAATCCCTTCACAGAATAAACCCAGTACCAGAAAGATGACGGCATCCGTCATGTCGCTCTGATACGTGACAAAGTTCGGATGCTGTCTCGTAAAATAAATTCCCGTACATCCCATCACCAGCATCTGTCCGCCGAACAGGCCGATCAATATTCCGAACACGCCAAACAGCACGGGCGAAGCGATGTTCGCACGTTGCGGTAGCGCGTAATCGAGTTTTGGAATCGGGTCTTTCATTTTCGGATCGTGACAAAGATTGCGTCTCTTTGTTCGACGCGCCATTTCATCACGAACGGGCGAGCTTGCAAAGAAAAATGAGTCGGCGAAGGAATTCCGGTGACGGCCCGACGGCCCAACTCCCGGCCCGGCCGGGGATTGTAAAAATGTGAAAAATCGGCCGAAAAATCGCAGATTTTGGCCGACTTTTTTGGTCGGCCGACGTATAGATAGTGGTGCGATTTCGCGCAAGCGACGTCGACGGCTTTCGTGACGCGGGCCGGCGGAGATGGCCGGTTAGTTCGGACGTGTCGCGCAGCTTGGCGGAAAAACGGCCATCTTCGATGGCCCGCGTCACGGCATCGGGGCGTTGTTCTTTGACAAGTGAATTCCCCGTGCGAAGTGACCGTACCTTTCCGTACCTTTTTGTACCTTTCCGTACCATTTCGTCCCTTTCCGGACCCATCGAAATCGGCCGAAGCACCGGCCGGGCCGGGGGTTGTGAATTTGAACGTCGGCGGAAAGAGAAAAATCGCGGCGAGTGCGCGTTCGAATGCTTTTTCTTTTGGTAGGACAGCCATTCCTGTCTGTCACGAAGCGAGGTACGCCTCGATTCGTCCGCCGATGCGCGGTCGATCGATCAGAAGAGTACGGACGAATGAGATCATCCGCCCGTGACAGACAGGAATGTCTGTCCTACCGAATGCGCGGACGCTGCATCGACATCAGCAAGAAGGTGTGGCCACCGAAGGCGCGTCGTCCGTGACAGGCAGGAATGCCTGTCCTACCGAAGAGCAAAGGAAATCGGCAACCTCACGTCGCCTTCGGCTTGTCGTCGCCGCGGCTCGCGAGTTTTCCTAATGCCTTGGTGTCTTCCAGGAAAAGCTGCAGGTGCGGGAACGGGATTTCAATGCCGGCCGCATCCAAAGCCTTCTTGGATTTTTCCATCATTTCGTAGCCGATGCGGTGTTCGATGGATTCGTCTTCGATCCAGAAGCGGAGTTGCAGGTTGATGCTGCTGTCGCCGCAGTCGTGGACGATGACTTCGGGCGCGGGCGTGCGGCAGATGCGCGGGTCGTTGTTGGGCCCGACGAGCAGCACCTCACGGGCGTTGTCGATCGACTCCTTGTACGCGATGCCGATTGGCACGGTCACGCGGTTCATCGGGTTGGTGCTGTGGTTGGCCACCTTGTGGTTCAGCATCTGCGTGTTGGGGAAGACGATGATGTCGCCATCGAGCGTGAGCACGCGGGTGGAGCGGAAAGTCACCCGCCGCACCTGGCCGAACTCTGAATCGATCGCGATCCAGTCGCCGACTTTGAACGGCTTGTCTAAAAAAATCACGATGCCGGCGATGAAGTTCGCGAGCGTTTCCTGCGCCGCGAAACCGACCGCCAGGCCGATGATCGAAACGCCGGTCAACATCGCCACGATCGGAATGCCCAGCTGGTTGCAGGCGATCACGATGCCGAAGCCCATCACCGTCCACTTGATGAGCGTGCCGAGCATGTCGCGAATGCTGGTATCGACGTCGCCTTTCTTCATGCTGCCCATGGCGATCTTGCGTATGCCGCGATAGATCAGCCAGAAGACGAAGAGGAAGATGAGCGTGCCGAGCAATCGCGGGATGAACGCGAGCACGGTGACGACGAGATCGCGGATGTTGTCGATCCAGAAGGCGGGATTTTTAACGTCGCTGAGCGTGAGCGGCCGCTCGCCGGTGAAAACCTGGCCGAGCTTCGTGCCGGTGAGGCTTTGCATCAGGCCCGGTGTGCCGTGTGAATCGACGAGAGTGGCGCCGGGCGGCACGACGATGATTTGCGTCGGCTGCGTGGTCGGTTGCGTGGCGGCGGGCGCTTCGGGCTGGGCGAGCAATGCCTGCATCGGGCTGGCTTGGCCGAGGAACAGGCTGACTCCAAGAATCATGGCGAACATGGCGATTGAACTCCGTTGAACTCCGCTGAACTCCGTGCTGACAGGTCGAATCAAAGTCGTACGATTTCGATCACGCCGCTTCTGAGCGTACTCGCGAAGAGGCGGATTAGTCCGGTCGACGCTCGAACCGCCTCTTCGCGAGTACGCTCAGAAGCGGCGTGGGAAGATGGGCGTAACCGTCCCCGGCCACCACGCAATCGGATCTTACCCGCGAACGGCGGCGATCCGAAATGTCATGGTGTTGGCATCGCGGCATCGCTTAATTTGCATTTCGTAGCATGGGCAACCAGCCCATGTCCTCCGAGCAAAAAAATGGGCTGGTAGCCCATGCTACGAAATGCAGTCCGGCGAGGCGATGGGGATGTCGCAGCACCGCCGAGAAGTTGAGACGGCAGGCGAGGGGTCGATAGAGTCAATCCCATGTCGGAAGAGGGGACCGATCTGGACGAGGTGCTACCCGAGGAACCGGCGGCGGACGCGCCGGCGCTGATCGACCCGGCGACTATCGCGGCGAAAGAATGGATCGCGCGCCGCCCGGCGGTGCTGGCGGCGGCGGGGTTGATGATCGGGATCGCGATCCACGCGCGCGTTCCGTTCCAGCCGCTGGAATGGGCAGGCGGCGGGGTGCGATTGCTCATGCCGGTCGCGTGGGCGATCGTGGCGATCGCATGCGTCGTCGTCGCGATCATCGCGCGAAGCCGGCCGTGGCGGAGTTGCGCGGCGCTGCTCGTCGCGATGATCTTCGCGGGCATCACGCTGGCGCAAGTCGACGCGTTTTACTACCCGGCCGATCACGTCGCGCACTTCGCCACCGACACGCCGCGATTGGCGCAGATCGAGCTGCACATCGATCAACCGCCGCGCGTGCTGGCGAATTCGTTCGGCCAATACCGCTCGCTTCCGCCGAAGCAAGTGACGCTGGCGAGCGTGACGCGGATCAAAACCTGGGCCGGCTGGGAGAAGTGTGAAGGCCAGGTGCTTGTGCAGATCAGCCAGCCACACCCGCGACTGGCGGCCGGTCAGACGATTCGCGCGCTCGGCCTGCTGCAACGGCCGGGCCCGGCAATGAACCCCGGCCAATTCGACTGGTCGAAATATTATCGCGACCAGCGAATCCTCGCGTCCCTGCAAATCCAGCAGGCGGCGAACATCGAAATCGTGACCGCCGCCGATCCCGGCCTACTCGCTCGCCTTCGCGAGCGCACGCGGCAGTTGCTTGCGATGGGATTCCCGGCTGAACGGTCGCTCGATCACGCGCTGCTGCGGGCCCTGCTCGTCGGCGACAGCGACCCCGAGCTGCGCGACGTGCAGGACCAGTTCAAGCAGACCGGCACGAGCCATCACCTCTCGATCAGCGGAATGCACGTGGCCGTGCTGAGCGGATTGATGCTGCTGTTCTGCCGGCTGCTGCGGATCGCCCCGCGGTGGACGCTGCTGATCGTGGCGAGCTTCGTGCTCGTGTACGGCTCGATCGCCATGCCTTCGCCGCCGGTGATGCGCGCGGTGGTGATGAGCCTCGCGATCGCCGCCGGCCTGCTGCTGCGGCGGCGGATCGACTCGATCCAGATCCTCGCAGTCGCGGCGATTTTGATGCTGGTCTATCACCCGATGGACTTGTTCAACGCGCGCTTTCAGCTCGGCTTCGGCACGGTGCTGGGGCTGATCCTGTTCACGCGGAGGGCGATCGAATCGTTCCGCCAATGGCGCGGCGATTATCTCGATCCGGATTTTCGCGAGCCGACGTTGCTGGTTCGCGCCAGTCGCAAGACCGATCACTGGCTGACGACGGCGTTCGGCGCGGGGCTGGTTGCGTGGCTGGTGTCGATCCCGCTGATCGCCTACCACTTCGGCCAGCTGAATCCGTGGGCGATTCCCGCGGGCATTGTGCTCGGCCCCGTGGTGGTGCTGGCGCTGATGGGCGGGTTCGCGAAGGTGATTCTCACGCTGGCCTGGCCGAGCGGCGCGGGCGCGTGGGCGTGGATCGCGACGCAGCCGATCGCTTGGACGCGGCACCTCGTTGGCTGGCTCGCGCTGCTGCCGAAGAGCAACGTGCCGCTGCCGGCGCCGCCGGTGTGGTTGATGCTCGCGTACTACGCCGGGCTGGCGGTGTTTTTGATTCCGTCGCGCCGGCCGAAGTGGCAACTGGCGCTGCGGTTTCTTCCGCCGGGCCTTTGCCTGCTCGCGATCTTTCTGCCGCTGGCGACAGGGCGGGCGACGCAGATCGTGCCACAGCACTCGATGCGCCTCACGCTGCTGGCGATCGGCGCGGGGCAGACGGCCGTCATTCAAACGCCGAGCGATCGCACGTTCATGATCGACGCCGGCTCGATGACGCAGACCGACATGGTCCGCAAGTGCATCGGCCCGTTCCTGCGGTCGGCCGGGCAACGGGAGATCGACAGCATCTTCCTCACACACGGCGATTACGATCACATCAGCGCGGTGAGCGATGTGGTGAGCGCGTACGACGTGCACGACGTGTTCACCAGCCCGCGGTTCCGCCTGCACGCCGTCGGCAACGGGCCGGCCGAGGCGATGCTGAAATCGCTCGACCAGATCGACCGCCCGCCGCGCTACTTAAGCCGCGGCGACAGCCTGCCGATCGGCCGCGATGTGCAGCTCGACGTGCTTTGGCCGCCCAAGGGTTCGCAGTTCGACAGCAACAACGACGCGCTGGTGATGAAAGTCACCTACGGCGGCGTGAGCATTCTTTTCCCCGGTGATATTCAAGAGCCGGCCGAGAAAGCGCTGCTGGCCGACCCGGCGCAACTCCGCGCCGACATTTTGATCGCGCCGCACCACGGCAGCAGCGAAAGCACGACGGCCGCCTTCGTGCGGGCGGTGAACCCGAAGGCGATTCTCTCCAGCAACGACCGCACGCTCACCGGCAAGCAAAAGACGTTCGAAAAAATCATCGACGGCCGCCCGCTCTACCGAACCAACCGCTGCGGCGCGATCACGGTGACGATCGACGAGGCCGGCCACGTAGACGTGAAGGCGATTCTGCCGCCGTGAGTTAATTTGTGGCACGGGCGGCTCGCCCGTGTTTTGGAATTGCAAAAACCATGGGCGGGCCGCCCATGCCACAAAGGAGAAAAGCTGAATTCGATTCACTAATCGCGACTAAGCAAATAACATCGCGGTTCCCTCGTCAACCTCGCTCAAATCTGCTTCAATAGCCGTCCCGTGATTGAACCGCCGCCGATTGAAAAGCCTGACTTCCGCCCGCGTTCGCGGTGGTCGCGGTTTCATTGGCTCAAGCGCCTCATCGTGCTCGCGTACTGCTCGGCCGTGTTCTGCACGTGCGTGTGGATGTACACGCTGCACAACGATTTCAGCATTTCGTTCCATCCTGACGAAGACGGCAAAGTCGACCAGGTGCAGCGCGATTATCGAAATTACAATCACCCGCTGTTGATGCTCGAAGCCACGCAGTGGGCGGCCGAGTGGCGGCACGTGCCGAACGAGCAGACGCCGATCCTCATCACCGGCCGCGAAGTATCGGCGGTGATGGCAGCGCTCGGCGTGGTCGGTTTCACGCTGGCCGGTTACTTCGCGGCGGATCTGCCGGGGATGATCCTCTGCTCGCTCGCGACCGGGTTGTGCCCGTCACTGCTGATCTATGCGCATTACATGAAGGAAGACGCCTCGCTCGCCGGCGGGATCGGCGTGACGGTGGCGGGCATGGCGTGGGTGTGGAATCGCCGGACTGCCGTCGGGCAACTCCTCGGGCCGATGCTCGCCGGCGCGGGGGCGGCGCTGGCGGTCTCGGGCAAGTACGTCGGCGCGATGGCGATCGCGGGCGCGCTGCTGGCGGTGGTGTTCGCGCCGTGGCGGCGGTGGTACTGGTGGCCGATTCGGGTGGTTCTGATGGCCGTCTTCGCCGTGGGTGTGACTGCCGCCATCAATCACCGGGCACTGGAACACTGGGACAAATTCCTCGCCGGTTTCAACCGGGAATACGAGCACGGCACGACAGAACACAGTGGCGTGATGCTGCCGCGGCCGAGCCGCTTCATCTACGACGTGGCCGTAATGGAAACCCAGCCGCACGTGAAAGTGTTCGCGGTCGCGTTACTGCTGGCGATCGTCACGCTCCGCCGCGGGTGGACGGGCGATCTTATATCGCTGGTCTTCACGTTGATCTGCCTGGCGACGCTCTCGATGGGCGCGATCCCGTTCCACCGCTACGGCCTGCCGGTGGTGGTGCTCACGCATTTCCTGGCCGGGCTTGGCGCGGCGCGGTGGGTTCTGCAACTCGCAAAGCGCCGCGCCCTTTTCTGGCCGGCGCTGGTTCTGGCGATCGCGCTGTTCGGCTGGGCGCAGGGCGCACGTAGCGCCGACTTCAACCATCAGATCGTCGACGATAGCCGCTACCGGCTGCGCGAATGGGCACGGACTCACCTCCGCCCTTACTCCCGCGTGATCGAAGACTCCTACGCACTGCTTGAAGATTCCGACGTTAAACTCGCCTTACGAGGTGGCGGAATGTCCTTCGCGCCGCATTACGGATCGCTCGAGGACCTACGACTGAATCGCAACTACACCATCGTGGTGTGCGACTCGAATTATGACCGCTACCTGATTCCTTACACGCAAGGCGGGCCTGGCGAAGAAGATGGTTTCCAATCGCGCCGGGAGTGGTACCAGCAACTCTTCCGTGAAGGAAAATTGTTGTGGCAATCCAAGGCGGAGCACCCGACGTACTCATTTACGAATCCGGAAATTCGCGTGTATTCGATTAAGAAGTGATCGAAATTAAAAGTCGCGCGAAGGTTTGATCTTCTTTGGTCCGTCCCGCTTCAGCGGGACCAGCGAGAATTTTTTCCGTCCCGCTGAAACGGCGCACCGTTGAAGACTAAATCTTCGGTCTTCGCGTGTGCCAATCCGTCGCCGCTTCATACATCCGCGCGACGCGGAGCAACTTTTCCTCGCTGAACGTCGGCCCGAGCAACTGCATGCCAATCGGGAGCGGCTTGTCGCCGGTGCTGAATCCGCACGCCATGCTCAATCCCGGAATGCCCGCGATATTGCACGTCACGGTGAACACGTCGCACAAATACATCTGCAGCGGATCGCCGGTTTTTTCGCCGGCCTTGAACGCCGGCGTCGGGCTCGTGGGCGAGAGGATCACGTCGCAGTGTTTGAAGGCGTTATCAAAATCCTGCTTGATCAGCGTGCGCATCTTGAGCGCGTTGACGTAGAACTTCTCGCCGTACCCTTTGGAGAGTGCGTACGTGCCGATCATGATGCGGCGTTTGACTTCGTCGCCGAAGCCTTCGCCGCGGCTTTTGCTGAACAGTTCGATGATGTCCTTCACCGGCTCTTTCGTGCGGTGGCCGAACTGCACGCCGTCGTAGCGGGCGAGGTTGCTGCTGGCTTCGCAGGGGGCGATGACGTAGTACGCGGCGATGCCGTACTCGGTGTGCGGCAGCGTGACGTCGACGATCGTCGCGCCGAGTTTTTTGTAGACGGCGATTGCTTCATTGACCGCTGCCGTCACCTGCGGGTCCATGCCTGCGGTCAGGTTGAATTCTTTTGCGATTCCGATGCGCAGGCCCTTCACCGGCTGCTCGATCTGGGCCAGATAATCCGGCACCGGCGACGGGAAAGACGTGCTGTCCTTCGGATCATTGCCGCTGATGACGTTCATGAGCAGCGCGGTGTCGGCCACCGTCCAGGTGAACGGGCCGATCTGATCGAGCGAACTGGCGAACGCGACGAGCCCGTACCGGCTGACCAGGCCGTACGTCGGCTTGAGTCCGACGAGTCCGCAGAGCGCGGCCGGTTGGCGGATCGATCCGCCGGTGTCGGAGCCGATCGACGCGCAGCACATCCCCGCCGCTAAAGCCGCTGCTGATCCGCCGCTGCTGCCGCCGGGGACTCGGCTGGTGTCCCACGGATTTTTCGTCGTGCGGAAGGCGCTGTTTTCCGTCGAGCTGCCCATGGCGAACTCGTCGAGATTGGTTTTTCCGACGATCACCGCGCCGGCGGCTTGGAGCTTCTTCACCACCGTGGCGTCGTACGGGGCGTGAAAATTCTCCAGCATCTTGCTGCTGCACGTGGTGGCGCCGAAGGTGGTGCAGAGATTGTCCTTGAGCGCGATCGGCACGCCGGCGAGCGGGCCGGTGACTTTGCCGTCATCGACGGCCTTGGCCTGCGCCATCGCGCGGTCGGCGAAGGTGCTGTTGAAGGCGAGAATCGACGGATCGAGCGATTGGATTCGATCGAGCGCAGCGCGCGTCAGATCGGCCGATTTGATTTGCTTGGCGGCGATCGCGTCGCGGGCTTTGATGAGGGTGTCGTGCGAGAGCATAGATGAGGCGGAAGGTACGGAAATCGAGCGGGAAAGTAAAACGGCGTGGGTGACACGGATCGCAGTGCAACGGGAATGCCGAATCCCGCCAACCGTCATCCTGAGGTACTCCGAAAGATCTAGCCGACTGCGCGAGGAAGCCAGATCCTTCGGAGTACCTCAGGATGACGAGCTAGCGCATCCGGACGAATTAGCGATTCACTCCTCGTGCATCGATTCGCCGCGGTGGAGCTTGAGCGCGATCGTCGCCGTCTTGAGCCGCGCCCGCGGGGTGGGGCAGAAGGCCGCGAGATCGCGGATCACGCCGATGAAGACGTTCGACGCCCGCTCGCCTGGCCCCCACTGCTGCGCCTGGCGTACGCCGGCTTCGAGCACTTGCAGCGTGTGGAAGTCGAGGTCTTCGCGAAGCGTGGCGATCGCCAGCGTGTTGGTCAGCTTTTCAGTCGAATGGCCGGCGTCGAGATACCGCTTCATGATCGCCGCGGCGGAGTTGGATTGGGATCGGCCGTTGAGTTCTTCTAGAAGGTCCTTCAAAAGACTATCGGCATTGGCCTTGGCGGCGGAAGAATGATCCAGCAATCGCGCCGGCGGGACGTTTAAGAATCGATCCATGTACACCGACGCGGCCGCGTGAAAGAGACAGCGCGAAACCTTCGGCGTCGGGTTGCGGCGGATGAGCTGGTCGACGGCGTTGGCGTAGCTGAACGTGTGCTGCGGGTTGAACCAGTCGCCGACTTCGTTGCCGTTGTAAAAATGGGCTAGCCGGAGCGCCGCGGCGTAGGCGATCTCGCGCGACAGCTCGGCCGGCGGTGCGCCGGCGCGCAGGTGTGCGAGCAGCGCATTGATGATCGCGGCCGGATCGTCGCCGAGCAGCACGTCGATGAGCTTCGTATCCGCCCGCCAGGTTTTGCCTTGGCCCTGCTCGATCGCAGCGGCGATTTTCGATTCCGCGTCGCGGATCAGCGCGATGAGATCGATTGGCTGCCGCCATCGCGCGTCCTCCTCCGCCCCGCGGCCGGCAGTCATCTGCGGCAGCAGCAGCGGCAGGACTTTGGCGGCGTAATCCCAGCCGACGTGGTCGAGCAGCTCAAACGCCTTGTTGATGAAGTCGATCGAATGGCCTTGCGCGGAATAGATGCGCTGCGAGTCGGCGCTGACGAGCATGTCGACAAGTTGCGCCGGCGTCGCGCCGATCGCGATGGCGGTGAGCAGCACGCGCTCGGAGGCGTCGCGGTCGCGCACCTCCACCCATTGCTGAAACCAGCGATGCAACGCCGGCAAGTCGTAACTCGGCCCGCTGAGCTTTTCTCGCAGCAATCGTCGCGAATTGTTCGACGCGCCGGCCACCTGCTGCGAGCCGCGGAAGAGCAGGAAGTACATCGTCTGCGGGTCGAGCTGCGTGCGGAGATTTCCGGCGATCGCCAGCTCGACCAGGCCGGTGGCGTTGTTCTGATGCTCCATGCCGAAGTCGAGAATCGCGCGGAGGAGATCGAGCGTCGGCACGTTTTCCGCCTGCATGCCGACGAGCGCCTTCGCCTGCAGCAGGCCGATGTTTTGCGTCATGCCTTTGATCAGCAGCCGCTGGTATCGGCCAGCGTCGAGCTGCGGCAGCGAGTGGACGAAGACCTGGCCGTCGACCGTTTTGGTCTCAAACGGCGGTACGTCGTCGGCCCAGAGATCGAACGTGCAGCCGCTGCACAGATCGAACCGCGCCTGGTGCCAGTGGCAGGTGAGAATGCCGTCGTGAACGGTTCCCTTGGTGAGCGGAAATCCGAGATGCGGGCAGCGATTGTCGACAGCGAACGCTTTGCCCTGATGCGCGAAAACGGCGATCGGCCGATCGGCGCCGTGAATCAGCTTCGGGCCTTCGCGTTCGAGTTCGGAGAGCGGGCCGACGGCGATCCAGTCGGGCTTCAACGTGGACTTGGAGGTAGATTCGGGGGTGGTGGTTGGCATGACGGCCTTCTGGGTTGAGAAGACGCACGATCACTCACACATTTTGCAGTCGGCGACTACCCGGCCGAGTCTTCTTCGCCGCCGATGACTTTGGGGACTTTGAAGAACGGCGGATCGGTGTCGGGGGCGTTTTTCAGCACGTCTTCGAGCGACAGGCCCGGCTCGACGATGTCCTCGCGCAGCACGTTGTGCAGCGGCAGCGCGTGGGCCATCGGTTCAACGCTAGACATGTCGACTTCGCTGATTTTGTTGATGTAGCCGAGGATCGATTCGAGCTGGCCGGTGAGGCGCACTAGCCGCGGCTCGTCGAGCGAAAGACGGGCGAGCTTGGCGACGTGTCGCACGTCATCGAGGGCGATTTTTGCGTCGGACATGCTGGTGGTTGTATCGACGAAGGGGGCGGGACTCAAGCTCATTCAAATTCGATTGACGAAATTCGAAATTCGAATGAATGACGAAATTCGAATGATGAAACTGGATTCTGACTTTCCCTTTCCGGTTTCGTCATTCGAAATCTCAAGGCGTAAAAAAGCCCACGAACGATTCGTGGGCATTGGTGAATTCAAAATAAAACCGCGGGCTTTACGCCGCCGCTTGTTCTTTTTTCCACGTGCGCTTGACGGGCTTCACGATCGCGCCGTTGCGGATGGCCTTGGCGGAGACCTTCACCCGCACGATGCGGCCGTTGATGACGGCGCGAACCTTCTGGATATTCGGCTTGAACTTGCGGGCGGTGATGCCCGTGATCTTCGTGCCCACGCCGCCAAGGTACTTGGCCTTGCCGCGGATGGTGATCTGGTTCCCGAAGGAGGTCTTCTTACCGGTAATAATGCAAACGCGTGGCATTGTGCAACCTGTCTGTGAAAATCCGCGAAAAAAACGCGAGCCGGGCAGTGTAACGATCGGAGAGGACATTGCAAGTGCCCGATCGAACGAAAAAGCCCCGGGAATGCGTTCCCGGGGCTTTAAATTCAACTAAAACCGCGATCAGCCGCCTGAGACCTTGCTGCTGAGCAGCGGGAACTGCTTGGCCTCTTCTTCCCGCTGAATGATGATCGTCGGCTTGACCAGGATGAGCAGGATCTGCTCGTCCTTAGCGGTGGACGTATTGGTGAAGATTCGCTTGAGGAACGGAATCTTAGAAAGAATCGGCACGCCGACTTCCTTCTGGGTTTCGCCCGCCAAGGTCTGCCCGCCGAGCAGCAGCGTGCCGCCGTCGGGGACTGAGACGCTCGTCCGCACTTCGGTGATCTGCAGTTCCGGCTCCTGGATCAAGCCCGTGCCGGCTGTTGCGGGCGGCACTGGCGTTGGAGTCGGCGTGGGTGCCGGCGTGGGCGTGGGGGTCGGCGCCGGGGCACCGGTCGTGAACGTGAAGCTGAACAAGTCCAGCAGCTGAGCGAGTTGCGGACGCAAGGTCAACGTGACGTACTTGCGGTCGGAACTGACCGTCGCCTGAACGTCGAGCAGCACGCCGGACGAGACGACCGAGACCGTCGGAGCGAACGCCACTGCGTTATTCGCGACGGTGGGCGTCAGGTTGCTCACGTATGCACGCTGCGTCGCCACCAGGACGTACGCCCGCTGGCCGTTGAACAGCGTGACGCGCGGGGCGGTGAGGATCGTGGTGTTGGTATTGGCCTGCGTGGCGCGGAGGAGGAAGTTGACCTGGAAATCGTCGATGAACGATCCCGCGATCGACAATCCGCTCGCCGCCCCGCCGTTGGCTCCGCCAGTCTGGTACGTTCCGCCGAGCGATCCAGGCACGCCCGTTTGTGCACCGGCGGCCAGGGTTGCGGTATCAGAACCGACGGTAATCGGGGTGAGCTTATTGGAGATCGTTCCGTTGATGTTGAAGGTTGCATCGAGGTCCACGCCGATGTCTTCCAGGAAGTTCCGCTGCACGGTGAGGAAGCGGGTTTCGATGGTGACCTGAATGGCGCGGGTTTCGCGGAGTTTTTCGAGCAGATTCTGAAGAAGCTGCTGGTTTTCCGGGGTCTGGGTGACGATGAGCTGCCCGCCGAGTTCGCGGATCGAGCCGACCGTGCCGCCGGCGTCGCGCCAGGTGTCGGCCGCGACGGTGTCCTGAATGAGCTTGATGAGAGCGTCGACGAGTTCTTTTCGGGTCGCGCTCTTGTCCGTGCTTGCACCGCCGCTACCGCCGCTGCCGCCGAACAATCCGCCGCCGGAGCCGCCGCCACCACCACCGCCGCCGCCACCGCCGCTACCGCTGCCGCCGCCACTGCTGGAGGTGGCGTTCTGCAGGCTGAAGTTCGGGGCGTCGCTGAAGTCGGGGATGTCGATGATCAGATCGCGGATGTCGTAGACGCGGTTGAGGACGTTCTTGGCCAGGTCGTCAGCCGTCGAAATGGTGATGACGCCTTCGTCGATCGTGTAGCCGAGCTTCGTGGCTCCGCCGACGCTTTCGAGGATGATCGTCAGCGCCTTGCGGAACGGGATGTCGCGCAGGCGGGCCGTCACCGGCGCGTTGCGGTCGATGCTGGCTGCTTCGAGTGCTTTCCAGTTCACGAAGATGTTCGCGCCGGTCACGTCGCGAAGGAAATCGATCACGTCGGCAAACCCGACGTTGTCGAACCGGAGTTCCGGCAGACGGCGGTCGAGCGTGGCCTGCGTGGCCTTGTCAATCTGCTTGTCGCCCTGCTCGGCGGCGACCGTTTGGTCGCGGCGGGCGGAGAGTTCGGGCCAATCCGTCGGGTAGCGCAGGATTTCGTCGTACGGAATCTTCTTTTCTTCCGCGGCGTTGAGCTGGTGCGTGAGCGCCACGTCGTACATTTCGCGGTAGGTCCGCTGCTCGCGGAAGTTGGCCTGGTCTTCAACGTAGGGCTTGGCGCCCAACGCGTAGTCGTTGTTCGGATCGATCAGCAGAATCTGGTGAATCACGCCGGAGGCTTCGCGGAACTTGTTTTCGCGAACCAGGTCGGTGGCGTTCTTCACATAGGCGCGAATGGTGTTCTCGCGCTCACTTGCGGCGGCGTCGGCTTTCTTGCGTTCCTGTTCCGCAGTGCCTTTGTTGCGGGCGGCCAGGTCGTCAGCGGTCTTGCGGGCCTGGGCCTGGTCGAGCGCGATCTGCGCCTGGGCGATTCGCGAGTCGAAGTC
This sequence comes from Tepidisphaerales bacterium, assembly GCA_038329865.1. Taxonomy (GTDB): domain Bacteria; phylum Planctomycetota; class Phycisphaerae; order Tepidisphaerales; family Tepidisphaeraceae; genus JANMES01. The sequence goes on along the minus strand of JBBQNK010000025.1, from coordinate 6,656 downwards.
GACGAGTTCGGCGGCGGTGAAATCGGTCTTGGCGGCTTCGCGGGCGACCCGGGCGGCGGTGATTGCATTGCGGGCGGACGCGAAATCATCGGCGGCCGTCGCGGTGGCGGCTTTGTTCATCGCCTCGCCGAAATTGAAGATCACTTCCTGACGGCGGACGCTGACGATCTCCGCCTGTTTGCCCAGCAGGCCGGTGCCGTTGGTGCTCTTGTTCTGCAGGGCCTGCACGTACGCCATCGCGTTGCGGGCGTCGTCGTTCGATGGATCGATATTGAGTGCGTCGGTTAAGAGGGCCGAGGCGTCGTCGTAGCGTTTTTCGTCGATGGCCTTGCGGGCGGCGACGACTTTGTCGCGCGACTCGGCGGCGCGCTGCACTTCGCGGGCGCGCTGCAGGGCGGCGGTGGCGGCGAGATCAGAACCGTTGCCGGCCGGCGCGGCCGGTTCGGTTTGAACGGCGGCGTTCACCGGGGTCGATCCGCGGGCAGCTTCGGCGGCGGCGGCGCGGGCGGCGGCGTCGGCTTGCGCCTGGGCGGCGGTGAGCTCGGCGGCGTGCTTCGCCGCGTCCGCCTGCTCCTTCGTTGTCATCTTCTCAAGATAGGTCGACGGTGAAGTTTCGGTCCAGCCGGCCTTATAATTCAGCTCGACGGCGGTGTTGAACGAACTGCGGGCGGCGATCCAGTCGCCCTTCTTGTATTGGCTGACGCCATTGTCGTAGGCGGACTGCGCCTGCGCCTTGCGCTCGGCATCGCCCTTGGCGGCGGCGTCGCGGGCGGCGGCGGCGGCGGCATCGGCTTGCGCCTGCGCGGATTTGTTGGAATCGTCCTGAGCGGCCTTGGCGGCGGCGGCGGCTTCCTTCTGCGACTTCTCCGCGTCCGACTGCTCCTTGGCGGTCATCTTCTCGAGAAACCAGTCCTGGCTGCGGGTCAGACCACCCGGCTCGTAACCGGCGGCCTTGGAGGCGTCGAACGCCTTGCGGGCAGCGATCCAGTCACCCTTGTAGTAGTACTCGCGGCCCTGGAAGTAGAGATCCTTGCCGTCGGTGCTTGCCGGCGCGGGGGCTGCGGCATCGGCGGTCGGGGCGGCGGGCTGCGTGGTCGGCTCGGCCGCCTGCGCGAACACCGCGCCGGCGCCCAGCAGCGGCGTCGCGGCGCCTACGGCCAAGCCCAACGCCACCAGTCGCGAGCGACGGCGGTCGGAGAGTGAAGATTGTTCAGAAGAGCCACGGCCGGTGGAGCGATCCAGAAACACGATTCCTCCTAGTTGCGTCGGCCCATCAAGCCGAGGCGGAGTCGGCGGACGCGAGCCACGCGTCCGGTCAAACAGCGCTACGACCGCCCGATGGCGGCCCGTCCGAAGCGATTCAGACCGACAACCGGGCGACATTGAGTCGCTGATCGGAGTGTCGGGCTGGATAAAAAGCGTCGGGGCATGCGCGGAAGAAAATCTTTGGTGCTAAATCCCTGGTGCAAGTCTGCGTTTACGGAACTCAGGTCTTTCAGCAGGCGATGCTAACGAAGGCAGGGGCGATTCGCGAAATAATTGGCCTGTTTCGCGCCAGATCACGCCGTCCGCCGACTACATCTCCGTTTTCTGCTGAAATCTCCCCGTCCGTTGCTCTCAGGAGGCTCCGCCTCGAGGTAGGAGGCACTAGCCTCCAGGTCTTGGAGGCTTTCGCCTCCGGTCCGTGATCGACAACGCCACGTCAATCGCGCGGGCGGGGAGTTTATGATAACGGTATCGGCTATGCAAATAAAAACGCGTTAATCAGAACTGCCGGACACGTCCGATTCCGGGAGGTTAGTAGAGGCGGTATTATCGGAGTAATGATTCTATCGCCCGCTTGAGATCATGCAGGTTGATCGGCTTGACCATGTGGCGGGCGAATCCCGCCTGGGCCGACTTTTCGACGTCGTCGGTCATCCCAAACCCACTGACGGCAATGGCGGGAATCGGGCTGATTTGCCGCATGATATCGAGCCCCGTGCCGTCGGGCAGGCCTATATCGCTGATCAAAAGGTCAAACCTCCCGCCCGCGGCTTTGGCGACGGCATCGGCGACGTTGGTGGCGGTTTCGACGGTGTAACCCATCGCCCGCAGCAACTTGGACATCACCCGGAGCGTGTCGGGATGGTCTTCGACCAGCAAAAGTCGCGATGCCCCGACTTTGGCCGGCATCGACGCGGCCGGCGTGGTGGTCGGCGCGGCCGGCGAAGGATTGAGCGGCAGATGCACCGTAAACGTCGCCCCCTGCCCCCGCCCGGGACTGGCGGCGGTGATCGTCCCGCCGTGCAGGTCGAGCAGTGCTTTGCTGATCGTAAGGCCCAGCCCCAGCCCGCCGAACTGCCGGGTGATCTGCAGATGCCCCTGCTCGAACGCCCGGAACAGCCGGGGGAGCAGGTCGGCATCGATGCCAAAGCCGCTGTCCTGTACGTCGATCTTCAGCTGGCCGTCCTGATCGCTCGTTCGAACGGCGATCGAGCCCCCTTCGGGCGTGAACTTCACTGCATTTTTGAGGAGATTCCAGAAAACCTGCTGCAGCCTGGCCGGGTCGCCGGAGAGTTGCGAGTGCTTCGCGAGCAGGCTGACGGTCAGCGAAAGCTTTTTGCTCTCAATGTCCTCGCGGCAGATGGCGATGCCATGGCGGAGCAGGTCGTGGGCGTTGGTCGGCTCGCGGCGGAGCATCACCTTGCCCTGCGAAATGCGCGTGAGATCGAGCAGATCGTCGATCAGGCGCGATTCGAGCTCGACATTCCGGCGGATGGTGGCCAGATCCTCGCGAACATCGGCAGGGAGATCGGTGCGCTGCTGCAGATCCGCCACCGTCGCCAGCACCGGCGTGAGCGGCGTGCGAAGCTCGTGACTCAGCACGGCAATAAACCGATCCTTGGCTTTGCTGGCGGCTTCGGCGACGTCGCGCGCTTTGCGGATCTGCATTTCCGCCCTCATCAAGTCGGTCGTCTCGAACGCGACCAGGCAGAGCGCGACGACCGCCCCGCTGGCGTCGGGGATCGGCAGGTAGCTGGAAAGAAGGCTGAGCTGCCCCTCCTCAAACTTCATGTTCCGCTCGACGCTGTATTGCGGCTCGCCGGTATCGAGCACTTTTCGCATGACCGGCCCGACCGTGCCGATGTGATCGGGAAACAGCTCGGCGACAGTCTTGCCGATCATCTGCTCCGGCGACATCCGCAGCATATCGGCGATGGCCTTGTTCACGCGCAAGTAACGGAGATCGCGATCAAGCAACACCATGCCGAACGGCACGGCAGCGAAAATCTGCTCGAGCTCGAACCACTTCGGATTTATCTCAGACGGAGATGAAGCAGACATGTCGGTATCTATCATACCGAAGCGATCAATATTCGACTACTTAGGCCGATCCCACCCCTGGGAATTGAACCACGAAGGCACGAAGCTCACGAAGAATAGAGAATGTGAGTGCTCGCTACCCGAATAACTGAAATCGATCCCGGGTCACTCACGTGAACTTTGATTTACTTCGTGCGCTTCGTGTCTTCGTGGTTAATTTAAGATTTACCGTTCTTTAATCCGCTCGATCTGAGCGCCGACGGCGTTTAGCTTCTGCTCGATCTTCTCGTAGCCGCGATCGATGTGGTAAACGCGGTCGATCCGAGTCGTGCCCTTCGCCGCCAAGGCAGCGAGCACCAGCGCAGCCGATGCCCGCAGATCGCTGGCCATGATCTGCGCACCCTTGAGCTGCTGCACGCCGTGGATGATCGCGGTGGCGCCTTCTTTTCGCACGCTCGCGCCCATGCGATTGAGCTCACCCACATGCAGGAATCGGTCGGGGAAGATGCGCTCGGTGATCACGCTCATGCCGTCGCTCAGGCAGAGCAACGCCATGAGCTGGGCCTGCAGATCGGTCGGGAAGCCGGGGAACGGCTGGGTCGTCATCTCGACGGGGTTCAATCGCCGGGCGGAGTTGACGAAGATCGTGCCGTTCTGGCGGTGCGTTTTTACGCCGACTTCATCGAGGCGATCAGTCACGGCGATCAGGTGATCCATGTTGCAGTTCTTAAGCTCGAGCTCGCCGTTGGTAATCGCAGCCGCGATCATGAACGTGCCGGTTTCGATTCGATCCGGGATAATGCGGTGCTCGCAGCCGACGAGTTTGTCGACGCCTTCGATGCGGATTTCCGGCGTGCCGTGGCCTTTGATTTTCGCGCCCATCTTGATCAGCAGCTCGGCACAGTCGAGCACTTCCGGCTCGCAGGCGGCGCCGACGAGAACGGTCTCGCCTTCTGCGAGCGCCGCGGCGCACATGACGTTGATCGTTCCCAGAACGGTCGGCCCCTGCGCGCCGCCGAGGTACATCTTGCAGCCTTTGAGCCGGCCGCGCACTTCGCCGATGACGTTGCCGTTTTCGATGCGGAATTCCGCGCCGAGCTTCTGCAGCCCGCGCACGTGCAGGTCGACCGGCCGATCGCCGATCGCGCACCCGCCCGGCAGCGAGACGATCGCCTTCCCGCGCTTTGCCAGCAGCGGCCCGAGTACGCAGATACTCGCGCGCATCGTCTTGACGATGTCGTAACGCGCCTCGCACTGCGACTCGTCATTCACAGTGATATCCAGCGGCCCGTTGAGGTTCGGCCCTTCGACCACGCTCTTAGGCCCATCGTGCCGGTAGACGTGGCAACCCAGCTCGCCGATGAGCTTGGCCATCGAGTCGATGTCCGAAAGACGAGGCACGCCCATGAGCGTGGTTTTGCCCTCGGCCATCAGGCAGGCTGCCAGAATGGGGAGTGCCGAGTTTTTAGACCCGGAAATTTCGATCTTGCCCTTAAGGCGAGATCCGCCGTGTATTAGAAAGGAATCCATCTGCCCGTCCTTGGGTCTCTGCGTGAGACCGAATGCGCCGCTGCTGAAAAAAGCGGCACGCCTCGGTTCTTCGGCAAATCCATTTGCCGGCGATCAATGTTTATATGACGACTAAGAACAAACGCTTTATCGGACGGCCTGATCGCAAAGTAGGCACGTCCGATAGCGGCTATCAGTGTGCTTTGGTACGAAGCGAAATGCAAGCGGGTTCGGAACGAAATGTAAATGTTCCGCAGGAGATTAACGCGCAATTCTTGCCGGTTCGTACTGGGCGGCGTGGATTAGCGTGGCCAGCCGTGGCGATGGGTTTCGACGTTGCTCGTCATTCATCAACGCCGCCGCGAATCGGCCCAGTTGTTTGATTTGGTCGACGTTCTGCATGGTCGCGAGCAGTTCCTTTTGCTCCTGCGAGATCAATTCGATTCGGCCGACCATCACGCGGGTGATGTCGACCGGCTGGGAAACTTTCATCGGCAGCTTCTGATCCGTCCACTCGCGCGGCACGAGATAGAACAGCCGCAGGCCCGGTGATTTGAAGTATGACGCTTCCCAGGTGTCCAGCATCGCGTCAGCCTCGTCGGCGAAGAGGCCGCCGGTGATTAGACCGTCGCGCATGGAGTTGCGCAGCTTCTTCAAATTCTCCACCGAGTAGTCCGCCGGCTCGAAGGAAAGTTTGACGGCCTTCGGCAATCCGTTCCGCCCTTCCACCAGCGGTACCGGATCAAGCGTTCGCATCGCCACGCGACTATCGGCGGCGATATCGACCAGCCAGAGCTTGTCGACCGTCGTTCGAATATTCAGCTGTTGCCCCACGACGTTCCCCACGATCATCGCACTGCGGTCGCTTGTCTCCACCACTTTGATCGGCCCGTCCAGATGTCCCACGCCTCGGTAAAACACGAACTTCTCGCTCTCTCCTTCGCCGCCGCGCGAGGTCACGTTCGCCGACGCCACTTTCCGTGGCGACAACCACACCTTGTCCTCTGTCTTGGGCCCGTCGCCCTTACCGCCGATCATCAGGCCCGGCCAATCCAGCCGGTGCGTCGTCTCCTGGTTCACTGCCACATAGGTGAAATTGTCCGCCATCAGCTTCACCGAACTGCTCACCGCGTCGGGATAAAACTGCGACAAGTACCCGCCATGAAAGGTAACCGATAGATCGACCGTCAACGGAGTGAGAATGTCGTCTGTGGGCCGCCTGTCGTAAAAATAGATGACCGGCGTTTCCAAACGCATCGTGATGTCGGGATGAAGCGTGTTGAAGAAGATACCCTTCCCGCCGCCCACAACTCGCTCGGCGGCCTGCTCGCCCTTGCCGGGCGAGTTGGCAATCATCGAGGCGTCGAGCGAATGGACGAACGGCGGCACAGGCTCATCATCGGTGTTGATCCCGCCGAGGGCCTCGCCCTTCTCGTTCTGCAGGCTGGTGAAGGTGCCCCACTCGTGGATGACCAGCTTGTTTTCCGGCGCGGCTCCGAGGGAAAGTATCGCGACCGCTGAAAGCACGAATCGGGCGAAGGGATTGGCGAGGTGTTTCATGGCGGCTCCCGAAAAAGCCGCTCGCGGCTTCGCGGGCCCACACGCACCCCCACTCGCGAAGCCGCCAGCGGCAATCATTATGGACGCCGTCCACCGGGCGAAGTTCCGCGGGGCCCGGATTTTTGTGGCATGGGCAGCTTGGGTGTAGCGCGCCCGCCGGGTAGATTTTGTATAATGTGCTGATAACCGCGGCATGGAGGCCACTCGTGAATCTTTCTCGACTTTCTTTGCGTGAACGTCTTGCCGCCGAACAAGCGATTTTGACCCTTCGAGCTCTGGAC
>JBBQNK010000024.1:0-69028 GCA_038329865.1 Tepidisphaerales bacterium | reverse complement strand
AGGGGTATGAAGCAAGATTAAACAGAGCGGAGTCGGTGATGAGATTGTCAGCCGGCGTTGAGTTGCCCGACCAGTTGGTGCTCGTCGCCCAGGCTGTGCTGGTTGTCCCGGTCCAGGCGATCTCCGTTGCCTGCGCAGGGTGCTGTAAAGCAACAACGTGCACGGTACCTGCAGCCGCTGCAGCGACGATCAATCGTGCTGCCAATTGAGACTTGCGTTTGGACAACGCCTTCTTGGAGGGACGAGTCTGGAGTGAGCCGTTACCGAGAGCCGATTTCACAATTTGCATTTTCTTCCCTGGCTGAAAGTGATCCCCAATCCACGTCGCGATTTATAGCCCTGCCATCAAACGCAAATTAAACAGCACTGCAATTTGACGACTTCCAAATTTTTTTACGAAATTGCGCCTTGGACTCTGCACCACGCAACGAGTCGATCATACACAATGAAAACTCACTTGATACTCTAAAATCGCGCATTTATTACCATTTTTTGGAATATCAACCGCTAGATTGTGTAAGCGGGGCAGGTGAGTGTTAATATAGATAATTATAATAAGTATTTCGTTGGGATCGATTTCACACCTGTTCTATTTTTTGATCACCAGAAAAATCGGCGATTCGCTCAACGAAATCGTCACTGATCGGTCCGGCGGAACGTCCATCTTGAGTCGGGTGTCTTCCCCCTTCTTCGTCGCCATTCGTTCGGCCTTGATCAAGTTGCCGGGCAGTTTGATCTTCTTCTTCTCCGCTGTTCGATCGCTCCCACTCGCGAGCCATGCGACCCATATCAATTGATTCGCGTTTTTGCCGTTCGTGAATTCGAAAATGTACGCGCCGTTTACGTCGGCGGATTTTTCGATCACGCGGCTGAAGCGGCAATCGCCGAGCGTGTGATAGAGATGACGCATCGCCCAGTAGCTCGGTTTGGGCTCGAGGTGACGCGTGATGCCGGACGACGCGTGCAGACTCGGCTGATCGTTGTCGTCGAAAAAGTAGAGATACGCGCGCCCCAGATCGAGCTCGGCCATCACCAGGTAGCTGCGGACGATCCACTGCGCCTGCTGCAGGTCGGTGCAACCTTTCCACTGCGCGTTCTTCGGCTCGGGCGGCTTGGTCGAAGAGTCGTAGCCGAACTCGGTGAGCCACACCGGCTTGCCGGCGGCGTTTTCGTTTCGCCAGTCGATCGATTTCTGCAGTAGGCCGAGGTAATTGAGCTTTTCATTCTCCGGATACGTCCGCTCGAAGCTCGGCCAACCCGCGAGGAATGCGTACTGGTGCAGGTTCACCACGTCGTACGATTTGGATTCGCCTTTGAGCACGTCGATCGGCTCGCAATACCCGTCGCCCTTGCCGGCCTGCACGGCGCAACTGACGATCTTCAACTTCGGATCGCCCTCGCGAATCCCGCGCGACATCGCCCGCAGTACGGTCTTGTACTGATCGGCCGAGTACTGCTTGTTCCCGGCCGGTTCATTGCCGATCTCGACCGACGTCACCAGCTTGTGATGCGACGGCCCGCAGTACGCGGCGAACGCTTTGCCGTAGTCGAACGTGTTTTTCTCGATGTCCGGCCATTGGTTGAACGCCACGCCGTCGAACTGCAGGCAGGCGTGGACTTCGAAACCGTCCTTCTGCCATTGGCCGTAGATTTTTTGCCAGTCGACCGGGCCTTTCCAGTCCCGGAATTTGCCGGATTTGTCCTTCCAGTCGAGTGTAAGGCTGGTAGGAAAATGCGTCGGCCCGCCAATGACGTTGTCGACGTCCCACTGGTACGGATGGTAATCGCGGGCCAGCCGGCAGACTTCGGCGTAGAGGGCGGAATCGAACTGGATCGTGTGACCGTTGATGCCCATGAACTCGCGCATGAGCGGCTTGGGTTCAGCGGCGGAAGCATGCGTCGATGCGACAAATACAATCCAAAGCAGGGCGGCGAGATAATATTTCATCATGCACGCTCTTCGGTAGGACAGACATTCTCGTCTGTCGCTTTTCTTCGGTGGCACAGACATTCCTGTCTGTGACGAAACGGGGTAATCCCCGATTCGTTCGAGGATGCGCGGCGGCTCAGCAAAAGACACGGACGGATGGGTACATCCGCCCGTCACAGACAGGAATGTCTGTGCCACCAGAGAATCGCGGATTCGTGACAGACAGGGATGTCCGTCCTACCGAAGAGCAGATCGACAGTCGCTTCACAACACTTCCGACGCCCGCGGATAGCTGCCAAGCACGGTCAACTGCAGGCAGTGCTGACGGGCCTCGGCGATCGCCTTCTGCATGCCGGCGTCGTCGGCGTGGCCCTGGGCGTCGATGAAGAAGTAGTACTCCCAGTTCACCTTCTTGCTCGGGCGTTTTTCGATGTCGGTCAGGTTAATGCCGTTTTCTTTAAACACGTCGAGCACTTCGGCCAGCGCGCCGGGTTTGTGAGCGGTGGTGAACATGATGGCCGTCTTGTCGTCGCCGGTGCGCTTGGCGGGCTCGCGGCTGATGACGAAGAAGCGCGTCACGTTGTCGGGATTGTCTTCAATGTTCTCGAACAGCGTGTTGAGCCCGTAAAGCTGCCCCGCCAGCTTGCTGCCGATCGCGGCGATGCCGGGTTGCTTGCTCGCCATCTCGGCGGCTTTGCTGGTGCTGGCGGCGGGTTGCACGTCGCGATCTTTCGCGGTGTTGCTGAGGAAGTGCCTGCACTGGGCGAACACTTCCGGCTTGCTGTAGACGCTCGTCACCTGTTCCCACGGGCTGATCGACATCAGGTTGTGGTGGATGGTCATCAGCACTTCGGCGCAGATCTTCACCGACGATTGCAGGAACGCATCGAGCGTATCGATCACGCCGCCGTGCAGGGAGTTTTCCACCGGCACCAGGCCGTAGTCGATGTGGCCGCGGATGACTTCCTCGAACACGCTTGGGATTTCCGAAAGGGGAACGTACTCCACGCTCGCCCCGAATTTCGTCGACGCCGCGCCGTGGGTGAAGCTGCCGGCCGGGCCGAGCACGCCGATGCGCAGCGGGCGCTCAAGCGCGAACGAGCCGCTCATCAGCTCGCGGTAGACGGCCTCCAGGCAGCGGTCGGGCAGCGGCCCTTTGTTGAAGGCGCGGACCTTGGACATGACCGCCTTCTCGCGGTCGGGCGCGTAGATGGGGGCGTTCTGTTCCTGCTTGATTTTCCCGATCTCGATCACGACGCGGGCGCGCTGATTGAGCAAGTCGACGATCTGCGCATCAAGCGCGTCGATCTTCACGCGGTGAGAATCCAGCGAATCAGCGGGCATAGCGAACGTTTTATCGGGCGTAGGCAAGCCGGTCAAACAGCGGAAGAAAATGACAGCCGCTGGTCGATAACTTGCAATGAAGTCGGGCACGCTCATGACACAGGAACATTTAAGCTCAATTGCACTGCCGGGCGCGGCTGAAGGCTCGGTGATCCCGACCCATTGGCCCAGCCTCCCGGAAGTCCTGGAGTGGTGCCACAACATGCACCCCGGCACGGCGGCGATCCTCGTGCTGCTCGGCGTGCTTTACCTGCTCTTCGGCTACTACCTGTTCAAGGCGCTGGTGCTCGCCAATGCCGGCCTGCTCGGCGCGGCCATTGGTGGACTGCTCGGCGCTCAGCAGCAGGCGGCGCTGCCCGCGGCGATCGTCGGCGCGATCGTCGCGATGACCATCACCTGGCCGTTGATGAAATACGCGGTGGCGATCATGGGCGGCGTTTTCGGCGCGATGCTCGGCGCGAGCTTGTGGAATACCGTCAACCTCAACCACGAATTCGCCTGGGCCGGCGCGATGATGGGCCTGATCGGCTGCTCGCTCCTCTGCTTCATCCTCTTCCGCGGGTGCGTGATGACGTTCACTTCGCTCCAAGGCGCTGTGATGCTGGTATTCGGCCTGCTCGGGCTGATGCTCAAATACGACGACCTGAGCACGAACCTGCTCAGCCAGTTCCAGTCGTCGGCGTTCCTTATGCCGCTGGCGATCTTCATTCCCACGATCGCCGGGGTGATCTTCCAGCAGTTCAACAACGCAAGCGGGCCGGGCGGGGCGCCTCCTGCGCCGGCGAAGAAGTAAAGCAAGAAAATTTACCACAGAGAACACAGAGGACTCAGAGAGAAGCTCAGAAAAAACTCTCTGCGTTTCTCTCCGTGCCCTCTGTGGCCTCTGTGGTAAAATTCCCTGTCAAAATAGCAGTTTGTCGACTGATCTCGCCAGACTGGCATCCCACCTGATTCCCCGGTTTTTCCGCAAATCCTTCATTTCCCGTCACTTGCACGGATGAGCCGATTTGGCCTCCGGTTTGCATAGAATTGATCAGCCCGAAGGAGGGTCAATTCATGCGCTTCGAGAAACTCACAGTAAAAGCTCAGGAAGCCGTTCAGCGTGCGCAGGAGATCGCGCAGGAACGCAACCACGCCGAGGTCTCGCCGCTGCATTTGTTGATGGCGATGCTGGATGAGGAAGAGGGCGTGGTCAAGCCGCTGCTGGAAAAGATCGGCGTGAATGCCGGGCGGATCGAGCAGATCGTCGAAGGCGAATTGCGCCGCCTGTCCTCCGCCACCGGCACGCAGACCAACCTCTCGCGCGGGTTGCAGGACGTTTTCAACCAGGCCCAGAAAGAGGCCGATCGGCTGAAGGACGAGTACGTCTCCACCGAGCACCTGCTCCTTGCGCTGGCGACGGTGAAGACCGAGGCGAAGGAGATTCTCTCCATCAACGCCGTCACGCATGACGCGATCCTCAACGCCCTTAAAGACGTCCGCGGCGGGCAGCGCGTGACCGACCAGAATCCCGAAGACAAATACCAGGCATTGCAAAAGTACGGCCGAGATCTGGTAGAGATGGCGCGGCTAGGCAAGATCGACCCGGTCATCGGCCGCGACGAGGAAATCCGCCGCACGATGCAGGTGCTTTCCCGTCGCACGAAGAACAACCCCGTGCTGATCGGCGAGCCCGGCGTGGGCAAGACGGCGATCGTCGAAGGCCTCGCCATCCGCATGCTCAACGGCGACGTGCCGGCCGTGCTTCAGAACAAAAAAATCATCGCCCTCGACATGGGCGCGCTCATCGCCGGCGCGAAATACCGCGGCGAGTTTGAAGATCGACTGAAGGCCGTCATCAAGGAAGTGCAGCAGGCCGACGGGGCGATCATTCTCTTCATCGACGAATTGCACACCGTCGTCGGCGCGGGCAAGGCCGAGGGAAGCATGGACGCCGGCAACCTGCTCAAGCCGGCGCTGGCTCGCGGCGAGCTGCGCACCATCGGCGCGACGACGCTCGACGAATACCGCAAGTACATCGAGAAAGACGCAGCCCTCGAACGCCGCTTCCAGCCCGTGCAGGTCGGCGAGCCGAGCGTCGAAGACACCATCGCGATTTTGCGAGGGTTGAAGGCGCGCTACGAAGCCCACCACGGCGTGCGTATCACCGACAGCGCCATCGTCTCGGCCGCCACGCTGAGCGACCGGTACATCTCCGACCGATTCCTGCCCGACAAAGCGATCGACCTGATCGACGAAGCCGCGTCGCGATTGCGCATCGAAAACGACAGCATGCCCGCCGAGCTCGACGAAATTCGCCGGCGGATGATGCAGTTGCAGATCGAGATCGAGGCGCTACGCAAAGAGAAGGATCCCGCGTCGAAACAACAACTGCAAAAGGCGGAAAAAGAACTGGCCGACCTGCAGGAGCGCAACACGCACTTCACTACGCGTTGGGAGAGCGAAAAAGGCCTGATGGATGCGGTGAAAAAGCTGCAGCAGACGATCGACCAGAAGCAGATCGAACTGGAACAGGCGCAGCGACAGGGGAATTTAGAGACCGCCGCCCGAATCCAGTACGGCGAGATGCGCGATCTTAAAGTGAAGCTCGTCGATGCCGAGAAAAAAGCCCACGACATGGCCGCCGGCGGGAACGCGCTGGTGAAGGACGAAGTGACGCCGGACGCGATCGCCGAAGTCGTCAGCCGGTGGACCGGCGTGCCGGTTTCGCGAATGCTCGAGGGCGAACGCGAGAAGCTGCTGAAGATGGAAGATCGTTTAGGCGCTCGCGTCATCGGCCAGCAGGATGCCGTCCGCGCCGTGAGCGACGCCGTCCGCCGCAACCGCGCCGGGCTCGGTGATCCGAATCGCCCGATCGGCAGCTTCCTTTTCCTCGGGCCAACAGGCGTCGGCAAGACCGAGCTTTGCAAAGCCCTCGCGGAATTTCTGTTCGACGACGACACCGCCATGGTCCGCATCGACATGAGCGAGTTCATGGAGCAGCACAGCGTGGCACGCCTGATCGGTGCACCGCCCGGCTACGTCGGCTACGAAGAGGGCGGCCGGCTGACCGAGGCCGTGCGCCGCAAGCCGTACAGCGTGATCCTGTTCGACGAAATCGAGAAGGCACACCGCGACGTCTTCAACGTGCTCCTGCAGGTGCTCGACGACGGGCGGCTCACCGACGGGCAGGGCCGCACGGTCAACTTCAAGAACACCGTCATCGTCATGACCAGCAACATCGGCTCGGCCGAGATCCAGAAGCTCGCGACTAAGGAAACCCCCGAGTGGGAAGTGGAGGCGGCCGTCAAGCAACTGCTGAAGGATTACTTCCGCCCGGAATTCCTCAACCGCATTGATGAGACGATCCTATTCCACTCCCTGAGCAAGGATCAGCTGACGAAAATCGTCGACGTGCAGCTCGATCACCTCCGCAAACGCTTGGCCGCCCGCGGCCTGTCGCTCAAGCTCTCCCCCGCAGCCAGCAAGCTTTTGGCGGACGAGGGGTACGATCCGTCGTACGGCGCCCGCCCGCTGAAGCGCGTCATCCAGCAGCGGATCGAAAACCCGCTGGCGTCGAGCATCCTCCGCGGCGATTTCGTCGACGGCGATACGATCAGTATTGAAGTGGATGAAGGGAAGCAGGAGTTCACGTTCAAAAATACTCCTGCGAGCGCAGGCGAACCCGCGGTGTTATCACCGCGGGCTAAATGACGTCGCGGTAACTTTTGATGAAGGACCAATGTTTTTGGGGCAGGCCGTCTCGTTCATTGTGTCGCTCGACGTAGCGGATGCGGGTTCGTACTGAATCGTTGTCGAAGCAGAACCGCTTGTCGTATCCGTCGCCCCAGATGGGACGATCGAGGAGGAGTTTCCAACGTACCGCGTCCTTCGCGCACTTCACCACCTCCTCAACGCCATCGCGCGTCGCGGCGGTGACGAAATGCGAGTGCCAGGCTTGCACGCACATCGCGAGTACGACGATGCCCAGTCGCGAAGTGAGCGCCTCACACATCGCTGAGCCAACCTCAGGTCGAATCTGCTTGTCAAAGTAGAATGGAGGATGCTTCATGATCGCCCGGTTGCGCGCTTGCAGAGGCGGATTGACCGGGAACACAATCCCATTTTTCACCCATCCGCGCGAATCGCCTTGGAGCCACACGCCGTACGTTGTGATCGTGTACATGATCGCCAAAGTACTCATTGCCACCCCATTTAGACCCGGGTGATCACACCCGGGGGCAAGCTCCCAAGTCAAAAATCTCGCCATTGCACGAAACGCTTTGTCGCCTCTTCGATCAGCCCATGCGCATTTGTCATCGCATAGTCCAGCGTCATCTCCGGCGTTCGAATTCCTGCAGCGCCACACAATCCAATCGCCGCAAAATCGATCTTGTCCTGCACCGATCCCGCGATCGCGACGCACGGAATCTTCAGTTCTCCGCAGAGTTTCGCGACGCCGCCGACGGCTTTGCCGTCGATGCTTTGCGAGTCGAGCCGGCCTTCGCCGGTGATGCAGAGATCGGCCCCGGCGAGGCGTTGCTTTAAGTTCGTAGCGTTCAAGACGACGTCGATTCCGCTCTGCAGTTTCGCGCCGAAAAACGCGAGAAGGCCGAATCCGAGCCCGCCGGCGGCGCCGGCGCCGGGCGTATCGGCCTCGGCCTGCTTGCCGCAGCGGACGGCCAGCTCGCGCAGCCAGCGGTCGAGTTGTTCGACTTGCTCTGGCGTCGCACCTTTCTGCGGGCCGAAGATCGGCGCCGCGCCGTTGGGGCCGGCCAGCGGGTTGGTCACGTCGCACGCGGTGATGATCTCCACGCCGTCGGTGATTTCGCCGCGGTGACGTTTGATGAGCACGACGCGCTCCAGATCCGCGCCGACTAGCGGCTCGGACGGAGAAACCGGCTCGCCGTCCGCCAGCACGATCGTGTGGCCGGTAGCCTGCGCGCAGCCGATGCCGCCGTCGACTGTCGCGCTCCCGCCGATGCCGAGCAGGATCCGTCGGCAGCCGAGCTCGATTGCCGCCCGCATCAATTCGCCCACGCCGAAGGTGGTGGTGTTCATCGGATTTCGTTCGCCGGGCGAGAGCTGAGCCAACCCCGCCGCCGCCGCCATCTCGATCACCGCCGTCGGCGGTCTGCCGGCTTCAGCCGGTAGCAGCCCGAAGACCGCATCCACTTTCATCTCCGGCAGCGGCCCGGTGACGCGCCGCGTCTCCAGCCGGCCACCCGTGGCGCGGATCATCGTCTCCACGAAACCCTCGCCGCCGTCGGCGATTGGGCAGGCGTCGATCGTCGCGTCCGGCTTTGCCGCCCGCACTCCGAGCGCCATCGCGTCAGCCACCTGCGACGCGGTGAGACAGCCTTTGAATTTGTCGGGGGCGAGGACGATTTTCATGGTGAGCGGGGAATGATACGCTATTTTAATCACCTGGTCGAAACGGCCTTTGCCTTCGCAAGCGCTCTGTCCGGCCGGCAAGGCTTTGCTGAGCGATGACTGGAATTACGATCGTCCAAAAATTGTCCAGGATCGTCCGATCGTTTAAATAACTGAAATAATCCGCCTCACTTCACTTCGCAATCCGTCGTCGCTTTCCAACCTTCGCACCCGCTGTTAAATTGCCGCCACACTTTTTTCAAAAATCCGTGGAGGGTTCGCATGGCCAAGAGTTCGAACGTCAATGTCTGCATGATCGGCTACCGCTTCATGGGCCGGGCGCATAGCAATGCGTATCTCAAGGTCGATAAATTTTTCGACGTGACGAAGCATCCGATCATGCACACCGTCGTCGGGCGCAACGCGACGGACCTCAAGGCGTTCGCGGACCGTTGGGGCTGGCTGAAATCATCCACTGATTGGCAGGCGGCGGTCACCGATCCGGAGATCGACCTCGTAGACGTCGGCACGCCGAACAATCAGCACAAGGACATGACGATCGCCGCGCTGGAAGCCGGCAAGCACGTTCTGTGCGAGAAGCCGCTAGCGGCGTCGCTGGATGACGCGCGGGAGATGGTGGCGGCCGCGAAGAAAGCGAAGAAGTGCCAGACGTTTGTCAGCTACAGCTACCGCCGCGTGCCGGCCGTGGCGCTGGCGCATCAGTTGGTGAAGGAAGGGCGGATCGGGCGGGTGTATCACATCCGCGCGTACTACCTGCAGGGGTGGGCGCACCCGAGCGTGCCGCTGATCTGGAGGTTCGACGAGAAGGCGGCCGGCTCTGGCTCGCACGGCGACCTGGGCGCACACATTATCGATATGGCCCGCTTCATCACCGGCGACGAGTTCGAAGAAATCACCGGCGCGATCAGCAAGACGTTCGTGAAGGAGCGCACGATCCTCACCGGCCAATCCGGCCCCGGCATCGCCAGCGGCGCCAAGGGCGGCGGGAAGAAGGGGAAAGTCACTGTTGATGACGCGGTCCTCTTCCTCGCCCGCATGAAGAGCGGCGCGATCGGCACGTTCGAGTCCACGAGATTCGCCACCGGCAACCACAACAAGAACGGCCTGGAGATCAACGGCGAGAAGGGCTCGCTGATGTTCAACTTCGAAGACCTCAACTACCTCAACTACTACGACGCCACGCTGCCCATCAAGGTGCAGGGCTGGCAGCACATCCCCGCCAGCGTCCCCGGCGCTCATCCCTACGCCAACGCCTGGTGGCCTGCCGCGCACCCGGGCGGGTATGAGCACACGTTCATCAACCAGGCGTACGACATCCTGCAGGCGCTGGCCGGCAAAAAGCCGACCGTGCCGCTGGCGAATTTCGACGACGCGTGGAAGACGCAATGCGTGCTGGCGGCGTCCATGCTCGCAGCGAAGAACCGGGCGGCGGTGAAGGTGAGTGAGATTAAGTAAGGAATTGAATACCGATCGAACTTTTTCGAGGGACTGACCATGCTGAATCAAGTCGTGGCACGCGCATTGTTGGCGACAGGGTTGGGCCTCGTGTACATCGGATGTTCACCTGTAAGTGAAAAGGTGACGTCAGAAAATCCACCCGGAAATAGTTCTCACTCATCCGTTCGCAGCGGAGTGTTCACCGCCCGTACAGAACGCGTGCTGCTCGGCGCGACTCGCATTGAAGCGAAGCGAATGTCGATCAAGTACGGCAATGCGAATGAAGGCACGAAAACTACAATTGTGTACGGACCAGTCGTCGTTCTGAAACCCGAAATGTCGAAAAGGCTAACGGCGGTGATGCGCGATCCCCGCACGTATTCAGACGGCGGCGTTTTCTGTTTTGAACCGGGCGTGCAAATTGAATTCATCCAAGGCGCGAATCGCGTGACTGCACAGATTTGTTTTCATTGCCACAACATCGAAGTCGTCGTCCACGACAAAGCGGGCGAAGAATCCAATGGCGAGCCGGTTTTCACAAGACAAGGCCTGCAAAAATTGCGAAGCATCGTGAGAGAAATCTTCCCCGATGACCCTGATTTTGCTCCGCCACTGGCCAAGTAACTCACGCCATCAAACACAAAAGCCTCCGAAGAAGTTCTTCGGAGGCTCTTTGGTTGTAAATCGAATCAGGCAATTCTTACTTAATCAAAAATTCCTTCCCACCCTGCGCCGCTGAGGAGTAGACGCCGGAGAGGATTTTCTGCACCGCTAAACCCGCTTCGCCGGGGGCTTCCTGCGGAGTGCCGATGGTGGCCGAGTCGATGAAGTTTCGGAGCTTGATCTTGAACATCGCGCCGAAATCCGTGCCGGGCAGGAAGCCGGGGCTGGTGTTGGTCATGTGGCCGAGGCGGTCGGAGTAGACTTGCGGCGGGTCCCAGTTGGCGCCGCCCTTGGTGCCCATGAGGTTGAAGTTCCAGACGTCCTTCTCGATATGCCCGGCGAACATCGCCTCGATGTGCAGGATCGCGCCGTTGTCGAAGCGGATCGACCCGATGGCCAGATCTTCGACCGTGTAAGTCTTGTAATCCCAGTCGGGCCAGGTGCTGACGATTTTCTTGTTCGGCTTGTCGCCCAGGTATGTCCAGCAGTTGCCGGTGGCGGCGACGGGGCGCGGGCTGCCCATTACGTAGTGGGCCATTTCGATCACGTGCACGCCGATGTCAATCATCGGCCCGCCGCCTTGCAGTTTTTTCTGGCCGAACACGCCCCAGTTCGGAATGCCGCGGCGGCGAAGCGCCTGGCACTTGACGAACATGATGTCGCCGAACTCGCCGGCGTCGGCGGCCTTCTTCAGGAACTGGCTGCTGGGGTGATAGCGGTATTGGAAGCCGATGGTGAGCTTCTTCTTATTCTTCTTGGCCGCGTCGATCATCTTCACGCACTCGGCGGGGTTCATGGCCATCGGCTTTTCGACGATGACATGGCAGCCGGCGTTGAGCGCGTCGATCGTCGGCTGCATGTGCACGCCGTTGGGGGTGCAGACGCTGACCGCGTCGGGCCGCACTTCCTTGAGCATGGTCTTCCAGTCTTTGTAGAGACTGGTCACGCCGTGCTTTTCTTCCATATTGGTAAGGCGGGCCGGGTCGATATCCACGCCAGCGACGATCTCGACGTCGGGCATGGTTTTGAGCGCGTTGATGTGCGTCCCGGCGATGCCGCCGCAGCCGATGAAGGCGATGCGGAATTTCTTGCCCAGGTATTCCTGCTTCTTGGCGATCGCCAGCGAATCGGTGCCTACGCTCTTATCTACTGCCATGATTTCAATCCTTGTCAAAAAAGTAAGTGAAAACCGTCACGGGGCGGATAGTGTGCAGGGAAAGGGCGGGAAAATCAAACGGGTGATGGGGCGGGCGTTGTCGGAACCGATTCGGCATCTTATCCTCGGAGGATATGAGCTGGACGAGCCTTTGCGAATTGCAGGAATTGAAGGAAGGCGAGGGAAAGTACGTCGAAATCGACGGCTTTCAGCTGGCGGTCTTCCTCAACACCGGGAAGGTGTTTGTCATCGATAACTATTGCCCGCACGCCGGCGGCAACCTGGCCGGCGGGTTTGTGGAGGACGGGTTTGCCGTCTGCCCATGGCATTACTGGTCATTCCGGCTGGATAACGGGGAGCTGCGCGACTCGCCGAACTGCAAGGTCGGCAGCTATCAAACGCGTCTGTTCGAGCGGAAGGATCACCCGACGCTGGTGCAAGCGGAGCTCCCAACGCCGTGAGCGAAACGGCGCCCGCCATCCTCGATTACGCTCCGCCGGCTAAGCCGCTGTCGGGCACGGCTGGGCAGTACCTGCTGCTGAACTTGGGCGTGTTCGCTTGTGCGACATCCGTGCTTTTTCTCAAGGCCGCCACCACGCATCCGATGATCGTCTCGAGCATGCGGCTGCTGATCGCGGCCGCCGTGCTCTCGCCGTTGATGGTGCGCGACATGATTCGATCCAAACTCGCCGGCCCGATGCTGGCGAGAGAATTTTATCGCGCCCTGCCCGCGGCAATACTGCTGGCGGTGCACATGATGCTCTGGTCGGCCGGTGCGCGGATGACGCCCGCGGCCCACGCAACGCTGATTGTGAATCTCTCGCCCGTCGCACTGCCGTTCGTCATGTTTCTGGTGAACCGCGAACGGATCAACCAAAAAGAAATCATCGGCACGACGATCGCGATGTCGGGCGTGATTGCGCTGATGGGCCAGGGCATCCGCCTCAACGACGGCTCGTTTCACGGCGATATCATCTGCTTCGTCTCGATGTTGATTTTCTGCTTCTACCTCGCGCTCGGCCGTCGTGCGGGTGCCGGAAGGAGCTTGTGGATGTACGTCGTGCCGGTGTACGGATTCGCCGGGCTGATCTGCCTGGCCACGGCGTTCGCCGTTCGCCTGCCCTGGCCGGTGGTGACACAGCCGGAAGTGCTGCGGTGGATCGGCCTCGGCCTTGTGCCGACGGTCATCGGGCATTCGATCTTCAACCACTCGATCAAGCACCTGCGCGGGCAGACGGTGAGCACGATCAACCTCAGCCAGGTGATTTACGCCGGCGTGCTGGCGTACGTGATTTTCGGCGAAATCCCGCCGATTCGCCTGTACGTGATGGCGGCCGTCATCGCCGTGGGCGTGCTGATCGTCATCCGCGCCAGCCCGCTGCCCCCGGCAGCGCCGGAGGAATGAATCGATTCGAATCGACGATTGTTCGCTCCCCGATTTGCCGATAAGACCATCACATGACCGCCTTTGAAATCAGTATAATCGTCCCCACGTTGAACGAAGCCGCGAACCTGCCGGCGCTGTGCGAGCGCGTCGGCCGGGCGCTGGTGGGGCGGTCGTACGAGATTCGGATCGTCGATGACAACAGCAAAGACAACACGCCGCAGGTGTGCGCGGAGTTGGCGAAAACGTACCCGCTGATCCTGATGACCCGCACGCAGCCGAAGAATGGCCTCGGCGGGGCGGTGCTGTTCGGCCTGCAGGCGGCGCTGGGCGAAATCCTCGTCGTGATGGACGCCGACCTGCAGCACCCGCCGGAAAAATTGCCCGAGCTGATCGCGCCGCTGGAGAAGAACGAGGCCGACTTCGTCATCGGCTCGCGCTACGTCGCCGGCGGGACGACCGAAGGCAAGTGGGGCATCTTCCGGCAGATCAACAGCAAGGTCGCGACGCTGCTCGCCCGGCCGTTCGCGGGTCGGACGCAGGATCCGATGTCCGGCTTCTTCGCGCTCAAAAAATCAACGCTGCAATCCGCCACGCACATCACTCCGCTCGGTTACAAGATCGGGCTGGAACTGATGTGCAAGTGCCGCGTGAAGCAGGTGAAGGAAATCCCGATCGACTTCGCCGCCCGGCAGCACGGCGAATCCAAACTGTCGCTGAAGGAGCAGTTCCGATACCTGGAACACCTCAGCCGGCTGTACGACTTCACGTATCCGCGATTGTCGCCGATCAGCAAGTTTCTTCTCGTTTCGCTTTTCGGCTGGTTCGTCGGGCTAGGCACGTTCGGCGCGTATTTTGATGCCGATCACCTGATCCGAACGGCCATCCTCGCGTACAGCTGCGCGCTGGCGCTGACGATGCTTTTCCACGTCCGCTACATCCGCACGCAGCGTGATTTCATTCTGGAATCGCGCCCGTGGCTGAGCTTTTTCGGCGTCGCCGCCGCGGAATTGATCGTGGTGAGCCTGACGGCCTGGTGGCTCTCGCGCCGATTGCATTATTTTCACCCGGTCGAGTTCTGGACCATCGCCTATGGAATGGGATTGGCGGTGCGGTACGTCCTCCGCAAGGAACTTCTGCAGGACGTTCGCGGCCTGCGGAAAGAACCGCGGCCGATGGAAATGAATCGGTAGTGAAGAACAACGGCGGGCCGCTGCGGTGTCCGAACCCTTCGCGATTTTGAGGGATTCGTCAAACTGAGGTACTCCGAAGGACCTGGCCTCCCCGCGCAGTTGGTTTGATCCTTCCGAGTACCTCAGGAGAACATCGGCGCAAATCTTCCGATCCAGGTAAAGGCGAAATCCTTCAGTGAACTTCCCACGGAAATCCCTGCGGATACTTGCTCCGCATGATCTCATTTCCTTTGACGAAAAACTCCGGCGGCGGGCCGGCGGGCGTGTAATTCACCGTGTGTTTCCGTGTCGATTGCCCGTTCGGAAAATGCTCCATCAACACGCGGCAGAGCATGCGATCCGGCTGCGGCCCGCCGTCGGATGGAACGGCCGGGCGGTTCCAGATGCCTGAAAGCTGCACCGCCAGTGCTCGCTGCAGCAGGTAGCAGTTGGAGTCGATCAGAAAATCGTTCGGATCCTGAAACGTCGGGTGCAGGTTGCCCAAACTTTCGCATTCGTCGTTCGCCACGAACTGCCCGGCGGCGTCGACAATCTTTCGCAGCGCGAAACTCCAGTTGGCCTGTGCCGACCTAGCGGTGGCGATCAGCGATTCGATGTGGTCCTCCTCCAGCCAGTTCGATTCATTCAGCCAGCAGACGAAATCGCTCCGCGCAATCGAAGGCATCGCGCCGTAAATACGATGGCCCGCCCACGAATCGCCGCCGGTCGCATAAGGGAGCCGAACGATGCTCAGGCCGCGCTGTTCCTTAAGATTGGCGAGCGACGCATCGACGGCCGGGGCGCATTCAGGCCCGTCGATCACCACGAGGTGCTCGATCATCGCATACGTCTGCTCCTGAACCGACTCGATGCACTTGCCGAGATTCGGATGTCCGGTGGCGGCGGTGATCACGCAGACGGTGGGGGGTGGTGGCATGGGGGCATCTTAGCGAGGAGATTGTGGATTGGGGAACGGGGAGAGAAATGCGGAACGCGGAATGCGGAACAGAGTTAAAACCGGGTACGCCGAACAAATGCATCCACGGAATCAATCTTTTCGCGCTTTTATATCTTTGTTCCTCATTCCTCATTCCTCATTCCGCGTTGTTGCGGTGTGAATTCCGTTACAATCCCCGCGTGCCATTCGTTTCCCGCGCCGGGCAGAAACTCGATCACGCCATTGCGACGTTCAACGTGGATGTCGCGGGTAAAGTCTGCGCCGATCTCGGCTGCAGCACCGGCGGCTTCGTCGACTGCCTCCTGCAGCGCGGCGCGGCGAATGTTTACGCTGTCGACACCGGCTACGGCGTGCTCGATTACAAGCTGCGCATCGACCCGCGCGTCGTCGTGATGGAACGCACGAACGCCATGCACGTCGCACTGCCGGAGCCCGCGGACTGGGTAACCATCGACGTCGCGTGGACGAAGCAGAAGCATATCCTTCCGGCCGCTCGGAAAATTCTGAAGGATGACGGGCGGATCATCACGCTCATTAAGCCGCACTATGAAACAGAGTTGGAACAGAAGTGGAAAGGCATTCTGCCGGACGAATCGCTCGAGGCCGTCGTGCGGGACGTGGTAAGTCAGATAAAGTCGGCCGGTTTTGAGGTTCTCGCGACCGTCGTCAGTCCCATTCGCGGCGCGAAGGGGAACACAGAGGTACTGGCGTTGCTGCGGGCGACCTAGCGAGCCGTGCGCGGTTTGAAGTGGCATGGGCGGCTCGCCCATGGTCTTTTCCTCAAGCAAAACACCGGCGGGCCGTTCGTGCCACTAAAAGCAATCTGCATCACAACTGATATGCGTGCGATTTTTGCGCACTTTCCTTTCCAATCCTCTATAATCGGCGTCGATTTTGATTTCTGTTTTCTGATGGTTGTTTTGGAGCCGTATGAGTCGCCGGAAAATTCGTATCGCCATTGCGGGAGTCGGAAATTGCGCGAGCTCGCTCGTGCAGGGAATCGCGCATTATTCCCAGCAACCCCACGGATCCGCCGTAGGCATCATGCACGAGACGATCGGTTCCTACCGCGTCGGCGACATCCAGGTCGTCGCGGCCTTCGATTTCGACGCACGAAAAGTCGGTAAGCCGCTCGAAGAAGCGATCTTCGCGCTCCCCAACAACACCACTGTTTTCTGCGACGAAATCCCCGCGACTGGCGTGACCGTCCAGATGGGAGATATTCTCGACGGCATGCCCGAGCACATGCTCAACTATCCCGAGCATTTGCGTTTCGTGCCGTCACCCCATTCAGCGGTGAACGTAGTGAACGTGCTCCGCGAATGCGGCGCGGAAATCCTGGTCAGCTACATGCCCGTAGGCTCGCAGCGTGCCACCGAGCATTACGCGCAGGCCTGCCTTGATGCGGGCGTGAGCTTTATCAACTGCGTTCCTGCATTCGTCGTTTCCGATCCGACATGGGCGAAGAAATTCACCGACGCCGGGATCCCGTGTATAGGCGACGATGTGAAAGCGCAAGTCGGCGCGACGATCACGCACCGCACCCTCGCCCGATTGTTCGCCGACCGCGGGGTGAAGATCTCCAGCACGTACCAGCTCAACACCGGCGGGAATACCGATTTCCTCAACATGCTCAACCGCTCGCGATTGGCCAGCAAGAAAATCAGCAAGACCGAAGCCGTCCAAAGCCAGCTCGACGTGCCGCTCGACCCCGTCCGCATCCACATCGGCCCGAGCGATTTCGTGCCGTTCCAGAAAGACAATAAAGTCTGCTTCCTCCGCATCGAAGGCACCGGCTTCGGCGGCGTGCCGATGAACCTGGAGTTGCGCCTGAGCGTGGAAGACTCCCCTAATTCGGCCGGAGTAGTCGTCGATGCCATCCGCTGCTGCCAACTCGCCCGCGAAGCTGGAATCGCCGGCCCGC
Source organism: Tepidisphaerales bacterium (assembly GCA_038329865.1). Classification (GTDB taxonomy): domain Bacteria; phylum Planctomycetota; class Phycisphaerae; order Tepidisphaerales; family Tepidisphaeraceae; genus JANMES01. The sequence goes on along the minus strand of JBBQNK010000024.1, from coordinate 51,687 downwards.
TGCTGCCGGTGAGCGCCTGGACGATGAAACACCCGCCCGTGCAAATGCCCGACGGCGACGCGATGCGTGCGGTGGAGGAGTTCGTGAACGAGGCCGTCGCGAAGATCCACTCCGGGCAGTCGTCGAAGGTGTGATTGCCACGCTTTCGGTCAAAAAATTCTCAAAAAAAACTTGACTCTGGTACGGCCTATGTTAGGATCAAATCGGATGAGGTTTTTATCCCTGCGGCTCTTTGAAAGGTGAATAGAATTGTCTTCGTGGCATGGGCGGCTCGCCCATGGTCCTACCGGGAGATCAAAGTCACGGGCGAGCCGCCCGTGCCACTGGAAAGCATCCGTCGGCAGCTTGCTTGAACGGCGATCGCGGCCGGTGAGGATTCCAAGTTAATCGCAGCGACGAATCGAGACGAACCGGCCCGTCTTAAATCTTTCCCGTCACTTTCCGTACCTTTCCGTCCCATTCCGTCCCTTATTGTACCTTTTCGTACGCTGTTTTTTGCACAGCGATTGTTGCAGCTCATTGCAAATCATGGAGTTGTGGCCGTGCAACAAGTTCGCAAGCTGTCAAAGGCCATTTTTTGTGTGGGACGCGGCAAATTTGATCGCGGCGGGCAGATCGCGATCGACGATTCAATCGACGACTCAACCGACGGGTCAATTGACGGCCCATTGAATCTGCCTAAGAATGCGACGATCGCGCGATCTTGGCGCGCGATCGTGTCGCCTGTCCTCGCCGGTCGTCCTTATGGAGAAGCCTTGTCCGCGTCACGCAATTATCGAGTGCTAAGCGTTTTGATGCCTGCCTATAACGAAAGCCGCACGCTGCGGTCGATCGTGAAGCGCGTGTTGGCCAGCCCGGTTTCTCTCGTGATCGAATTGATCATCGTCGATGACTGCAGCAAGGACTCCACGCAGGCGATCGCCCAGGAACTCGCTGCCGCGGATGCGCGAATCAAATACATCCGCCAGCCCGTCAACCAGGGCAAGGGCGCGGCGATCCATACCGCCATCAAAGCGATGACCGGCGACATCGCCATCGTTCAAGACGCCGACCTGGAGTACGACCCGGCCGACTTTCCCAAGCTGATCGCGCCGATCCTCGAAGGAAAAGCCGACGCCGTCTTCGGCACACGCTTCGCCGCGAGCGAGCAGCGCCGGGCCATGCTCTTCTGGCACGGCATGGCGAACAAAATGCTCACGCTCGCCACCAACGTGCTCAACGACATCAACCTCACCGACATGGAGACCTGCTACAAGGCCGTGCGGGCCGACATCCTCAAGCAGATCCCGCTGAAGAGTAAGCGTTTTGGTTTTGAGCCGGAACTGACCACGCGGCTGTGCCAGTGGAGCATTCGCATCTACGAAGTGCCGGTGAGCTACCACGGCCGAACGTTCGCCGAAGGAAAAAAAATCGGCTGGAAAGACGGCGTAGCGGCGCTGTGGCAGCTGATCAAGTTCCGCTTCATCGATACCCAATTCACCACGCACGAAGGGTATTACATCCTGCAATCGGTCCGGCGGGCGAAGGGTTTCAACCGGTGGATTTTCAACAACATCCAGCAATACGTCGGCCAGCGAATCCTGGAAGCCGGCTGCGGGATCGGCAACTTCACGGAGATGCTGCTCAACCGCTCGCGGTTGGTGTGTGCGGACCTGGATGATTTTTACGTCGAGATGATTAGCCGGCGGTACGGGCACCTGGAAAATGTGCGTACGATCAAGACCGATCTGGCGACGAACGAGTTGCTCGAATCGGTCGAGGGTGAAAAAGTCGACACGGTGATTTGCATCAACGTGCTCGAGCACATTCCCGCCGACTCGGCCGTGCTGGCGAACTTTTACAAGCTGCTCGCGCCCGGCGGGCACGCGATCATCCTCGTGCCGGCGCATCCGTGGTTGTACAGCAAGACCGACGAAACGCTCGGCCATTGTCGGCGGTACACGCAGCCGATGCTCAAGGAGCATCTGGAGAAAGCCGGCTTCGAAGTGCCGGCCGTCTGGGAGTTCAACCGGCTGGGCGTGTACGGGTGGTGGGTGTCGAAGCAGATGAAGAACGACACGCTCTCGCCGCGACAGATGAAACTGTACGAGCGGCTGTTGCCTATTGCGAAGCTTTTAGATGCAATGAAACTCGGCCCCGGATTGAGCGTAATCGGCGTGGGGCGAAAGCTGGATTCGACGACGAAGGCGGAAGCGATTTCTTCGACTTTGCCCGCGGTTCTTCAGTCAACCGCGAACTGACAAAGCACGCGCGATTCCCAATCTTCACCGGCGTGTCTCGCTTCAGCGGGACGTGTCATCGGCGAACCCTGACGGCCCGCTGAAGCGGGCCACGCCAGTGAAGACTCTTACTTTTCCCCGTCGTCCTTCACCATCGCCACCCATCCGCCATTGAAGGTTTCGATGGTCTTCCATCCCAGCGCACGTAAGCCAGCGACATCCGCGATCAGCCGATTGTCAGCGTTGAAAGGCCCGCACTTCGGATCCCAGATCACGATCGCATCATCGGCCGGATGCTGCAGGGCGGCGGGGGACCACGTGGCGTAGTGCGTCGTGTCGGCGGGGCTGATGTTGAGGTACGCGTACATTGCCGGGTGCGAAGCGATCACGCGCCGGTAGCGAGTCGGCAGGGACGGACTGAGCGCGTACCAATCCCGCACATGTCGCGCGACGACCGCTTCGTCGCTCGCCCGCAGAATCGTCACCTTGAACGCAAAGACGATCAGCAATCCCGTAACGGCCAACTTCATCGGCGAAACTTTGATCGCCGCCCGCTCCCACCCGAGGGCGGCGAGCATCGCCCAGAAGGGAGAGGCGATCAGCAGGTAACGAATCTCGCCGTAGCTCGACATTTTGCCCGCCCACCAGAGGAGGCTGTGGATGACGAGCATCGAGAGAGGGATGACGGCGAGTAGCAGGCGAAAGTGCTTGGCGTTCGTATTTTCCGTTGCGGCAGACGAACGCCGAACGTCGAACATCGAACGCCGAACATCGAATAGTGCGAAGAGGATGAACGGCAGACTGAAGCCCACGAGGATGGGCATCCGCATTACAAACTGCAGGAGAAAGCCATGCCCGTAACTGCTGCTCGCGCTGTACGGCCAACGGTCGATCAGCCACATCCACCAGCGCTCGTCCGCCGGCGAGCCCCACATCCGCCAGCCGAGAAAGCTCCACGCGATCAGCGGCAGAACGAGCAGCACGATCGGCGGGAATTTTCGATAGACCAGCAGCGCAGCCAAACCGGCGAGCAGAAATCCAAACCCTTCCGGCCGGGCGAGCGGAAGCAGGCCGACGAGCAGCGCCATGATCCACCATCGACGCCGGAGGTACGCGAGAAACGCCGCGATCAGCAGTACGGCGAACGGCAGCTCGGTCATCACCGAAAGCGAATGCAGAAACAACATCGGCTGCCCAAGCAGAAAAATCGCGGAAAGGCGATCGTCGATCTGCAGCGCGCGGGCCGTCCGCATCGTGAGCGACAGACACGCCATCACGAGCAAAATCCCGATAACCCGGCAGCCCGCCATGCCCGCCCACGGCGCAGCGAGAGCGAACAATCCCGTGCATATCGGCCGGCCCCACACGTCGAGGAGGAACGCGGGCCTCACCGTGCAGAATCTCGCGTAGAAAAAATGGGTCCACGCGTCGTCGTCGAGAAAACCGTCGGAGGTGAGTGATGCGATCAGCCATAGCGCAACAAAAATTGCGAGCAGCCAGAATACGCTCGATTTGCCAGGGGAATTATCGCGAAGTTGCGAGCGATCGTCCGGCGTTTCGCCCGGCGCGCTCGCGTGCGCCTTCGCAAAAAACTCTCCGAGACTGGTCGGATCAATTTTCATGGCAAAGTCGACAAGCTTTCGGGAGTCGAAGCATTCCCCGCTGCATCTTTTGGGCTCAGGTAGACTTTCCACCCGTTGTCGAATTCCCGGATCAGCACCCAGCCGCCCATGGTCAGCGAGGTGTCGGGATCGATCACCAGCTTTTTGTCGGAGTTAAACGTCGCGAGGATTTTCTCATACACCATCATCGTCCCAGCCGGCGGGTGTTCGACGCGCTCTCGCGACCAGCTGATCATGCCGGGGTCGCCGGTGGGGCAGAGGTCCATCAAGTAGAAAAACGTCGGCTGTGGGCTCATGACGATCGGGTAGCGATTGCGCACGCCGGCGTCGCGCTTGTACCAGTCGGTGATTTGCCGGGCGACCATTTCATCGCCGGAATAGCGAATCGGCACGACGGTATAAGCGAGGTTCACGGCAGCCGGCATTACGGCGAGCATCGTCGCGGCGATCAGCGTCCACTTGGCCGACGCTCGCCGGCAGATCCACTCCCACCCGCGTGCGGCCGTCAGTCCCCAGAACGGCCCGACGACCAGCAGGTAACGCAACTCGCCGCCGCTGAATTTGCCGAAGAACCAGAACACGCTGTGAACGAACAAGATGCCGACCGGCAATGCGGCGATGACAAAGTCGCAGGTGCGGCGGTGATTTTCCTGTTCACTCTCCCGGTATTCCGGGAGAGCGTTAAGATGAGGGCCCACCGCCGGAGGCTGCATGACGTTGCGCTCCGCGGGCGTGCCCTCACTCCCGCTCTCTCTTGGCGTACCGGGCGAGGGAGCCGGAGCGAATCGAGGAATCGTGTAAGTGCCGAACAATTTCCCATACCGCAAACACCACCAAACCCCCACGCACGCCGCCGGCACGAGCAGCGCGCCAACCACCGCCGGCAGGTACATCAGGTAGTGATAGATCGGCCCAGAGCCGTAATTGCTCTGCGCCTCGTACGGCCAATTGCGAATCAACCACTGCCACCACTTCATGTCGCCGGGCAATCCGTACGACACCCAGCCGACCCAGCTCCAGATCACCAGCGGCATCGGCAAAATAATCAGCCACCACCATCGCCGATGGCAGATCAGCGCGAATGCTGCGGCGAGTACGAATCCAAAACCCTCAGGTCGCCCGAGCGGCGTGATCGCCAGCAGCACAGTCATCACCATCCACAGCCGTTTTTGATACGCCCAGAACGCGAGAATCACCACCATCGCAAACGGCAACTCGGTGAGTTCCGCAAACGAGTGAACGAAGAACAGCGGCTGAGCGAAGAGGCCGATCACCGCCAGTGCCGGCAGCCGATACTTCTGGCCGACGGCGATGCGGTAGGTTGCGATCGCGCAGATCAACGCCATCGCCAGGCTCGCGAATCGCACGCCGAGCCTTCCGCCGTAGTACGCCGGCAGGGCGTTCAGCCCCGTCACCAGCGGCCGACCCCACACGTTCACGAGCAGATACGGATGGGTGACCGCGAATCGCGCGTACAGGTAATGCGTGCACCCGTCGGCTTCGACGAACCCGTCGCTCGCCTTGGCGGCCCACGCGGAGAGGGCGGCGAAGACCAGCATCGCCAGCATGAAAAATCGGAGATCGAGTTTGCGATCGTACTGTTCGTCGTTCACAGTCGGCGCCTCGAATGAGAGGGTGCGGAATGGCGGAAGAAGCGGGGCGCCGAACGCCGAACATCGAACATCAAACATCGAACATCGAATAGGGAGAAGTAAATTCGCAGCCGATTTCGCAAATGGCGCGTGAAACAATCCGCCAGGCAAAGATCGCGAGCCACCAGGCATTTATTCGACGTTCGGAGTTCGACGTTCGACGTTCGATGTTCGCCGCTCTGCTTCACCCCTCGCCTCGCATTCCGATGGCGCTGGCGGTGGCGTGGGTTTCAATGTGGCTGATGCTGACGTGCCATCGCTCGATGCCGAGCGCCTTGGCGAATTCGAGACAGTCGCCGCTGAGGTGGACGGTCGGTTGGCCGCTCGGTTCGGGGCGGATTTCGATGTCGGTCCAAGCCACGCCGCCTTGCCAGCCGCGGCGGAGGACTTTCATCACCGCTTCCTTGGCCGCGAATCGACCGGCCAGGTGCTCGTAGTAACGCTTGGGCTTGCGGGCGCAGTATTCCTGCTCGAGCGGCGTGTAGCAGCGATCGAGAAACCGCTCGGCGTGCTCCTCGCACAGCTTGCGGATGCGATCGGTCTCCACGATGTCAATGCCATGGCCAATGATGGGCATGCGAGCAGCGTAGATTCGCGGGGTTGCGACGGCAAGTTTTTGGGACGAACGGAGGAAAGGAATGAACACAGAGACACAGAGGCACAGAGAAAAGACACAGAGGCACAGAGAAAACGCAGAGAGAGCAATTCATGAACGCGGAGAGGCGGAGGGAGGGGGAAAGTGCGGAGAAAAATTCTTCAGGCGAATTCCTTCTTCTCTGTGTCTCTGTGTCTCTGTGTTCATTTCTTCTGAAAAATAGTTACGGCGTCGCGGTCGGCATCGTCGCGGGGGCAGTCGTTGGTCCGCCGGGTCGCTTCCACGCGCCCGTGTGCTGGAAGTTCCCATTCGCCGTCGGCCATTGCATGCGGTCGGCGTGGTAGGCGAGGCCGGTGTTGTAGATGAAGAGCCGGCCGTCGCTGAGGCCGAAGATCACGTCGGCTTTGCCGTCGGCGTCGATGTCGCAGACGGTCGGCTGGGTCCATTCTACACTGCTCTCGCCGGGGACCATGTTTTTGATTTCGGTCTTGCCGCCGGGGAAGAGTCGGACCCAGTAAGTGCCGGCGAAGAAGTCCATGATCTTCGGATCGTCGCCGAGGGAGACGACGGAGACGCCGTGCGCGTCGGCGGGCAGCGTGGCGATTATGCCGTCAGGCGGCGGGGCGGTCGGGGCGGCGGCGGGCGTTGTGGTCGGCGAAGAGACGGGCACCGTGGTGGGCGCCGTTGCGGGCCGCGTCGCGATGCTCGGCGGTTTCTTCCGGTCTGGCGGCGGACCGAACAGCGGCGTGCCGTCGCCGTGCCAGGCGCGGATGGTTCGGGCGTCGCTGTCGAAGAGGATGATTTCCGCCTTGCCGTCGCCGTCCAGGTCCGCCAATGCCGGCGACGAGGTGGCCGCGGAGATTCCGGATTTCAAGATGCCGACAAGCATGCCTTCTCTCGAGGTGGTCTTCGTCATCGAGCCGTCCGCGTTCCAGGCGAACAGGTGTTTGCCGTACGCGCCGATGATTTCCATTTTCGAGTCGCCGGTGGTGTCGCCCATGACCGGCGGGAACCAACTCGGGTCGTCGACTTTTTTCGGCCAACCGCGTAGGCGCTCGCCGTGGTTGTCCACGCCCATCAGGTCGGCGTAGTTCGTCTTGGGCGTGGTGTAGTAGAGGTGAAAGAGTTCGATGTGCCCGTTGTCGAACGCGTCGCCGATGCACGGGCTGTACCCGTTGCGGAATTTCTGTTTCGCGGGCCAATTGTTGACCGGCTTACCGTCGACGGCCACCAGCGTGGTGCCGATCGCAACGTCCATCACGCCGTCGCCGTCGAGGTCGACCAGGGGGACGTTGACGCTCGAATCGCCCGCGCCGATTCGCCGGACGAGGCGGTTGGCGTTGACGACCTTCACGCCCGCGCCGCCGTGACCGCCCATGATCACCACTTCGTCTTTGCCGTCGCGACGGAAGACGGACGGGCTGCTCGACCATCCGCCCACCATGTTGGCCGGCGGTTGATCGGTCCCCATCGCCACCGGCCAGCCGGGAAGGCCCGTCCCGTCCGGCCGCAGCGCGAACAGCAGGGGCATCTCGTTTGGCGAAGGATGAACATGCTTGGTTTTCCGATTCCGCAGAACGCAGGGCACGATGATCTCAAGTTTTCCATCGCCCAGCAGATCGGCCACCACGGGCGTGCCGACGATCTCCCCCGGCAACACCATCGGCCAACCCGGGGCGTACGGCTGACCGACCAGCGCGGCGTCCTTCACGGGCAAGGCCTGACACGCCGGCTCGTTTGGCGCAAGAGGGCCTTCCGTCGGCCCCACCGGCGGGGCTGACGTGAAAGGCGTGTTCAAAGTTGAATTCGCCGCGGACGGCTGCCCGTCGAGCCACCACACCACGCCGCCCCCAACAGCGATCGCGAGCACGATCACGACGAGTACGATAAGGCCTTTGAGCTTATTTCCTGATTCCATACGTCTCCGACTTCAACGAGGCACGAGTATGACGGCCAAAAGCGACGGCGACAACTTCCGGCACGCGCGACAGTTCAATCAGGCGCGTCGTTTTCCGTTCCTTCGCTACGCCAACCGGATTTCTGGCGTTGTATTCACGGTCATACGCCGGCCGCAGTGTGATGTTTTAACCGATCAAAATTCCGTTTGTGAAACGGTTCCAAGGGTCTTATGATTTGCGCCGGGTCATGACGAATTTTTAGGTCCGCTTGAGGTCAATATGAAACTATTCCGTGCCCTGACGTGCTCTGTTCTTCTTTCGGCAATCGCGTTCGGCGATCCCGCGACGAAGCCCACGACATACCCTTCGCCGGCGGAGCTCTTTCGCCAGCTCAAGGCGCAGCAGGCAGAGAAGAACTCGCTGCTGAAGGTCGCGTATTTCGACCTCGACGAGCCGGTGCAGGAAGCGCCGTCGCAGTTTGCCTTCCTCACCGGCAACAGCGGGTTGATGCTCAACTCACTGATCGACCGGCTGCACGAGGCCCGTGACGACAAGGACATCCGCGCGATCCTGATCAACCTGACCGCCCCGCAGATGAACCTCTCGCAGGCGGGCGAAATTCGTGACGTGCTGGCGGAAATGAAAGCGGCCGGCAAACCCGTGTTCGTCTACGCCGACACCTACGACACCACCGGCTACACGCTGGCCAGCGGCGCGAGCGATATCTGCATGCTCGAAGGCGGCGAGATCATGATCCCCGGCGTGGGTTTTGAAACGCAGTACATGAAAGGCCTATTCGACAAGGTCGGCGTGAAGGCGGACTTCGTGCAGATCGGGCAGTTCAAAGGCGCGCAGGAGCCGTACACCCGGGCCGGCGCCAGCGACGAGTTCCGCGGCGAACTCAATCGCCTGAGCGACGCGCTTTTTGAGCAGATCGTGACGGGAATCAGCAGTCACCGAAATCTGACCAAGGATCAGGTCAAGAAGATCATCGACGACACGATGCTCGCCGGCCCCGAGGCCAAGAGCCGTGGGCTGGTCGATCACCTGCTCGATCAGGACGGACTTCGCGAGCTGATCGGCAGTAAGATCGGCGGGAAGATTGACCTGATCAAAGACTACGGCGCCGAGGCGCGGGCCGAGATCGATCCGAGCAACATCTTCTCTCTGTTTGCGGCGTTGACTAAGCGGACGCCGGTTTCGGATAAACCTTCGATCGCTCTCATCCCGGCCCAAGGCGTCATCGTGGACGGCGAAGGCGAAGCCTCGCTCTTCGGCGGCGGCGGGGGTGTCGGATCGGAACGCATGCGGCGCACGCTGCGGATGGTCGATCGCGACGCGAGCATTAAGGCGGTCGTCATCCGCATCGATTCGCCCGGCGGCAGCGCAATGGCCAGCGAAGTGATGTGGCAGTCGCTCCGTCGCGTGGCGAAGGATAAGCCGGTGGTGATCAGCATCGGTGGGATGGCGGCCAGCGGCGGGTACTACCTCGCCAGCGCCGGCGATACGATCTTCGCTGATCCGACCGCGATCGTTGGTTCCATTGGCGTGGTCGGCGGGAAGTTCGTGCTGAAGGATCTGTTCGACAAAGTCGGCATCACCAACGAGCCGTTCATGCGCGGCAAAAATGCCGGGCTTTTCAGCTCCAACGAGCCATGGACCGAAGACCAGCGCGCCCTGATCACCAAGTGGATGACCAGCACCTACAACCAGTTCACGCAGCGCGTGATGACCACCCGCACCGGCAAGATCAAGGACATCGACAAAGTCGCGCGCGGCCGAATCTTCCTGGCCGGGCAGGCGAAGGACCTCGGCATGATCGACGAGATCGGCGGGGTGCAGGCGGCGCTCAAGTTCGCCGCCGGGAAGGCCAAACTCGAATCCGGCGACTACGACGTTCGCGTGCTCCCCGCGCCGCGAACGCTGGGCGATCTTCTGAGCGGCGCCGGGGCTGAATCCAAAACCGGCATTGCGCCGAAGATGAATTTGGCGGAGGATTCGCTGCTGCGGTCGGTTTCGCCAAGCGTACGGAACGGATTGATTCAGCAGTTGCAGTTCATGCAGCTGATGCAGGATCGCCCGGTGATCCTGGCGATGCCGTTTAACCTCATCATGAAGTAGGAGAACGGGGTTCAGGGTTTGGAGTTCAGGGTCAGGGAAGAAGCAATTTATTTCCCTGAACCCCGAACGCTGAACCCCGAACCCTGACTACCGATGTTCGGACTTCGGAAAACTGACGCTTCGCCCGGGCCGCGCGTCAGCAAGAAACTCTGCACGGAGAAATTCAACGGAAAGTATCCGCACGTCGGCCTCTATGACTGTAGGGAACGCAAAGTCTGGGTCTCCAAGCCGCTGAACGGCCAAGCCATCCGAACCAGTCACGCGCGGCTGATCACGGGCTCGGATAACGCCGTCAGCACTGCGTGGAAAGATCGCTTTCTCTGTTACTGGTTTTACACCCCCAATACCGGCGAAGGACTCGTGCACGGTTACCCCATCGAGTGGGACGAGGCGCAGCTGCTCGTGCGGATCGACCCGCACTGGGATTACGACCGCCAGAAAATAGTGCCGGCGGAGCTGGCCGATCACGTCAACGAAAATCTCGAGCGTCAGTTCAAGCACGCCGAGCGGATTTTCCTTTTCTACAAGAATTGCCGCTTGAATTACCCGCTCAGCCTTCACTTCATCGGACAGCGCGCGACCGAGTCGCAATTTTATGTGAAGCGAATCGAAGCGCCTTGAGCCGCTTGCAGCCGGCGGCGCTTCGGGCACAATGCTGGAAGACTCGGCGCGAATCTCGAACGCGCTCTAACAGGACGATCGCACTATGGCGGAAATCACTCCTTCAATCAGAACTTTCCAGGTGTTTCCAGACGTGCCGCAATCCCTGCAGCCGTTGCTGGAGATGGCGAACAACCTGTGGTGGGTCTGGAACGCCGATGCCGTTGATCTTTTCCGGCGGCTTGATCGCGAGTTGTGGGAAACTGTCTATCACAATCCCGTGAAACTGCTGGGAATGATCGCGCAGGAAAAGCTGGTGTCGGCGGCTACCGATGACGGGTATCTCGCGCGAATGGAACGCGTCTACGAAAATTTCAAAGAGCACCTCACCGCCGATCTCTGGTTTCAGAAAAACCACAAGGACGCAGCCGATCTTCACGTCGGCTATTTCTCGGCGGAGTTCGGCCTGCATGAATCGCTGCCGATTTACTCCGGCGGTCTTGGCGTGCTCGCGGGCGATCATCTCAAATCCGCCAGCGAACTCGGATTGCCGCTCGTCGCTGTCGGGCTGCTCTACCGCAACGGCTACTTCCAGCAGTATCTGTCGGCCGACGGATGGCAGCAGGAAGCTTACCCCGAGCTCGATTTCTATAACCTGCCGGTTGAAGAAGTGAAGTTCACTGACGGCACGCCGGTTCAGGTTCGCGTCGATCTGCCGGACAATTCCGTGTTTTGCAAAGTCTGGCGCGCCAAGATCGGGCGGATTCCGCTCTACCTGCTCGATACGAATCTTCCTGAGAACGCGCCGGCCGACCGCGACATCACCTGCAGGCTATACGGCGCGGGGACCGAACTCCGCATCAAGCAGGAAATTGTCCTCGGCATCGGCGGCACACGCGCACTGGAGGCGATGGGAATTCCGCCGGCCGTTTTCCACATGAATGAAGGGCACTCGGCCTTCCTGGCGCTCGAACGCATTCGCGTCATGTTGCAGGAACGTCCGACACTCACGTTCGACGAAGCGCGTCAGCTCGTGATGGCCAGCAGCGTATTCACCACCCACACGCCGGTTCCGGCGGGGATCGATACCTTTCATCCCGATTTGATGATCAAGTACTTCAAATCGATGATCCCGCAGTTGAAGCTCGACGACGAAGGCTTCCTCGCGCTCGGCCGAGAAGACGTGACGAACAAGAAGCAGGCGTTCAGCATGGCGGTGCTCGCGATCCGCCTGGCGGACGGCGTGAACGGCGTGAGCTGGTTGCACGGCGACGTCAGTCGAAAAATGTGGCACAACATGTGGCCCGCCGTGCCTGCCGATGAAGTGCCGATCAAGCACGTCACCAACGGCATTCACATCCGCACCTGGCTGAGCCCGGATATCGGCGAAGTCTTCGGGCGCTATCTCTCCGATCGCTGGCAGATCAATCCGACGGACCATTCCGTCTGGGCAGGGGTTAACCAGATCCCCGACGAAGAACTCTGGCGAGCCCATGAGCGCGGCCGGTCGCGCCTGGTCAACTTCACGCGGCAATCGCTGCGCGACCAACTCGCCCGTCGCGGCGCGACGTTCGACGAAGTGGGCGTGGCGGATGAAGTGCTCGACCCCGAAGCCCTCACCATCGGCTTTGCCCGCCGATTCGCCACCTACAAACGCGGCACGCTGCTCCTTCGCGATTTGGATCGCCTGAAAAAATTGCTCGAAGATACCAAGCGGCCAATCCAGTTCGTCTTCGCCGGCAAAGCCCACCCGGCCGACAGCGAAGGCAAGGAACTCATCCGCGCGATCGTAAACTTTGCCCGCGACGCCGGCGTACGACGCAAGTTCGTCTTCATCGAAAACTACGATATGAACGTCGCCCGCTACATGGTGCAGGGCGTGGACGTGTGGCTCAATACCCCGCGCCGCCCGTACGAAGCCAGCGGCACGAGCGGCATGAAGGCGGCGGTAAACGGAGTGCTCAACTGCTCGATTCTGGACGGCTGGTGGGTCGAGGGATTCGCCATCGACCCGAGCGTCGGCTGGGCCATCGGCCGCGGCGAGATGTATCCGGACGCCGGGTTCCAGGATCATCTCGAAAGCCAGTCGCTTTACGATTTGCTGGAGAAGCAGATCGTGCCGCTCTTTTACGACCGTGGGGCCGACAATATTCCGCGCGGGTGGATGATGCGGATGAAAACCTGCATCGCAAAACTCGCGCCGGTGTTCAACACCAATCGCCAGGTGCGCGATTACACGGAAAAGTTTTATCTGCCTGCCTTCAAACGCGGCAATGCGCTCGCGGCGGACAATATGGCGCGCTCAATTCAGCTTTCCCATCTGAAGGATTCGCTCCGCCACAAGTGGGGCGGGATCAAAATCGTCGGCGTCCACACCAGCGGCAACGGCCACTTCAAGGTCGGCGAGGAAATGCACGTGGAATCACTCGTGGATCTGCCGGAGATTGATCCGAATGAATTGACGGTCCAGCTTTACGCCGGCCCGATCAACGCCACCGGTCAGATCGACAGCCCACAGACGATGCCGATGCAACTGGCCAAGCAGATGGGCCCGGGCAAGTACATGTTCACCGGCAGTATCGCCTGTCGCAGCAGCGGCCGGCAGGGGTTTGCAGTACGAATCCTGCCCGGCAACGCGGATTTGGCTACGCCGTTTGAGCCGGGTCTGATTCTCTGGAATTGACGAACGAGGAGGCGGAGATGGGTTGGGGCAGCACAGTTCGAATTCAAGCCCTATGGTTGGTAGCGGCGGTCGGAGTCGCCGCGGCGCAAGTCCCCGAGACTGGCGTTAAACCTCCTGCTGCGCCCGCCACCCGCCTGGCAGAGCCCGCGCCGACGACTGTCAAGCAGATGCTCACTCCGACGCGCATCAGTTTCAAGGCCAATGGACTGAAAGCGGACGACGCGATTACGGAACTCGAAAAGTCCATTGGTTTTTCCCTGCACAACGCTCCTGACCCGATCGGTGACGATAAGAACGTCACGTTCGATGAGAAGAATCAGGCGATGTTGAGCGTCATATCGGCGCTCGCGCAGAAAACCAAAACGCGGATCGTTCCTTTTCCACGAGGAAGGGATGAACCGTTTGTGCTTGAAAATTTGCCTGATCCATCCAGCTGTTTTTACATTCCAAAGCAGATCGACGCTTCGATCATGCCCTTCATAGCCACGCTCGCCGCCAACAAGGAAAACGGCAAATATCATATCGATATGCAAATCAGTCTCGCGCTCGAGCCGAAAGTCTTTGTTGCCGCGTACGTTCATTCGGCCAACTGGGATACGGTGATCGACGACCAGGGCGTATCGCTTTTCATGTCGGATCCTGCCAAGCAGAAGCCCGCCGGTTCGCCGGGTCGGCCGCTGGAATATCTGGCGAGCGGGAACTCCGTCACCACTTGGGCGCGGATTCACTACCCGTCAGCCAAGGCCGTCACCATCAAGCGCATCCGCGGGGCGATCCCGGTGCTATTCGGATTCAACCTGAACACGCTTGACCTGTCCCCGGTACTTGACGATGGAAAAACAGCGCGACTGCCGTACCTTCAAAACACGTCCATCGTGCTTTCCGATTTCGGCCGCGAGCCGAATTCGCGGGCGACTTACGAAATGAACATGGCTGTCCCGCGGTTGCTACTTCCCGACGGGACGTTCGTCGATGACAATGCGGCCCTTGCACCGATGCGGTTTGAAGCAACCGACGACGATCACCATTCATGGGCAGTGCACCGCGAATCGTCGCACACTTCGGACAAGATCCTGGAATTCAAGTTGAAGTTTCATCCGCAGTTTCCGATTCTCGACAAGGACAAGGACAAGCGGATCTACCCGACAAAATTCGTCCTCATCGCGCCGGGCCGAACCGAGGGGGCGCTGATTCCGTTTGAATTCACTGACATTCCGATCCCCGCGATCAAGAAATGAGCGGTGTGGCCGTTCAATCGGCAATTCGCCCGGAAATTTCGAAAGGATCAATCGCAACGCAATCAACTGGTTACGGTACTTGAAGTACGGAGGTAACCTATGGCTGCGCCAATTCCGTTCGTTCATCGGATTGCCACGCTTTTGATTATCGGCGTATCGACTTCAACGCTTGTCTTGGCAAAGCCGGCGCCCGAGCCGATTCCGGTGCCGCCTCCTCCGACCTCAAGACCCGCCGAGCCGGCGCCGACGACTCTTAAACAAATGCTGGCCGCCACGCGAGTGGATTTTCAATGCAACAATCTCGCGGCCTTCGACGCCGTGGTCGAAATGGAAAACGCAGTCGGCTTCGCCCTGCGGCGTGCGAGCGATTTCAAAGCCGGCGCGCCCGGACGAGTGAAAATTGAAGCGAAGAAAGAGCCGCTCATCAGTATCGTGAGTCAACTCTGCCAGCAAACAGGGATGCGGATCAATATGGATGATCCCCGCGCGAGTTCGCCGTTCTATCTCTCGAACATCAACAACAAGAACTCCGATACGTTTTATGTGCCCAGGCAGATCGATTCCTCGGTCATGCCTTTTGTTTCCGCCATCACGGTCAATCGAGACGGGCCGAAGAACAGCGACAAATACCGTCTTCGATTGCGAGTGGATCTGGCGATGGAGCCGAAGGTTTACGTGGTCGGATATGTCCCAGCCATCGACATCGACCTCGCGCAGGACGATCTGGGTCGATCGCTCATCATCCTGAATAAGCAGGGCAAGCCCGAGGTTACGACCGAAGGGAAAAATGTCGATTATCCCTCGCGCCGATACTCCACGCAGGTCGGGTGCGACATCCACTATCCCACGGCGCCGGCTTCGACGATCAAGCGGATTCGGGGCGCGCTGAAAGTGGTTTTCGGTTTCAATATTCAGACACACGACGCCTCGGCGGCGTTGGAAGACGGCAAGGTCGCGCAAGTGCCGATGGTGCATAACGCGGTTCTGACCTTTTCGGATTTTGGCCCTGATCCCAAGAACGAGCGGAACTTTCTGATGACCATGTCGGTGACGCGCGTTCGTCTGCCGAGCGGCGAGTTCATCGAACAAAGCCCGGAATTTCACGCAATCCGGATGGAGGCGTCGAGCGGCGAGAGCCGGCTGTGGAACGTCTCACACGATGGCATGCGCTTATCGCAAAATGGCCAGGCGCAATGCACCGTCAAGATATGGCCGGACTTTGCGGTCAACGATAAGGACGCTAAAACGATTCACCCGGAGAAGTTCTCCGTCACCGTGCCTGGTCGAGTCGAGGGAACCGTCATTCCGTTCGAACTAGCCGACATCCCCGTTCCAGCGATAAAGAAGAAATAGCAATTACAAATCGAAACATTGGAAAGACAAGCTCGATCAGTGCGAGGCCTTCAACGTTTCCGCCTGGTCGAGCGTCGCGATGAGCGTGTCGGCCGTGTAGATCGATTCCAGCGTCAGCGGTTTGTCGCCATCGGCCGGGTAGATCGCGGTGAACGGAATTCCCGTGCCGCCGAGTTCTTCCAGCAGCGGCCGGGCGGCGGAAGTGTAGTCGGTCATGTCGGCTTTGAGCGTGATGACGTTCCGTTTCTGCAACTCGGCCCGCACGCGCGGATTCTGATAGACCGTCTGCTCGATATATTTGCAGTTGAGGCACCAGCTCGCGGTGAATTCCACCAGCACGATCTGGCCGCTCTTGCGGGCTTCTGCGGCTGATTCGACGGTGTAATCGTGCCAGCCGAACGGAACGCTCGTCAGCCGCAGCGTGGTTCCCAGGCCGGTCGCGGTGAAGAGAAGCGCGAGCATCACGGCAATGCTGATCGCTCGCGGCGTGGGCAGAATTTGCCGCGTGCGGAAAATCAGGAACGCACTTGCGATCACCACCACGCCAAACACCAGCCACCATTGGTTGGGATCGCGGCAGAGTCGAATCCCCACGAACCACGCGGCCGTGCCGAGCAGGAGGAAGCCCATCATCTGCTTGAACAACTCTGCGAACGGCCCCGTGCGCGGGAACTTTCGCGCCAGCTGTGGGAAGGCTGAGAGAATCAAATACGGCAGCGCCATTCCCACGCCGACGGCGACCATCGTGATGAACCCGCTCACCGGCGGCTGCGCGATCGCGTACGCCAGCAGCGGCGGAAAGAGCGGGGCCGTGCACGGCGTGGCGAGAACGGCCGTCAGCCCGCCCCAGAGGAAATTGCCGATTAACGTGTCGTGCCGAAAGTTGAAGCCGTAAATCCCCGTCGGCAGTTTGAACGCGAAAACGCCGAGCATGCTCACGCCGAGAAACGCCAGAATCGCCGCCATCGGCCAGACGAAACCGGGGTGCGCGAACTGCTCGCCCCATTGAATCTGCCGACCGAACAGCGACTTGCTCGCAACCACCGCGATGGCGAGAGCGGTGAAGATCGAGATCATGCCCGCGCTGAAGAGCAGGCCGAAGGTGATCGTCTTGCCGCGATCGTGTTGGGCGGCTTCGTAAAATCCAACGGCCTTCAGCGGCAGCACAGGCAGCACGCAGGGCATGACGTTGAAGATCACGCCGACGAGGAGCGCGAGTGCGACAGCACCGATCAGCGAAGTCGGCACGGAGCCGGTATCCGCCGGCGGGGCGACGGCGGCGGCGCGGGTCGTCGGTTCGACGTCGGGCAGGCCGATCGGTGCGGCGAGCAACTTGCGGTCAAATCCCGCGAAAATCGGTTCGTCTAACGCGCTCTTGAACGAACCTTGCAACGCGATGCTAGTTTCAATCGTAAACGGCAGAGGCTTTCGCGGCGGGATGAAGCATTGCTTGTCGTCGCAGAGTTGAAACAGCACGCCGCCGTTTAGAGTAATTGGTCCGCGGGCATCGGCGGCGATATCGATCGGCACGTAGACGATCACCCGGCCGGTATAGACGCTTACTTTTCCGAGCAGCGGGTAATTTTCAATTTTGCCTTCGGGATAAATCGCGGGCCCGACAGAAATGCCCGGCTGCGGATCGATCGAAACTGAAAGGGCGATCAATCCCTTTTCCAGCGGCGTGTGCGACTGTGCATGCAATCCTTCCGGGACGTCGATCACTATCGCGATGACCTCACGCTGCCCCGCGTGGAGGGGATTGCTGCTTGCGGTTTCGGAGAATGTCGCCGTCGGCGCCGGGGCGGCGTTGGCGGTGGTGAAAATCAGGCCAACGAGGATCAGGGCGAGGAAAAACAAACGTTGCATGCCCGCATGATATCGTCGGGATCGCCAATACATTCCCTCGGCGAACCGAATTGACCCCTTTCCTCCGAATTCGTACTATTTTAGTAGGAATTCCAGCGGAGACACGTTTTGCGCCTTTCGAAGCGGACTGAATACGGATTGCGGGCGGTGGTGCAGCTCGCCAAGCTGTGGCCGAACGATTACGTGCAGTCGCGCGATCTGGCTAAGTCCGAAACCCTACCCAACAAGTTCCTCGAGGCAATTCTGCTCGCACTGAGGCGGGGCGGCTTCCTCGAAAGCAAAGTCGGCAGCGGCGGCGGGTATCGGCTGGCGCGACCGCCGCGAGAAATTTCCGTCGGCGAATTAATCCGCCGGCTCGAAGGTCGGCTGACGGTCATGGACATCGCCAAGCCGGGGGAATTGCTTCCGGGCGAGATCGCCGTGCACCTCCTTAATGACAAGCTGACGGCGGCGTACGACAAAGTGCTCGACGACCTCACGCTCGAGCAGTTGCTCGAGCTCGTCAGCAAGGCCGGCGGGTTACAGCAGCAGATGTATTACATTTAACGTCGTATTTTCTAGTCTCATTCACGTTGCCTCGTCACTCACTCATCCAGTAAGGTTCGATCATGCATTGGCTCGCGTTATTCGGACTGAATCTTCACAAGGTGATGGAGCTGGTCGGCAGCGGCGGATACTTCGCGCTGTTTGGGCTTCTTTTCGCTTGCGGCGTCGGGCTTCCGCTGCCGGAGGATATCCCGCTCACCGTCGCGGGGATTTTTGTCGGCAGCCACAATATGTCATTGCCGATCGCCGCGGTGGTCGCGTGGTGCGGGATCATCGGCGGCGATTGCGTACTCTATTCGCTTGGCCGCAAGTACGGGCTCAACATCACCAAGGTTCCGCTGATCGGGCATCACGTCACCCGCGAACGAATCCAGCGGGCGGAAGTGCTGTTCGAGAAGTACGGCGTCTGGGTAGTCGCCGTCGGCCGATTGTTCGCTGGAATTCGCGGCGGGATGGTCGTGGCGGCGGGGACGATCCGGTTCAGTTTCCTCAAATTCATCATTGCCGACGGCCTGGCGGCGCTGGTCAGCGGTGGGATGTTCATCGCCTTGGGCATGTGGCTCGGGGCGAACATGGATTTGCTGGAGAAGAAGATTGAAGAGTTCAAAATAGGGTTAGGTATTTTCGGCGTTGTGGCGGCGATTGTACTCATCGCCTACATCTACTGGCGACGCAAAACGCACAAAACCCCCGCTCAGGCCGTCGTAGACAAAGTCGTTAAGCCGGGATACCCTTCCAAGGCTCAAGAATAGACCACATTCACGAAGGAGAATGTTATGCCTTTCACGCTTCCGCCGCTCCCGTTTCCGTCTGACGCACTGGAGCCCAACATCGACAAAGCCACCATGGAAATCCATCACGGCAAGCACCACCAGGCTTACGTGAACAACCTCAATAAAGCCATCAGCGAATCGGCCCCGCAACTCGACGGCAAGCCCCTGCACGAAATCCTCGCGAACAACCTCGCGCTCGTGCCTGATGCGATCAAGACGGCCGTCCGCAACAACGGCGGCGGGCATCACAATCACTCACTGTTCTGGGAGATCATTAACCCGGCAGGCAAGCCCGGATCGGCCCCGGTCGGCGCGCTGGCGGCCGCGATCACCAGCACCTTCGGCAGCTTCGATGCCTTCAAGGAAAAATTCACCGCCGCCGCGACGACTCGCTTCGGCTCCGGCTGGGCGTGGCTCATTAAGCGCGGGACCAAGCTGGAAGTGATCTCGCTGCCGAACCAGGACAGCCCGATCATGGAAGGCGCGTTCCCGGTCATCGGCCTGGACGTGTGGGAACACGCGTACTACCTCAAGTACCAGAACCGCCGCCCGGAATACATCGCGGCGTTCTTCAACGTAGTAAACTGGAAGATTGCCGACGACCGATTCGGTCGGGCGCAGTAAGAGTCGCGATCGCGATATCCAATGCGAACCGACCGGCGCTTGGCGCCGGTCGGTTTGTTTCTCGATGGTGCGCAATTTTAATTCGTACGATCACTGGGCTAGCCACTTAAGTGGCTAGCCCGGAAATTATGAGCAACCTGCAAACGCAACCCGTTCCGCCACCCTCGATGCCCTCGAATGCGCCAATCCTGCGCGGATCAGGCCTGAAAAAATCATTCAAGATGGGCGACAGCAAGGTGCTGGTGCTCAAGCACGTCGATATTTCGATCAAGTCCGGCGAGTTCATCGCCATTGAAGGCCGATCCGGATCGGGCAAGAGCACGCTGCTGCACATGCTCGGCGCGCTCGACGACGCTGACGACGGCACGATCGAATACCAGGGCACGAACCTGAACGCACTCTCCGCCCGCGAGCGCAGCCGGCTGCGGAATACGCAGTTCGGTTTCGTTTTCCAGTTTTATCACCTGCTCCCGGAACTGAACGTGCTGGAAAACGCCATGCTTTCCAGCATGATCGAGCACTCGTGGATGTCGTTCAAAACCAACGGCAAGGCCATTCGCGAACGGGCGATGAGCATCCTGGAAGAACTAGGTATGGGTCACCGGCTTAAGCACCGCCCCAACCAACTCAGCGGCGGCGAGCGGCAGCGGGTGGCGATCGCACGGGCGCTGATGAACTCCCCCAAAGTGCTCTTCGCCGACGAGCCGACCGGCAATTTAGACGCCGACACCGGTCGGCAGATCATGGCTGTGCTCGAAGGATTGCATCAGACGGCCGGCCAGACCATCGTGATGGTCACGCACGACCGTGCCTTGGCCCGCGAGTCGGATCGCGTGCTGGTGCTGGTGGACGGGAAGCTGGAACAGGCAAAATGATGCTGGTGATTGATGAGTGGTGATTGACGAACATTCCCGTCAATCACCACACATCAATCACCAGCAACGAGGATCACGAATTGAAAATGGAGTCTCCGATGTCTCTCAAAATCTGGATCGACGGCCAACTCGTCGATCAGGCCGACGCGAAAATCTCTGTCTACGACCACGGCCTGCTTTACGGCGACGGCGTGTTCGAAGGCATTCGCGTTTACAACGGCAAAATCTTTGAATGCCAAACCCACCTGCGCCGCCTGTACGACTCGGCCAAGGCCATCCGCCTGCAAATCCCGATCACCATCGAGCAAATGAAGGCGGCCATCGAGCAGACCTTCAAAGCCAATCATTTCACCGACTGCTACGTCCGGGCCGTCGTGACGCGCGGCGTGGGGGATCTGGGCATCAATCCCAGGAACAGCAAGTCGCCGAGCGTCTTCATTATCAGCGACTTAATTAACGTCTATCCCAAGGAGATGTACGAGAAGGGAATGGCCGTCATTACCTCCAGTTACATCCGAAATCACCCCAATGCGCAGAGCCCGCGCATCAAGAGCCTGAATTATTTGAATAATATTTTGGCCAAAATTGAAGCCAATGACGCCGGGGTGCCCGAGGCGATCATGCTTAATCAGCAGGGGAACGTTGCCGAATGTACGGCCGATAACATCTTCGTCATCCGCGACGGCCTAGTGCAGACCCCGACCACAACGGACGGCATTCTTGAAGGCGTTACGCGCTCGGTGATTATGTCACTATGTGCTAAAAACCAGCTTATTTGCGTGGAAAAGACGCTCCAGCGGCACGACGTGTATGTGGCGGACGAGATTTTCGTCACCGGCACGGGGGCCGAAGTTATGCCCGTGACCAAGGTTGATGGCCGAATAATCGGCACTGGCGAGCCCGGTCCGATCACAAAACGGCTAACGGACCTGTTTCATAAATATGTACGGAACTAGAATTAGATTGAGCCAAATAGAGCAAAAACGCGTTCCCGACTCATTTGACACGTTTCTAAGGCTCTATTAGCATTTCCTACTTCATTAAACCCAACATTGGAGGTTTCACATGGTTGAATACGAGACGCTCAAACGTCTGGTCGCAGAGGCGGAGGAAGATGTGAGCAAGGCGATCGGTGGCAACAAGGCTGCCGGCACGCGTGTTCGCAAGAAAATGCAGGAAATCAAGTCTGCCGCCCAGGACGTTCGAAAGAAGATCCTTGAAGGGCGTGAAGCTGAGCCTGCTTGATAGGCCGGCCCATCAGACAGCAGTTCAGTCCGACCAGGGAAAACGCCCAATGGGCGCGGAATCGAGACTTTTCTCAATTCCTCGCCTGTTGGCTGTTTCCCTTTTTTCTTCGATTCCCCAAAGCCATCCATGCCTCCACAACTGATCTTTGACATTAGCCACATCGATTTGGACAAACCCAACTGGGATATCGAGGCCGTGCGGGCGGTCAATCCGCAGCGCGGCGACATGGAGCACATCAACGGCGTGCTCTGGGCCGACCCATCGCAGGGAAAGATCGTTTCTTTCAAAAACGTTCGCGACGACGAATTCTGGGTCCCCGGCCACATCCCCGGCCGGCCGATCCTGCCGGGCGTCATCATGATCGAGGCCGCCGCACAGATGTGCTCGTTCTACATGAAGATGTTCAGCCCGTGGAAAGGGTTCATCGGCTTCGGCGGAGCGCAGGACATCAAGTTCCGCCAGCAGGTGCTGCCCGGCTGCCGGATGATCATCCTGGGCCAGAAAATCTGGGAGCGCCACTCGCGTTTCGGTTGCAAAACGCAGGGCATCGTGAACGGCAACATCGTTTTTGAAGCAGAGATCATCGGTACAGCGCTGGGATAAAATACCGCAGAAAATGTGCCACAGAGGACACTGAGAACACAGAAAAATTCAAATGAATTCTTCACTGTGTTCTCAGTGTCCTCTGTGGCGCATTTTTTTCTTAACGCCGAGCTTGCTCATCGCGTAAGTCGATGGCACGATTGGCAGGCCGATGTCAATTTCTCTTTTACAAGCCCTGCACAGCGTTCCGATCGCCGTGCTCGATTTTGAAACCACCGGCGCCGCCGCGGAGTTGGGTGATCGCGTCGTCGAGATCGGAATCGTCCGCCTGCTCAACGGCCAAGTGGTCGAACGCTACGCACAGCTTGTTGATCCGCAACGGCGGATCAGCCCGGGGGCGAGCGCGATCACCGGAATCACGCAATCCATGGTCACCGGCCAGCCGACTTTCGCCGACGTGCGCGACCGCGTCTGCGAAATGCTGAGTGGGGCGATCGTCGTCGGGCATAACGTGGGGTTCGATCTTTCATTCCTCCACCGCGAATTCGCCCGGCTGCGCTGCGATTTGTGCGAACAGTTCGGCCACACGCACGTGCTCGATACGGTCAAAATCGCCCGCCGACGTTTCGGCCGCGGCGGGAACGGCCTCTCGCGACTGGCGGCGCGGTTGATGGTGCCGCAGACAACGGCTCACCGCGCGTTGGCTGATGCGGAAACCACCGCCGGTGTGCTCGACCGGCTGCTCGCCCCGGTCGGCGGGTGGGCGATGATGCTCTGCGACGCGCTCGTGCAGCAGGGCGGGCCGATCGCCTTCAAGCCGGCCGATCGCACGCGATCCCTGCCGTGGGAACTGGACGAAGCCCTCGAATCGCAACTGCCGGTGATGATGGAATACCTGGACGGCGACCAGAACCGAACCCGCCGGGTGATCTCGTCGATGCACGTGAAGAAATTGAACGGCGAACTGCTGCTAGTCGCCCACTGCCAACTCCGCCAGGCGCAGCGGACGTTCAAAGTCGAGCGGATCGTCAGCGTGACGAAGATCGAAGCAGAACCATCTGCGGCGGAGACGCCCGTTCAGCAGTTGTTATTTCCGATATAAGTCGCATGGGCTACCAGCCCATGCGACTTAGAATTTAATCCGCGCGTCCTCATCCACTTCAAGAACTGCTTCCTGCGAGAACCGTTTCTTAAACTCGTCGCGAATTTCGTCCAGTTTGCGCGACTCTTCGTTCGTGCTCGGATGCACGAGCACGACCACCTTCGATTTTTCTTTCGCGAGCGATCCGTCGTGCATCAGCCATTGCCCGTTGCCGTCGAGGACCGTCAGGCCTTCCGGAAATTTCGGCGTGATGACTTCATCGACAAACGCCTGCCACTGCGCCGGCGTTACTTCCGGCCCGGCCGCCCTGGAAAGCCCGAAGTAAAGCTCCGATCGAACAAACGGACTGCCGCATCCGGCCAAGGCGATCGCGATTAAAACGGCGGCAAAACTGGGGATGAATTTCGTTCGCATGGTGCAACTTTTCCGCCGGCGGATTCTACTCATTAATACCCGCCGTCGACAGCGAGTGGACCTCGCGTAAACTTGACAGCAGCGGGCGGTCGTCATACTCATTCGCAGGCTCGTGCCCAACCTGGAGGGGAACGGCAGTGAGGAACTACGCGTGATATCAGTCTCGAATCTCACCAAGGTATACGGCCAATCTCTGGCGGTCGATCACGTCAGTTTTGATGTGGCCAAGGGGAGCATCGTAGGTTTTCTCGGTCCCAACGGCGCGGGGAAATCAACGACCATTCGCATGCTCACCTGCTACCTCCCGCCCACCAGCGGGACTGCCACCGTGAACGGCTTTGACATCTTCCACAAGTCGATGGAAGTACGAGACAACGTCGGCTATCTGCCCGAGAGCGTGCCGCTCTACACCGAGATGCGGCCGGAAGAATATCTCGACTTCCGCGGCCGGCTGCGCGGGATGGATCGGGCAACGCGACAGAAACGGATCGAATACGTCCTTGAGCGCTGCTGGCTGACAAACGTGCGGAAAAAATTGATCGGGCACCTGTCCAAGGGCTATCGCCAGCGCGTCGGCCTTGCGGATAGCCTGCTGCACAACCCGGCCGTCCTGATTTTGGACGAGCCGACCGTCGGCCTGGACCCGACGCAGATCCGCGAGACCCGCAAGCTCATCAAAGACCTCGGCGGCGATCACACGATTATGCTCTCCACGCACATCCTCCCGGAAGTGGAAGCGGTGTGCGACCGCGCGATCGTCATCGCGAGCGGCCGCATCGTCGCGCAGGGTTCGCCGGAAGAACTGCGCACGAGCCGCCGCAACGTGGCAAGAGTGCTCGTCGAATGCCGCGGCCCGGCGAAGGAAGTGGAGACCGCCCTCAATCGAGTGAGCGGTGTACACAGTGTTGAAATTCTGCCGGTGGAGGGCCAGGCGGAGAAATACGTCACCGTCGCGGTCAAGCCGAAGGAAAGTTACGACGTTCGCGAGGAAGTCGCGCGAACGATCATCCAAAACGGCTGGCCGTTGCGGGAAATTCGACTGGAACACGCGACACTGGAAGAATTCTTCGTTCAGGTTGTCGCGAATCAGGCAGTGGCTAAAGGATAAAGGTGGTATTGGGTATTCGGTATTAGGTACTAGGAATTCAATCCAAATACCTAATACCCAATACCGAATACCAAAATGAAACATGCTCCGTTCCCCGACCATCGCTCGCCGAGAATTGTCGAGCTACTTTCATTCGCCGATCGCGTACGTCGCGATGACGCTCTTCCTGCTCGCCAGCGGGTTCTGGTTCCGCAATGATTTCCAGTCCGGCCAGCCGGCGGAAATGCGGTCGATCTTCAACCAGATGATCTTCATGCAGGTGCTGATCATCCCGCTGCTGTGCATGGGCCTACTCGCGCAGGAATGGGCCACCGGCACGATGGAGTCGCTCATGACCGCACCGGTGGAAGAGACCGATGTCGTGCTCGGAAAGTTCATGGGCAGTTTCGGGTTT
This sequence comes from Tepidisphaerales bacterium, assembly GCA_038329865.1. Taxonomy (GTDB): domain Bacteria; phylum Planctomycetota; class Phycisphaerae; order Tepidisphaerales; family Tepidisphaeraceae; genus JANMES01. The sequence continues at coordinate 26,213 of JBBQNK010000024.1, read as the reverse complement.
TTCATCGTGCTGCTGTGCCCGACACTGCTCTACGTCTTAATGCTGCGGATCTATTCCCAGCCGGATTATGGGCCGATTTTCAGCGGTTACCTGGGCATTCTCCTCGTCGGGGCGATGTTTGTTTCGATCGCGCTGTTCTGCTCGTCGCTCACCAAGAGCCAAATCGTTGCGGCTGTCAGCTCGTCGGCGATTTTGTTCCTAATTACGATCGTCCCCTGGTACGCCAGCAGCACGGCCACGCTCAGCTCGTTCTGGCGGGCCACGGTCGACCAGGGCGTCTACGCCAAATACGTCGACTTCACCAAGGGCGTGATCGACACCGGCAGCCTGGTGTACTTCGTTGCCATCACGGCGGTGTTTCTGTTCCTCACCGTGAAAGTTCTTGAATCGCGCAGGTGGAAATAATCATGGCCGACCAACCCTTACCCGAAACGCAACACCAGCGATGGCTGAAGTACGGTCTGAATGTCGTGCTGACGACGGTCATCATGATCGCGCTGGCGGTCGTCCTGATCTACCTCGCCGAAACGCGCAAACGCCGTGTCGATACCTCCGGCCAAAACGTCAACAGCCTCAAGGAACAGACGAAGAACATTCTCAACGATCTGCAGTCCAACGTGACGCTCGTCAGCCTCTACACCCGCGCCGGCACGGACCGGTCGGAAAACAAAGTCGACTACACCGGCCAGGTGGAAGACCTGCTCGATGAGTACAAGCGCAACAGCAAGCACATTGAAGTCGAACTGATCGATCCGGTCGCCAATCCCACGAAGGTGGATGATCTGATTCACAAGGTCACCGAGAAATACGGCGGCGAAGTCAAAAAATACAAAGAGTTCGTCGAAAGCTATCCGGCTCAATACGACAAGATGCTCGCGGGCGTAAAGGAGCAGGATGCATCGTTCGGCAAATTGCCGTTCGATCAGATCAAGACTGTCGCATTGAAAAATGCCCTGATCGACACGTATAACACCATCAACGGTTCGCTGCCGCTGCTGGAAAAAACCAAGCAGCAGACCGACCGCCGACTGAAGCTAAAGCCGCCGGATTACAAAGGCGTGGTCGACATCATCACCTTGGAAATGACGGCTATCTCGTCGTCCCTCGATGCCGTCATCGGCGGGTTTGAAGCCAACCTGAAAGATCCCAACCTGCCGACGGATTTTAAGAAGTACTTCACCGATAACCTCCCCAAGCTGAGGGACATTAAGAAAATCTCCGACAGCCTGAACGATCAGATCGGCAAGCTCGGCGAATTGAAGCTCGACGCATTGCGCCAATCGCTCACCAGTGAAGGCCGCGATTCGATTCTCGTCATGGGCGAGAACGATTTGAAGGTGCTGTCCTTCAACCAGGTGTGGAAGAACGAGATCGATCGTAAATCCGCGCCGGGTAGCGATCCGATCAAGCCGCAGTTTGCCGGCGAGCAGCAGATCACCACCGCCATCCTTACGCTGACGGCCAAGGTCAAACCGAAAGTCGTGTTCATTCGCCCGGGCGGACCGCCTCTGGCGGGAACGGGCACTTTCCCCGGCGGCGAATCACCGTTCGCCGAAGCGGCGCGGCGGCTGCGCGATTACAACTTTGACGTGCTCGAAAAGGATATCAGCGGCATGTGGGCGATGCAGTCGCAGATGCAGGGAATGCCCGCCGCCCCGGAACCGTCCGACGCTGAAATCAAGGATGCCGTCTGGGTCGTCCTGGACTTTCCCGCCCAAGGCCAGATGGGCATGCCGCCGCCTTCTGTTTCCGCGAAGCTGCTCGAGCACCTGAGCAACGGCGGATCAGCGTTGGTTATGGCATTTCGTCAGGCCGATTCGCTCGATCCGGCGCTGGCGCCGTGGGGCGTGAAGTTGAAGACCGACATGATCGCCGTGAAGCAGCGGATCACCGACGATAGCGGCCGCGAGGGCGATCCGATCGAACAGGCGGAGCGTCGGTATCAAAGCGTCTTCATCGTCAAGGAATTCGGCGACCATCTGCTGACCAAGCCGCTGCGATCGCTCGACGCGGCGTTTCTATCCATCGTGCCGGTGGAGATCACCAGCAAGCCCGGCTACACCGCCACGCCGATCCTGCCGGTCCCGACCAGCCCGCCGAGCTGGTCGACAAACGTCACCAACATGACCGGGAATGCGGAACTGAAATTCGACCCCAAGCGCGGCGACATTTCTCCGCCGATCTTCGGCGGGGCGGTGGTTGAAAAAGCCGGCGGCGGTCGGCTCGTCGTGCTCGGGTCGCTCGAGTTCGCCGCCGATGAAATGGTTCTACGCCCCGACCGGTCGCTGGACGGCCGCGGGTACCGAAATGTTCCGCGTTTCCCCGGCAATGGCGAACTGTTTTCCAATTGCGTCTACTGGCTGGCGCGCATGGAGCCGATGATCGCCATCGCGCCGTCGGCCACGCAAATCAGCCGCATCGCGCCGATGAGCGACGGCGCCGCTCACGCGTGGAATATCGGCGTACTGATCGTGGGCCTGCCGGGGTTGGTGATTGTGGCCGGGCTGATGATGTATTTCGTGCGGCGTGACTGACCGATCCGTCTCGGCTGGGTTATCTTGTTGAGCTGACAGGTTATGAATTTCAAAACGACTTCCATTCTCTTCGCGCTGCTCGTCGCGGTGGGCGCGTACGTTTTTTTGACGCGTGACAAAGGCGTCGACACGTCGACCGAAAAGCCCGCGCCCAAGAAACTGCTTTCAATCGCCGCCGCCGACGTCCAGACCATTACGGTCACACCGGCCGACGGAACGCCGTTCGCCTTTGCGCGCGACGGGATGAATTGGAAGATGACTCGCCCGATCGAAAGCCCAGCCGAGAGCGCGATCGTGGAGGCTTTGGTTCTCGATATTTCCAACCTCGTGTCGGTCAATTCAGCGGACGTCAGCGAAGGCACTGGCCTGAAAACGCCGAGATACGTGATCGAATTAACCGCGCGGGACGGCAAGGCAACCGCTTTTAATGTAGGTGAGCGATCGGGCGTCGGCGATCTGCTTTACGTGCAGTTGAAGGGCAACCCGAAGGCCGACATGGTCGCCGCCGGGTTGGAGCAGCAGATCGATCGGCCGGTCGATGACTTCCGGCAGAAGAAGCTCGTCCGCATCGGCATGCCGGAGATTAAGTACGTGTCGATCGACCGTCCCGGCGGGAAACTGGAATTGGTGAAAAACGGTGCGACGTGGCAGGTCACGGCTCCCCAGCCGATGCCCGCCGACAGCGCTGCCGTCACGGACATGCTCGTCGCGATCAACAATCTTCGCTCTGAGGAGTTCGTCGACGGCGCCAACCCGTCGTCGCCGATGTACGGTCTGACTGAGGGCGCCAAGACCATCACGATCGCGAAAGCTCCGCCGACGACGATGCCGACCTCTATGTCCGCCGCGATGCCGACCACTCAGCCGGCACCAATCGTGATCAGCATTGGTCGGCCGGATACGCTGCTGGAGAAGAATTTCTTCGCCACGGTGAACGGTTCAAACGTGGTCGTGAAGCTGCCGAAGGAGTCGCTGGCATTTCTGGACAAGAAGCCTATCGAGTTTCGCGATAAGGCAGTGGCCGACATCGAGCCGAAGTCTGTCAACAAACTGACAGTGACGATCACTCACCCGGCCACGACCCGCCCGACGACGAAACCGGCGGAGAAGGAATCGCATGCGGTCACGCGTCGCCCGCCCAAGCCCGCGGCGACGCAGCCGGCGACAACACAACCTTCAACGATGCCGATCGAGCGGCCGCCTTCGGTCTGGATGAGCGAAGCAGGGCCTGCCAACGATGCATTGGTCGAGCGGATTCTCGCCGAGCTTCACCCGCTGCACTCTGAGAAGTACGTAGAATCCGTCCCGACAGAGGGCACGACAATTAACGTCCACCTCGATACCGGCGGCGGTGGCGTGTGGACCGCGGGAGTAACGGATATCCAAATCGTCGATCCAGCCGACGGCAAGTCGTCGCCGGTCGCAACCTACAACGGCCTGCATTTTGAAATCGAGCGTTCGATCGTGGAAGATCTCCAATCGGATTTCACGAAGCCTTCCGCCAGGCCACGGCCCGCCGACATGGGTCCTTCTTTTGAGCCATCACCGGGCGTAGAGCCATGAAAAACCCGTCGAAGAAACTCACCGCGCTGACGCATCTCGGCCACAAATCGATTTTGACCGATGCACAGATCGAGCAGCCGCGAACAATTCTCGAGACGTTCCCGAACCCGCGCCCCGGCCGCGATTATTCGGTGAAATTCGTCTTCCCTGAGTTCACCAGCGTGTGCCCCGTCACTGGCCAGCCTGATTTTGCGACGATCACGCTTGAGTACGTGCCTGATCAGCGGTGCGTGGAGATGAAGAGCCTGAAGCTTTACTACCTGGCTTACCGAAACAAGGGCATCTTTTACGAAGGCGTGGTGAATACCATCGCCGACGACCTCATCGCATTGCTTGCGCCGCGGAAGTTGCAGATCGTTGGGGAGTTCGCCGTTCGGGGTGGAACGGCGGGGATCGTTACCGTCGATTACACGCCGAAAAAACCGTCCAAACGTCGATAAAATTGTGACAATTGTACGGCGATCCGTTACCATCTGGTGATCGTGCATTTTCCGCACGATGGAACCCCAGCGAGGAGCCCATGACACAGCCGCCGCCCGGGCAAGGGCCAATCGATCCTCGGGGGGTCTTTTCGCCTCCGCCCGCTCCCGGCGCGTCGCCAGGAGGCATGGCGCCTCCGCCCGGATATTTCGGTCAGCCTATGCCCATGATGATGCCTCAGCCCGGTTTCATGATGCCGCCTCCGCGAGGCCGCGGAGTTGGGTTCGCTATTTTCATGACATTGATCGTCGTCGTCCTGGCCGTCTCGATCCTGCTCAATTTCATGCTGCTTTTTTCTGCGGGTCTAAAGGGCGGACGAGATACGCAGCAGGAAACGGTGATCGAAAACGGCGACCCGACCAATCGCATTGCCGTCGTATCGCTCGACGGCGTGATCATGGAGCAGGCGGCCGAAAGGTTTCACAAGCTGTTGAAGTCCGTCGAAGACGATTCGACGATTCGTGCCCTGGTGGTGGAAATTGATTCACCCGGCGGATCGGTCACCGCCTCGGACGAAATTTACCACGACCTCCTCCGATTCAAATCTCGCCCGGGCAAAACCATGCCGGTGGTGATCGCCCAGAAATCCCTCGCAGCCAGCGGCGGGTATTACGTCTCCTGCGCTGGCGATTTTATCGTGGCCGAGCCGACGACTCTGACCGGAAACATCGGCGTGTTGTTCGAGCGGTTTAATGTTTCCAGGATGTTCGACAAGTGGGGCATTGAAGAAACGACGATTAAGTCCACGCACTCGCCGTTCAAGAACGCGGAGTCGATGTTCAAGCCGGAAACGCCCGAGGCGAACGCGTATCTGCAGACGATCGTGGACGACGCATACGGCCAGTTCAGCGGCGTGGTGAAGGCCGGTCGCGCGACGGCGACCAATCCGCTGAAGGGGAAGGTGGAAGACGTCGCCAACGGGAAAATCTACACGGCCGACCAGGCTTTCAAAGCCGGCTTGATCGATCTGATCGACTACCCCGACAAGGCGTATGCGGTGGCTGCCACGCGTGCTGGTTTGACAGGGAGTAAGCCAACAGTCGTGCGGATTAAGGAAATGCCGGGTTTGCTGCAAGACCTGCTCGGCGCGAAATCAGGAATAGGCACCAGCGGCGGGGAATCGATCAGCACAGGCGGAAACCACATCGAATACAACGGTGTGAAAATCGACGCCTCGACGCTCAATGACTTGCTGCGGCCGCAGCTGATGTATTTGTGGGACGGACGTTAAGGGGATTGGACTCAGTGGAACACGGAGATCTAACGACATGCGGCAAAAATGGCGAAATGCGATGTTACGGGGAGTGTGCGTCGGTCTGATATCGGGCCTTTCCGCACCGCTTACTAAGGCCGCCACACCGGAGCAGGTGAACACAGCTCTGGAGAAGGCGGTTGCGTTCGTCAACAATTCCCAGCAGGGCGACAACTGGGAGGCCGGCGGCGTTAAGGCGAACCAGGAAACCGGTCCGACCGCCATCGCCGTTTACGCGCTGCTCGCTGCCGGCCAGACGGGGCAAACCAATCCCAAGCTCAATGCTGCCATCCAGTGGCTGCTGAAGAACGACACGAAAGGCGTTTATGCGCTGGGTCTTCGGGCACAGGTCTGGAACCTGATCGAACACGACAAGAACCAGGCCGTTCGTGACGCAATTAAAAAGGATGCAGTGCTGCTTCTTGAGTGCGCGCGTAAAGCCAACAATCCACAGGTATTCCGCGGTCTGTATCACTACGTGACCACCGACCAGACAACTTACGACCATAGCTGCAGCCAGTACGGCGTGCTGGGGATGTGGGGCCTTGAGCGCGCGGGTCTGGAAGTTCCAGATGCGTATTGGGAAGCCGTCGAAGACGCATGGAAGAAAAACCAGGAGTTTGACGGCGGCTGGTCGTACATGAAAGGCAATGTCAAAGGCTCGTCTGTCGCCATGACCGCGGCCGGTATCGCCACGCTCTTCATCACGCAGGATTACCTGCGATCGATGGACGGAATTAAGTGCACCGGCAACATCAGCAACATTCCGATCGACAAGGGCATGAAGTGGATGCAGAAAAATCTCGAGACCGAACTGAAAGCCCATCATGTTAATTCGTATGGCCTGTACGGTATCGAGCGAATCGGCGTGGCTAGCGGATACAAGTATTTCGGCACGCTCGATTGGTTCAAGACCGGCTCCGACTTCTTTGTCGCCACCCAGAGCGCTGAAGGCAGCTGGGGCGGATTCGGCGGACCCGTGCCGGCGACGTGCTTCGGCATTCTGTTCCTCTCACGCGGCCGTGCGCCGGTCGTGATGAACAAGCTCGAATACTCCATCAACGGCAAGGAAGCGCATTGGAACCAGCGCCCACGCGACGCCGCCAACGCCGTCAAGTACGTCGCCAAGCAGATGGAACGCGATCTCAACTGGCAGATCGTCAACCTCGGCGTCGAAGTCAACGATTTTCATGATTCGCAAATCCTCTACATCGCCGGCAATGAGGCATTGAATTTCACACCTGCGGAAGAAGCCAAGCTTAAGCAGTTTGTTGAAGAAGGTGGCCTGATTCTCGGGCACGCCGACTGTGCGGATCCGAATTTCACCAAGAGCTTCAAAGCGTTGGGTCTTAAGCTGTTCAAGAACGCCGGCGAGTTCAAGGTCCTCCAGCCGACGCATCCGATTTACACCCGCCAGCAGTTCCTTGCGAAGAACTGGAAGAACAAGCCCGATGTCCTCGGCCTTACCAATGGCGTGCGCGAGCTGATGCTGCTGATCCCTTCGGGCGATCCCGGCAAGGCGTGGCAGCTCCAGGACGACAAGGCCAAGGAAGACCAGTTCCAGTTGATGAGCGACATCTTCCTCTACGCCGTCGAAGGGAAGGACCTTCGGTTCAAGGGTTCGACATATATCGTGAATAAAAATTCCGCCAGCGTCTCTAAAACGATCAAGGTCGCGCGCCTCGACATCGGCGACAATTCCGATCCCGAGCCGGGTGGGTGGAAGCGACTCGGTGCGGTGTTACACAATGATAACGGGACTGATGTGCAGGCCGACCTGGTCAAGCCGACCGACAAAGCGCTCGAAGGTTACAAGATCGCGCACCTCACCGGCACCGGTAAGCTGAAGTTGAACAAGGAACAGGAAAAAGTCCTGAAGGATTTTGTAACAGCCGGCGGCACACTCGTGATCGACGCGGCGGGCGGCGATTCCGATTTCTCCGCCAGTGCCGAGGAGGCCCTCAACACCATCTTCGGCAAGGATGCCTCGCAACTGTCTGATGCACTTCCGGTGACTCACGCGTTGTTCAGTGCCAATGGATCACCGATCGGAGACGTTTCATTCCGGTCGTTCGCCCGCGGCAAAGTGCCGCGCGGCCAGACCACGCCGCTGTTGCGCGGGATTACGATTGATAATCGCCTGGCGGTGATTTTCAGTCGCGAAGATTTGAGCGGCGGATTGGTCGGCGAATCGATCGACGGGATCACAGGTTATTCCCCTGAGTCGGCGACGAATTTGATGCGTGACATCGTGCTGTTCGCCGGCAACGCAGGCAAGCCCGTCGCGACCGTTCCGCCGAAGGTTGTTGGAACGCCGCCGCCGGCATCCAAGCCCGCGACGAAGCCCGATGCGGCCACCAAGCCCGCCACATCAACGAAGTAATTCCGCGAAGAAGCTTGCACGGCTGACCGCGAGCGGTTTTTCGAGTTCAGCCCGTTCTTCGTGGTACGAAAAAAGCCGGCGTGCTCGATTCAGGAGGCATGGATTCAACCAAAGCCCCAATGAATCAGGCACGCCGGCTTATTTTATAGCGCCGACTTTGTCGATCAGTTGTAGCTTCGCAGCACGCCGATCACCACGCCCTGAACCTTGCACTGATCGGCCGAAACCACGCGAGGCTCCATTGAGCGATTGGCCGGCTGAAGGCGGATCTTGCTGCCTTCCTTGTAGAAGCGCTTGAGCGTCGCTTCGCCGGAATCGAGAAGGGCGACGACTTGCTCGCCGTTCTTGGCGGTCTCGCGGCGTTCGATCACCACGTAGTCGCCGTCGCAAAGATGGTCGTCGATCATGCTCTCGCCGCGCACGCGCAGGACGTACACGCCCTGGCGGGAGGAGAAGAGTTTTTCCAGGTCGAGCTCCTCGCGGTTTTCCACGGCTTCAATCGGCGAGCCGGCAGCGATGTTGCCGAGCAGCGGCAGCTTGGTGCTGCGATTTTCGTCCGGCAGCAACTCCTCGGAGATAATTTCCAGCGAGCGGGCCTTGTGCTTATCGCGACGGATGACGCGCTTCTTTTCCAGAGCGCCGATGTGCTCGAAAATCGTGACCTTGCTCGTGCCGAGCTGGTCGGCGAGTTCCTGCATGGTCGGAGCGTAGCCATTAATATGGCGGTAATTGCGGATGGCGACGACCACATCCAACTGGCGTGGCGTGAGATTCATAGACGGTTCCTTTCAATCGTTCCATTCAATCCGACCAGCCAAGTACTGGAGAAATGCCGGGTTGCCACCCCTGAACTACAACCCGGCACGGACCGTTTGGATGTTGTTAAAAGGAACATTACCCTAACCATGCGGTAACGTCAAGGAGTAAAATAGAAAATTCGTTCGGCCGATGTTTTATCGGGCGAAAACGGCGAAATCGAAGCTTCGCCCGCTGATCGGCCGATAGTGATGGAGAATGGATCTTACCTCAAGCATCACCAACATGCAGCATGCGAGCCTGGTCGGCAGCGTGCAGATTGCCGTGGCGAAAAAGATGCTCGACGCGCAACGCCAAAACGGCGCCGCGGCAGTTGCGATGATCGAGGCGGCGGGGAACGCGATTCAATCTTCTGGCGATGCACTGGTCGCGGCAGCAACGGGGCTGGGCGGGCAGATCGATACGTTCGGCTGATCGCTTCGACCCGCTGAAGCGGGGCGGCCGGTTTAATTTCAAATTATAAAATAGATACGGCGACGGCCCCTTGATTGGAACCGTCGCCGATCGTGTTTTTCGCGGCAGCGTGTAAGCCGAGTTCTGTTTATCCTGAGCGAGCGAAGCGGGTCGAAGGGTTCGGGCCATTCGGCTCGCTACGCTCGCTCAGGACAGGCGACCATTTCTCTGGGATCGCGATTATTCGCGACCTCAAGCAACCTACCCGCGGATAGATTCGCTCTTGCGAGCGAATATTGCGTCGTGGGCGCGACTCTCCGCATATTTGGTCTTGCTGCGAGTGGGGTTTGCCTTGCCGTCGATGTCACCACCGACGCGGTGCGCTCTTACCGCACCATTTCACCCTTACCCGGAGGAAATGCAGAATGCAGAAGTCAGAATGCAGAAGTGAATTCAATTCTGCATTCAGCATTCTGACTTCTGCATTTCCCCCGGGCGGTTTCTTTTCTGATGCACTTTCCGTCGGCTTCGCTTTGCTTTCGCGTCGCTTCGCCGCCTGGTCGTTAACCAGCACTCTGCCCATCGGAGGCTTTCGCCTCCGGCAGTTCGGACTTTCCTCACCCCTTGGTTTCCCTCGGGGCGCGATCGCCACTGCTGCCGCGAACAAAGGATTATACCATCTTGGCTGGAAAATGCCGCCGGGCCTGATACGCTCGTTACAGCGGCGTGCCGGCTTCAGCCGGCATGGGTTTGCGAGTGAAATTCCATGCCAGTGAAAACTGATGCCTCGAAGTCCGGAAAAGCCCGCCCGCCCCAATCCGCCCGCCAAGCCGGCCGGCGCGCCGTCCAACGGTGCGCAAGTCGTCGCTGGTGCGAAAGATGCAGCCGATCCGCATGAACAGGCGGATTTCACTCCCGTCGCCCTGGGCCGCAGCACGGATGAAGACCTGATGCGCCGGACCCAGCAGGGCGACAAGCAGGCTTACGCACTCCTCTACGAAAGATACTGCGGCTCGGTCCTTTCCTATCTCTACCGCATGCTCGGAAATGTTGAAGACGTCGAATCGATCGGCCAGGAGGTCTTCCTCCGCGCCTTCCGCTTCGCCGCCACGTACCGGTACCCGCAGAAGTTCAGCACCTGGCTTTTCACGATCGGCCGAAATTTAGCCATCAACAACGCCCGGCGAAAAAAGCGATCGCCGGTGCGGAATGTCACGGAACTGCATCTCGACGGTATAGACATGAGCGGCAACCCCTATGAGGTGGCCGCCCGCGCGACCGACGACTTGGAGAAGCGCGAAGAAATCGCCCGCATGCTCAAGGCGCTGGACGACCTGCCGAGTGATCAGAAGGAAGTGATCGTGCTCGGCGTTTTTCAGGACATGAGCTACGCAGAAATGGAATCGATCACCGGAACCAAAGCGGTGACGCTGCGATCGCGAATGTTCCATGGACTCAAGCGGCTGGGGAAAATGCTGGGGAGTTCGGAATCATGAAGAAAATTAACCACGGAGGCACGGAGACACGGAGGGGCATTCGACATCCTGCGCCGATTAATCATCAATATTTTTTCCTTTCTGTTTTGGACGGGCGGAGTGCATTCGAGCGTCGCGGGCGCCTCCGTGCCTCCGAGCCTCCGTGGTTCTAAACCCCATGCCAGACACCGCCATCGAATCCGACCCACTCTTCACGCTCCTGACCGACGCGCTGCGCGCCGGCCCGGGGAGTCCGCAGTGGAGCCAAGCCGTCGCGCAGATTCGGGCGCGCGGCGCGGAAGGGAGCGAGTACGACGCGCTCATCACCGCCCGCGACAATCTGGAGAGCGGCCGCGAGTACCGCACCGTGAGGGCCGGCGCCGGCTTTACTCGAAAGCTGTTTACGCGGATCGACGAACAGGCCGAGTCCACCGGCAGCGGGTTGCCGACGACGACGTGGGTGGCGGCGCTTTCGGCGGTGGCGATCGTCGTCGTGCTCGGGCTGATCGCTTACCTGCTGATCCCCGGGACAGAAAAGCCGTCGCCAGGACTCGAACAGCTAACCAGCACGATGTTCGCCACGCCGCTCCAGACGCTGAAATTCGACGGCCCGCTCCCTGCGGAATGGTCGCCCATCGGATCGTTGCCGCTCGACACCGCTCACGGGCTTCGCGCGAGCATTCCCGGCACTAAGGCGACGCTCGGTGGCGGCGTCTACTGGACTTCGCCGATCTCGGCCGATCAGCCGATCGCCATCGAGGCGAACGTACGCGTCAATCGCCCGGTAGAAGATCTCACCCTGCAACTCTTCGTCACCGACAAGCCCGATTTCTCCACCGATCGCGGCAGCAGCAGCCACGAGCTTGTTTGGCAGAGCAAAGGACCGATCGCACAGGTCTTTCTTCCCAGCGGCCTCTCAGAAGGGCAGGTCGAACGCTCGGCCAACACCAAGGAGCGAACCGTTCGCATCATCTTCAACCGCGACTTGGCGATGATTGACATGAACGGCGGCAAGCAGCGCCTCTGGGCCGGTCCAAACCAACTCTCGCCGACGCAGCCGCGGTACGTCGGGATTAGATTGATCCGAACCGGCGGCGAAAAGAGCGAAGCTGTGGTCGTGACGGGGTTGCGCGTTCTTAAGCCATGAGGAATGGTGAAGTGAAACGTGATGAGTGGTGATTGACGGCGGGCCGCACCGCTGACTTCCGTCAATCACCACTCATCAATCACCAGTAAAAACTATGTCCATCTCCACCGAATCCCTCGCCTCCCACGCCGACGTCACCGCCGCTCGGTATCTCGCCGAGACGTATCACCAATTGCAAAATGAACTCGGCAAAGTCATCGTCGGCCAAACAGGCGTGATTGAGGAATTGCTCATCGCGATCTTCGCGCGCGGCCACTGTCTCATGCAGGGCGTGCCCGGGTTGGCGAAAACGCTGTTGATCAGCACGTTGGCGGGGGCGATGGATCTTTCATTCCAGCGCATTCAATTCACGCCCGATTTAATGCCGAGCGACATCACCGGCACGGACATTTTACAGGAAGACCCCGACAGCGGCCGGCGCAAATTTGAGTTCCAGCGCGGCCCCATCTTCGCCAACATGCTGCTGGCCGATGAAATCAACCGCACACCGCCCAAGACTCAGTCGGCGCTGCTCCAGGCGATGCAGGAGCGCCAGACGACCGTCGGCAATCGCACGTTCGATCTGCCGACGCCGTTCTTCGTGCTGGCCACGCAAAACCCGATCGAGCAGGAGGGCACGTACCCGCTGCCCGAGGCGCAGCTCGACCGGTTCATGTTCATGACGATGGTCAACTACCCGGCCCGCGACGAAGAGCTCGAGGTCCTCAAACGAACCACCGGCAGCGCGATGCCGAAGGTTCAGAAGATCATCGACGCAAGAAAGATCGTTGAATTGCAGGACATCGTCCGCCGCGTGCCGGTGGGGGATCATGTGTATCACTACGCGCTGGATATCGTCCGCGCCACGCGACCGAACGAACCCGGCGCGAGCGATTTCGTCCGCCACTGGCTCAGCTGGGGCGCAGGCCCGCGGGCGGGGCAATACCTCGTGCTGGCCGGCAAGGCGCTGGCGCTGATGCGCGGACGATTGTTCGTGACCGTCGAAGACATCGAAGCCGTCGCTGCCCCGGTGTTGCGTCACCGCATCATCGCGAACTTCAACGCGGAAGCGGAAGGCATTACCGTTGAGCAGATCATTCAGAAGATTTTGACGCTCGTTCCGCGCGGGAAGGGTGAGAAACTGCTGTGAATCGTGAATCTCTTACGTAGCCGCGAACGCAAGTTCGCCGGCATTCAATTCCCGCGAACTCGCGTTCGCGGCTACGTAGTTACTCCCGCGGAATAATCATCCGCTTCATTCGTTCAATGTGTTAGAGCATTTCACCTTCAGGTACATCGTCATCCTGAGAGAGTGACTAAAAGTCCCATCGACCGTCATCCCGAGGTACTCCGAGGGATCTCGGAACGACGAAAATCGCTCGAATTCCCGAGATTCCTCGGAGTACCTCGGAATGACGCCGTAGCGTAAGGCATGCTCTTTGGACTATTTGACCCCATCTGAGGTACTCCGAACGATCGAGCTTCCCCACGTAGTGGGCTGGATCCTTCGGAGTACCGCAGGATGACGTTGATGAAAAGTCATGCGATGCAAGTGAAAGTGATGCGCACTAGTCGTCACAGAAGGAGGATCGAATGTCGCGGTATATCTCCCTGATCGTTGCGCTCGTCTGCCTCGTTTGCTGTGTGATCGCCACCGCTGCTGAACCTGTTCGTACCCCCGCTCCGCGCGGCCAGACCACCGCTCCGGCCGGTCGCCGATTTGATCTGCAGAAATTCCGCGAAGCCCGCGAAAAACGCGGCCAAGGCGCGGCAGACAACTCCAAGCTCAAAACCATGACGTGGACCGTAGGCGGTACGACGCGGGAGGCGCTCGTCTACGTTCCCGCGACGCCGTCCGAAAGTCCGCCGGTGGTTTTTGCATTCCATGGGCACGGCGGGAACGAAACATATTCCGCCCGCAAGTTCGACATTCACGATCTTTGGCCCGAGGCAGTCTGCGTCTACCCGCAGGGCCTGCCCACGCCTTCGCCGCAGATTGACCCGGACGGGAAAAAGTCAGGCTGGCAGAAAAGCATCGGCGATCAGAACGATCGCGATCTCGAATTCTTCGACGCGATGCTTAAGACCGTGAAGGCCGACTACCACGTCGACGAAAAGCGAGTCTACGTGATGGGCCATTCCAACGGCGGGTTCTTCGCTTACGTGCTGTGGTGCGCGCGAGGGGACGAGATCGCCGCCTTCGCACCGATCGCCGCGGACCTCGACGTCAAAGACATGAAATTGATGAAACCCAAGCCCGTGCTGCACGTGGCCGGCGAGAATGACCCGTTGGTGAAATTCCCCGGCCAGCAGAAAACCATCGAAGCCGACCGTAAACTCAACGGCTGCGACCCCGACGGCAAGCCTGCCGGCGATCTGTGCACCGAATACACCAGCAAAACCGGCCCGCCGGTGATCGCGTTCATCCACCCCGGCGGGCATGAAGTGCCGGAAGGCGCGCGGAAGCGGATCGTGGATTTTTTCAAGTCGGTTGACGCGAAGTAGGTGGTAGTTCACTTAAGTTGCGGTGCAGATCGTCACGTTCAAAGCGGAATATTAACTACGAATAACTCGAATCTTGACCAATCAAGAGGCCATTCGAGAGTATTCGTGTTATTCGTGGACAAAATCGTACGCCCTAAGGTCGCCTAAACGCTGCAAACCGAATCTCATTTGCCGAATCCGCCGCACTCGGTCAAACTTTATCCATCGTGGCTGCTGAACTTCGCAAGCCAACTTCGCCGCCGGTCGATTCGATCGGCGATTACCGGATTCTGTCGGCGTTGTCCGCCACCGCGTACCGCGCGCTCGGGCCGGGGGATAAGGCCGTCGTTCTCAAGCTTTTCGACAACGACTGCCTTCAGCGCGGCCAGCTTCATCCGGGCATTCACGCACGCCTCTCACGCGTGCGTGAGCTCGCCCACCCTGGCGTGGCGAATCTCCACTCAGTCGAGCGCGATATTCCCTACCTCTTCGCCGTCTGGGACGACATCGACGGCCTGCCGATCGACCGGTACGTCACGAAGAACAAAACGTCTCTCCCCGCGATCGGCCGGCTGGCGCGCGAGCTGATCCTCGTCGTCGAGTCGCTGCACGCGCTCGGCATCGTGCACGGGCGGATAAGCCCGAACAACGTGATCGTCGATTCGCGCGGCAACATCCGCCTCACGCATATCAGCCCGCTGCTATACGACGACCCGTCGCTCGACAACGCCGCCGTGATCGAACTGCTCGCCCGCCTGATGGAAGTGAGCGGCCAGCAGCAAAGCGTTCTGGGCCGAGCCGTGAAAGATGCGGCTGACCACAAGCTGCCGCTGCGAACGCTCGCGGCGAGGTTGTCCGTCTCCGTCGACTCCGCCGCCGTGCCGGACGAGCACCATTCGATCGACTCCGACACCGGCGTGCGGTACAGCATTTTGGCGGCGGCAATTGCGGTGGCGATTTTCGGCGGGGCGATGGCTTGGGGGATTTATCGGATGGTCGGACGGTGAATCGGAGAAAAGAATGTTGAACACAGAGACACAGAGGCACAGAGAAAGCGCAGAGAAAATTCTTTGTTTGCCTCTTCTGCGTTCTCTCTGTTTCTCTGTGTCTCTATGTTAATTCCGTCTTCAGAACGAATATTGATATGGCCTACGTCTCCCGATATCTCGAGCCCAACCTGGTTGAAAAGCTCAACCATCTGCAGCTCAGCGCGCGCCGCGTCGTTGAAGGCTCCACCATCGGCCAGCACCGTTCGCCGGTGAAAGGAGCGAGCGTCGAGTTCCGCCAGCACCGGATTTACACGCCCGGCGATGACCCGCGCCGGCTTGATTGGCGCGTGCTCGGTCGCACCAATCGGCCGTACATCAAAGAGTACGACGAGGAGACCAATCTCCGCTGCATGCTGCTGCTCGACTGCAGCGGCAGCATGGCGTATGCCGGCAGCGGCACGAGCAAGTTTGATTACGCCGCCAAGCTCGCGGCCGCGCTGGCGTATCTCATGCTCGGGCAGACCGAGAGCGTGGGCATGGGCCTTTTCAGCAAGCGGCTGGACGAATTCCTCCCGCCGCACGCATCGACGAGCCAGCTTTCGCGCGTCGTCGACCTGCTCGAGCGCGCCACCCCGCGCGGCCATAGTTCGCTCGCCGACGCCGTGCATGAAATCGCCAATCGCCTCGAGCGCCGCTCGCTGGTGATCCTGATTTCCGACCTGCTCGCCCCCGCCAAGCTCCTGCGCGACGGGCTGGCGCATCTGCACCACGACCGCCATGAAACGATCGTCCTCCGCGTGCTCGATCGCGACGAAGAAACCTTCCCCTTCAAAAACTGGAGCCGCTTCCGCGGCCTTGAAGGCGAACGCCCCCAACTCTTCGAGCCGGCCATGGCGCGGAAAATGTATCTGGCGAATTTCCAGGCACACCGCGAACAATTGCAGAAAGACTGCTCGGCGCTGGGCGCGGAATTCAGCACGTTTCATACGGATGTGCCGTTGATCGATTCGGTGACGGGATTTTTACATCGAAGGATGGTGAGGTAGGACTTAGGACTAAGGACTTAGGACTTAGTGAAGAAATTTCTTCGCGAGACCTCACTAAGTCCTAAGTCCTAAGTCCTAAGTCCTATGTTCCTGAACCCTCTCATGCTCGCAGGCCTTGGCGGCGCTATGTTGCCGATCGTGCTGCATCTGCTCAGCCGCAGCCGGTTTCGCACCGTGGATTGGGCGGCCATGATGTTCCTGCAGGGGGCCGACCCGCGGCAGCGGCAGAGCACTCGGCTTAAGCAGATTTTATTGCTGCTGTTGCGAATGCTGTTGGTGTCTTTGCTGGCGATCGCGCTGGCCCGGCCGCTGGTGAGCGAGTCGTTCGCCGCCGTCGCGAGCGGCGGGCATTTGTCGACGGTGATCGTCGTCGACGGCTCGCTGTCAACGGCGGTCGTGGAGAACGGCAAGTCGCGGGCGGAGCTGATCCGCCAGGCGGCGATTCAAGTGCTCACGTCGATGCAGAAGGGCGACGAAGCCGCCGTCGTCGTCGCCGGGCCGGCGGGGCATTCGCCGGTGTGGACGACGGACCTTTCGCGCATCGCCGAGGAAATCACTTCGCTCAAACCCGCCGGCCGGGCGAATCTCGCCGAGGCGATGGCCAAGGCGAGCGATCTGCTAAACCGCCCCGAGGCGACCAACCGTCGTCTGCTGGTGATCTCCGATCGTCAGGCGATCAGTTGGCGCGAAGTTGACACTGCCTTTCGATCCGCGTGGCGCTCGCGCCTCTCGCGCGACAGCGCGCCGACGCCGCTGATGATCGTCCCCGTCGGCGGAGTGGCGGCAGACAATCTGGCCGTGCAGGGCCTGACAATTCTCAACCCGCCGATCGTCCGCGATCAGCCGATCGAGTTCGAGGCGAAGATCCGTAACTACGGCGCGGTGCGCCGGCCGGCGGTGCCAGTCGCGCTGAATGTCGGCGGGCGCGAAGTCGGCAAGGGAACGGTCGATTGCCCGCCCGACAGCACTGTGCCGATCCGACTCACCGCGCGTTTCTACGAATCCGGTCTGCAAGTGGTGACGGCGGCGATCCAGCCGACGCCCGGCCCATCGATTGGTCTCTCGGCGGATGATTCGTTCGATCTGGCGGTCGATATTTCCGACGCGACGCGCGTGCTGATTCTCAGCGGCGACGAGCGACCGCCCAAGCTGTCGGCCGAGAGCTATTTCGCGACGGTGGCGCTCCAGCCGTTCGCCGCCGCGGGGAAAACCGGGTCGGACCCATGCAAGGTGACGGTAGTGCCGGTCGATTCCGCCACCTCGGCGGAAGTCTCAGCGGCGCAGGTCGTGGTGCTGGCGAATGTGACCGCGCTCTCCCCGGCGATGGCAACGATCATCGAGCAGTTCATCTACGACGGCGGCGGCGTCATGGTCGCGCCGGGAAATCTTTCTCGACCGGCCGACTACAACGAAAAACTCTTCCGCGACGGCGCCGGCTGGCTGCCCGCGAAACTCTCCCCGCCGGGAACCGATGAGCCGACCACGCTCGGCCAGATCGATCCGGCCCATCCGGTCCTGCAATTCCTTCGAGGCCGATCGGAACTCCCGCCGGCGACGGTCGGCCGATGGTTCAAGCTCAAACCACTTCGCGGCGACGCGCGAACAATCGCCTCGCTCGCGAACGGCGACGTCTTCGCCGCCGAGTGCGCCGTCGGCCGCGGGCGGGTGATGCTGCTGAGCGGGCCGATCGATGCCGACTGGTCGACGATTCCGCTCACGAGTTTTTATCTGCCGTTCATGCAGTCGTCGGTCCGCTGGCTCGCCGGCGGCGGGACGGATCGCAATCTTTTGCCCGGCGCGCCGATCGTATACGCCTGGACCGGCGGCGAGCCGCGCGCCGCGACGATGCAGTTGCCCGGCGGCCGATCCGTTCCGCTCGAACAACAGCGGCAGGGCGACCGAACCGAAATCCGTTTCGCCGGCACCGACGCGCCCGGCGTCTATCGCATGCGGCTCGCGCCGGCGAAGGGGAAGGAAACGATCGTGCCGTTCGTCGTAACAAGCCCGAATGAAGAGTCCGACCTCACGCCCCTTCGCGCCGCCGACTGGAAGTCGCTGCAACGCGATCTGAACGCCACTCTCGTCGAGCCAACGGGCCCATCGATCGCCGACATTCTGGCCGGCAGCCGAGCGGGGCGGGAAATCTGGGGATTGCTTCTGCTCGGCGTCATCGCGTGTGCACTGGCGGAAACTTGGGTGGCCGGGCGGTGGTCGAGAGAGGAGTAGGGGCAAGTATTCAGGGGCAAGGGGCAAGTAGGAATGCTGATTGTTACTTGCCCCTTGCCCCTGAATACTTGCCCCTTATCATTCTCAGCATGATCGATAAAATCTTCAAAGCCTACGACGTCCGAGCGGTCTATCCTACTCCCCTGAACGAAGACGCCGCGTGGAAGGTCGGCCATGCCAGCGCGCAGTTTTTGTTGCGGTCGCAATCTTCAAACTCCGGCGTGAAGCGGCCGGGCACGATGGTCGTGGGTTGCGACATGCGCCCGTCGTCGCCATCGCTGGTGAAGTCGCTGATCGAAGGCATCCGCTCCACCGGCATGAACGTGATCGACGTCGGCATGATCGATACGAGCTTCATCTACTTCGCGATCAACCACCTCGACACCATCGGCGGAATCCAAACTACCGCCAGTCATAATCCGATCCAATACAACGGCTTCAAGATCAGCGGTCCCAAGGCCAAGCCGATCGGCAGCGCCAGCGGGCTCGATGACATCAAGCGCATCGCCACCACGCTCAGGTCCGGCGGGCAAGTCACCGGCGTGCAGGGGACGTACGAGAAGATCGATCTCTGGAAAGAGTACAAGGCCGAGGTGCTGAAGCATCTTGACCTGAAGCGGCCGCTGAAGGTGGCGATCGACGCCAGCAACGGCATGGCCGGCAAGATGGTGCCGCTGGTTTTTGAAGGCGTGCCAAACCTCACGATCGTTCCCGTGCTGTTCGAGATCACGGGCGCGTTCACGCACGATCCGAATCCGCTGGTGGAATCGAACCTCGTCATGCTGAAGCAGAAAATGAGCGAGGTGAAGGTGGATTTGGGCGCCGCCTTTGATGGCGACGCCGATCGGTGCATGTTCCTCGACGAAAACCAAAAGCTCATCGGCAGCGATCTGCTGACGGCCGTCATCGCCAAGGATTATCTCGCCCGCCCGGAGAACAAGGGCGCGGCGGTCGTCTACGACCTGCGATCCAGCCACGTCGTCGCCGATGTAGTGAAAGCCGCCGGCGGCGTGCCGGTGCGCGACCGCGTCGGCCATGCGTTCATCAAGAAGACGATGGCGGAGAAGAAGGCAGTCTTCGGCGGCGAGCTGTCGGGCCATATCTATTTCCGCGACTACTATTTTGCCGACAGCGCCGCCGTCGCGTTCGCGCGGCTGCTCAGCATTCTTTCCGCCACGCCGGGCACGCTGAGCGATTTGATCAAGCCATTCTACAAGTACAGTCAGTCCGGCGAGCTGAATTTCCAGGTCGAAGACAAAGACGGCAAAATCCGCGAGCTCGCGGATGCGTACAAGACCGGCCAGATCGACTACCTCGACGGCATCACCATCGACATGGGCGAATGGTGGTTCAATGTAAGAAAGAGCAACACTGAGCCGTTCCTTCGGCTGAATTTGGAAGCGTCGTCGCCTAAGCAACTCGACGACAAACTAAAAGACTTGAAGAAAATCCTCGGCGAGCCGGCACACGGGCATTAGACGATAACCATGGGATTCGTCCGGCGCACAAACCTGTTTGCCCCGCCAAGCTTGGATGATGACAAATGCGATCGGGGGTTTCCATGAAGCGTTTTGCGTTCGCTGTGCTCGTCAGCCTTCTGTCGGCCGTGGTCGTTCGAGCGGACGACGCGCCGATCACCTCGCTGCAGGGCCGGGCCGACGTGCTTGCGCAGATCATGTTGCCGCGGGAGGTCGGTGGGGCGCGAATCTATGATCAGCCGCTCGCCGTCCCCGAGGGGCAGGTGCTGATTTCGCTCACGCTCGAGCCGAAGGCCAAGTTTGACGACGCCCATCCGTCTATCACGCTAAAGTCCGAGGAGATCGAGTTCGGCGAGAAAGGCCTGGCGTTGGTTGGCCAGTTCCAGCGCGGCGGGATCTTCAGCAAGGACGTGAAGGAGTTAGTCATCCAGCGGCCGAAGGACGACGACCCCAAAGCCGTCCGGCCGGCAATCAACCTTGTTTACACAGTGCCGGCGGCGATCGTGGAGAAGCGAAACCTGCCTGTCACGATTCGCGGAAAGAAGACGGTGTTATTTGCCAACCCCGCGCAGCGCCTGTTCTTTCCAATCCTCTCAGTGCCGGATGAGCAGGTCCGATGGGCGTTCGCTTACGACACCTTCGAGTTGCCCGGGCAGAAGCCGCTCACCAATCCAGGCGGGAAGATCCTCGTCGTGCATAATCCGTTCGCCTTCGCCGCTGGGACGACGCTCGGCGACCCGACGGGATCGCTGGAATTTGACTATCGTGACCTGTCCGTCACCTATGACAAGACCGCGGACGTAAAGCCCGGCCAACTCCTCGGCTGGTTCGACGATAGCCGCAAATTCCACACGCTCGACGACCCGGACACGGTGTTTCGCGCGAGTGGCATCACCCGAAAACAGCCGCTGGAATGCAATCGCACGCTTGTCTTCGCTGCACCGGCCGACGTCGGGCTGACTTACCTGATCCATTACGGGAATGTTTTCGTGGGCGGTCCCAGCGTTCACCCGGGCGCCAAGCTGGTGAAGGTCGAAAGCGTGCTGGATGAGATGGTTTCCGATCCGGCCCCCGGCGAAGCCCGCAAGGCCTTCATCGCCCCACACGCCATCAAGCCGCCGGAGGGGAAAAAATTTCTCCGAGTGACGGCGTATGTCATCCCGCAGTTCTCGCCGCGCATGACCTGCTATTCGCCGGAGTTCAAATTCGCCCACTTGACGGACGGCAAGGAACGGTATGAACCGCTGGGCGGGTGGTACCGGTACGGTGTGTTCGGCAAGGTTGATTCCCTCAACGTCTATGCGCCGCAGAAGTACGACGGCAAAACGCCGCTCACGTTCAACATGGTGTACGTCGTGCCGGCCGGCGCGAAGTCGTTCAAGTGGTCGATGTACGACATGGCCGCTGATGTAACCATGCCGACCAAGACCGACAAGGTCGACGTCAGCAAAATCTTCACCGCCAAGATTAAGTCGGCCAAGCTGGTGGATGCACTGCCCAGCGATCAAGGCGAGTACAAGAATCCTGAAGGCAAGCTGCTGGTGGTCACCTGCGACTGGGCGAATACCGGCCGCACTGATCTGGACAACGGCGTGCCGAACTCCAGTTTTTCGCACGCCGCGCTGAACGTGACGTGGGGCAAAGACGGCGCGGCCCCGTGTGTCGCTAACCTGCAAAGCAATAAGCTGATCGGCCTCGGTCGCGACGGCGGAAGCAACACCCTGACCACCGGCGGCGGCGTGGGCGGGAAGAGCGAGCAGGCTTTTGTCTTTCCCGTGCCGGCGGACGTGAAGCAGTTCAACCTGACCTACTCCGGCTGGCCAATGGCGCAGGGAGTCGCATCGAAATAATATGAGCATCTCGCGGCGGGATTAAAAGTCTGATGCAGAAGATCATTCGCACCGTGACGTCGCTCGCCGTTTCTGTAACAATCTAGTTCTGGAGGATTCATGTCAGCACCCGCAATTCGCACCACCGTCGTCGGTTCCTATCCCGTTCCGGACTGGCTCGTCGCGCTGCCAAGTCAGCAGTCGCTGACGGATGCGACTAAAGTCGTTATGAAAATCCAGGAGATGGCCGGCATTGATGTGGTGGCCGACGGCGAACTGTATCGCTTCGATGTGAATCATCCCGACACCAACGGCATGATCGAATACTTCATCCGCCCGATGAGCGGCATTCGCTCTGAGATCACGCGGTCGGACATCATTGAGTTCGGCAAGATCGCCGGCATGGGTTTTCGTGCCGAGCCCGCGGGTGTTGTTGAAAGTGCGATCGACGAAGGCGTGCTGAATCTCCTGCGCGATTACCGCCGCGCCCGCGGGTGAACGCATCACCCGATGAAGTTCACCCTCACCGGCCCGCACATGCTCAGCAAGACGCTGATGGATCATCACTACAAGGACAAGGCCAAGCTCGCCGCCGCCATCGGCGCGGCGCTGGCGAAGCAGGTGGCGGACGTCGACCCGGAAGTGCTGCAGGTCGACGAAGCCAACATCCCCGGCCATCCCGAAGAAGCCGCGTGGGCGGCTGACTCGATCAATCTCATTCTCGACGCGGCGACCAAGGCGAAGGAAAAAGGCGTGCACGTCTGCTTCGGCAACTACGGCGGGCAGTCGATCCAGAAGGGCGAGTGGAAAAAACTCATCGGCTTCATGAACCGCCTGCACTGCGATCATGTCGTCCTTGAATTCGCCTTCCGCGGGTATGACGAGCTGACGTATTTTAAAGACGAACTCCGCCCCGGCATCGGTATCGGCCTGGGCGTGATCGACATCAAGGTGAACACCGTCGAAACGCCGGAGGTCGTCGCGAAGCGAATCGGAGACGCCGCCAAGCACGTCGGCCAGGGCCGGATCACGTGGGTGCATCCGGATTGCGGCTTCTGGATGAACAAGCGATCGATCGCGGATCGAAAGATGGAGTCGCTGGTGAAGGGCCGGGATTTGTATCTGGGACGGTAACGCCTCCTTTCGCAAAGCAAGCGAATTGCTTGCCGAATTGGTTTTCTACATTCGTCACGGCCGAGTCGTCGGGCCGGCCTCGCTCACGCTGCTCAGCGGATCGTGCGTCACTGCATCCCACGCGATTTCTTGAAGCAGCCGATTTAACTTTTCATCCGTGAAGCCGGCCTTGGCGAGCATCGGCGGTACGGGCAGGCCCACAGGGCTTCGCCTGTAGATCACGGCGAAGTGACAGTATGCCACAAGCGCCTGGCCGGGCGCTTTCGGATGGCCAAGCGCGTCGAAGAACAGATCCGACTGCTGCTTGATGCCCGGCGCATCGCCTGCGCGCACTCTTTCTCGCAGCATCAGCATCGCCATCCCGCACGGAACGACACGCAGCACCGGCTTGGCGAGCTTCTTGTTCAAGTCGGCGATGTGTGCGTCCATTCGCTTGGCGTAGTCGTCATACATCTCCTTCAACTCCGCGGCCGTCGCGGCATCGCGATCCAGATCCTTCTTGTTGTGCAGTGGAAACGCTTTCTCGAACGGCTCGTCGTTCGGCAGCCAGGATTGCTGAACCGTCACGATTACGTTCGGGTTTTTCGAGAGTGCCAGTTTTGCGAATTTTTCAATCCCCTCGTCCGGCAGCGTGATCGGCGAGAGCGTAAGCACGTCGACCTTTCCCGTGTTCAGTGCGGCCTTGATCGTGTTCTTCTCGTCGGGCAGATTCCAATGTTGAATCACGCGCGAGCCGCCGATGAACGAAACGCCGAGCAGCTTGTGCCCGGTGATGCCCGCCGACGGGACGATCTCGTCGAGCCACTTGCCGATGAAGAAATGAAAGCTGTGTCCGGCGACGAACACGCGCTGGCCGGCAACCGCCGGCGCGGTAGTCCGCTTGGCCGCATCGGCGAATACGGGGACTCGCGCGAGCAGGGCGAACGCCACGAGCGCCATCGCCAGGCCGATCAGTCTTCTGCGGGTTGATTGGAATTGAAACATTTACATCCTTGAGAAAGTGGTGACAGCCATTTGTTTCAGTCGCGGCGTTTCACCACTTTATATTTCATCCAGCTCACGCCGCCGGGCAGCATCTTGTGCGACATGAACTTCAGGTGCGCCGCTGCCTTGGGCGGGGCTTTGCCGGGGATGTCGAAGAAAGTCTGAATCCCCACGCCGCCGTCGGCCACGGGGCAGAGGATGTGGCTGATCTCGTCGAGCAGGCCGGCGTGCAGGAAGCTGCCGTTCATCGCGCCGCCGCCCTGTACCATCGCCTTCTTCAACTTGAACGCGCGGGCGAGTTTGTCCATCGCGAGCGGCAGGTCGATGTCGGTCTTCCCACAGAAAAAGTACGACACGCCGGCCGCCTGCAGATGGGCGAGGTATGCGTCGCTCACGCGCTGCGTAACGAGCAGAACGACGTGATCGCCGTCGACTTCATTTGATTTCCAGTGCGTCACGCCTTTGCGATCAGCGCCGATGGCAAGCTTTTTCGCGCCGGGCTTGCCGATGAAATCTTTCCGAACGATTTTGCCCTTGGGCTTGGGCAGCTTGAACGGCTTGGCACAGAATTCTTTCATCGTGGTCGTGCCGACGATCCACGCCCCGATGCCGTAACTGGCCGCCGTGGTTTCAAAGAGATTTCCCGCCGTTCTGCCCGGCCATTTGCCCCAGCGGGCGCCCATAATCCGGCCATCGACTGACGTGCACATGTGACAGATGAGATAAGGTTTCATGGCGGGATATTAGCTGCGTGAACTGCGCGTGACCACCGCGATCTAAAATCAGCGGCGTTTGCCTTTCGCATAGCACGTTGCCGGCCTTCGATCATCGTGAGGAATTTCGAACGATCGAACCCGCTCGCCCCAGAAGCCAGATCCTTCGGAAAACTTCAGGAAGACGACCCTCCCGGTTCAGCGGACTTCGTAAATATTCAAACCCAAACCACGTCTGTCACGCACTATCAACTCGGATATTTCCAAATTCTCCACCCTCATTTCCTTTGCACGGCCCTAACTCCATTAGCCACAACCGGCTGCAAGAATTCGTATGCAATAAACCGGGTGCAGAAACGTACGGAAAGGTACAAAAAGGTACGGATAGGTACGGATTTGTCCGAGGAAAAAGACAGAAAGGGAAGGATTGAAAACCTTCGCGACTCTCAAAATGAACGCTTGTTCGATCATTTGTCGTCACCGCGCATTCACCTTTCAGAGAGCCGCAGGGATCTAAAAACCCTGTTAGGAAAAATCCTAACATCGACCGTACGGAAATCAAGTTTTATTTGGAAAAATTTTCGAAAATGGAACCAGCCGATGCGCACATTCAGAATCCCGTGCGTTTGAACTGCTTTTCCAAATCGCGCAGCGTCAGCCGAAGGGTGGTCGGTCGGCCGTGGGGACAGTTGCTGGAGCGGTCGACCAGATCGCGGCGTGAGAGCAGCGCGTCGATCTCCACCGGCGAGAGCGGGTCGCCGGCTTTGACGGCGGCCTTGCAGCTCATCATGTCGAGCACGCTGTGGAGGACTTCTTCCTCGCGGAGGTCGAGCAGTTCCTGCTCGCCGCGCTCGAGGATTTCCTGGACGAACGGGGCCGGCTCGAGGCGCGAGAGGAAGGACGGGAACGCCTGCACCGCCACTGTGCCGGGGCCGAACGGCACTGCATCGATGCCCAGCCGCGCGAGCAGCGGCGCGATTTGCTCGAGCATCGCGATCTGCCGCTCGCTGGCGGCGAAGGTTTGCGGAATCAGCAGGTGTTGGCTCTCCAGCGGCCCGCGCGTGACGCGGGCCAGCAGGTCTTCGAACATGATCCGCTCGTGCAGCGCGTGCTGATCGATGATGATCAACCCGTCCTCGCTCTGGGCGACGAGGTAACTGTTATGGAGCTGGATGGCCGGATGCGATGCTTCCGATGCCGTTCGGGCGGCGATGTGCGTAAGGCGCTCAGTCGGGATTTGCTCTCCGCCAGCGCGTGCTTCTCCGATTTCCACTCCCTCGGGCAACGGCGCTCCGGTCCCCTCTCCCT
>JBBQNK010000023.1:0-69201 GCA_038329865.1 Tepidisphaerales bacterium | reverse complement strand
GCGTGAGATGCACGCCAACGTCACCGTGAATCACCAATGTGAGACGATCGAGCACCTGATGCGTGAAGTGACGTACTATCTCATGCGCCACAATCGTCAAACTCCATTGGGAGTTCGAGAATCACGAACGGCTATTTAGATACCAAGACACTGGCGGGCCGCCCGTTCAACGAAAATACAAGTTCAATCCTCACCTTTGCTCTCGGCTCTTCTCTGTGCCTCTGTGTCACTGTGTTCATTTCTCATTCGAAAAGCTCACGATCCGAGTAGTTCCTTCACGTCCACCGTTCGACCCTCTCGCGCACTGATCACGCCGGCGATCACCGCGCCGAAAGAACCAAGATTGTCCTGCCCACTTGTTTCCGCCGGCGTGCCGGTGCGGATGGCCTTGGCGAAATTCGCCAGTAGGGCCGCTTGGTCATTGAACTCCAGCGCGGGGGAATCGATCGCTTCGATCGTCGGGTTCTTGCTCCACTTCTCGCAGCGCGCGAGCGAAACTTTGTCATCGACCAGGTGAATCGAGCCGGCGGCGCATTGCAGGCGCCAGTTGCCGTTCCAGCTGGTCGGCTGGCCGATCGCGCTCCAGTCGCCGCTGTAGCTGAAGGGCAGGCCGCCTTCGAGTTCGAGGAGCATTTTCAAGCCGGCGTGGTGCTGGTACCAACTCCAATTCGGGTTGAAGGTTTGCGCGGTGACTTTCACGACGTCGCGGCCGGTCACGTAGCGGATCAAGTCCATGTGGTGGATGGCCATGTCAACCAGCAGCGGGAATTCCATCGTCTCGCGGAAGCTGCCGGTGAAATCCGCGGGGATATAGAAGTCGATGTGCCCGTGCCCGAACTCGCCGGCGGTTTGGTCCGCGATCAGCTGCTTCATCTTCTGCACGAACGGGCGATAGCGGTAGCCTTGCCCGACGACCAGTTGCCGGCGGTGCTCGGCTGCGAGTTGGACCATCATTTTTGCGTTATCGATAGTGTCGGCGATCGGCTTTTCGGTCAGCACGTGCAGGCCGTGCTCGATCGCGAGCTTCGCGTGCACCGGATGCACCGCCGGCGGCGTGGCGGTGAGGACGGCGTCGGCGGGGACTTTGGCGATGGCTTCTTCGAGCGACAAAAACCGCCGCTCCGGCGGCAGGCCGATCGCGTCGCCGGCTTCTTGCAACGCCTTCGGCACGACATCGACGATCGCGACGAGATCAAAGTCCGGCGACTTGGTGGTATAGTTCGACCACCAGGTTTTTCCCCATCCGCTCGTGCCGCACTGAATCAGTCGGAGTTTGTCGGGCATGGCAAGGTTGTAGCGAATCGATGGCGAAAAAAAAGGCGGGACGGATCGTGATGATCCGTCCCGCCCGAAGGTTTCTACTCAGACGAAGGTTACGCGATCTGACGACGAGCCTTGCGGTAGCCGCTCACGACCACGCCACCGGCGAGAGTCGCAAGACCGGACCAGGCCGCGGCGGGCAGCGGCACAGTGGCCGTTCCGCAGCCGGCTTTGACTTCAACAGCGAGGTCGTTGAAGTCGAAGTCGCCACAGCCCTTGCGGCCGTCTTCGAAGAACATCACGTAGGTCGGCTGCTTGACGCACTTGCCGGTGAGCAGGTAGGTCACCAGGTGATCAGCGCCATCGGAGTTCTGGCAGACGTCAGACGACCAGTTCCCGCCGTCACCCGTGCGGACGAAGGAGTAGCTGCCGTGCGTCTTTTCCTTGCCGACCGATCCAGAAGCGCCGTAGCCTTCACCGGTAACGGTGAAAAGCTGCTTCGGCGAATTCGCATTGCCGCAGGCCAGTCCCTGCGTGGCGCAGGAGAAGGCTCCGAGCGTTTTGATCGAGGCAATATTGAAGCTGAACTTCTGATCTTCCGAATCACACAGCCGCACGGCGGTGATGTGACCGTTGGTCAGGTTCATGCCCTTGCTCACGAACTTACCACCGTAAGAGTGAGACAGGATTTGGCTCTGCGACATTTCGCCCGAGCAGGGCGAATTGACGGGAGTAAAACCGGCTTGGGCATTGGCCGCGCCTAAAACGCTCAGGCTGACAGCGGCAACGAGGCTGAGAAACTTTTTGCACCCACTACGCATTGCGATCCTCCAGAAAATTGTAAAACCAGGTTCAAGGCACAAGTTCGGGGTCTTCCCACCTCAAACTCGTTGCCCGCCATGGATAGTTAAAGATTACAATTCGTTTTGAAACGGTGCGGAGGATGCAGGCCGGATTTCAGTATTCGGGAAGTCGCGATCAGGGGCAATGCGGAATCTGTAGGGTCTTTAGGGGAGGCGGAAACGTCCACATAAAAAAAGGGGGACGGATCGATGATCCGTCCCCCTTTTGTAGATGTGAGGAAAAGTCGCCGGGGCGCTAGGCCATCTGACGGCGGGCCTTGCGGTAGCCGGTCATCGCCAGGCCACCCGCGAGGGTAGCCAGACCGGACCAGGCCGCGGCGGGGAGCGGAACCACAGCCGGGCAACCGACTTTGATTTCGACCGCGAGGTCGTTGAAGTCAAAATCGCTGTGCTGCTTGGTGGTCTTGTCTTCGAAGAAGACAACGAACGTCAGGTTCTTGGCGTTCTTCTTCGGCTCGAGGAGGTAGGTGACCATGTGGTCCTTGCCGTCCTGGTTAGCCGAGTTGAGCGACGACATCGTCTCGCCCTGGCCGCCACGAATCAGTTGCGTCAGGAAGGGCAGATCCACGTGCCCAACGCTGCCGCTGACGTTGTAACCCTTGCCGGTGACGTTGAAGAGCACGTGCTCGTTGTTGACCGTGCCGTAGCCGAAATTCTGCTTGTAGCTCGCGAAAGACGCGATCGCCTTGGCAGAGAGGATGTCGAACGGCATCAGCTTATCGAAGTTGTCGTCGATGCGGATGGCATTCGTCGAACCGTATTCGTGATGCAGGATCTGGGCGACGCTCTGCTCGCCGGCAGCCGGGGCGTTGACCGTCGTGAAACCCGCTTGAGCCTTGGACGCGCCAAGTACGCTCATGCCGATCACAGCGACCAGACCCAGAAACTTCTTGTACCCACTACGCTTGCTCATATTGAGCCTCCAATAAAAAGATTGAACAACTCGGTACTGGTATCGAAGTTGGCTCTTCCCTTCCGACTTCGAACTGCCGATATGCACGAAAGCTACACCACGGATTGAGGCGCGGTCGGGCGAGCAAGGGAATTCAAGGGCTATTCAGTGGCTGGTGTTGTTAATCTGCGGGAAGCTTGTCGCGTGAGTAGGCGAAAAATTACCGGACGTGAGATGGGATGTCTGATAAAAAAAAGCACTGCAGAACGTGAATCAAAACGGGGCAGTTATTCGGACGCGCGGATGCCTGCGCCTTCGCAAGGTCCGATATGTCACTGCGCGCCGTGGCGCGAAAGTGCGACTATATAAATAGACAAATAAAGACGGGACGGATCAAAGATCCGTCCCGTCAGGGTTGTGTATAGAGAAGAGACCCTTAAGCCATCACACGACGGCTCTTGCGGTACCCGGCGACGACTGCGCCACCCGCGAGGGTGAGCAATCCCGACCAGGCCGCTGCCGGCAGCGGAACCACTGCGGTTCCACCGGTCTTGACTTCGACCGCGAGGTCATTGAAGTCAAAATCGCTGTGCTGGCCGACCGTCTTGTCTTCGAAGAACAGGACGTAAGTCGGCTGCTTGATGCTGGAGCCGGTCAAAAGGTACGTGACCATGTGATCAACGCCGTCGAGGTTCTCCGAGTTGTTTGAAGACTGATTGAAACCCTTGCCCGTACGCACGAAGGCGTAAGAGCTCGGAAGGCTGACCGCGCCGGTGCTGCCGGTGACGGTGTAGTTGTCACCACCGACGTTGAAAAGCACCGTCGGAGAAGTCCGGCTGCCGTAACCAAAACCTTGGTTGTAGGCAGCGAACGACGCCAGCGCCTTCGACGAGGTAATGCTGAATCCAAACGTCTGATCGGTCGAATCGTCCAGACGTGTGGCCGTGATCGACCCGTTGGTCAGATCATTGCCGTTGGCAGTAAACGTTCCGCCGTATGACGCGGACAGGATTTGGGCCTGTGTGGCCTCCCCGCCTTTACCATAGTTCGGAGCGCCGACCGTCGTAAAACCCGCTTGGGCAGAGGTCGCGCCCAGGACACTTAGTCCCAAGCCGGCAACCAATGCCAAAAACTTGCACCCACTTCGCTTGCTCATGATGAGCCTCCAAAAAACGAACACCTGAAACATTGGCAACAA
Organism: Tepidisphaerales bacterium; assembly: GCA_038329865.1. Taxonomy (GTDB): domain Bacteria; phylum Planctomycetota; class Phycisphaerae; order Tepidisphaerales; family Tepidisphaeraceae; genus JANMES01. The sequence goes on along the minus strand of JBBQNK010000023.1, from coordinate 64,988 downwards.
GAAACGAAACCGGCTCTTCCCTTCCGATCTCGTGCTGCCTTTTTAATTTGAACACATTTCGTCCGGATCGCGCGAACAACCCATGAAACACGGAGTTCACACCATCCTTTCGAACAAGGTAAACGTTAACGAGTTTTCTGAGACTGTCCAGTGAAATCGTAACGACTTTAACGGCTGAGGATGGTCCAAATAACAATGTCCGATAAAAAATGGCCGATAAAATCGAAATATGGGCGTAGTTTGTGAAATAGGGAACAATGTAGGGGAATCCACCATTTCCCCTATACACCCTCGTTGCACGCCACCCCTTCATCCCGAACCGGGCCTGATCGACTGTGCAGATTCTGCTCACCAAGGGATTTCTTATCGGGCCCGGGAGACCTCAACCGCCTCGCGGAGGTCGACTTTTCCCTCGTAAAGGCTTCGGCCGATGATCGCGCCCCAAACCGGGATTTTGGTGAGTCTTTGGACGTGTTCAATCGACCCGACCCCGCCGCTGGCAATGACCGGGACCTTGCTGGCGCGGGCCAGTGCCTCTGTCTCGTCGAAATTCGGGCCGGTGAGCATGCCGTCCTTGGCGACATCCGTGTAAAGGATCGCGCCGAGCGGCCAATCGGAGACTTCGCGCGCCACGTCGACGGCCTTTTTCCCCGTCGTGTGCGTCCACCCGCGCGTGGCGACTTGGCCGGCCTTGGCGTCGAGGGCGAGGACGATTTTTTCCTTCATCGCCGGCGTCTGCACGAGATCGCGGAACCAGTCCCACGCCTCCATCGCCCGCGTGCCGACGACGACCCGCGTGATCCCGTGATCGAGCAGCTGCTGCACGTCCGCGGTCGATCGAATCCCACCGCCGACCTCCACCCGCAGGCCGGAGGCTTTGGCGACTCGCGCGATGAGTTCCGTCTGCATCGGCCGACCGGCTTTGGCGCCGTCGAGATCGACGACGTGCATCCACGTCGCGCCGGCATCCGCAAAGGAGCGCGCGACGTCGGCCGGGTCGACGTCGTAGTTGATCTGCTGGCCGTAGTCGCCTTGCTTGAGGCGGACGACTTTGCCGTCGATCAGATCGATGCTTGGAACGATGGTGAGCATGGGAAATGCAGAATGCAGAATGCAAATTGCAAAATGAATTCAAAAGCGGGGAGGTCTTTCTTCATTTTGCATTTTGCATTCTGCATTTATCCTTTCTAGTACGCCAGAGCGAACAACACCTGCGTCTTGGTCTCCGCGCCGCTGATGATGCATTTGCCCGCGACGCCGGGTTGTTCGAACGGAATGCAACGCACGGTCGCGTTGGTTTCGGTTTTGATTTTCGCCTCGGCCTCTTCGTTCGGCTCGAAGTAGACGCGGACGAATCCACCGTCTTTTTCGAGGATGGCTTTCATTTCCTCGTACGTGGTGGCCGTGCGCGTGTTGTCGTCGCGGAATTTACGGGCGCGGCTAAGCAACGCGTCGTGCATCGCCGCCAGCTTGCCCTCGAGCCAGGTGCGCGACACCGCGCCGATCGACGTGAACTCTTTCTCGCGATCGAGGCGATTTTTCAGCACGAACTGCTTCTGCGCCACGTCGCGCGGCCCGACTTCCATGCGAAACGGCACGCCGCGCTGCTCCCAGTGGTATTGCTTGTCGCCGGGGCGGGCGTCGCGCCAGTCGACGGCGATCTTCTGGTGCGTGTGCGGATTGAACGTGTAACGCGTGATGTCATCGCCGCCCACGAAATGAGCAGAAGCCTCGCCGCAGAGTAGGGACATCAGCTCGTCGATGAACGCCTTCACGGCGGCCTTTTCCTCGGGGGTTTTGAAGATCGGCACGATGGCGGCCACCACCGGGGCTACGCGGGGCGGCAGGACCAAACCCTCGTCGTCGCTGTGCGCCATGATCATCGCGCCGATCAGCCGCGTGCTCACACCCCAGCTGGTGGTGTGGCAGAATTCCTGCTTCTGATCGCGGCCGAGGAACTTGATGTCGAACGCTTTGGAGAAATTCTGCCCGAGGTTGTGGCTCGTGCCGCATTGCAGGGCCTTGCCGTCCTGCATCAAACCTTCGATGCAGTAAGTCGTATTCGCGCCGGGGAATTTTTCGCTCTCGGTTTTCGTCCCTTTCACGACCGGGATCGCCAAAATCTGCTCGGCGAAATCTGCATACACGTCGAGCATCTTGAGCGTCTCAACTTGCGCCTGGTCGGCCGTCTCGTGGGCGGTGTGGCCTTCCTGCCATAAAAATTCGCTCGTTCGCAGGAACAGCCGCGTGCGAAGTTCCCAGCGCATCACGTTGGCCCACTGGTTAATCAGCACCGGCAGATCGCGGTAGCTCTGGATCCACTGCGCGTACATATGGCCGATGATCGTTTCGCTCGTGGGGCGAATGATCAGCGGCTCTTCCAAAGGAGATGCTGGCCGCAATTCGCCGGGCTTGTTCGGATCTTTCTCCAGCTTGCTGTGCGTGACGATCGCGCACTCCATCGCGAACCCTTCCACGTGCTTGGCCTCTTTCGTGAGGAAGCTCTGCGGAATCAGCAGCGGGAAGTACGCGTTCACATGGCCGGTCTCTTTGAAGCGGCGGTCGAGGTCCTGCTGAATGGCTTCCCAGATCGCGTACCCTTCCGGCCGAATGACCATGCACCCGCGCACGGGAGAATAATCCGCCAGTTGAGCGGCTTTGATCACGTCGAGATACCATTGCGCGTAATCGTCCTTGCGCGTTTTAATGTTCTTGGCCATAGGGTGGGGAATGATAGCGAAATTTGCGTTGAACGCATGGGTGCGGGGGTGATAATCTGCGTGGCTTGAGGAGTCATCATGAATTGCAGAAGTTTTGTTTTACTGTTGATGTGTGCCGTCTTTTCCGCCGCAGGATTGCGGGTGCTGGCCGCGGCGGGGGCGGGTGCGGATGAAACGACGCTCTCTCACCTGCAGCAGATCGGCCAGGCGTGCCTGATCTACGCCAATGAAAACAAGGGCTACCTGCCGACGACCTTCGGCCAAATCGCCGGCAGCCTGAAAAAGCCCGAAGCCTTCCTCGATGCCCGCGGCGATTCCAATCCGCCGGCGGATTGGGAGAAAATGACCGCCGACCAGCAGCGCGACTTTGTCAACGCCCACTGTGAGTTCGATTTCACCTCGTCGGCCGGGCAGAAAATTTTCAGAATCAAGAATCCCAGCACGGTTCCTCTGGCCGTGACGAAGGACAAGGCGGGACGAAAGAAGGTCACTCTTTTCGTGGACGGGCGAGCCCAGGTTGAAGGCTCGGGCAAGGAGCCGGCATCTTTGCCGCCACCTCCGACGACGAAACCATGAGATTGCGCCCGATCTCTCGACCCGTTTAGCCGCTCCGCGTGCGGGGCGCGTTTTCTTTACTCACGTTCACAAGCCCAACTCGCCTCGCACGCGAGACTGCTAAACGCTAAACGCCGCCCGGTTTCCCCGGCACCACCAGCAACCTACAATTTCCCGACGGATCGCACGAAACGCCCATGGAAGACCGCCTGCAAAAACTTTCCGACAAGGCCAAAGCCCTGCCCAAAACGCCCGGCGTCTATCTGATGAAGGACAGCGAAGGGCGCGTCATCTATGTCGGCAAGAGCGCCAGCCTGCGCGACCGCGTCGGCAGTTACTTCCTGCCGAGCACCAAGCTGGAGATCAAGAAGGCCCCGCTCCGGGAGTTCGTCGTCGATTTCGACATTATTGAAACCGACACCGAAGTCGAAGCCCTGCTGACCGAGAACCGTCTGATCAAGGACATCCAGCCGAAGTTCAACGCCCGCCTGCTCGATGACAAAACCTTTCCGTATCTCATGGTCACCACCGACGAGGAATTCCCCGGCGTGTACGTCACCCGCGAGCCGCGGAAGGGGGCGAAACTCTACGGCCCGTTCACCAGCGTCTATCAACTGAAGGAAGCCGTCACGCATTTGCAGAAGGCGTTCAAGTTCCGCACGTGTCATTTGGAAATTTCCGAAAGCGACGGCAAGCGGCGGTTCTTCCGCCCGTGCCTGCTTTACGCAATCAAGCAGTGCACCGCCCCATGTGCCGCGAAGATCGAGCGACCCGCCTACGCGGACGACATCCGTCGGCTGATGAAATTTCTCGACGGCGACCGCAAATCGGTCCTGAAAGATCTAGAAAAAGAAATGGCCGCCGCCGCGATGAATCAGCAGTACGAACGGGCCGCGAAGCTGCGCGATGAGATCAAAGCCCTGCAGTCGCTCGGCCATCGCGCCGACAAGGGCGATCAGGAATTCTGGCAGCCGGAAGCGTTCGTTCTCAACCCAATGGAAGGCGTGACGGCGTTGCAGGAAGTGCTGAAGCTCCCCGAGCCGCCGCGCATTCTTGAAGCGATCGACATCGCGCATCTGCAGGGCGGCGAGATGGTCGGCAGCAAAGTCTGCTTCATCGACGGCGTGCCGTTCAAGGACTGTTACCGCCGCTACAAGATCAAGCACGGCCAGGGAAACAACGACTTTCTCAGCATCCAGGAAGTCGTCAGCCGGCGATATAGAGAAGCCGGCCAGAACAACGAACTCTACCCCGACGTGATTTTAATCGACGGCGGTCTCGGCCAACTCCACGCCGCGATGGACATCTTCAAGCAGATGGACCTGAAGCCGCCGATGGTGATCTCACTCGCGAAGAAGGAAGAACTCGTCTACGTGCAGGGCGTAGCCGACCCGATCCGCCTGGCCCGCAACCATGCCGCGCTGCGAATGCTCCAGTACATTCGCGACGAGGCCCACCGCTTCGCCCAGAACTACCACCACATCCTGCGGCGGAAAGCACAGCTGGAGGAAGACGTCAAGCAAGGCCGCCGCCCGCCACGCCCAAAAAAGCCAAAGAAACCCGCGCCGCCGACCGACGGCCTGACAACGCCGAGCGAAATGCCCCTCTCGACGCACCAGGCGTTGCCGATCCTGAAGCCGAAGATCGAGCCAACCGATCGGCCAGTGACGCCGATCGATACATCGGATGCGGAGTGATCCGAATCCGCAACTCCTTGAAACACCGCATACCGGCCGATCGAGTCTGTCGGGTACGATGGGAGGATGAAGCCTCGGGGAGTTCTTCTTTCCGCAAGGAAAACATCCATGTCACGTCTTTATTTTGCTTGTGCAGTTTTTTGTATTTACCTGGCGGGCTGCGGCGCGACGAATCCGGTGGCGATCTCTAACGAGTATCCGCCCAATGGGGAGTTTTACGAACAATCCAACAACAGCATGCGAAGGGTGGGGCCAGAATCCGTCGTCCTCAGCGCGACCTTTTCCCTTTATCTCTCGACCGATGACTGTCGAAACTGGAAATGCATCTACTCGGTTCCGAAGACGCCGGAATTTATCCGGTCGCTCGATCAATGTGTCGGCGGCACATCCTCGCGAATGTTCTTCGTTTTGAACAAGGAGAATCACGGCGAGAATGCCGGCCACGAACTGATGTCATGGTCCGCCGCCGACGGGGCCTGTGTCGTCGGTGATCTGCCTGGTGCAAGCGAATGTCGATTTGTGAACGAAAAGGCGGGCGTCTATGCCTATGGCATGCACCTCTTCACGACCCAGGACGGTGGAAAGAACTGGAAGGAATTCGGCCGGCTTCCTATGTCTGATCCATCCAAAACTCCGCCCGAGCCGGAGTTCAACTCCAATCAATCCCCCAATGGTGAGTCCATCAACGCGTTGGAATGGATTTCGCCCACTCGGTTTGCGATTGCATCCAGTGCCGGTCTCGTGGCGGTTTATGAACTCGATTCTGACAATGTGTGTCATCTCATTTGGAAGCGGATAGTGGTGGGCAGCAATGGCTTGGTCGCGGTCAGCCAGAATGAAATCTGGGTGTCGGGTTTTTATCCCGAACTCGTTCGCCTGAAGGCGATGGATGGTTCGATCATTCTGCGCGCTCCTCGAGTACCCCGGGGGTTGACCGTACTGATCACCGATCACCGCGCGTATTCCACTGCCGCAAGCGGCGTTTTGGTATTTGAAGTGAACGACGAAGAGGTCAACCGCATCGCCACCATTCCCATCCGGTATCCACAAGCGTTTGTGATGAACACGCACAATCATTTGGTTTTCACGGCCGACGAGGGTCATCTTTACGAATGGGACGGAACCAGCGAGAACGCCCGGGAGTTGAAGCCCCGAATCGACAACGCCGTCGTCCGCGCCGCGAACGCTCCGCCACCCGGCTCGCCCACGCGACAAGAGCGGGATGAATACGCGGAATGGGGTCTTAAAGCTGGCCCGAAAGTCAGCACGGAAATTCTCCACCAAGCCGAGGCCCAAAAAGATTGGACACAGCAGGAGCAAGTGCGATGGGTAACCGCCCAGTGCAAGCTATCCGTCGCCCACCACGGCGCGTGGAGCCCGCCGAAGGTAATGCCCGCACACGGCGAAATTCCGTGATTGGCGCAAGCTTGTAGGTTTGCAGAATTTTTGGAAATTACGATCTTTCAGGAGCAGAAATGCCCGCACGATTCTTCTTCGGATTATATCTCGCCCTGACGTTCACCCTCGCCGGCTGCTCGCACTTGAAAAAGCCGCCGGCCGAGGAGCCGACCCGGCCGCTGGCGATTGAGCTGGAGATTCCGCGGGCCGACATTCTTTTGTCGGACGCCGTCGCCATGCAGTTGGTGTTCCGCAACACGTCGGAAGCGCCGCTCACGCTGCCGGTGGGGATGCTTTACCCGGACCGCAACATTTTCGTCCGCGGCTATCGATCGGTCGAGAAAGACCCGTTCGTCCCGCTGAGCGCGAAGAAATATCTCACCAACTCCGCGCCGGCCGTGACGACGACGAACGAAACCTTCACCCTCGCGCCCGGCGCGAGCTACAAGATCGTGCTGAGCCAATTGAAGTGGTTCTCCATCCTCGACGACCCCGCCGACACGAACGAGCGGGGCGATTGGTACGTCCGTGCGCTCTACACGCCGCCCGGCGACGCGGGGGCCGGCGTGCTCTCGCCGCGGTTGATGGTGCGGGTGGTGGGGAAGGATTGATGACCGCTGGCGATCGCTGGGTGGTCGCATCGGGGTTTATGACAATTCATTCCAAAGAATGGTTTTCGCTATCAGACGATAAGAATGACGAGGGCCGTTGCGCGACCACCGAAGCGCGAGAGGACGGGCCGGCCTTCGACATCACATCGCTTTTGGCACGCGCGCAACCTGTTTCGCCGGATATTGTCGTTCCCGTCCAGCGCATTACGGATGGAACCCTCCGAGACATCAATTTCGCAGCGTACGGCACGCCGGTATTTTCAAAACGTGCCGCCGAACTTTTGTTGAGCGTTGCGCCTAATGATATTCAACTGTTGCGATCGACCTTGGACGGAAATCCTTCCGATCGACTTGGTATCAATGTAATTTCAGAAGTCGATTGTCTTGATGTTCAACACTCGGTGCTGTTCGGTCCAATAAAAAATGGTCGCCCGAGCGGGCTGGTTACCGGTTGCGTCATTCCTGCTTCAATCGGACAACAGCAGGTTTTTCGAATGAAGTATTTCAAGATAATCATGGTTGTTACAGCTCGGATAAAGAACGCGATCGAATCTGCCGGGCTTAGCGGGGCAAGCTTTAAGCCGATGCTGGTCGCGGCGGAATGAACACACGGTGCGACAATCCTTTCGGCGCTTATAGGCATCCCGCAATTCGAGCCTATCCGATGTGGCCGAGCAATCAGCCGACGAGCCGAGCAAGCGACGTGAATTAAGGGGCAGGGTTTTTGTTTTCGGCGAAGCACTTTTCGATGCTGTCAATCACTCGCTTGCGGAACGCATCGTCGAATGTCTGCCCGCCGGGCCCGATTTTTTGGCTAGTAGTCCCGTGCTCCGAGACCAACTCCTCGAAATCCGGTGAGGTTGCGCCGCCGGTCCAATAGATTTGATCTTGCAGTCCCTGTTTCTCCGCGATTTGCTCGGCGGCGCTGTAGCAGCGGATGAACGTGTCGAAATTAATCCCCGGCATGCGCATCTTTTTGAGCAAGGCCGGGATGATGGCGGGGCCTTGCTTGACGACGCGGTCGACGGCGTTTGTGTGAATTTCAACGACACTGTTGTCAACGGAAATACTCACGAACTGGCTTTCATCAGCAATCGCATCGACGAGGACTTGCTTCTGATCGATCACGGTCGCCCGGGAAGTCGGGCCGCCGGCGCTTTGCGCGCAGCCGAGCGCGAGCAGCAGGCTGCAGCACGCGGCGACGCGGATGGCGGCGATCGGTGACATTTGCGTCCCCGCTACAAATCCCCGTTCCGCGGCAGTGGCCGCACGGGCGGCGTGTCGATCATCGGCGGTGGTTTGACGGCGTTGGGGGCGGACAAGAGTTTGCCTACGCCGGTTAAGTTCGAGTCCAGTTTCTTCGCACGCTCCAGGTACGCCTTGGCCTGCGGGCGCTGGCCGGTGAAGTAAAGGTGGTAGCCGTACAGGAATTGCAACGAAGCGTCATCCGGCTTTTTGTCAGCGGCGGCGCGGAGGTCGTCGATGAGCACTCGGTACAGCGCCGGGTTTTCGAAATTCTTCCGAATGTCGCCGGCCTGGGCGGCGTAGTCGGGGATGAACTTCAGTCCGTCGTCGATCGCGGCGGCGGCTTCGGCGTACTTCCGCTGCGCGAATAACGCATCGCCCAGCGCGAACGGCGTGTACCGCGTGCTTAGCTTGATGCTCTCGATCGGCAATCCCTGCAACTCGTGCAGCGCCGCCGATGCTTCGGTGTAGGCGTCCGTGGCGTCCTGATACGACGACCGCGCGGCACACTCGCTCCCCAGCGCCGCCATGGCTGCGGATCGCCCGGATTGCACGGCCACCGCCACTTCGGTCTTGTCGAACACGTAACGCATGGTCCAGGCGTTGGCATCGACATCGGTGCTCGTGGCGACACGATCGAGCGCGGTATGGAGGCTCTTGAGAATCGTCTGCGCCGGCTCAGAGGCGTTTTTAGGGCCGTCGAATGCGGCGCACAACGATTGCGCGGTCTTGACGTAAAACTTGCAGCAGGCGTCATGATCGCCGGCGTTCCAGGCGGGAGCGCCGTAGGAAATGGAAAGCTCCATCGCCGTCTGCATCAGGCCGAGCGTGGCGCGATGGTCGGGCGCGTCCTGGATCAACGCGTCGATCTGCTTCCGCGTGTCCGACGCGTCCGGCACGACTTCGCGCGGGGCGGCCTGCGCGGCCGTTGCGCCTGCGAAAAGAATCAGTACAAAGAAGAACCGTTTGTGATGCCCCATGAGTGTGTCTCCGAAGATCGCATGATACTACAGGCGCAGTTCATTCGCGCAAAACGGCGGCGCGGCGCATCCAAATGTATTTTACCGTCAGTGAATCGCGAGATTCTAGTTGACGTCGTCCTTCGGCGTAGCTCAGAGGGTGTCTAAAAAACCTCAACGATGTCATCCCGAGGTACTCCGAGGGATCTCGAAGCCACAAAAATCGCTGGAACATCCGAGATCCCTCGGAGTACCTGGGGATGACGTCACTACTAAGTCACGTTGGCAGGACAAGAATCAAGATTGATGCCCTCGCGCCTCCGCCGTTATCGCGACTCAATCTCTTTTCAAAAATTCCGTTGCAAAATTCGAAATGAACGGTAAATTCCCTCCCCTCAAAGGACTTTTATGCGTGTCAGGAACATCACATCCATTCTCCATCGCACCGTGCGATCGCAGCCGCGATCGATGCGCAGCGATGCGAGTCATTAGCGCGGCCGATACGGTCGCTCGATTGTCGAATAGAAACATTTAACGAAGCAATGGCCGCCTGGCGCGGTTTGTATTGGCATGAATCGTTACGGCACGAATCGCCGGCGGAGTCGTCGTCGGCGCGGAATTGAACGTGGGGTCATCATGGAAACGGAACTTCAAAACTTCACGGCGGAATACACGGGCGCGAGCCAGCCCGCGCTGCGCCCGGCGCAGGCGGCGGGAGCGCTACCGGCCACGCTTACGCTCTGCGAATGTTCGGCGGCGAATCTGCGCGCTTATCTCGATGCCAATGAGCTCTCGACGTACCGCATCTTCGAAGCGTCGAACTCGTTCGATCTGAACGACATCACCCGCCTGCTCCCGGCGCTCGGCGAGACCGAGGCCGTGTGGGAACTGCCGCCGGCGCAGCTGCGCGGCGGGCAGGTCGTTTCGAATCTCACGTTCAACGAAACCAACGCGTGGGAACACCCCAGCGGATTCCTCCGGCTGTTCCGGCATGAGGCCGTCATCGCGCGGTGGTTCTGGTTCAGCGCGGCCCACGGCGACGGCTACCTGTGGCTGGTGGCGGCGCCGTCGGCGGCGGCGTTCGCAACGCTCCGTCGGGCGGTGCTGCAGGCGCGGCGCGAGGCGAATCGTAAGACGTGGCAGGTCATCGGCGAGTACAACGCCGAGACGCGCCCGCCGCGCGTTCGGCCGGACGATGCGCAGGCCGCCCTCGTTCAGCCGCCGGCGCTGCTCGAGCGCGTTCGCCGCGAAATTCTCGGCTTCTTCGAGCCCGACGTGGCCAAGATGTACCGCGACATCGGCGTGCCGTACCGCCGCGGCGTGCTCCTCTACGGTCCGCCCGGCAACGGCAAGACTTCGCTGATTCGCTGGATTGGCGCGTCGCTGCCGGCCGTCTCGGCGCTGAGCCTCCGCGCGTGGCAGGGCTTCGACTCCGACGACCTGCTCAACGTGATCAACCAGTGGACGGCCCAGGCGCCGGCGCTGCTGGTGCTCGAGGACCTCGACTGGCTGCTGCAGCAGGTGAACGTCAGCACGTTCCTCAACCAGCTCGACGGCCTGAGCACCGAGAGCGCGGCCGGCGGGCTGCTGCTGATCGCGACGACGAATCATCCGCAGAAGCTGGACGCGGCGGTGAACAACCGCCCCGGCCGATTCGACGCGATGATCGAGCTGCCGCCTCCCGATGCCTCGCTCCGCGAGCGCTTCCTGCGCGGCAAGCTGCCGGCGCTGGCGGACGTTTCGATCGCCAAGGCGGTCGCGATCTCCGACGGCCTGTCGTTCGCGCACCTGCAGGAAGTGCTGCGTCTCTCCGGCCTGCGCGCCCTCCACGCCGGCCGCACCGAGCGAACGGCCGAGGACGTCCTGATGGCGGTCAACGACATCAAGGACGCCCACGAAGCCGCGACGCGAGGCTTCCCCGCCGGCAAGCCGGAAGTGCCATTCGGCCTGGCGGCGCTGCACAAGGCGGGGCGATAGTTTCGCAAAAACAGGCCGCCCGATCGTCAGACGATCGGGCGGCTTGTTTATGTTGTCCCAATCGCAAGGGATTTGCGGAGTCGTGCAAAGAACGTTCAAAGATCGAACGGCCTCCGCAGCAACTCGTCGACGCGCGCAGCGGCCAGCGCTAATCGTGCCTGTAGCGAACCCGCAAGGCGGACGACGGCAACCGGCAACGCCTGCAATTGCGTGGAAAAGTTCTCGTGCATCTGGGCTCGAACGGACTCGCCATCGCGGAAGCCATCTTGCACGAAGGGAAAATCCGGCTCGGCGAGCAGATAAAGATCGACGCGATCGCGCCGGCCGATGGCGTCGACCGAAGCGCTGCGCCCGCCCATGTACCGTTCGTGCCAGGTGCCCGTGGCGAAGGCATTAGTGTCGGCGAAAAGTACGCGGTTGGCCGTGCGCGCGGCGGCATTTTCGCGACGCTGCTGCTCGGCGGCGATGTGCACGAATTCGTCGCTCGTCCAGCCCGGCAGCGGGCCGGTCATGCTCAGGCCGGCGACTTTTCTCTCCCAATACTCCCGGCCGTACTCGGGAACCCAAACCGTACCGAACGTTTCCGCCAGTTCCGCCGCGAGCGTGGTTTTACCGGTCGATTCCGCGCCGATCAGCACCACGCGCCGGACGAAATGCGCCCGCACGCACGGATCGAGAAAATCAAGATGCTCCAACGGCGAATCCCGGACGGCCGTGCCGGAGATGGGGACCGTTTTCCGCTCGCGATCGACCGACACGTGCCGGCAGTTCATAAACCCGGCATACGCTTCGCCGTAAACTTCGCTGGTGAAAACGACATCCGGCGAGCGTCCGAGAAATCGAATCGTCCACTCCGCCCACGGCTGCGAGTCGTTTTCCAGTTCGTCGGGCACAAGGTGGATTTCGCAATTGGGATGAATCTCTTCCAGCCACGCCTTGCGAAGCTCGCCGGGGATTTTCTGCGAAGGATGGTGCGCGAGAATCACCACAAGCCGGTCGACTTGCCGGCGGGCGGTGTCGATCAAATGCTTGTGCCCGCGGTGGGGCGGATAGAACTTTCCGACGACGAGCCCGAGTGTCATGGCGCGGCCCCCGCCTTTGCCGACTCGGGCAGCGAAGTTTGCGATCGCCACCGCCGCAGCCATTCGACAAGGCCGATCGTCGCCATCACCAGGAACACCAGGTAGAGGAACGACGTGAGGTAGAGTCCCTTGTACGCATACATGGGGATATAAATCACGTCGACGAAAATCCAGAAATGCCAGTTTTCGAGATATTTGCGATTTAAGAACCACTGCGCGCACAAGCTGACGACGGTGGTGAACGCGTCCCAGAAGGGCATCGCATCGTTCACGCGGCGGAGGTAGACGGTCAGGGCAATGGTCAGCAGCACGCCGATGACGGAAACGATCGCCAACTCGCGCCAAGGCGCTCGGCCGATGTGCAACTCTGTTCGACCTTCGCCGCCGTAGAGCCAGAGGTACCAGCCGATGATCGTGAGGACGAAGTAAACCGCCTGCAGCCCCGCGTCGGCGTACAGCTGCGCCCGGGTGAAGACGATCCCGAACGCCGCCACGTTCACGAGGCTGATGGGGAAGTTCCAGACATTTTCTTTCACGGTCAGCCACACGCACACCGCGCCGGTGACAAAGCTGAATGCCTCCAGCCAGGAGGCCCGGCCGGTGGCCGCCATCCACGCCGAGGCGATCGTGGTGACCCCCACGAGGCCGGCGAGGATCAGCACATTGCGGGAGATTTTCATGGGAAGGTACGAGCTTGGGCCGGGCAATCGATCACCGCGCCGTCCACCCGCCGTCGATCACGATTGTTTGGCCGGTGATGTTTCTTGCCTCGCGGCTCATCAAAAACGTCGTCGTCGCGGCGATTTCTTCCAGGCTGATGAACGCCTTCTTCGGCATCGGCTCTAGCATGATTTTGTTGATCACGTCCTGCTCGGAAATGCCGTGGGCGGCGGCTTGGGATTTGATCTGCGCGTCGACCAGCGGCGTGCGGACGTACGAGGGGCAGATGGTGTTGATGGTGATGTCGACGTCGCCGGTTTCCAGGGCGATCGTCCGCGACAGGCCGAGCAGGCCATGCTTGGCGGAGACGTAGGCGGACTTGAACGGCGAGGCGACCATCGAGTGGATCGAGCCGATGTTGATGATTCGGCCGAAGTTTCGTAGACGCATGCCGGGGAGGAACGCTTTGCTCAGCAGGAACGGGCCCTTGAGCATGACGTCGATCAGCAGGTCCCAGCGGTCTTCCGGGAACTCGGCGACGGGCGCGACGTTCTGCAGGCCGGCGTTGTTGATCAGGACGTCGATGCCGTTCGGCAGCGAATCGGCGAGCGATTGAATTTGAGCGGACGAGGAAACGTCAAGCGGGTGGATCGACGCTTGCGCAGCCGGAAGATCGGCGGCGGATTCTTTGAGTGCGTCGGCCTTCAGATCGGCCAGGTGAACGCGATGACCGCTCGCGGCGAGTGAGTGAGCGAGACCTCGTCCCACGCCGCTGCCGGCGCCGGTGATCAGGATGTTGAGCGGGCGGGGGTTCACGCGGCGGATAGCTTATTCAATTGTCGACGAGTTTGAAAACGGGACCGTGATGAAAGTGGCATGGGCAGCTTGCCCATGGGCGCGGGTACTCGCGCGCGATGAGCGGCAGGGTCGCTCATGAGGCCGTGCGAAGCGATAATCGGATGTATTCAAAATCAAGATCGCTGCGCTCTTGCCTCATCGACCGAGTACCGTCGATCGTCGCAGCGTACGACTCGACTGAGCTCGCCGAAGTTCGCGACCATGGGCTGGCAGCCCATGCCACGAAATGCGAAGAACGGGCAACGGAACTTCGCTCTCGCGGTAGAACTAATTCTGAGGTAGTCGCTATCATTCTCTCCCGGCGGACTTCAAATCTTTTGCAGCGAGGAAACACAATGCGTTTCGGCATGATGGTTTTGGCGGCAGCGGTCGTGGCGCTTTCGAGCGCGGTAATATTTGCTGAAGACGTACCGGCTCCGGCGGCGGGCGGGGAGACGCGCGTCGCGTCGCCGTACTTCAAGCTGCCGGAGGCGGATCCAGCGCCGACCGGCCCGGCGGTGAAATTCATGCCCGCGGTCGAGGGTAAGCACCCGCGTCTGCTTCTCACGGCCGATCGCCTGCCGGCCCTCAAGGCGTTCTTCAACAGCCCGGAAGGCAAGCTCTATCACGACCAGATGATCGGCTACCTCGCCGAATGCAAAATCCCTAAGGACGGCAAAACCAACCACGGCTGGGGCCAGGAAGTCGGCCTGATGGCGATGCCGATGATCGCGCTCCATTACACACTCACCGGCGATAAAAAATCCTTCGACCAGTGCATGGAGTACATGAAATGGCTCGACGGCAAGGACGACTGGACCGACGCCAAGCCGGACGACAAGGAACTCAACTCCGACACCACCGCCTCGTTCACGATGGTCGGCGCGTCGCTGATGTGGGACTGGCTGTACAACGACCTGGACCCGGCCTTCCGCGAGAAGTTCCGCCAGACGCTCTGGTTCCACGCCCGCGCGATGTACTACGGCGGGCATTTGGCGAAAAACCCCGGCGGCGATTACTGGCGCGGCGTGCCGGCGTACAACCACCGCTGGTTCCGCGACTGGGGCCTGACTCTCGCCGCCACCGCCGCGTCCGACGGCAAGCCGGAAGACCAGTGGCTGCTCGGCCAAATCACCAAGGAGCTGCAGTTCATGGAGGATTGGCTGCCGATCGACGGCAGTCAGCATGAAGGGCCGGGCTACGGCTCCAGCGCCGGGGCGCTCGGGCTCGCGTTTCAAGTCTCCGATGATTGCTACGGCACGAAGCACCTGGCTTCGCCGTTCTTCAAAACCGTCGGCGAGTACGCGATGCACGAAGCCACGCCCGGCCTGAAGGAAGCGCTCTACTTCGCCGACTGCTTCACGCACGCCGGCAGCATGCATCCGTTCTTTCTGAAGACGGCCGCGCTGAATAAAGAGCCGGACGTGATCGACGGCATTCGGCAGTCGCTCAAGATCAACTCGACGAAGTTCGGCGTGCGCGATTACGCGTGGATGTCGCTCCTGTGCGATGATCCGGCGCTGCAAGGCGGCTCGTACAAGAAAATGCCAACCGTTGGCTTCTTCCCCGACCTCGGCCTGATGGACGTTCGCGACACCTGGAACGACGACGCGGTCGCGGCGCTGTTCAAGTGCGGGCCGATGGGCGGGTACAAAGCTAATTCCTGGCGGAAGACTGAGAAGGAAAAGACCGGCGTGCTGCCGTACGTTAACGTGGCGCACGATCATCCGGACGCGAACTCGTTCGCGCTCTGGAGCGACGGCGACTACGTTGCTGAAACCGATCGCTACCCGATGGAGCCGGGCAAGCTTTCGTCGAGCGTGAACACGATCCTGATCAACGGCCTGGGTCAGGCGGTCGTCGGCCGGCAGCAGGGCGACAGCTGGCAGCAGCCGGGCAATACCGACATGACCGAGATGGGCAAGATCACGGCCTTCAAAGACGCCGGCGATGTGGTCGTCGTTGAAGGAGAGGCCGCCGGGTCGTATCTCGATTACACCGATAAGATGCTGAAGAAGAGTCGCCCGGCGCTCGACCGGTTCCGCCGGACGTTCATATTCGTTAAGTGGAGTTACGTGCTGGTGCTGGATGACGTTCGCTCGCCCAAGCCGGTGGATATCACCTGGCTGATGCAGGGCGCCAAGCTCGAGAAAGTCGACGAAGCGGCGGGCAAATATCGCCTGAGCAAGGGAAAGTCTGACTGCGAGTTCCAACTGGTGGCCGACACGGCGTTCAAGCCGGTGATCGGCCTTTCGACGGCGAACGATCACAGCAAGTCGCTCAAGTGGCAGCAGCTGCAGGCGACGGCGAACGGGTCGGCGGTGCGGTTCGCCAGCGTGTTTGATCCGTGGCACCACAAGGATCTGAAAGTCACGCTCAAAGCTGACGGCCCGGACAAGGCGACCGTCACCGTTGAGTTCGCGGGTTTCACTGACACCTGGGATTGGCAGGCAGCGACGGGGAAATTCACCGCATCGACTGTCCACGGCTCGCGCAAGCGCGGGTTTGATGTGACGGTCGATGAAAAGGCCGTCCCGCCGGCGCCGTAAGATGAAATGAAGCTGCCTGCCGCGAAGGCGCGGGTGATGCGTGTTGCCGGTCGGCAATATTCATCGCCGGCGCCTTCGCCGCTTTTACGGTCGGCATTTACTGAACTACGATTGACCGCGCATGTTTTGCTTTCTTCGATCCAACTTGCTTCTGCTATTGATGGTTTCCATGTTCGCCGGCTTCACAGGCTGCGCGAGCAAGCCCGCGGTTTTACCTGCGACGATGCCTGGAGGAATCCAACTCGATTCCGTTCTTGCGATCTGCTATCCGCCGGCGGGATGGTCGGCTGAGCCGTTGAAAAATTCCGATCGCCATACGCATCAGATCTGGATCAGTCCCTCGCGCGACACGGCTTATGGGGTGGCGCACTTCTCGCTTCCCATACCGATCGGAAGCGATTTCGTGCTTTGGTTTTTTCTTCGCGAGATGAAACGGAACGAGGGCCGGGCTACGTTGGTGAGCAAGGAGTCTGCGCCAGAATTGTCAGGCCTGCGGTTTGAAGCGATAGGCGGACTCTATCATGTCCGCGCCAACATGATCCTGCACGGCCGCCAAGGTTGGGTTGTTTATGCCGCGACAGCGGCGGACCGGTCGACCAACGAACTGGAGCTTAAAAAGGCAATTTGGGCAAGAAACGAGACGATTATTGCCGTTCCCTGAGCGGCATTGCACTTTTTCGGGTTTTTGGTCCTGTTTTCACAGGCGGTCGCGGTCGGTCTATTGTGCCCAGATTCACAGGTTCATGAGAACGTTTGTATAAAATCATGAGATTTTTGTTTGGCTTACGACGAAAGTAAGGTAAATTTAAAACGGATCGCATCAGTCTATTTGCGGTTCCAGTAGAAAAAGCTTGACATTACAAGACGCTTCTTGCAAACTCACGAAGCATTTTGATGGCAAGTCAGTTTGGTCGGGAATGGGCGAGTTTTTCGCTGCACATTTCTGAGGCGTAATTAAAAGTCGGTCGCTTGGCAAGGGCACGAAAAGATATCGCGCCGTCCGAAAGGATGACGCTACCTTGTAACGACGGACTCTGTGGAGAATGGGGTTAGTCCACGGGATTGAATTGCGGGCAAACTGGTAATGTTAATCAAAATTAAGCGCCGTGCCCGGTTAGGCGCAAATGTGTACGTGTTGTAATACGGGCAAGAGTCATGCAGTAAACCCTTTTGGAGAGGACAGAACAGTGCGTAAATCTTTAGCAGCCGCAGTCGCGGCAACTTTGTTGAGCCTGGGCGTAAGCTCGGTCATGGCGTCAGCGGATCCAACCTCAGCGGTGGTCGAAGCGGCTCCTGTGCTCGCCAATGGCGGCGCGGGATTCAAGGCGCTTTATACCGATTCGCAGTCCGGTGCTGAATTGGCTGGTCTGAATCACGCATACGCGCTCGGCGTCACGAGCATCAGCTCGGACATCGCCACGTTGGGTTCAGACATCGTCAACGACACCCACACGAATTTCTCCGACAAATTCCAAGGCGATCAGGCCTACGGTCTGGCGTTCATGGGCCAGAATGGCATTGCTCTCAATGCCGGCACTTACTATGCCCCCGGCGCCGGCCCCACCACGGCCTACACCGACGCGACGGCTGTCGTGACCTACTACTACAACACTGTCGTCGGCACGACGACCGGTGCGATCGACACTACGGCTGCGAACGTCGTCAGCCCGACGGATAGTTTCACGAACCCGGACACCTACGGCCTGCACTTCCTGTCGTACCATGTTTTGGCGACCAACCTGCTTCAGACGACCAACAGCACCCAGTGGCGTGATGATCTTGCCCTTGCCTTGGGTAACCTGAACACCACCACCGCCGACACGCTGAGCGAAGGCAATGGTGACTACGGTGCAGTTGAAACGTTGGCATTGTCTCTTTATGCCTTGAAGACCGCTGGTTTCGGCGGAGCAAGCGTTACCGGCGGCGTATTTGACGCCA
Source organism: Tepidisphaerales bacterium (assembly GCA_038329865.1). Lineage (GTDB taxonomy): Bacteria > Planctomycetota > Phycisphaerae > Tepidisphaerales > Tepidisphaeraceae > JANMES01. The sequence continues at coordinate 46,760 of JBBQNK010000023.1, read as the reverse complement.
ACCACATCCTGGGCGCTCGGACCGATGTTCAGCTTAAGGCGCAGCTACTGGCCGAGCTTGATCCGAACGGCACCTTCTATGCTGGCCTGACCGATCACACCGGCGTCGCCCCTGGCGACCCCGGCTACGGTGGTTCGGTCTACAACCAAGGTTACATCGAAGACCTGTCTTACGGCATTCTGGCCCTCGAAGCCTTCAATGATCCGTTAGATCTCCCGACGATCGACGCCCTCAAGGCCAAGCTTGCTGAGGCGGTTGGTCAGACGGGTACTGGCCAAGTGCCGGTCGTCTACGGCGAAGAGACCACGGCTGCCGCCGGTGGTCAGTTTGCCGGGGCCGCCCTTCAGGCTCTGCCTGAGCCGGCGACTCTCTCGCTCCTGGGTCTGAGTGGCATGGCGCTGCTCGCCCGCCGTCGCCGGAACGCTTAAGTTCTGACGATTTGACTTGAAATCGGGCTCCCGATAGCCGATAATCCTATCGGGAGCCTTTACTGAAACCGTGAAAGGTAGAATTATGAAAAAGATCACTCGCAAGCAACTGTTGATCGCGGTCGTGGCCTTGATGGCCTTCGCCGCTGTGTTTGAAACCGTCAAGCCGGCCATTTCTAGTCCGGTGACGATCAGCTCGAGTACGTCGGGCGGCCGCAGGTAAGCTAGAGTTCGATCTGGATTTATCATCGTCCAGGGATTGTCCTCTCCGGCGATGTGAGTTCGGTAACTGCAATGACTAACGGTTGTGGCGAAGCGCATCAATCGATGTCGCTTCGCCACAACCGGGTTTTATTTGGCGATTTAGTCTGGTGTCCAATTGGGCGTGCCCAAAAGATATTCGGACGTCCCCAATCTCGCCGTTTCATTTGCATTTATGCATTTAGCACGCAAAGTATGCACCAGACGAGGCATACGCAAAGAAGTGACGTAAGATATTGCCGAACTCGCGTAGAGCGGCCTGCGTATCACTGGAGCAATGTGTCGATTAGTCATTCAGGTCTGGATGATTGCGCCGACATTCATGGCGTCTGAATCGCCCGCTCACACGTTTGGAATTCCGTTGACATACTTGTCGCGTTGAACGAAGAAAATGATCAGCGGTGCGGTATAATCGGTTTATTTTGTCGAGCTAGACTGGGCGAATGCATTTGGTGCCTTAATGCCCAAAACCTTTGAGCAGTGTCAGACACTGCCCGTTGCAGATGGAGATATCTCATGAGTTCTGTTGCCCGCGGTGACGCAACTGAGGCCCCGCGTCAACCTTCTCGAGTCACTGCTGCGGAGGTCGCGTCGCGCGGCATCCTGCAGATCCTCTGGCGTCGCCAGTTGATCATGTTCCTTTGCGTGGTGGTCTGCGTTGTAACGGCCATTGTGTACATCACGCAGGCGACTCCGATCTTTCAAAGCCAGTCGCGCATCGTGATCGACAACAATACGCCGATGATCATGCAGAATTACATGACCGGTGCGAACACGTCGGGCAACTATCTCTCGACGCAATGCGACGTCATCACGTCGTCCCCGATCGTTGCCACGGCGGTGACCAATCTCGGCACAACGCAAATGCCGTCTCTGGCGAACGTGGATAATCCGGTCAACGCAATCCGCGGCGCGCTGACGGCCTTCGTCGGGCGAACCAGCGACATCATTACCATTTCCTTTGAGTCCCCCTATCCGAACGACTGCGCCGCCGTCGTCAATGCGGTGGTGGATTCGTACATTCAGAACCAGAACCTCAAGCGTAAGAACACCGCCAATGACATCCTGAAAATTCTGCAGATGCAGTACAACAAGAACTACACCGAGCAGACCGAAATCAACAACAACATCAAGAAGTACATTCAGGCCCATCCGGACGTCAGCCTGCGATTCGAAAGAGGCAACGTCATTCTTACGAAGTTGACAAGCCTGACGGATACGCTCGTGAAAGAGCAGTCAGCCGCCATTGAAGCCCAAGCCGCCTGGGAAAGTGCCGCAGCGCTGCAGAATGACCCGCAGCAGATGGCGCAGTTCATGGCCGTGCGTGCCGCCAGCGGCCAGGGTGATAATGGATTGCAGGGCCTGCTCGACGATCTGGACCAAAAGCAGAAGGTTCTGGCTCAACTGGGCATGGGTGCCAACAGCAAACCGGTTACGGAAATCATGGCGCAGATGGATGCCGTTCGAGAGCGCATGCGCGACCAGCAGGAGCGCTACGTTAAAGCATACGTCGGCGTGATGAAGCAGAACTATGAAACGTCCAAATCCAAGCTTGCCAAGCTTGAAGCGGAATACAACGAGACCAAGGCGCAGGCGGTGGTTCTTGGTAATGACACCGCGGAGTTACTGGCCTTGCAGTCTCAGTTGGAGAGCGTGACGAAGTTCATGAACAGTCTTTCAGACAAGATGAAAGACATCAACGTGAACAATCAGGACACGACGAACATCACGGTCCAGATTCTTGAAGTCGCCAAGGCCGAACAGGCGCCGATTCGACCGAAGCGTCTGCAGGTGCTGGGCGTTGCCGTCGTCATCGGGCTAATGATGGGCTTCGGCGCGGCGATGCTGCAAGACTGGATGGACCAGCGACTGCGATCGGTCGACGAAATCTCAGCGGCGTTGCAACTCCCGATCCTGGGCGTCGTCCCCCACATCATGGGCGGCAAGACGGCCATGGCGCGAGGCATGGAAGTGCATGTCGAGCCGATGTCGGAGGTCTCCGAAGCGTACCGAACGATCCGGACGGCCGTTTACTTCGGCGTGCCGGAAGGACAGGATAACAGCGTGCTCGTGACGTCGCCCGCGCCGGGCGACGGCAAGACGACGATGGCCAGCAACCTCGCCATCGCGATGGCGCAGGCCGGTCACACCGTCCTGCTGATCGACTGCGACTTCCGCCGTCCGCGTCAGCACCGAATCTTCGGTCTGAAGGACGACGTCGGTCTCTCCAGCGTGCTGGCAGGTCAGCATTCGCTCGAAGAGGCCGTGCAGCAGACGACCGTGCCGAACATGTCTTTGCTCCCGTGCGGACCGATCCCGAATAACCCGTCGGAAATTCTCAACAGCCAGGTCTTCGCCGACACGCTGGATTCATTGAAGGAAAAATTCGATCACGTGGTGATCGACAGCCCGCCGGTCAACCCCGTGACCGATGCCCGCATCCTCGCGGCGTCGGCGGACGTGACGATCATCGTCGTCCGGGCCGACAAATCGACCCGCAAACTCGCTGAAAATGCCCGTGAGAGCCTGCTGGGCGTAGGCGCGAATATCCTGGGGGTGGTCGTCAACGACGCCCCGCGCTCCGGCCGCGGCTACGGCGGATACGGGTACGGCTACTACAGCGACCGCCTCTATCGCGACCGCACGGGCAAAGCGTCCGGCCGTAACAAGGCAATGGCCGGCAACGCGGCTGTTGCGGCGCTGCCGGATAAGAAGTAGTCATTGATCGAGTGTCGATCGAATGTCGATTGAGGTCGAATGTACGCCCACTGGACGTCGATCGAACACCAATCGCACAGCGAATCGAGCGGATCGGGATCTCAGGGAAATCGATCGCGACCTCTCGCGATGATCGGCCCGGAGCATGATTTCGATTCGACCCATCGGATCGAGGCACGCGTGTGCCGGCGAAGGATCGCTCCCGAATGCAATACGGTGTTTCGCATCGAAGACCAATCCCCCAGGATTGCAGGAGCGTTAGGTGAGTCGTCGATCGGGTGAAAGTTTTCAGGTAGCCGAGTTCAGCGAACCGTTGACGGTGTTTGATTACGCCGTCGAGTGGGTGCTGGCTTTGGCGATGCTGTTTTCACCACTGGCGCTCGGCGGCGTGGAATCCTGGGCACAGCAGATATTGTTTGTCCTGGTGGCAGTGGTCGTAGTGCTGGTCGGAGCCAAGCTCACCTTTGTTCGCGGTTCACAGTTCGTCTTCACCTGGGCTTACCTTCCGATCGTGCTTTACATACTGCTGGTGACGCTGAGCGTCATTCCGCTTCCGGCTGGCTTAGTCCAGGCGATTTCACCCGGCACGGTTGAAACCAAATCTGCCCTGCTCAGCGATCTTCCCAATGCCCATGAAATCCTGAGCCGGGTAACGATCAGCTTCAACGTATGGAGCACCGAGCACGGCCTACGGACGTTGCTGGCGATGGGCGTGGTGTTCACAGTCATCGTCAACACCTATCGCACGCCCGGGCAAATCAAGCGGCTGCTCGGGACGGTCGCGTGCGTGGGGGCGGTGGTGTCGCTGCTGGCCCTGGCGCAAGATATCACTCACGTCGATGGTAAGCCGTACCAGATTTACTGGACGATCGATGTGATCAACGCCGCAACCGGCCCGTATGCGGGACACGCGCAGCTGGGGCAGTTCCTCAATCTCACAATCGGCGCGATGCTCGCTCTGGCGGTGGTACTCATTGCAGAGACCTTCCACGGCGAAGACCCCAGCGGCCGCGAAATAGTTGAGCGGCTGAATACCAATTCCATTCGTCTGGCAATCCTGCTCGGCGCGTTGATGTGCATGGCCGCGGCAGCGATCGCATGGTCGCAGTCGCACGGTGCGGAAATCGCAATGGGCATAGCGGGATTGGTCGTAATCGCATTACTTATCGCCAAGCGAGGATGGCGACCACGCGAAACTCCGATCCTCTGCATCTTGGCCATCCTTATCGCGGTGGCCGGCATTGCTGTTTACGAATTGATGGCCACTCGCCTCCCGCGTCTCAACGGAACAGCCGCTGGAAATGCCATCGCACGATTTTACATCCTCAAGCAGATGCCGCCGATGTTTAAGACCTGGCCCGTCATGGGTTCGGGGTTGCAAAGCTTCGAATGGGTCTTTCCCATGTTCGAGCAAAACAAGACGAACCATGATTTCTTTCTCTACGCTGAAAATGACTACGCGCAGACGCTGACTGATACCGGCATCGTCGGCGGGCTTTTGGTGTTGAGTTTCCTCGCAATCATGTTTCGGAATTGGATCCGCTCGATCTTCAGCCGTCGCCCGATTCAGCTGGCGGCTGTGGGAATTGGGTTTTCAATACTTGCGGTGATGATTCATAGCGCCGCTGATTTCTCGCAACACACGCCTTCGATCGCACTGGTCAGCACGGTAATGGTGGGGCTCATGGTATCGCTCGGGCACATGGCCAGGCCCGCAACGGAGGGGATGGAAAAGCCAAACTTCAACTGGACACCGTGGCCGCGATTGGTGGGCGCACTCATTGTGCTGATGGCGATGGGCTGGTCGATCGTTTCCATTGATGGCATTCGCCGGGCGGAGTTTCTTTCGCTGGAATCGGACCCGACGTATTTCGGTCTGCGGACGCCGCAGGGCGATCCTGATTTCGCAAGGCAGATGCATGCCTACTTCGCCGAGCCTATCGCGCTGGATCAAAAGGCGATGGCGCTTGATCCGGATAATGTTCTCTACATTTATGGCCTGAATCATTTTCGATGGCGTGAATTGGCGGGCATTCGTGATCCAAAAACGACGGCCGTGATCTTCCCGCCCAACGCGGCCGAGGAAGGAAGGACGATCATCGAGAATGTCACGGCAGCACGAGTGATGTGCCCGACCTACGGCAAGATTTACACTTTAATCGGTGCGATTCAGTGGAACCTGCTGGACAAGTCTGCCGGGCTTAAAAATCTGGAGCTCGCACACAAGCTTCTTCCCGGAAGCGGCGAACCTCTCTACTACCTTGCGCAGGCTGCAGCCGAACAGGGAGACTGGGACAAAGCAAAGGAATGGGCGAAAGAATGTTTCACGATCGACTTCTTTTACAAGGAAAAGCTCGTTGACCTCCTCGTTCGCGAACATCACCGAGCCGATGTGGCGTACGAAGTGTTGAAGGGCAGCAGTCTCGGAATGGAAGTATTGGCCAATGCCCTGGCGGGTGATTCGAGCCAGAAAGCAATTTTCGATCGCACCCAGGCAAGACTCCTCGAACTTGCTCGCCAGGCGACCGTGGACAATCCGCAGGGCCCGAACGTTTGGGCGGCCTTTGCAAACCGCCTGGAGGCGTCCGGTTTACAGACCGAAGCCGTTGACGCGTATCGAACGGCTCTGAACCGGGATTACGACAATGTTGCGCTCCATCTCACGCTGGCCCGGTTGCTGTCGAATATGGGACGTACCGACGAAGCCGTGAGAGAAGCCGAGCGGTGTCTTTCGCTTAAGCCCGAAATGGTCGAAGCAAAGGTGTTGCTGGCCTCACTGAGAGGCCCGAAATTGCATCCCGACAGCCCGTAATTCGGGCTGAGGATGCAGAAAATTCACTGCCGTTGCCTGGATCAACGGCGGGATTAAAAATGTCCGGTGCACTGACGGAGACGGAGTGCGCGCCGAGCCAGAAGCCGTACTGTTTTATGCGAATCGCAGTGAGCGTCACAGGTAGCAATTAAACATGCTGAAGCTTTCCGAAAATCCTCCGATGATGCTGGACCGATACGCGTCGCTCGCGGAATTGGCCGGGCCATGGCATATCGCGCATACGCGTGCCCGCTTTGAAAAGGCGTTCGCCTGGGAATTGCTGTCGGCCGAAATCGGGTACTTCTTTCCGATGATTCCGCGGGTTCGATTCTCCGGCGGGCGGAAGCGCACCGTGCTCATGCCGCTCTTCGCGTCTTACGTCTTTTTCAGCGGCGACTCCGCGGCGCGGCACCGCGCCTTGGCGACCAATCGGCTCTGCCAGGTGATTCCGGTCGTCGATCAGTCGGCGTTAGTTAAAGAACTGCTGACCATCGAACAGGCGATCCGCGGGCAAATCCCGCTCGATCCGTATCCATTCGTCGCAGTGGGCCAGCGCGTCCGCATTGCTGCCGGGCCGCTGATGGGGCTTGAGGGCGTCGTCGTCGAGCGTGACAAGCTGACACGCGTGGTCCTGCAAGTCAGCGTGCTCGGGCAGGGCGCGTCAGTGCAAATTGATGCCGACGTCTTGGAAGCGATCGATTACGATGTGCCCCATCGGATCGAGAAAATGTCATGATCAGCACCTATCCCCTCATCTACATCGGCTCGATGTTCGCATCGGTGCTGGCCACGCCGGTAGTAGTGAAGATCGCGCGCAAATTCAACGTGCTCGACAAGCCTGATGCCCGCAAAGTCCATCGCGTACCGATCCCGCGCATCGGCGGCGTGGCGATCATGGCGGCGATGCTCTTGGGGATCATTCCTGCATACCTGGCGGATTCCGATCTCCGCCGTGACTTCAGCGGCAACCACATTCAGATCCTGACATTCCTGATCAGCGCGGTTTCGATCTTCGGGGTCGGGTTGCTCGATGACTTGTTCAATCTGCCGAGCAAGATCAAACTGGTGGCACTGGTGCTGGCGGCGCTGGCGATCTGCAATTCGGGCGTGCAGATCGATCAGCTCCCGCTCATCGGCAAACTGAATATGGCCGGGGCAAGTTGGGCCATCACGGTTTTCTGGATCGTCACCGTTACCGTCGCGATCAATTTCATTGACGGCCTTGATGGGCTCGCGGCAGGTATCAGTGCGATCGCGTGCGGCGTGATCGCCGTCATCGCAGCACACAATTCCGACTCCATCCTGATCGTTCCTTCGCTCGCCTTGCTCGGCAGCCTGACGGGGTTCCTCTTCTTCAATTTCAATCCCGCCAAAATCTTCATGGGCGATTGCGGAAGCATGTTCATTGGCTTCGTGCTGGCCTACACGAGCATCAAGTGCAACTCCAAGAGCGGCGTGGCGATGGGGCTTGGCTTGCCCGCCCTGGCACTGGGCATCCCACTGTTCGACACGCTGATTACGATGATCCGCCGAGGAATTTTGCAGCGGCGGTCGATCTTCGCGGCCGAGAAGGGGCACATCCATCACAAGCTCATCGAGCGCGGAATGGATCACCGCAACGCCGTGCTCACGCTCTACGCCGCAACGTTCGTGCTCGCGGCGCTCGGTGTGCTTACGCTTTACGCCAGCGAACAGGGCAAGTACCTGATCGCCGCTGTCGCGATCGGATTCATGCTGCTGTTCTTCCGAAAAGTCGGCAGCGTGCGGGTGTGGGAGACGATCGTCGCCCTGCGCCGCAATGCAGCGACCAGCCGCGATCAGAAGGCTTACCGCAATGTGTTCGAACAGTCGCAGCTTCGACTGGCCAACGCATACACGTTCGATGATTGGTGGCGTGAAGTGTGCGAGGCCGCCCGGGCATTGCAGTTCCGCAAGCTCGTGCTGCCGGTTACCAACCGCGACGGCATGGAACGCAAGGTCGAATGGTCGAGCGGCCCGATGCCCGGCCCGCAGCAGACGATCAATGTGACCGTCCCGATCCGCCAGCGCCGCAACGGCGGGCCTATCAAGGCCGAGGCGGAAGTCGCAGTGCTCGATTCGCTCGAATCCGCCGGTGCGCGGGTCACCTTTTTTGCGCGGCTGATGGAAGAGCACTGCGTCGCGGCGCTCCCGAGCACCGCCGCCGCCACGGCGGCGATGCAGAAGCGAGCGGCGAATGCCGCGCCGGTCGCTCCAATTTCATCTGCCCTTCACCAGCCCGCCAAAGCCAAGCCCGCCAAGCCGCAGCGTGGCCCGAAGCGCATGGATAATCGCAGCACGCCGATGGAAGGAGCAAAACGCCGCGTCGCCATCGTGCACGATTTCCTCTACGTTTACGCCGGCGCCGAGCGCGTGCTGGAGCAGATGATCGAGGCGTATCCGGATGCGGATATCTTCTCGCTTTTCGATTTTCTGCCGCACAAGGATCGTGGATTCCTTAAGGGTAAATCGGTCACCACCAGCTTCATCCAGCGCATGCCGATGGCGCCGTCCAAGCACCGCCACTACCTGCCGCTTATGCCGCTGGCCATCGAGCAGCTCGACGTGAGCCGGTACGACATCGTCATCAGCAGCAGCTACCTCGCGGCCAAGGGCGTGATCACCAGTCCGAATCAGATTCACATTTGTTACTGCCACACGCCGGTGCGGTTCGCGTGGGACATGCAGGCACAGTATCTGCAGGAGAGCGGGCTGACATACGGGCTCAAGGGGCTCTTCGCCCGGGCCGTGCTGCATTACATTCGCAACTGGGACGTCCGATCCGCGAACGGCGTTGATCAATTCGTTTCCAACTCGCAATTCGTCGCGCGGCGGATCAACAAGATTTACCGCCGCGAAGCCCTCGTGATTTATCCACCGGTGGATGTCGAGAAGTTCACGCTGTGCGAGCAGAAGGAAGATTATTACATCACGACATCGCGCCTCGTGCCGTACAAGCGGATTGACCTGATCGTTGAAGCGTTCAATCGCATGCCGGACAAGAAGCTGCTCGTGATCGGCGAAGGCCCGGACTTCTACAAGATCAAAGGCAAGGCCGGTCCGAACGTGCAGATGCTCGGGCACCAACCACTCGAGCAGATGAAGCAGTACGTGCAGAAGGCCAAGGGCTTTGTCTTTGCGGCCGAGGAAGATTTCGGCATCGTGGCGGTTGAGGCGATGGCGTGCGGCACGCCAGTGATCGCCTTCGGGCGCGGCGGCGTGACGGAAAGCGTCATCCCCGGCGTGACCGGCGTTTTCTTTGACTCGCAGACGATCGACGCGGTGATTGCCGCCGTCGAGCAGTTTGAAGCAAGCCCGGCCATGGACCCCGCCGCGATTCGTGCCCATGCCGAGCGTTTCTCCAACGCCCGCTTCCGCGAGGAATTATCCGATCTAGTGGAAGAGAAGTGGTCGGCGTTTTCAAAGGGAATGTTACTCGACGCCACAAAAATTGGCGCTCCGAATGGCAGTGAGCGCCCGACCGCGGTCTCACCCGAAGCGATCACTGCCGCGATGTGCCATGTGGAAGAAGAAAAGTCTTTTGGCCCGCAAGGCGCCGGCCAAATGTTTTGAGACGTAAAACGACAGTGAGTCCACGATGAATATTGAACCTGTTTCTCCGAATGCCAGAAAGTCGGCCGCAGTCGCGATGCTGGTGGGATTGCTGATTTTTTGCGGGGCAATTACCTGGAGTCTAAGTACAAAAATTGATCAAACGATCCTGGCACTTATTCTCACTTTTGTGCTCGTCCAGGTCGCACTGGTTGCTCCTGTTCCGGCCATCATCATGGCATTCGTGTTCCTCGCCATCATGGGTGACGTGAGGCGCTTAATGGTTTATTACATTGGCCCCGTCCAATACGACGTGTTGCTGCTGGTGGCTCCGGCCGTTGCGATCACGTTGTTCCTGACGGGTATGTTAAAGGATAGGACGAGGGTTCAGACGAAGGTCGGCTGGTGGATTTTTATTTTGATGTTATTAATGGGATTGGAAATCTTCAATCCAATCCAGGGCAGTTTAGCAGTTGGGTTTGCCGGAGGTCTGTTTTATCTCATTCCTCTCGCATGGTATTGGATCGGCTGGGCGTATGGAACGCAAGAATTCTTAAAGACCATTCTATTTCGGGTGGTTGTACCTGTCGCCGTTCTCGCCGGCCTTTTTGGGATGTATCAGGCTTACATTGATTTTCCCGACTATCAATATCAATGGCTTTTGAATCAAAGCAACCTCGCGGTCAACGTCAATGGTCGACCGCGACCCTTTTCATTCTTTGTCTCGCCGCCGGAGTACGCGCTCTACTGCGCGATTGGCAGTGCCATTTTACTGTCGGGCGCCGCGCTGAAGCGTTACAAGCCCACCATGATCTTCGCACCCTTTTTGCTTTTGAGTTGCTTTTTGCAGGGTGGACGTGAAACGCTTCTGGCGAATCTATCGGCATTTGTCGCAATCTGGGGGATTCGAGTTCGTCCCGGCGAAACAAAATTATCGGTTCGGCGAATGGTTTTCGCAGGAATTGTGGTGTTTGGAAGTTTGTACGGAGCGTTGATCTGGTTGCAAGGCGCAAACGTGGACAGTGCCATCAACCCAATGGTCAGCTACCAGGTTCAGGGGCTTTTGAATCCAATGGAATCATCAGCTACGGGCCACGCTACGCTTTTCTATACCGGCATCCTATCTTCGTTTGTGAACCCCGCCGGTGTCGGCCTCGGCGCAACAACGAACGCAGCCGGTAAGCTGGCTACACGTGACACGATCGTCGCCGGAACTGAATTTGACGTGAGCAACATGTTTGTCTCACTAGGTCCCGTGGGCGGCTTGATCTATCTGGCATTGTTGTTTCGTACGGTCCAGGTTCTCATCAAATACGCGCGTCGAAGTGACACAGTTGAAGCGATGGCGGTCTTCGGCCTATTTGTCTGCGGCGCAGGTCACTGGCTTAACGGCGGGCACTATTCGATTGCCGCGTTGATTTGGTTCTGCGTCGGCGTGATCGATAAACTTAATCGTGAATGGGAAGAAAGCGATCGTGATCAATTCCATCTTCCAGTTGCGGCGATGAGTCGCCAGTTGATCAACGCGCGCGGTGCCAATTGGGGCAGCGTCTAAAGGGTCAATCTCTATGCTGCGTGTTCCGGAAAGCCTGAAACCATTTGTACGCCGATTGTTTTTTCGATCTGGCCGCCGGTCTTACACGATACGTAACGGCGCCTTGGCGGGGTGGCGGTTGATGCTCGACCTTCATGAGGACACCCAGATTTGGCGCGGTATTTACGAGCAGGATCTCCAGGCGTGGCTGACGGAAAAGGTGAAGCCCGGCGCGGTCTGTATCGACATCGGTGCCGCCGAAGGAGTATTCACTGTTCTCATGGCAAAGCTAGCGGGTCCGTCAGGTCGCGTGTTCGCGTTTGAGCCGAGCTCGCGCGGTGTGCAAATCCAGGAAAATCTTGACTTGAATCCGCGAGAACAGCGGGCACCGGTTGAAATTATTCACGCATTTGCCGGACGTGACGATCAGCCCGCCGATTCCCCGGGCGCTCCTCCCACCGTGGGGACAGATCGCCTCCTCGCCAGCCGCCAGGTCGAACGTTTGGACGTCGTCAAAATTGATGTCGACGGCGGCGAGGTCGATGTCCTCAACGGGCTTATCGATACGCTGACGAAATATCATCCGCAGCTGACGATCGAGGTTCATTCTCCGGAACTATTGAAAGGCGTTCTCGCCATTCTCGAGCCCATTGGTTACAAAATGCGGCGTGTTGAACCGCCTGCACATGAGCACCGTCCAATTCCATTCAACCCGACCCTCTTTTCCTGAATTCGATGTTTCCGTTTAGGTTCTGCCGTCTGTGCAACGCGGTCGCCTTGAAGTCATCTCGGCCGGATTTCGCGCGCTTACTACTCTCTCCATTGCTCCGCCAAGTGGGTTGAACCATGAAGTTGATTGTCGTCGCTCACAATCTGATCCGCGGCGACGGGCAGGGGCGCATCAACTTTGAAATTGTGCGATACGCCTTGCAACAGGGCCATCAGGTCACCTTGATCGCCACGCGGACTGACCCGGAACTGGAGAGCCTGGGGGCTGTCTGGCGCCGGGTCACGTCACGGCTGCCACACCTCGGGTTATACAATGTTCGCGCTTTTGCGAGACAGACGGACCGACTCCTCGAAAAAATGAGGGGCGAAGCCGATTGCGTCATCGGCAATGGGTACACGATGTCCGCCGAGCACGATGTAAATCTCTGCCAGTTCGTTCATGGCGCGTGGATGCACTCAAGTGTGCATCCTGCGCGAACCGGCCGTGGCCTTCGAGCGGCATATCAGTTTGCCTATACCCGGTTCAATGCCCGCTGGGAAAAGCGAGCATTCAACGCAGCAAAGCACATCGTTGTTCCATCCAAACTCGCATGGAGAGAGCTCGAAAGCATAGGGGTGCTGGCGGAAAAAATTCGGCTGATTCCTAATGCGGTGGATCTGACGGAGTTCGCTCCCGGACCGGTCAACCGACGCGAGTTAGGCTTGCCGGAAGGTGTGCCGCTCGCACTTTTTGCAGGTGATATCAAATCCAATCGCAAGAACCTCGACTCGGTTCTTAAGGCGATGCAGCAGCTTCCATCACTGCACCTGGCGGTCGTCGGCGCGCTCGACGGCAGCCCGTATCCGGCGATGGCTGAAAAATTCGGACTCGCCGAGCGCGTGCACTTCCTCGGATTTCGCCGGGATGCCGGGCGCGTCTTCCGGGCGGCCGATCTGTTTATATTTCCTTCGCGCTACGATACATTCGGGCTCGTCGTGCTCGAGGCGATGGCGTGCGGCTTGCCGGTTGTCACCGCCAGCACGGTGGGCGCCGGCGAATTGATGACCTCCGACTGCGGTTCTGTGATTGCCGACCCCGATGATATTCAAGCACTCACTGTCGCGGTGAGAAAGTTGCTCGACGACCCTGCCTACCGAGCGCGAGCTGGCGTTGCCGCACGTGAAGTGGCGGAAAAAAACGGCTGGGATCAGATGGCCAAAGCCTACTTCGAATTGATAACCGCCTAGCCAATTTTCGATGCATCTCCTCGTCGTCAGCCATTCCTGTGCCACCGCCATCAATCAGCAGTTCTATGCCGATTTGCAGCAGGTCACCGGCTGGGAGATTACGCTGCTGGTGCCCGGCAACTGGATCAACGAGTATGGTAAGCCCATCGCCAGCCAGTGGCCGGGGTTTCACGGGCGGATCATCTATCGCGATGTGTGGAAGTCTGGCAATATTATTCTGCATGCCTACCGCGGCTCGATGAAACGATTGCTGACCGACGTCAATCCGGATGTGATCTACGTCAACCATGAGCCGTACGCAGTCGCCACGGCGCAAATTTTCTGGGCGAATCGCCGCTCGATTGCACGCCCAATCGGCTTTTATTCGTGCCAGAACATCGTCAAGAAATATCCGCCGCCCTTTCGATGGACCGAATCGTTCGTGTATAGGCAAAGTTCGTTCAGCTTTCCGATTACAGCCAGTGTCGATGCCGTCCATCGCGCCAAGGGTTATCTCGGACCTTCGACTCTCATGCCGCTTGGCCTGGACCCATCCGTCTACCACCGGCACGATGACAACACCTGGATTCGCAGTGACTTGGGTGCTGAGCCCGGCCAAGTGCTGCTCGGGTTTCTGGGTCGCTTTGTGCCGGAAAAGGGGCTCGCCACGCTCCTGAACGCCTTGGCCAAAATCAGGCATTTGAACTGGCAGTTGGCATTGATCGGGGCTGGCCCGTTTGAAACGGAACTCCGTCGACTCATCGACCAATTATCATTGTCCGACCGCGTTACTCTGAGAGGGTACATCCCGCATCCCGATGCGCCGAAGTACTTTTCAGCGTTCGATGTAACATTGCTTCCCTCCGAAACGCAGCCGAACTGGAAAGAGCAATTCGGGCGGGTCATCCTCGAGTCGCTCGCGTGCGGCACGTCCGTGATTGGTTCCAATTCCGGCGAGATCGGGACACTCGTCAACGAGTTGGGCGGCGGCTTGGTCTTTCCGGAACGCGATGCAAACGCGCTGGCCGCGGCGATCGCTCAATTGATCGAGTCGAATTCCCTGCGAATGTCCTTGGCCCAAAACGGTCAGCAGAAAGTACTTGAATCGTACACGACCAAAATATTAGCCGCCCGATTCGCCCAGACCATTGAGGGCGCGGCCAAAGCCGGTGTGGAGAAAAACCAATGAGAATTGCCTGGATTGGTCCTCTGGACAACAATGGGGGCGTCCCCGCGATGGGCCGCACGCTTCTCCTGGGTTTGCTTGCCCAGGGAATAGAAGTCGATTTATTTTCGCTGTCAACTCAAGAACACGTCCGCGCGAAACTCGGCACGCACGAGAATCTTAAATTCATCCCCGTGCCGCACTGGTGGGAATACGGCCATTGGTACAGCCGTTCAGGATTCGTTTCCTTTCTGACCAACTTCTATGCCCGCGCACAGAGCCACCGCAAATTGTGCGAATTGGTCTATGAACACCACGAGGCTCGTCCGTACGACTGCGTCACACAGTTTTCGCAGATGGAACTCCTGCGGCTGGAAAAGTATCTCGACCGCCTGCCTCCGATCGTCGTCTATACGTGCGTGCATGCGGCCGGCGAATATGAGTGGCATGCGAAAGAAAGTGCATACGCCCGGGCGTCGGAAGGGAATCTGCGTCATTACATCGTACGATTATTTCTGTTGTATCGAACACACGTACAGCGCCGCCAAGCCAAGCTGCCGGCGATGTTGATCGGCATGAGCAAGCGATTCAACGAGCTGATCGTACGCGACTACGGCGTGCCCGCGAACCAACTGCGCGTGCTGTACCACCCCATCGATCCTGCGCCGCCTGCGGTTGATTTGCCGATCGAAAATCGCAAAGTTCGAGTCGTTTTCGCCGGGCGGATCAGCGTTCGCAAAGGCGTGGAGATGGCGATCGAACTGAGTAAACGCCTCGATGATTTAGCCGACCAGGTCGAAATCGAAATCATCGGCGGGCACACGCAGTGGTCCGACTACCGCAAGCACCTGACCGAGCTGAATCCGCGGATCGCGAAATACGCCGGCGCGTACAACAACCCGGAACTGCTCGACACGTTCGCCAAGTCCGACGTGCTGATTACGCCCAGCCACTACGAGCCGGGCGGACTCGTCGTCGGCGAGGCCGCGAGCCGCGGGATGTGCATCGTTGCCTCAGACGAAGTCGGGTCTGCCGAGCCGTTGAGCGGCGATTTCATTTTGAAATTCAAGGCCGGCGACATGGACGCGTTCGAGCGCTGCACGCGCGAAATGATCCAGCGTGTAAAATCAAACCGCCCCGCGCTCGCCGCCGCCGCCCGAAAAGCCGTCAACGAAGAATTCGCTCCCGAGAAGATTTCGTCCCGTTTGCTCGAGTTACTCAAAGAAGCTGCCGCGATGAAGCGATAGCGACCCGCCCGATCTTTCTTCCACCGACATGGCTTCCGTACCGCTCGACTCCGATCGCCCCAACGCCGGCTTTGCCGTGCTGGAGCTGGGCATGGGGTGGTTCCCCGAGCAGGCCGGTGGATTGAATCGCGTCTACCATGAGCTCGTGCGAAGCTTGCCGGCCGTCGGTGTTGGATGCGTTGGCGTCATCACAGGAACTGGTCGAAGCTCCCGCGACACCGGCGGGGCGGTGCAGGCGGTGGTTCGTTCTGACGCTTCGTTGCGCCGGCGATGGAGCGCGATCCGCCGGGCGGTCTCCGATACTCTGGCGAGCAGGAAAATCGATGTAGTCGCGGCGCACTTCGCGATCTACGCCTGGCCGGCGCTGGGCGTGATTAACAGGCCGTTCGTTTTTCATTTCCATGGCCCGTGGGCGGCCGAGGGCGCGCGCGAAGGAGCGGGGCGCCTCGCTACAGCTTTTAAAACGTGGATCGAAAAGCGCGTCTATCGCCGGGCGGATCGGCTGATCGTTCTTTCCGAAGCGTTCAAAACCATCCTGTGCGATTCGTATGGTGTTGATCCGGCCAGAGTCGACATCGTGCCCGGCGGGGTCAATTGCGATCACTACAACGTGCCGATGTCACGGCAGCAAGCGCGTGAAAAACTTGGTTGGCCGACCGACCGACCGGCGGTGCTCGCGGTCCGGCGGCTCGTGCAGCGCATGGGCTTGGAAGATTTGATCGCCGCAACGGCCCGGCTCGTCAAAGCTCACCCCGATCTAATGGTCTACATCGCCGGCAAGGGCCCGCTCGCTGAAAAGCTGCAGCGCACAATCGACGGCCACGGCCTGCAGGATCACGTGAAACTGCTCGGCTACGTGAGCGACGCCGACCTGCCGCTGGCGTACCGTGCGGCTGACATGTCGATCGTACCGACCGTGGCGCTGGAAGGGTTCGGCCTGATCGCGATCGAGTCGCTCGCAGCCGGCACGCCGGTGATCGTTACGCCCGTGGGCGGGCTGCCCGAAGTGGTGCGAGGATTGTCGCAGAACTTGATCTGTGATGCCGCCGGTCCGGAGGCGCTGGAAAAGGCGCTCGGCGCGGCGATTGCGACCCCAGGGAGTCTTCCGACTTCGGACGAATGCCAGGCCTACGCCCGGGCGAATTTCGATTCGTCGGTCATGGCAACGCGGACGCGAGCGGTGTACGAAAAGGCGCTGCGGATTTAGTTTTCATAGGTCCGGCTCGCTTCAGCGTGCAGGTCCCGCTGAAGCGGGACGAACCGATGAAGAGACGTGACAACAAAGATCGCAATCCGCCTCAACTTTCCCCGCGCCGGCGTCCGATAATGATCGAATGCGGCTCGCGCCCATCACGCCATTTCGTCGGACGCCGGAGTTTCTGATCGTCGGATCGGGGCTGACCGGCGCCGTGCTCGCCCGCACCCTCACCGATGCCGGGCGGTCGGTCCTCGTGATCGATCGGCGGTCGCATTTGGGCGGCAATGTGTTTGATCACACGCACGAGTCGGGCGTTCGCGTTCACACGTACGGGCCGCACTACTTTCGAACCAAGAGCGATGACGTCTGGCGATTCGTGAATCGCTTCGCAACGTTTTACCGCTACGAAGCGTGCCTGCTCTCCCGCGTTAACGGCGGTTACGAGAATTGGCCGATCGCGGCGAGTTACATCAAGCGGACCGTCGGCGAAAACTGGCGGCCGGAGTTCAGTGGCAAGCCTCGTAACTTTGAAGAGGCCGCCCTCTCCCTCATGCCGCGGGCGATCTACGAAACATTCGTCAAGGAATACAACGAAAAGCAGTGGGGCGTGCCGGCCACGCAGTTGCAGGCGGAATTGTGCCGCCGGTTTGATGTTCGGCTCGATGACGATCCGCGCCTCATGCCGCAGCACCCGCACCAGGGAATTCCCGTCGAAGGATACGCGGTGATGATGCAGCGGATGCTCGACGGCGTGCGGGTGGAGCTGAATATCGATTATCTCTCGCACCGCGAGCAATTCAAACCCACGGCGATGACGATTTTCACCGGCCCGATCGACGCGTTCTTCGATTACTCGCTCGGCCGGCTTCACTACCGCGGCCAGAAGCGCGAAACGAAGTTTCTGCCAGATGTGGATCGTTACCAACCCGCCGGCCAGGTGAACGAGCCGCTGCACACGGGCGGGTCGCACATTCGCACGCTGGAATGGAAGCAAATGATGCAGCCGCACGTCGCCGGCGAGATCTGCGGGACGGTGATCACGACAGAAACGCCTTTTACTCCCGATCGGCCCGACGAATACGAATACCCGTTTCCCGACGAAGCTAACCGCCAACTCTACCATCGCTATCGCGCTGCTGCGGATGGGCTGAGCAACGTGCTGATCTGCGGCCGTCTCGGCGAGTACAAGTATTTTGACATGGACCATGCGATCGCCCGGGCGATGACGCTGTCGCAGCGATTGATGGCGGGCAGCGGAGTCCGAGAAATCGTCCGCGGCGCTGCATGAGCATGCTCGGTTATCCGAATCCAATTCATGTCAAATATTTTCAATGAAATCGAACCGGACAGCGGCCCCAAGCCGCCGGGGCCTTTGCCATCGGACGCGCAAGTACCATTGCCGGTTGACAGCGCCTCCCCCGAAATCCCGGGCGTCTGGCGCCGGCGGTTGACCATCATCTCGCACTTTTTCGCCGGACAGGCGATCGTGCAATTTCTAAATTTCCTGGTCGGATTCCTGTTGCTGAGATGGATGACGATCGAGACTTACGCCCAGTACAGCGTGGCATGGGCGTTTCAGTCGACAGTCGGCTCGCTGGTGGATTTGGGATTCACCGGCTCCATCGTTGCATTAGTCGGCCATCGCGCGAATCAACCCGACGTTGTCGGTCGATATGTCCGAACTGCAAGGCATTTTAGAATACGGTCTTTCATCTTCGTGACGATCGTGGCGAGCTTCATTTATCCCTACGCGGTTTGGCATCAGCAATGGGGATGGCAGGTCAAGACTTTGCTGTATATCGGAATTGTTGCGGGCCTGGCGGCGCAAAACCTGGTGATGTACGCATCAGTGCTACTCATGGCCCGCCAAATTAAACCGTATTATCGCGCTCAAATCGCCTCCAGTATCTGGCGTCAGACGGCGTATGCCGTGATGTACTATACGAATACCCTCACGAGTTGGAGCGCGTCCTGGATATCGGCCACCGCAATTGCTACATACGGATTTCTTTATCGAAAATATGCGAGGCCTCTTATTCAAGAGCCGGTTCGGGCTGATCCGGAGGTCAACCGCGAAATGCTGCGGTACATCGCACCGCTGGTTCCGGCAATGGTGTTCGCGGCGTTTCAAGGGCAGCTGACGGTGGCCGTGATTACGGTCTTCGGGAAGACGAAAAACATCGCTGAAGTCAGCGCGCTTGGTCGGCTGAGTCAACTGTTCTTGCTCATGCTCGTCTTCAACTCGGTCATTCTGGAGCCGTATCTCGCCCGCATCTCTCGCGAGGAGCTGCCGAAGCGGTTCTTTCAGGTGATTCTGGGGCAAGTCCTGGTGGGGCTGATAATCTCAAGCTTTGCGTTCATGTTTCCAGGCGTGTTGCTTCTATTGCTCGGCCCCAAGTATGCACACCTTCGTAACCAGGTCGGGTGGGTTGCCGTGACGAGTTCGATCGAATATGTCACGCTCGGTATTTGGATGACCTGTGCGGCCCGAAAGTGGATTTACTGGTGGTGTACCGGAATCTACATCAGCTTGGTTATCCTCACTCAAATCACGTTCGGCCGAGTGTTCGACATGTCTACCACCAGCGGTGTCATTTACTTTGATCTGGCGACGAACATTGCGATCATGGTCGTTCAGATCATCAATGTGACATTTGGCTTTTTGTACGGCCCGCCAAAAACAGCGGCCAAGGCACCGTCGACGGCTATCGGAACTTAGTGAGAGCGGTGTGAAATGGCCCTAAGTCAACCACCTCCTCAGATTGCGATCGCCTACGTCTGGAACGACAACGGCATGGCCACATGGTGCTACGAGGCCGCCCATGCATTGGCGGAAGCCGGACAAGAGGTGCTGCTCGTCTGTTCTGACGACGCTCAATTGCCGCAAGGCATCTCCGTGCCGTTACTTCGGTTCGGCAGCGGGTACGTTTCGCCGAAGCGTCTTCTGCAAAAGCTGAAACACGAAATCCATCGGGTGGTGCCGGGGGAAAGCACGCTTCTTCGCCAACTCGATACCAGGCTCGCAGCCGAAGGACGTTCGCCTCGCGTCTACCTGCTCAATAGTTCGGAGTTTTTTGATCCGACGGTCAAAATCCCGCAGGCCGTCGTGGGTTGGGGCTATCCGACTGGAATAGCCGGATACCTCGGCAAAATTGGGACGTACGGCGGTTTGCGGCCTAGTGTCAGTGGGATACGCGCCGCGATGGATCAGATCGGCTGGTATTTTAAGGATTGGCGAGCGTATCGCGGCGCCAATCGAACACTTGCCGTTTCGCAGAGAATGCATGCTGATTTGCAGAAATCCGGCGTTCGCAGTGTAGTCGTTCATCCGGGTACACAGGTTCGGACGATCGACGAAACGCCCGCCGAGCCGACGACCGCGGAACCGCGCTTGCTGATCGCCGCCGCGGATTTGGACGACCCGCGAAAACGCGTCGGCTGGATGCTCGCAGCGCTGGGAGCGGCACCTGTCCGAAACTATCGACTGACCCTGGTGGGGAGGTTCTCCCCCGCCCTGAAAGCGTTGGCTGATTCTCACAAACTGCCCTGCAACTTTACCGGGCGATTGCCGCGCGACCGCGTTCAGGCGTTGATGCGGGAGCAGGATCTGTTTCTATTCGGGTCGCGCCTGGATGACTGGGGTTATGTTCTGATCGAAGCGATGGCGGCGGGACTGGCCGTTGTCGCGGCGAACCTCAGTCCGTTTGACGAAATTGTCGGGTCTGCCGGCTCACTCTATCAGTGGAACTCCCAGGGCGCCTTCAATGATTCCGTAACGAGTTTGTTTGACGACAACTTGCCCGCAAAGAAGCGTGCCGCCCACGAGCGGGCAGAGCGGCTGTTTTCCCGCCCCGCATTCGCTCGATCACTGATGGTCGCCATCGCCCCTTAGCCGGCGGATGATAATCACATCTGCCGCGGTTAAATCGCTATAGTCTCACAGTCTACCTAGTGGCAGTCGTGCTTGTATGGTTCCATTAGGTGCGCCTAACAGCATGAAGACCGAGACAATTTGATTCCATCCTGGATTCTGAAATCATGACACTCTATCAACGCATCCACATGTGGGTTCGCCTTAAACTCTGGGCACGATGGCGAGCCAATTATTTCCCTTCGTTCCACTTGTCCCACTCGCAATACGGCGAGGACATGATTGTCCGCGGCCTGTTCGGCACGCAGCGGCATGGCACGTTTGTGGATATCGGCGCGCATCACCCCACTTCGTACTCCAACACTTATCACTTTTATTGTTCCGGATGGCGAGGCATTAATATCGACGCCATGCCAGGTAGTATGGAGGCGTTTAAATTGATCCGGCCTCTCGATACCAATCTTGAACTCTGCATGTCGGACGTGCCCGACCAGGATGTGACCTTCTACTTGTTCGGCAAGGGCTCGGCAATCAATACCATCGACCCGGACATGGCGGCGGAACATGAAAGGACCTACGGCGTACCCGTTCTCGAACGAAAAACCATGCGGACTCAGACGTTGGCCAAGGTGCTCGAGCAATACCTCACATCAGATAATATCGATCTGTTGACCATTGATGTTGAAGGAATGGACGAAAAGATCCTCCGATCCAACGATTGGAAAAAATACCGCCCCAAGGTGGTGATTTTCGAGCGGCACGACCGGAATTTGCAGAATTTTTTAGAAGATAACCTGATCTCTTTTATGGTCGATAACGGATATAGCCTGTGCGGCATGTGTGGCCCGTCATTCGTGATGAAACGGAATGATTGGACGCCCGCTCAGAAATAAGTCTCGGCCGAGTATCTGCTTATGCGAAAGCTCCTGGTTACAGGATCGTCGGGCCTTATTGGCTCTGAAGTCTGCACCTACTTCGCCCACGACGGGTGGAAGGTCTACGGCTGCGACAACAACGGCCGCGCCGCGTTTTTCGGACCGCAGGGGGACACGCGCTGGAACCAGAAGCGCCTGCAGACCGCTTTACCGAACTTTGAACACCGTGAGCTGGATATCCGCAACCGTGACAGCGTGCTGGCGCTGATCGCCGAGTTGAAGCCGACGGCCATCGTCCACACCGCCGCCCAGCCGTCGCACGACCTGGCGGCGAAGATGCCGTTCGAAGATTTCGACACCAACGCCGTCGGCACGATGAATCTCCTCGAAGCCACCCGCCGCGGCGCGCCAGAGGCGATCTTCGTTCACATGTCCACGAATAAAGTCTACGGCGACGCTCCGAACGAGCTGCCGTTGAAAGAACTCGAAACCCGCTGGGAATACGCCGACAAGAAGGACTTCGGCGGGATCACCGAGCATTGCCGCATCGATCAATCCAAGCACTCGCTCTTCGGCGCCAGCAAGGTCGCTGCCGACGTGATGGTGCAGGAGTACGGGCGGTACTTCAACATCCGCACCGCGTGCCTGCGCGGCGGCTGCCTCACGGGCCCGAACCACAGCGGCGTGGAGCTGCACGGCTTCCTGAGCTTTCTCATCAAATGCAATCTTGAAGGCCGCAAGTACAGCGTCTACGGCTACAAGGGCAAGCAGGTGCGCGACAACATTCACTCGCGCGACGTGGCCGTATTCATTCACGCGTTCATCGAAGCCCCGCGCGTCGGCGAGGTCTACAACCTCGGCGGCGGGCGTGATAACAGCTGCTCGATCCTCGAAGCGTTTAATCTGGCCGAGGATGTTTCGGGCAAAAAGATGACTTACGACTACGTGGACAAGAATCGCGAAGGCGATCACATCTGCTACATCAGCGATTTGAGCAAGATCAAATCGCACTATCCGAACTGGTCGCTCACCAAGAGCCTCAAGGACATTTTCAGCGAAATTCACCAGGCATGGATCACTCGCTCGAAATAACGGATAATTCAGCGGCTCGAATGCCGCTAACCGGAAATCGTAACCGCCGATGACGTCGCTCACCTCAAGCGTTCTGATTCCCAGCTTCAAGCGAGGGCAGAAACTTCGCAATTGTCTGATGAGCCTGAACAGTCAGACGCGCCCTGCCGGCGAAGTGATTGTGGTCTGGCAGGCGGATGACACCGCGACGCGCGACTTGGTCGAATCGTGCCGGGCGGAAGTGGGGTATCCACTGCAAGTTCTGCATTGTGAAGCGGCCGGAGTCGTGCCGGCTGAAAATACGGCGCTCGACGCTTCCACCGGCCAGGTGATTCTCCTGATCGATGACGATGCGGTGGCGCCGCCTGATTGGGTCGCCCGACATCTGGCGTTTTACGAGAAGGATGCCCGCTGCGGCGCCGTAGGCGGCCCGGCCTACAATTTCTACAATGGGGTTCCCGGGCCGCGACGAAGTGTCGAACCCGTTGGGCTGATCTATTGGTACGGCAGCCAGGTGGGGAACATGTACGACCATCCCGACGAATGGAAAAGCCGTAGCCCGCGGCGCGTGAATCATTTGGTCGGTTACAACATGTCACTGCGGCGAAGTGCGTTTGACCGTTTCGAAATCGGGCTCAAGGCGTACTGGCAGAAGTTCGAAGCCGACGCCTGCCTGCAGGTGCAGGCCAACGGTTATGACGTCTGGTTTGATTTTTCGAATATCGTCGATCACCATTCAAGCAATGAAGTGTACAAGCCCGGGCGCGAAGGTAACCTGACCATCAAGGTCTATAATGGCGCGTTCAATGAGGCATTCGTTCTTTCCAAATTCAGCCCGTGGCGACTTCGCCTCCCGCGGTTTGCGTATATGGTGCTGATCGGGACGACATCTTCCCCGGGCATTGCGGCGTGCCTTTACGGAATGCGAAAATACGGGCAGCCGCTCCGTGAAGTGAAAATTTTGCTCACGACCTGGCGATTCAGACTCGCCGGCTGGCGAGCCGGGAAGAAGGCAAGGCCGAGCCGCACATCGTCAAGGCCGGTCGGAAATCAAAGTATTGGAACGAGCCAATTTTGAGCACGGAGACCATTGATACTCCGCCCGTCGCCAGCGCCCGCCAGGGCGGGGCCGCGGTGCGTATACTCTTCGTTGATCACACCGCGGCAATGGGCGGAGGTGAGATCGCACTGCTGAACCTCGTGCGACATCTCGATCAAAAGCGGTACATGCCCGTGGTGGCTTTGCTTTCGGACGGCCCGCTCCGCGAAAAACTCATCGCCGCCGGGGCCGAGGTGCATCTGCTGCCGCTGAATCCACAGGTGATCAATACCCGTAAGGATTCGCTGGGTGGCAAGACAATTTTCCGGGTGCGGGACGTGTTCTCGACCATGAAGTTCACGTGGCGCATGTCGCGGTTCATCCTCGCGGCGAACATCGGGCTGGTTCACACCAATTCACTTAAGGCGGACATCATCGGTGGCGTCGCGGCGAAACTTGCCCGGACGCCGCTGATCTGGCACGTGCGTGATCGCATCGATAACGATTACCTTCCGCCGTCGATCGTCCGAATCTTTCGCCGGCTGGCGCGCTGGCTGCCGGATTGCGTCATCGCCAACTCCGGCGCGACGCTCACCACGCTCTCGAAAGGGAAACTCGAGCACTCGGCGGCGATTCACTCGGGCGTGGATATCAGTGCCCGGCTCAGCGTCGTTCATGACGGCACACTCGAGCGGAACGAATCGGACGCCGGAAAGCAGTCCGACGTGCCACTGGTCGGTCTCGTCGGGCGGATCAGCCCGTGGAAGGGTCAGCACATTTTTCTCCGCGCCGCGGCGCAGGTGCTGCAGAACTTCCCGCAGACTCGCTTTCAGATTATCGGCGCGGCGCTATTCAACGAGGCCGACTACGAAAAGTTCATCCGAGACATGACGCGTACCCTGAACCTGGAATCGGTTGTGGAATACACCGGCTTTCGCCAGGACGTACCGGAGCTGATCTCAGAGTTGACTATCCTGGTGCATGCGTCGGTGGTGGGCGAGCCGTTCGGTCAGGTGGTGATAGAAGGGATGGCCGCCGGCAAGCCGGTCATAGCGACCAACGGAGGGGGCGTGCCGGAGATCGTGCTCAATGGAGAGACAGGAATTCTCGTCCCCATGGGCGACGCCGACGCAATGGCCGCCGCGATTTGCCGGCTATTGCGTGAACCAGAACTCGCCGCCCGCATGGGCGCTCTCGGGCGCGATCGCGTCCGAGACCACTTCACGATCCAGAGCACCGCCAGAAAAGTCGAGCGCCTTTACGACGACGTACTGCAACGCAAATCCGCCAAATCCAAGTAGGTTTCCCTGCCGGTAAAACAAATCCCCTCGCTCTGCGGCTTTCGTTTGCGTCTCCACTTCACGGCATCGGCAAATCTTTGAACTCAAACGGCAAAGTAATCTCCTTGCCGTCGGAGAGAATCTCCCAGGCGACCTTAACAGGCTCGCCGACTTCCTCGACTCCTTCATTAGGACCGAACCGGCGGTACATCAGGCCGATGTGTGCTTCCGTGCCGTTGTTGTTCGTTTCTCGATTGCCCTGGAACTGCAACTCCCTGTCGCGCGAGTCCGTCACGCGAAGGTCGAGGGAATTGATTTGTTCGTTGAATTGCTGTTGATTGAGCTTGTCGCGATAGATGACGACTTTGACGATGTACATCCGATTATTGCCACCGTTGGCGCGGTCCATCGGCTTGACGCTTTCGAGCGTCATTCGCCGGCCGCCGGCAGATTGCTTGACCTGTTCTTTCGCGTTTGAAAAATCGGTGAACTCCAGAGAATCGGCCTTCGTGCCGATCATGAGCTTAATCTTGCCCGCCAGGCGGGTAATTTTCGTGCCGGGGTTGGCGTCGGGGTAGTGGAGCGCGAGGCCGAAGGTTACCTGGGTCTGCCGGTTGCTGATCTCCGACCGCGAGGAATTGCGCGTGCCTTTTACTATCAGCGAGTTGCCCTTGTCATCGACTGCCACTTCCAGAATCGGCTGCTGCTCGTAAGCGACGAGGCGCATCTTCGGCTCGGTCAGCATCATCAACTGCATTTCAAAATTATTCTGAACAGAAGCCTTCTCGCCGAAGGTGACGGTGTTTTGCCGCGAAATTTGCGTCGCCAATAGCACGGCCGCGCCGACGTTGGACGAAGGACAATTGAGCATCGATTCGCCCACCTGCCCGGCGGGCAGAAAGAGGATTTTGTCCCCTCGGTTACCCCCGCCGAAGTAGGGAGAAATCTGCGCCTTCTGGCAGAAATCGGCGATGACATTCCAGAATGGTTGTTTGTCGTAATCGACGGAAACGGTCAACGCCGCTCCGCCGTTTCGCCACATGGCCTGGTTGAAAATCCCCAGCTTGTAGCCGGATGCTTTGGAAATCGCCTTCATCACGTCTTCGACTTTTGCGTTGTCCATCTTGAGCGTGATGAGCGTCGGCGATGCAGCGTCTTCCAGCGCGTTGGCGGATCGATTGGTGGTGGGACTCGTCGTCGGTTCAGTCATCGGTCCACTCTTCGGCCCACTCTTCGGCATTGTCGTCGGCGTAGTCTTGGGCATAGTCGCCGGCTGTGTCGCGGGCGATGCCTTCTTTGGAACGGCCTCGGTGACACCGGCGACGGAATCGGCCAAACTCCAAGCAGCCACTGAGCCGATCAGCGACAATGCAGTCGCGCAGGTGAGTAGCGAAAGACGAATGCTCATCCGAGTCCTCAGTTCCGACCGATGCGCCGCGACCGTGTATTCACGGTTTGCCGCGACGCATGAGTTATATCAGCAGCAGGGCCGGAATGGGAACAAATCGGCTACTTGGTGCTGAGGGTGAGCATCTGGAGCGGAGTGAGGGTAACGGTCAGCACGCCATTTTTGGCCACTACGCGGCCGGCATCGACGTTGGGTTTCGATTCGTCGCTGCTGTGGACGTAGAAGGTCGTGCTGCCCGCGTTAGCCAGGGCGGGAATCTTGACGGTCACGGTGAGGGTCTTGGCGTTCTGGCCGGACTGACTGCGCTCCCAGCTTGAAAGGTGCGGATCCGCGAACTGCTTGGACGTGTAATTGATCAGCCCGATCGCCCATGACCCGTCGGCCCGTTGCGCGGCAGCACAGAGCACGTTGGGCTTCGTGCCGTACGTCCACGTCATCGAGCCTTCGGTTGAACTGGTGCACTGATGCGCCACCGAGCCCGGCGGAAACGCGCTGCTCAGCTGCTGGATGTAGAAATATTTGTACAACTTGGCCGGCACGCCGGTGGCTTTGGATGCGTCGAACCTGATCAGGCGCGTCCCGTTATCTGCCGCGTCCTGCTGCTCGTAGCCGATGAACCAGATCCAGTGCGTCACGCCATGATTTAAGTCGCTGAGGATCCGCGCCGCCGAGGAGGCCGCCTTCACGGTGTCGCCGAGATTTTCCGGCCCGGGCGTGCTCGATTCCGTTTGCCAGTACGACTTGTTCGATCCGGCAATCCGCCGGACCACAGTATCGGTCGCGCCCATGTTGTAGGTGTGTGTTGAAATTCCCTTGAGCGCCGCCCACGCCTCCGGATCTTTCTTGATCGCATCGACCATCTGGAACGCCGTGTCGTCGCAGCTGGAAGCTTCCGGGCCGATGATCGAAACGTTCGTCAATCCGCGCGAGTCGAGTTGCGCCCGCAGCGCTTTTACGATGACTGGCCATTGCGCTTCGGTGAATCGCACCGGGCGATCGTTCGGCTCATTCAGCACGCCGGTGGCGTTGATTTGAATGCCGGTCTCGTCGCGGATCTGGCGGATGGCCTGTGCGATGACCTGCGCGTACGCCGTAACGCCCGCATCGGTGAATTCGGCGTAATCCGGGTGCAACTTCGACTTCGGTCGCCCGAACTGCGGCGGCACGTCGTTCGGCGCGAGCAGCAGTGTGGTGCAACCTTGCTTCATCGCCAGACTGATTATTCCGGATTCCACATACTTCCGCCTGAACTCCGAGAGGTCCGGCTTGTTCGGGTTTGCGAGGTACACCGTTGGGTTGAACCAGAGCCGAAGGATTTTGAAATTCAGATCGTGCCAGACCATGTTCGAGATCGACTCGCGCACGGCCGGCGTAAGTTTTTGGAAGTCATCATCGGTATTCGTCAGGCTGGTGCCGAAGCCGGCGAAAGTCTGGTTCGGAGCGGGATTGACGGTAACGACAACCACCGGAAGAACGTTCCCGGCCGACGGCATTTTCGCGGGCGCACAGGCCGCGATGCAGAAGACGCAGAGGCTGAAGATCAGTCGTTTCATATGAGCAATTCCACTGCCA
This sequence comes from Tepidisphaerales bacterium, assembly GCA_038329865.1. Taxonomy (GTDB): domain Bacteria; phylum Planctomycetota; class Phycisphaerae; order Tepidisphaerales; family Tepidisphaeraceae; genus JANMES01. The sequence continues at coordinate 18,776 of JBBQNK010000023.1, read as the reverse complement.
TGTTCGCGCGGGGACACATTGTGCCCACGGTTCGACCGTCTCATCAACCGGGTTTTATTAATGCTCGAAGAGATTCTTCATACTTTAACTCACCTATGATAAGCTGCACGATTTTTATCGTTTATCCGGAGACTGCTTGAACCGCCAACTCATTATTCCCAATCTGCACGTGATCCTTATTCATTATCCGCTCGGCCTTTTTCTGGCGGGGCTGCTGATGGAACTGGCGGGCGTGATGTGGCGGAAGCACCCGGCCCGCGCGGTCGGGCGGTGGCTTCTTCTGCTCGGCGGGCTTTCGATGATTCCCACGGCGCTCAGCGGCGTTTATGCGCTGCACGATGTGGCGTTCAAGAGCGGCCCACCCAACGGCGATACCTGGGCACTGACCGTCGCCGCCAGTTCGCTCACGAGCGACCAGTGGCACGAACTGCTCTGGCACACGTGGATGATGTCCGCCGCCACCGGAGTGATCGTCGCGACGATCGTCGCTTACCTGGCGATGTCTGATCGGCTGCGGAAGAAGCTCTACTTGTTGGCGCTCGCGTTGCTGCTTGCCAGCGCGGCGATGATGTCGGCCGGTGCGTGGTTCGCGGGCGAGGCGGTCTATCGATTCTCCGTGGCGGTGGAGAGCCATGACGCATCGCCCACTTCGCAGGCGGCCGAGCGATCGATCGTCAACAAGATCAACACCGCCGTTCCGCCGCTGGAGCTGCATGTCATCTTCGCCGGCTTTGCGATTGCCGTGGGGTTGGCGGCCGTCGGGCTGTCGATCCGCAAGATCACCAGCGAGCCGACAGTAGTTCCGCAGGTGAATGTGGCCGACGCGCTGGTGCAGTCGCTTCACCCGCCAGCGCCGGCGACGCCGGTTCTCGCCGGGCGATTCTGGATCGTCGCGTCGGCCGTCTTCATTCTCACCGCGCTGCTCGGTTGGTATTTCATGGGCAGCGAATCCGAGACGTTCAATCCTCGCACCCTTTGGCGGCAGGTGATGATCAATCCCGACGACAACCATGGCTCAAAAATCACCCGCAGCGTTCTGCATGTGTCGTTCGCCGGCGCTTTGGTGCTTCTGCCGCTGATTATGGCGGGCCTTGCGAAGTGGGCACCGCGGCGAAAGCTCGTATTGAGTATTTTCACCGCGCTTCTCATCGTGGTGATCGCCGCGCAACTCTGGATGGGTGTACTGCTGCTCTATGACGGCTCGGTTGGAAGAGTCACCGGGTTCAACTGAATCGCGGCCGGCCGTGCCCAAAGGTTATGAAATCGGATCGACGCGTTCCACGTCCAGCGAGTAAACGCTTTCGACCGCGCCGGTGTCGCCTTTCTTCACGTCGATATGCAACGTGCCCGTCACGCGGACCCGGTTGTCGTAGTAATACGGCACACGGTGATTCCCGACGACGGTCGCCTTCACGAAGTGCTGCACCAGCGGCGGGCCGGTGAAGCAGCACTTGGTTTTGCTGTAGACGAGATCAAACCGGTTCAGCTCATCAGCGGCGCTGCGGCCGGCCCACATTTCACCTTCGACGACGATCCGCTTTCCATCCAAAGCGCGCCACTTGGCGGGAATCTGGTCGGCCGTTCCGTTTACCTGATCGAAATTGAAAGTGCTCATCGCCTGAAGGTTCACGTCGACGTAATCGCCGCGATAGTGAATGCCGCCGCTCACTGCCTCGTCGACGAAAAGGTAAATCGGATACCCGATCACCAAAAGCATGACGGCGGAAAAGATGATCAGGCGGACATTGATCCGCTGACTCAACGGTATTTTCACGGCGGCTTCCATAACGTCCTCAACTTGAAAGCAATGACTACTTCGGTGCGGGCTTCACGCTGGTGGTATTGATTTCGAAAATATTCACGATCACGTTCTCTTCCTTGTTTTCTTTAACGGTCAGCGTGCCTTCAACGACGATCTCATCCGGAAAATAGCTGACGGCCTTACCGGCGGGACAGTCGACGACGATCGTATGCTGAATCTGCGGCGGCTGCCCGAAGCAGCAGGCGAACAGGCTCGGGACGAGCGCGAACTTGCTGATGCGCTCGGCCTGGTCGATTGGGATCATGTAACCGCGCAACCGAATCTGGCTACCGGAAAGTTTCTTCACGTCGTCGGGAATGTTCCCGCCTTTGTCCTCGTCGTACTCGAAATTGCCGAGTTCCTTGATCGTCATCTCCTGCACCTTGCCGGCTTCGGGCGCGGGGTGCGGGGTTCGCTTCTCACCGGCGGCGGCGGGCTCGACGGTCGTCGCGCCTTTCTGCAGATTGGCGGTGGCGATGGCCTTTTGTGAGACGTGGATCATCTCCATGATCGGGCCGAGCTTGTCCGGCTGATCTTTCGCGGCGATCGCCATCTTTTGCAGCATGGGGAGCGCGATCGCGTACTGCCCGCGCGTGAAGGCCTGCTTGGCGGCGAACTCCATTTGATCGGCCGATAGAGCCGCCTGCTGTTTCGCGATCGCCGAGGGTTTCGTCGTCGGTTCCGCGGCGCGCGCTGCGCCTGTGATCAACAGCAGCGCCAAAGCAATTCCGGTTTTACGCATCACAGCCGTCCGTGTAGTTGGAGTTTTCATCCGGCCACCAGGTTGGTGGCGACGGGCGTTCGGTAGGCCGACAACGCCGGCACTAACCCCGCAAGGGTTGCGAGAACGACCACGCCAAACAAGTATAGCAACTCCAATCGATCGACGGCCACCCAATTTATCCCCTGTCCGAGCAAACGGTTAAGGAAAATCGAGCCGATTCCCGCCAGAGCGTGGCCCGCCAGGAGCCCGAGGATTCCGCCCACCAGGCCGATCAGCGCCGCTTCAATGCAGATCAGCACCAGGATGCGGTTTTTCGTCGCACCGAGCGCCCGCAGGATGGCGATCTCGTGCTTGCGGGCCGTCACCGAGTTGTAAATGCTCACCAAAATGCCGACGGCGGCGACGACGATCACCAGCACTGAAATCACAAGCAACATGATCGTCGCACCGGCGAGAAACGTGTCGAAGAATTCGCGCATCACGTCAGCCGGGATGACGGCGGTGGCGCGGTCGTCGATTACCTTGAAGTTGTAGATCAGCCGCTGTTGCCCGATCGTGCCACGCGACTGGATGAGGATGGCCGATAGCGACCACTCGTCTTCCGGCAGATCGGGAACGATGTTGCCTTGCTCGTCGAGGTGGTAGACGTCGGGGTCTTCGCCGTCTTCCTCCGCCGGCGCGGTGGCGGGCGCGACGGCGTCTTTCATCAGCTCGTTCACGTCTCCCGACGCCGGCTGCGTGCCGGGGGCCGACGATTTGTGTTCCATGCGGAACTTCGCCTTCACCGACTGAGGGACTTTCTGCGGATCGATGCCGAGAGTCTGCAGCACGTCGTCGATTCTATCGGCGGGAATTTTGGTCGGGTCCAGACCGGCCTTCATCAACGCCTGATCGATCATGCCGCTCTCGTGCTCGGCGATTGCGTAGAGACTGACGAACGGGATGAACAGCACGCGATCATTGGCGGTATGCGTGGGCTTGAGAATGCCGACGATGTTCCAGATCGGCTTGTGAATGTCGGGCTTTTCGTTCGGCCCCGGCATGCCGTGCGTGGCGCGGAACGCGCCGCCGGATTTTTCATTTTCCTGCGGCGAAAGCTTCGGATCATACACGTGAAGCCCGAGCTTGTCGGCGACATCGGAACCGATGACCGCTTCAAACTTTCGCGGCGCGAAGACGCGCCCGGCGGCGAGCTCGTACGCCTTGTCCTCGCGATAATGCCACGGCGTGCCCTTCACCGGCTTGCCGTCGTCGTCCACGCCGAACATCTGCGGCGACGTACCGACGATTCGCCGGGCCTTGTAGCTGTCGCCGACCATGAACGGGATGGCCTGCCTCACGTACTGGTGATAGTCCGGATGCCCCGGCAGCGGCGGCTTGTTGCCGCGAACCATGTCGGCGTAGATCGAATACGGAATCACGCCCGGGCTGGTGTACATGTGGTACACGGTGTTGAGCGTGAGCGTGAGCGGCGACCCCTTGGGCGGCCCGAGCAGAATGTCGTAGCCGAAATCGGTCTGCGCGAAGAGGCTTTTGCTCTCCCGCCGCATGATCATGATCGAGACGGCCAGCGCCATGCCGAGCATGACAGAGAACAGCGTAAGCCACGTGCCCAGGGCACGCTGCCGCATCTGCTTGATGACTAGCTGGAAGAGGTTCATAGGGAAATGCAGATTGCAGAATGCAAAATGCAAAATGAAGAGGGAATTCCCTCCGGACTTTTGCATTTTGCATTTTGCATTGTGACTTTCATTTCGACGCCTTGTTCAAATCCTTCAACGACACCACTCGTTCTAACTGCTGCGTGATCTGCGGGTCGTGGCTGACGAGCAGGAGCGACGCTTTCACTTCGGTGCAGAGTTTTCGGATCAGCTCGAGCACTTGTTGCGCACTGGCCGGGTCGAGCGCGCCGGTCGGCTCGTCGGCAAGCACGAGGCTCGGGCGGTTGGCCAGCGCACGTGCGACGGCGACGCGCTGCTGTTGACCTACCGATAATTTTTCAGGCTTGTAATCGAGCCGCTGCGACAGGCCGACTTCTTCGAGCAGGTGTTTCGCCCACGCCGGGTCGGCCCGCCGGCCGGTAAAGCTCATGCCTAGCAGCACGTTCTCCATCGCGGTGAAACCGGGCAGCAGGTGATGTGTTTGAAATACGTAGCCGACCTGCTTGCCGCGGAAAATGTCGCGCTCGGCTTCGGGAAGAGCGCAGACATCGATCGTGCTGGCCCGTCGCGACGTGTCCGACGCGACCGGCGGTGTTGTAGATTGGTATTCCAGCGTCGCTGCCGCCAGCGCCGCCTGCGGCACGCCGGCGGGTTCGCCGAAAAGAATCCTGCCGCTATCGGGCGTTAAAATGCCGGCGATCAGGTGCAGGAGCGTGGTCTTGCCCGAGCCGCTGCTGCCGACGAGCGCCACCTGCTCGCCGCTGGCGAGGGTGAATCGGTCGATATCAATGACCGGCACGACCGAGCCGTCGGGCCCGACGTAGCGCTTCTTCAGTCCGCTGAGTTCCATCGCCACGAATATCCCTTTCGACGCGGGTGAGCATATCGGCCGATTTTCATAATTGCAAGTGAATTGCAAATACATCTATCCTGCAGGTGTCATGCGCGGAAGGCGGAAAAGTTGCAGGAAATGTTATTGGGCGATGCGACGCATTCGCATTCGGCAGGACAGACATTCCTGTCTGTCACCAAGCGAGGTACGCGCATTCGGTGGCACAGACATTCTTGTCTGTGACGGGCGGATGTACGCATCCACCCGTTCCCTTTAGCCGGCAATTCGCGCATCCGCGTACGAATCGAGGCGTACCTCGCTTCGTCACAGACAGGAATGTCTGTGCCACCGGATACCACGATCGTCCACGACAGACAGGAATGCCTGTCCTACCGAAGACGGTCGGCAAGGTTCACTTCTCCCGCGCGTAATACTCGGCCTCGAGTTGCTCGAGCTTGACCGTCGCGCGATCGTAATCGGCTTGGAAGGTTTTGAGCTTGTTCACGTCGCGGGCGTTGGACGGGTTGCCCATCGCCGCCTGAGCGGCGGCCACGGCGGCTTCGGCCTCGGCGATCTGCTTTTCCAAATCCTGCACGGTGAGCTTGCCGAAAGGGCGGGCGTAGGGATTGTCCTTCTTCTTCGATCCGCCGCTCGACTGCGATGGTTTTGATTCCTGCTTGGGAGTTTGCTTCACCTCCTGCTTGGGTTTGGCGGCTTGCGGCTTCGCGGGCGCCACGCCGGCCCGCTCTGCGTCGGCCTTGGCGATCAGCGCTTTGGATTTCCCTACCCAGTCGCTGTACGTCCCTTCGAAATCGATCAGCCCCGGCGGGTGCAGCACCAGCATTCGCTCGGCCACCTGGTTTAGAAAGTATCGATCGTGCGACACGCACAAAATCGATCCCGGGAAATCCGCCAGCGCGTTTTCCAGCGCCTCGCTCGAAGCGATATCCAGGTGATTCGTCGGCTCGTCGAGCACCAGCACGTTCGGCCGATCCAAGAGCAACTGCGCGAACCGCAGCCGCGCCCGCTCGCCGCCGCTGAGTGAGCCGACTTTCTTTTCCACGTCGTCGTTCCGAAACAACATGACGGCCAGCACGTCGCGAAGCTGCTTGTCGTTGGCCGTTCGCTTGCCGAGGCATTCGTCGTACACCGTCGCTTCGGCGTTGAACTCGTCGAGCTTCTGGTTGTAGTAGCCGATCGTGATGTTCGCGCCCCATTTCACCGTGCCGCTGTCGGGCTCGCGCGTGCCGAGCAGGCATTCGAGCAGCGTGGTTTTGCCGCTGCCGTTCGGGCCGATGATGCCGATCCGCTCGCCACGCACGATGTTGAAGCCGATCTCTTTCCACAGCGGCTTGTTCTCGTACGCCTTGGTCAACTCCTGCGCCCGCAGCAGTTGATCGCCGGCCCGCTGTTCCGTCTGCAGTGTGAGGTTGATTTTTTTCGTATCCACCACCGCCTGCACGATCTGGTCGCTGATCAGCAGCCGGTTCAAGCGCTTCTCGCGGCCTTTGGCTTCCTTGCTGCGCTGGCCGGCGCCGAATCGGCGGATGAACTCCTTCTGCTTCTCGATGTCCGCCTGCTGCTCTTCATGGGCACGCTGCTGGCTGAGCTCGAGCAACTCGCGCTGCTGCACGAAGTTGGAATAGTTGCCGGTGAAACTTTTGAGCTTGGCCTGCGAGAGCCAGACGATGCGCTGCGAGAGCCGGTCGAGGAAGAATCGATCGTGGCTGATGATGAGGGCCGAGCCTTTGTACGATTCGAGGTATTTCTCCAACCACTCGATCGCTTCGAGGTCGAGGTGATTCGTCGGCTCGTCGAGCAGCAGCACATCCGGCTCGCTGATGAGCAGCTTGGCCAGCGCCACGCGCGATTTCTGCCCGCCGGAAAGCGTGGAGATCGGCTGCTCCCACATGCTCTGCGGCAGGCCGACACCGAGCAGCGTCGACTCCAGCTTGTGGTGCCACACGTACCCACCGGCCAGGTCGAAATCGTGCTGAACTTCCTGGTATTCGTCGAGCACTTTCTGCAGCTCGTCGTCGACTTTGACCGCCATCTCGTGCTCGAGATCGCGCAGCTTGTGCGACATTTCATGCAGGTGCGCGAAGGCCAGCTCCGCTTCGTCGATCACGGTATTTTTCGGATCAAACACCGGATCCTGCGTGAGATACCCGACGCGCGTTCCCTTGCTGACGGCGACCACGCCCGCCTCGGCCGTCTGCTCGCCGACGATCAGGCGGAAGAGCGTGGACTTGCCGCTGCCGTTATCGCCGATCAGGCCGATACGCTCGTTGGGGTAAATGGTGAGACTGGCCTTATCGAGCAACACTCGACGGCCGAAGGACTTTTCGACATTTGAAAGCGTAACAAGCGACATCAGACATCCATTCAATCAATTAATATGAACACAGAGGCACAGAGGCGCAGAGAAGAGCAATTAGAATGTTCTTCTCTGCGTCTTTGTGTCTCTGTGTTCAGTCATCTTCTTTTTCCTGGCTGAGTTCCTCAACCTGTTGTTCCAGTTCCTTGATTCGTTTAATCAGCTCCGGCAATTGAGCCAGCGCCGCATACACGCGCCGGCCCTGGCTGACCGGGAGCGCCGGGAAGCCGATGACCGTCGTTTGATCCGGTATGCCTTCCAGCACGCCGGCCTGCGCGGTGACGTTCACGTTGTCGCCGATCTTCAGGTGACCGACGATTCCCGCCTGCCCGCCGATGGTGGCGTGATGGCCGATCGTCGTGCTGCCCGCCACGCCGACTTGCGCCACGAACAATCCGTGCGCGCCGATTTTCGTTCCGTGGCCGATCACCACGCCGTTACTGAACTTTGTCCCCTTGCCGATCACCGTGCTGCCGAGCGTGGCGCGGTCGATCGCGCAATTGGCGCCGATCTCCACGTCGCTTTCGACGACGACGTTGCCGACCTGCGGAATCTTGTGATGCTCGCCGCGGTGTGTCGCGTAGCCGAACCCGTCCTGCCCGATCACGCTGCCGGCGTGGACCGTCACGCGGTCGCCGATCACGCAGCCGTCGTAGATCACGACGTTCGGATAGAGGATGCAATCCTTCCCGATCACCGCGCCCGGCCCGATATACACTCCCGGGTACACCACGCTCCCACTGCCGATCGTGGCGGTCGCGTCAACCACCGCCTTCGGATGCACGCCGCTGAACGGGTGCTTGCGGAACCCGTGCAGGATGACCATCGCCTGAGCGAACGCATGATACGGATCGGCCGTGTGCAGCAGGGTGACGTGATCCGCCCCCACACCCGGCGTGGCGATGACGGCCGACGCCTTGGTGCGATGCAACTGCTGCATGTAGCGAGGGTTAGAGAGAAAACTCACCTCGCCGGATTTAGCCTCTTCCAGTGTGCCGGCCGCGCGGATTTCGACCGACCCGTCGCCCTGCACGGTCGCGCCGATCTTGTCCGCGAGTTGTTTGGCCGTCATTGCCATGGGGCGATTCTATGCGGAGTGAGGGGGAGTTGGAAATCGTCGGAAATTACGACGAGGCGTCTCGAGCTACGTTTGCCATTTCAACTTGTTCGAACCAATGTGGGGGATATGATTAATCGCATGAGCAAAGCCGAGTTCATCGCGGAATTGCCTCGCCTGACCGCCAGCGAATTGGCGGAGGTTCAAGCCAAGCTCGACGAACTCGCCGGCGAAACCTGGCACGATCAGGCCGACCTGACCGATGCCGATAAATCCGCCTTGAACGCGACCTTGGCCGACTACCAGAAAAATCCCGACGCCGGCGATTCATGGGATCAGGTGAAGGCGCGCGTCCAATCTAAGCTTCGCTCCTAACACTCCGATGGCCCACCGGATCATCATCCGCCTTGAGGCCGAGGTTGATCTCACCGACGCAGCGATCTGGTATCACGGGCAGCAACCGGGACTCGGCGAAGAATTTCTTGCCGAAGTTGATATCGCACTTGCCGCCGCCGCCGAAAACCCCTGCGATTCCCGCGTCTTCGTCGCAAGCCGGAAGTACGTCGAGTGTTGACGGCTCGATTCCCGTAACGAATATTTTTCATCCGCCAGTCGGACGCGATCGTGGTTTTCCGCGTGTTGCACTCGGCGCGCCATGATCGTGAGTGGAAACAGTCGACCCGCGACTAGCGACGAGGCTCAATCTTAATTTCAATCACGCTTCGCCTTCTTCGCCTCATTCTGCTTCACCCGCAATTTTACGATCCGTGCAATCAGCCCGTACGGCATCGGCCGATCCAGCGGAAACTGCAAGTTCCCTTTCTCGCCCGCGTACTTCGCCACGGCGGCGAGCAGCTTCGCGTCGCCTCTCACCGGCGGGTAGAGGCCGATGTGGTTTTTGAATGCGGCGAAGTAAACCAGCATGCCGTTCTGGCGGAAGGCCGGCATGCGGTAGCTGATCGTTTCTTCCGCATCCGGGGCGGCGCGGCGGATGGTGGTGTGGATCTTTTTCAGGATCGCCCGAACCTTCAGCGGGCACTCGGCGATGTAGGCGGGGATGGTTTTGGGTGTCATGGTGTCGGGACCTTAGGAAAGTTTTCGTCGCCTAGTCGGGGAAAACAATTCAATACAATGGATGTCGCGAGTCGGAAACAGGATACCCGGCCGAAAAAAATTCTTCTCGCGCGACTTTGCACGATTCACAACTCCGGCAACGGCCACGACCTGCACGGAATTCATGTGCAAAAACAGGGTGAGCAAAGGTGGCCTAAAGCGCCCCCGAAGCGCCTCCAAATCCACCCCATAGCGCCCCCAAATCCGCCCGAAAGCAGATGTTTTTGTACCGTTTTCTCCCTCTTTTTCAGGTACAGAAAGGGAATGAAAGGTACGGAAAGGGACGGGTTGTAAACACGGTTCGCCGGTGGTCTGCTTTGTCCGAGCGCTTCAACCTCGCCGCATCTCACACGAATCTCAAACGAATCGCTATTCACTTTCCAAAGAGCCTAGGAGCTCAAATCTCCTGCCCGAATCGATCCTAACATCGTCCAAACTAAAGTCAAGTCAATTTCAGGAATTTCGGCGGGATTTTAAGAAGAAATCACACCGCCGCGGGGGGTTCAATGCTCGGCAGGACGTTCGATCGGCTGTAGTGCAACACGGCCGACCACACTGCGATCAGCAGCGTCATGCACGCTGCCAGCAGGAACGGCGCGGTGCGGTGGTGGGTGTAAAGCGCGGCCGCGATCAGCGGGCCGATCACGCGCGCCAGGCTGCCCAGCATGTGATAGAAGCCGAAGACGGTGCCCTGCATGCGCGGGTCGGAATTCTGCGAGACGAGCGAAGACAGCGTCGGCCCCTGCAGGCTTCGGCCGGTGGCGTTGCACAGGCCGGCCAGCAGCATGATCGCCACCGCCACGTGTACGACCGGAACGGCGGCGCCGATGTAAACGTAAACGCTCATCGCCAGCGTCACCAGGATCGGCCCGGCGATGACGAGCTTCCATTCGCCGAACCGCTTGGTCAACGGCCCCATCAACTTCCCCTGCACCACGATGATCACGCACCCGGCGAACATGAAGAAAAGCCCGACGGCCCCTTCGCGAAATCCGTACGTGTCATTCACGAAAATCGCAAAGCACGTCTCCATCATCACGAACGCCATCATCGTGAAGAACCAGATGCCGAGCAGTTGCACGAGCTGCGGGTTCTGAAAAATCGGCTTGAAGCGCGAAGGATGCAGCCACGCTTCGGATTCAGCATTGTGGGAGTGCCGCTTCGGCTCCGGCAGACGGAGCCAGGTCATCACCGCGGCCGCCCCGCTCGCCAGCGCCGCGGCCAGCGCGGGAAGCGAAGGGTGCACGTGCGCGAGAATTCCACCGATCGCCGGGCCGAGCGCGAAGCCGATGCCGAACGCCGCGCCGAGCATGCCCATGCCTTTGGCGCGGGTGGCCTTGGTGGTCACGTCGCTGATGTACGCCTGCGCGGTGGAGATGTTCCCGCCGCTGATTCCGTCGATGATCCGTGAGACGTAAACCATCCCCAGCCCCAGGTAAACGCTCCCCCAGACTTTGTACATCGCCACCGCCAGCAGCGCGTAGCCGACGACAGAGCCCACCTGCGAAAAAAATAGAATCGGCCGGCGACCGAATCGATCGCTGGCCATGCCCAATATCGGCGTGGCGATGAGCTGGCAGAGCGAGTAAATCGCGAACAGCAGCCCGACCTGAAAATCGCTCGCGTGATACGCGCGGGCGTAGAACGGCAGCACGGGAATGATCAGCCCGAACCCAAGCAGATCCGAAAGCACGATCAAGAACAGCGCCGCCATCGCGCCTTTGGGCGGCTCGATCGGGACTTCAGGCGTGGCGTAATCGAGTTGCACGGGATCGGACGACATCGGCAATCTTATAGCACCTTTGAGGCGCTTGTTCACGCGGGCCGCGACGTATGCATCGAATCGCATTTTCAAATCTAAAAAGAAGAATGAACGCGGAGACGCGGAGACGCAGAGAAGAAGCAGAGAAAACAATTTTTGGATCTTCTTTGCTCTTCCTCCGCGTCTCCGCGTTCATTCCCTCTTAACGAGCCGAAAAGCGGCCCAATCGCAGGCTGAGCCATTCATCCCCGATGAACAGTTGCAAATGAATCCGCCGCACGCGATCCTTCGAGCACGGCGATGGCGCGAACGGCCGATGCCCCACGCCGGTTGCTGTGCAACCGGATGTGTTTGTCACGCGAACGTCGATAAGTCTACTTTCGCCTCGCAGGAGAAGAATGTGTCGAGTTTGATCGCGAGCATCGAACAGGCCGAGACCATGCTCAGCGAGCCGACGCCCGCGGCGATCGACGCGCTGGCGAAGCTCGACGGCGATCTGATCGTCCTCGGCGTGGCCGGCAAAATGGGCGTGACGCTCGCCCGCATGGCCAAGCGCGCGTTCGAGGCCGCCGGCGTGAAACGAAAAGTCATTGGCGTCGCTCGCTTCTCCAACCCGGCCGAGCAGGAGAAGCTCGAATCGTGGGGCATCCAAACGATCCGCGCGGATCTGCTCGAAGACGGCTCGCTCGCGAATCTGCCCGACGCGCCGAACATCGTCTACATGGCCGGCATGAAGTTCGGCTCCAACGGCAACGAGCCGCTCACGTGGGCGATGAACACGTTTTTGCCAGGTCTGGTTTGCAAGCGATACCCGACGAGCCGGATCGCAGCATTCTCCACCGGCAATGTGTACGGCCTGGTACCGGTGACGAGCGGCGGATCGGTCGAGACTGACGCGCTCAACCCCATCGGCGAATACGCGATGAGCTGCCTCGGCCGCGAGCGGATGTTCCAGCATTTCAGCAAGTCGGCCGGCACGCCAGTCTCGATTATTCGGCTGAACTACGCTGCTGAGGTGCGCTACGGCGTGCCGGTGGATCTGGCCCGCAAGGTGTGGGCGGGCGAGCCGATCAGCCTGGCGATGGGCCACTTCAACATGATCTGGCAAGGCGATGCGAACGCGATGTCACTGGCGTCGCTGGCGCACGCAAGTTCGCCGGCGTACATCCTGAACGTCGCCGGGCCGGAGATGCTGAGCGTGAGAAAAGTCAGCGAACAGCTCGGTAAGTTGATGAATCGGCCGGTGAAGTTTGAAGGAACCGAAGCGCCCGACGCGCTGCTCAACAACGGCCAGATGGGCCACCGCCGGTACGGCTCGCCGCGGGTGAATGCGGATCAGCTGATTGAAATGATCGCGCAGTGGGTGATGGCCGGCGCTGATCTGCTCGACAAGCCGACGCATTTTGAAGCGCGGAGCGGGAAGTTTTGAGTTTTTTCCTCTCCCGGCAATCCGGGAGAATTTTGAGTCTTTCCCTCTCCCGGTACGCCGGGAGAGGGTAGGGTGAGGGTTCTGCTGCAACGCGGATCTACCCGCGATCGCGACAGAACCCTCATCCCCCCTTCTCCCGGAATACCGGGAGAAGGAGTAAGACGCCCAGATCGAGACGAGAAGCATGAATCTCACGATCCGAACCATCCTCGCCCGCGGCATCGCGATTCCGGCGCATCCGCTGGCGCTCACGAGCGCCCGCAAGCTCGACGACCGACGCCAGCGCGCCCTTGCCCGATACTATATAGATGCCGGCGCCGGCGGGTTGGCCGTCGCGGTGCATACGACGCAGTTCGCGATCCGCAATCCGGAGATCGGCCTGTTCAAACCGGTACTGCAACTCGCGGCCGAGGAAATGACCCGGGCCGACGCGACGCGGTCCGAGCCGCTCGTCCGGATCGGCGGCGTGTGCGGGCAAACCGCGCAGGCGGTGATGGAAGCGACGCTGCTGCGCGATCTGGGCTATCACGCCGGTCTGCTCAGTCTCGCGGCGATGAAGGATTCGTCGCCGGATCAACTCATCGCGCACTGCCGAGCGGTGGCCGACGTTCTGCCAGTCGTCGGCTTTTACCTTCAGCCGGCCGTCGGCGGGCGGGTGCTGCCGTACGCGTTTTGGCGGAAGTTCGCGGAGATCGAGAACGTCGTCGCGATCAAGATGGCACCGTTCAATCGCTACCAGACGCTCGACGTGATCCGCGCCGTGATCGACGCCGGCCGCGAGGACATCGCGCTTTACACCGGCAACGACGACAACATCGTGCTCGATCTGCTCACGCCGTATCGCCTGAAAGTCAACGGCCGGGTGATGGAGCGGCGGATCGTCGGCGGGCTGCTGGGGCATTGGTCGGTCTGGATGAAAAAGGCGAGCGAGCTACTGGCCGAGTGTCACAAGCTGGTGCACGCCAACGGCGAGATTCCGACGGAACTGCTCGCTCGGGCGATCGAAGTGACCGACAGCAACGCTGTTTTCTTCGACGCCGCGAACGCCTTCGCCGGCTGCATCGCGGGGCTGCACGAAGTGCTCCGCCGGCAGGGATTGCTCGAGGGAATATGGTGTCTGGACGAGCACGAAACGCTCTCGCCCGGCCAAGCCGACGAGATCGAGCGCGTGTATCAAGCGTACCCGCACTTGAACGACGACGCGTTCGTCGCCGCGAATCGCGACCGATGGCTCAACGGATAAAACTACTAAGGAAAGTCGTATGAAGGTTTCAATCAGCGAGAACAAGCAGGAAGTAGGGAAGAAATCCGCCGCCGCCGGCGCGGCCATCATCCGTCAGGCGATTGCCGACAAGGGATTCGCCAACGTGATCGTCGCCACCGGGGCCAGCCAGTTTGAAATGCTCGGCGAGCTGGTGAAAGAGCCGAACATCGCGTGGAACAAGGTGAACTGCTTTCATCTCGATGAATACATTGGATTGCCGATCACGCACGGTGCGAGCTTTCGCAAGTACATGTGGGAGCGGTTCGTCAGCAAGCTGCCGCTGCCGCTGGCGGTGTTCAATTATGTGAATGGGGAAGGCGACGCGCAGGCCGAGTGCGATCGGCTGGGGGCGATTATCGCCAGGCACCCGATCGACATCGCCTTCGTCGGCATCGGCGAGAACGGGCACATCGCCTTCAACGATCCGCCGGCCGACTTTGATACCGAGAGGGCGTACCTCGTCGTGAACCTCGACGGAGCCTGCCGCAAGCAGCAGATGGGCGAAGGGTGGTTCCCCACGATTAGCGACGTGCCGAAGCAGGCGATCAGCATGTCGTGCAAGCAGGTGATGAAGAGCAAGGCGATCATCTGCGTGGTGCCCGACCAGCGCAAGGCGCAGGCGGTCAAGGGATCGCTCGAAGGCCCGGTGACCAACGCCGTGCCGGCGAGCATCATGCAGAAGCATGGCAACACGATGATCTTCCTCGACAAGGCTTCCGCATCGCTATTGAAGGCGCAGTAACATGCAATCCAGCCTCACCGCTTTTCACGTGATGACCAAGCCGATCGGCCCGATCTGCAACTTGGATTGCAAATATTGTTTTTACCTCGAAAAAGAAAAGATGTACGCCGGCGAGCGGAAGTGGGCGATGCCGGACGACGTGCTCGAGTCGTACATTAAACAGTACATCGAGTCGCAGGACATTCCGGAGATCAGCTTCGCTTGGCAGGGCGGCGAGCCGACGCTGCTGGGCGTGGATTACTTCCGAAAGGTCGTCGCGCTCCAGCAGAAGTACGCCGGCCGGAAGAAAATCAGCAACGCGTTGCAGACCAACGGCACGCTGCTGGATGACGAATGGTGCGGCTTTTTCGCCGAGCAGAAATTTTTGATCGGCCTGAGTATCGACGGGCCGCGCGAGTTGCACGACAAATATCGCGTGGATAAACAGCAGAATTCCACGTTCGACGCGGTTGTCCGCGGCATCGATTTTCTAAAGAAGCACAACTGCGAGTTCAACACGCTCACTGTGGTGAACCGCGCCAATAGCCAGCGGCCGCTGGACGTGTACCGGTTTCTCAAGCAGATCGGCAGCGGGTTTATCCAGTTCATCCCGCTGGTGGAGCGACTGCCGCAAACGCGATTGAAGGTGCTGGGCTTCGATTTCGCTGAACCGCCGGATCCTTCGATGCCGGCGATCGATCCGGAATCGCCGGTGACTTCGTGGAGCGTCGATTCGCGCCAGTACGGCGAATTCTTGTGCGCGATCTTCGACGAGTGGGTGCGACAGGACGTCGGCCGGGTCTTCGTTCAGTTATTCGACGTCGCCCTCGGCAACTGGATGGGCCTGGGCAGCAGCCTGTGCGTGTTCGCGGAAAAATGCGGGAGCGCGCTCGCCGTCGAGCACAACGGCGATTTGTACAGCTGCGATCACTACGTCTACCCGAAGTACAAGCTCGGCAACGTGCTGCAGCAATCGCTTGGCGAGATGGTCCACTCCCCGCAGCAGCAAAAGTTCGGCAGCGACAAACAGGACACGCTGCCCGAGTACTGTCGCAAGTGCGAAGTAAAATTCGCCTGCAACGGCGAATGCCCCAAGCACCGGTTCATCAAAACCCCCGACGGCGAAGACGGCCTGAACTATCTCTGCCCCGCGTACAAGCGATTCTTCAATCACATCGACCCGCACATGAAGACGATGCGAGATCTGCTAAGGGCTAACCAACCCCCGGCCGCGATCATGCGAATCCTGGCGACCGAGGCGAGCCAAAGGAATTTCACCACCGCCAACAGAAACGACCCCTGCCCCTGCGGCAGCGGCAAAAAGTTCAAAAAATGCCACGGCAGCGGGGCCGGGTAAGTTCGCAGAACAGGCGGATGCGTTGCCGATCTCTGTTACCGCAAAAACCGCATCGGCTAGCGCAGTTCACTTTCACGCATATCGTCATCCTTCGGAGTACCTCGGGATCACGTCGATGAAAATCTCGTGATACAAGTAAAGTTGAAACGCTCTACCTGGTACGGATCACAACTGCGCGAATCCCAGTCGGGCAAGGTAGTCGAACGTGCCGTCGTAGTAGCCGCTACTCCGGGTCGGGTCGGTTGCATCGCCTTCCGGAACCACGATCACCATGCCCTGGCGGGCACGGGTGAGTAACACGCGATACGCATTCTTTAAGTAGGATTGTCGCTCGGCCTTGTGGATCTTCTGCCAACGATGGCCGCAAAATGACCAGTGTTGCCAGCCGCTGGGCGTATAGCGGAAATCTGCATCCCACGTGACGCATGCCCAATCCAGTTCCAGCCCCTGCACGTGGAATTCGGTGGCAACGTCTTCCAGGTAGTACGACGAACGGACGTCTTCTTTGCCGTCCAGAAACCAATGGATCGGGTCCATCGGCGAACGTACGTCAATTGCGTGCGGCTTAAGACGCTGCGCCTGGGATGAAACCACAATGCCGTACCGTTCGCTGCCGCGCGCTTGTTCACGGACCCACTGCTTTGCGGTGCGCAAGTCGCGAGTGATCGTGACCGGATAGCGATCGGCCACGCGTTTCAGCGTTTCGATGGCCTGTTTGTCCTCCAGATCGAGCAGTTGCTTGACCAGCAACGATACGTGCTCCGCCCGGAATGATCGCATTGAAACGCCCAGATGCAGTTCATCGCGAAACGTCACATTCGGCAACGACTTGACTTGCTCGATCACGCGGCCGGCAGCGTATTCAGAATCAGTCAGCCGGGATGAAAGATAGAGATGCCAGTTCTGGTAAGACCGCAGTAGCGATTCGATCCATTCACCAATGCCAGCCTCGCCGGTATTGATCTCCTGCCCGCCACCAACCAGGCAAACGACGACGGCCCAATCCGGGTGCCGATCGAGACAGCTGATCAGAAACTCCGGCTCGGACCGATCGAATCCCGGCCGCTTCTTTTTTTGCAGCATGAACTTCGTCGTTTGATGAAGATTCCATGCTCGCTGTGCTTCGTCAAACAACGCCACATGCTCAACCGGGGGCCGATTCTCATCGACAAGGCATTCATCGCGAAAGTGGTGAACATTTTGGATAAACGCTTTAACCTCGCTTCGTGCATGACCGAGTTTGACCCGCGTGCCGCGTTCCTTTTCGCGCCGAACTTTATCCCGCGCCAGCGCCTCGCGGAGAATAGCAACCAGCGGCCCATTGCCGGATAGGAAGACGCTGTAGAGATCATTCGCCTTGTCAAAGTGCTGCGTAGCGATGTTCAGCCCAACCAATGTTTTGCCAGCGCCTGGTACGCCGGTGACAAAACAAATCGATTTCTTAGAGTTGGCCTTTGAATCGCGGATGACTTCCGCAATCGTTCGGGAAGTCGTTTCAAGGTCGGCATCTTCGGCGCCGCTGCGCGAGATGTCACCCACATTGTGGCCGGCGTATAGAGCCATCGCGGCCTCAACGATCGTTGGGGTGGGGCGATATCGCCCGCGTTCCCACATGGCGATGTCGATATCCGGCCCATCTGTAAACAAGAGCGCGTCGCGGATCACCTCGCCGAGGAGGGCGACGGTGCTCTTGATCGGCATCAAGACGCGATCGCTCTGATGTGTGGCCGCAACAATGGGCTCAGCTTGATCGGCCGCGGTCGCGATCAAGATCGGCACGACCCAGCAGTCCTGGCTTGACTCGTGGAAATTCTTCAAGTCCAGCGCATAGTCGTAGACTTGATCGACCGTATGCGCGGCGAAGTTTTTCTCGCCGACTTTGAATTCCAAAACGAAGACGGCCGCCCCGATGACGACAAGAACATCGATTCGCTTTCCGAGTCGCGGAACGCTGAACTCAAAATAGACTGACCCGCGTCCCCGAAAAGGCGCCAGCACGTGACGCAATATTCCGATCTGTTCCACCCAGGCATCCCGCTGCGTTCCTTCGATACCGAACGTACTTTTCTGTACGAGGCGGCCGAGAATGACTTCGGCGCTGTTGTCCAAAAAGTCATCGATATTGTCGTGGTAGAACGAGCGATCCATCCGTGGGTCCAGGATAGCGTCGCCGCGCGTTTCAGCACAATGTATACAAAACAGCATCACGCCCGAGAGTGGCGAGAAGGTGAGATGTTGAAAGCTGGCCGTGTCCGGAATTTGTTGAAAGATGGCAAGATGCATCACTGGCAGGGCATCAACCCGGAGCGCGTACGAGATCACAAGGCATCATGTCGAGAGGCCAAACAGAAACCGATGAGTGTGACCACATCAACCAACTATTTGCAGGCCGCGTAACAGGGCTGCCTGTGGACGGCCGACGATCAAAAGCGAGTGTTCATATCAGTGAAGTGAAGACTAACGAGGAAAGCCTCCACTGCGTGTTCAAGGTTCAGATGCCGAGCGGAGGGCCGAACGGGACAATTTAAAATCGAACTCGACCGATGCCTTTTTGACGAATTACCGGGTATTCGCTATCGTGTCGCCACTCCCCGGAGAGGTGGCGGAGCGGCTGAACGCGCCGGTTTCGAAAACCGGTTAACCGAAAGGTTACGGGAGTTCGAATCTCCCCCTCTCCG
>JBBQNK010000022.1:0-72604 GCA_038329865.1 Tepidisphaerales bacterium | reverse complement strand
ACGGCGGTTGCCGAGGTGATCGATATCGTCGACGTAACCTTCGCCGCTACGCAGCTTGAACATGTATTTGAGCGAGTTGACGAGGTCTTCCGACCGGAGCGTCATCGCGGTTTCCGGCACGTTCTGATCGAACTTGCGGTTGATGCGGAAGCGACCGACGCGGCCGAGGCGGTAGCGGTTTTCGTCGTAGAACTTTTCGGTGAAGAGCGTGATCGCCTTCTCCAGCTGCGGCGGGTTGCCCGGACGCAGGCGAGCGTAAATCCGCATCAGCGCATCTTCGTGGCTGGTGCAGGTATCGTCGGCCAACGTATTGAGGATCAGCGGGTCGCTGACTTTCGTCACGCAGTCGATACTCTTGAGCGAGGAGGCCTGAATCTTGTTCATCGCCTCGGCGATCATCGCGCCGGCCTTGACGATTTCTTCGCCGGTCTCGGAGTCGATGATGCTGCTGGCGGCGTAGAAAGTCTGCTGAAGGTCTTTCACCTTCACGGATTCAACGCTGTAGAATTCTTTGATGATCGCTTCGGTCGTGCTGTACTTCTTGTCGAGCGCGCGAAGGAAAG
This sequence comes from Tepidisphaerales bacterium, assembly GCA_038329865.1. Taxonomy (GTDB): domain Bacteria; phylum Planctomycetota; class Phycisphaerae; order Tepidisphaerales; family Tepidisphaeraceae; genus JANMES01. The sequence continues at coordinate 72,041 of JBBQNK010000022.1, read as the reverse complement.
TCGTCGCCGGGATCTTGCTCGATTGATCGATGCGAACCGCGAGCGCGTCTTTCTTGGTGACCGAGCATTCGATCCACGAGCCGCGCTCGGGGATGACGCGGCAGCCGTGAAGCGGGCGATCGCCTTCCTGCACTTCGACGAGGAAGTCGACACCCGGTGAGCGGTGCAACTGGTTGACGATGACGCGCTCAGCACCGTTGATGATAAACTCGCCGCCGCCGATCATGATCGGGATTTCGCCGAGGTAGATGGAGTCTTCCATCACTTCGTCTTTGTCCTTGCGGACGAAGCGCACCTGGATGCGGAACGGCATGCCGAAGGTGAGGCGGAGGGCGCGGCACTCGTCGGTGGTGTAGCGCGGCTCGCTCAGTTCGTAGCAGATGTATTCCAGCTTGAGATTGCCGTCGTAGCTTTCGATCGGGAAGACTTCGCGCAGCAGCGCTTCAAGGCCTTCATTTTTACGGGCCTTGATGTCCGTCTCTTTCTGGAGAAATTTTACATAAGAATCGATCTGCACGTCGATCAGATTGGGGATCGGCAGGGCATCGCCGCGTTTGGAAAAATCGCGAACCTCTCGCATCAGATTGTCCTTTTCCGCTGGATGATCGAACTGCCGAGGCAGTTCATGATTTCAAACGCCGATCCCTCCAGCGAGGATTGACGCGACCGTGAAGACATCGCCTGCCGTCACGGACAGGATGGTGACCAAGTCAGTCGACAAAGAAAGCCGCGAGTTCCAAAACGAACCAGCGGCTTTAACGGCGGGCGTGTAGACATTCGTCCAAACCCGCTGCCGTCCCATAGGACAGCATTAATGACACACAAACTATCGGACTACGTTAGCGCAAACGACAATACCAGACACGCCCTCGCTTTCGCGGCCAGGGAAGTTCTGGAATGTTACTGAGGATTTAAAAGTCGTTGGGCCAAATCAGACTTGCAAATCATACACTTTCATGGTTTGCATATCAACAGAAGATCCGTTTGCAAGAAAATTTTTGCACACCCGACTACCGTTGGGGTCGGTTGATGTTCAAATGGGGGATTTTTGATTCGTCTACCCCTGCTTCAGGCTCTTCATATCGATCACAAACCGGTACTTCACGTCGCTCTTGATCACCCGCTCGTACGCTTCGTTGATCTTGTCAATGTTGACCATCTCGATATCCGAGACAATCCCCGTTTCGGCGCAGTAATCGAGCATTTCCTGGGTTTCACGGATCCCGCCGATGGCTGAGCCGGCGAAGCTGCGGCGGCCCATGATCAGGCCGAACACCGCCACCGGCAAGGGCTTGTCCGGCGCGCCGACCATCGCCAGCGTGCCGTTCCGCTTGAGGGTCGCGAGGTACATGTTGATGTCGTGCGAGGCAGCGACCGTGTCGATCAGGAAATCGAAGCTGCTGGCCAAGGGGGCGAGGTTCTTCGGGTCGCGGCTGAGGATGACCTCATCGGCCCCGAGTCGCTTGGCGTCTTCTTCCTTGCCCGGCGAGGTGGTGAACTGCGTCACGTGAGCACCGAACGCGTGGGCGAACTTCAGCGCCATGTGCCCCAGGCCGCCGAGCCCGATCACGCCGACGCGACTGCCCTTTCCGACTTTCCAGTGTTTCAGCGGCGAGTAGGTGGTGATCCCCGCGCACAGCAGCGGCGAGACCGCCGCCAGGTTCAACTTCGAAGAGATCTTCAGCGTGTACGCTTCATCGCAAATGATGTGGTCAGAGTACCCGCCATAAGTCGGCTGGCCAGCCTTGTCCTTGGAGTTGTAGGTGAGTACCAGGCCTCGCGTGCAGTACTGCTCTTCGCCATCTTTGCAGTTTTCGCATTGGCGGCAGCTATCGACCATGCAGCCGACACCGGCGAGATCGCCTTCCTTGAACTTCTTCACGTTCTTGCCGACCTTCGTCACCTTGCCGACAATTTCGTGTCCTGGCACCATCGGGAAGATGCTGCCGCCCCACTCGTCACGGACCTGGTGAATGTCGGAGTGGCACACGCCACAGTATTGAATCTGGATCGCGACGTCGTCAGGGCCCGGATCGCGACGATCGAACTTGAACGGCGCGAGCGGCGTTTTGGCGTTTTGGGCGGCGTAACCGTAGGACGTAGACATGTGAATTCTCCTATGACAATCTGATAGCGAACTGAAGCTTTCGCAAAGTGTAGGCGCGAAGCGATGAAAATCCATTCGACGTTCGACGTTCGCATTGGGGAAGAACATAGAACATTGAATGCCGCACGCTGAACGTCGAACTTCGAACGTCGAATGTCGAACAAAAAAAGAAATCGCCGATCTTGCGACCGGCGATTCCTTGAATTTCCAACGACTTTCTCGAACTTACTTGAGTTCGACGGTCGCGCCCTGGTCTTCCAGAGCTTTCTTGAGCTTCTCGGCTTCTTCCTTGGGAAGGCCTTCCTTGACGGTCTTCGGAGCGCCTTCGACGAGATCCTTGGCTTCCTTGAGGCCCAGGCCCGTGGCCGTGCGGACTTCCTTGATGACCTGGATCTTCTTGTCGCCGGCCGCCTTGAGGACGACGTCGAAGTTCGTCTTCGCTTCTTCCTTCTCAGCCGCCGGAGCCGCGCCACCACCGCCGCCGCCCTGCATGACCACGCCGCCGGCGGCGGGTTCGATGCCGTGGGTTTCCTTCAGGTAGGCGGCCAGATCGACGGCCTGCTTGAGGGTGAGACCGACGATCTTGTCGCCGAGTTCTTTGATTTCTGCTGTTGCTTCTGCCATGACTTCATCTCCGGGACGATATCGGAGTCCCAACCGTGTCGAACACACTGTCCCGCCGAAGAGCAGGCTTCACATCGAAGCCATTTAATCCCGCTAGGGAGCAGTCCGGTCGTGGACAAATACATTTCTAACCACGAAGCCACGAAGGGCACGAAGAGCAACTTGAGTCAGCGACCGCTTCGTTGCTTCGTCACTTCGTGGTTTAATTTTTCTTAAGCAGTCGGAGCGGCCGGTGCTTCGGGGGCCGCCGGTGCCGGCGCGGCTGCCTTCGGTGCGGCCTTCTCTGCCGCTTCGGCCTTGGCTTCGATCGCCTTGATCAGTGCCGCGACCTTGCCGGCCTGGCCCTTGAGTGTGCCGCTGAGCTTCGCTCCCGGGGCGAGGATGGCGGCGACGACGAGGCCGATCGCCTCTTCGCGGGTCGGCATTGTGCTGACCTGCTTCACGCCCTTGTCGCCGACGTAAATCTCGCCGTCAAAGAACATGCCGCGTAACTCGAGCGTCTCGTCGAGCTTCTTCTCTTCGAGCAACGCACGAGCGATCGTGCTGATGCTGGCCTTGCCGAAGATGATCGCCGACGGGCCGTCGAGCAGTTTGTCGAACCCTTTGACCTTGCTGCGGTCGCCCGCGCGCTTGGCCAGCGTGTTCTTGACCACCCGCATGTTCAGGCCCTTCTCACGCAGGCGCCGACGGATCAGGTTGTTCTTGATCGCGCCGATCCCGCGCGGGTTGATGACGGCAATGCCGTCGATGCCCGAGAGGTCGGTGTCGATCTGTTTCTCGATCAGGTTTTTAACTTTTTTGCTCATTGTGTTTCTCAGTTCTGAGTGCTGAGTGCTGAGTGCTGAGTTTTTTCAACTCCGCAGCCGACACCCGATTTACAGCGAAACCGCCAAATACACCGCCGGGGTCATCGAGCCCTTCAAGACGACTTTCTTGAAGAACGCGCCCTTGCTCGTCTGCGGCTTGCGCTTGCGCATCTCGACGATCATCGCGTTGATGTTGTCGGCAAGCTTCTGGTTGTCGAAGCTGACTTTGCCGACCACGCTGTGGACGTTGCCGCCGGTGTCGTTGCGGTACTCGACCTTGCCGGCCGCGTATTCTTTGACGGCCGACGCGATGTCCGCGGTCACGGTGCCGGCCTTGGGCGAGGGCATCAAACCCTTCGGACCAAGTACCTTACCGAGACGGCCGACGAATCGCATCATGTCAGGGGTGCTGATGGCGACGTCGAATTCGGTGAAGTTTTCCTTTTCGATCGCCTGGACCAGATCCTGCCCGCCCGCGCGGATCGCGCCGGCGGCCTTGGCGGCTTCGACCAGGTGCTCGGGGCAGAACGCGACGACGCGCTTGGTCTTGCCCACGCCGTGCGGCAGCGAGAGCGAACCGCGGATCATCTGATCCGCCTGCTTGGCATCAATGCCGAGGGAGAAGATCAGCTCGACCGACTGATCGAACTTGGTCGGCGGAAACTCTTTGAGTTTCGCGACGGCCTTATCGACCGGAAGGAGATCTTCCACCGCGACTTCCGCGGCTTTCTTATAGCGTTTTGAACGTTGTACGACGACGAGTTGTGCCATTACTAAATCGCTCCTCTACGCCGGTAAATGCTCGGCGGAAGCTCCCACTGTTACGGCCCGTGGTTCGGCCATTCTATTGCGGATTTCGGATTGCGGATTGCGGATTTAAATGCGTTTGCGTTTTCAATCCGCAATCCGCAATCCGAAATCCGAAATCCACAATTTGTTTTAGCCTTCGACCGTGATGCCCATCGACCGCGCCTGGCCGGCGACGATTCGCGCGCCTTTGTCGAAGTCGAAGCAGTTCAGGTCCTTGCCTTTTTCCTCGGCGATCTTCTTGCACTGGGCTATGGTCACTTTGCCGACCTTGTTCTTGTTCGGTTCGCCGGAGCCTTTAGGAACCTTGGCGGCTTCTTTCAGGAGCTCGGCCGACGGCGGGCTCTTGAGCTCGATGTCGAACGTGCGATCCTTATATACCGTGACGACGCAGCCGATGATCTTGCCCTTGAGGTGGGCGGAGGCGGCGTTGAATTTCTGGATGAACTGGCCGGGGTTCACGCCGTTCTGACCGAGGGCCGGCCCGATGGGCGGAGCCGGGGTCGCGACGCCCGCGGGCGCCTGGAGCTTGAACACGGTCGTGATTTCTTTCTTAGCCATGACTGCCTTCTATTCTGTCAGTAACTTGCCGATTTTACTCGACGATTTTCACATCAATGTGCCGCCGGCCCGAAGCGGGCGGTTGCGGCACGAATTCCGGCTCTTCGGCATTTTTCGGCCGAACTCCCGACCCGGTCAGCACTTGCATCAGCCGATACGTCGGCAGGGTCAGGAGCAAAAGGGCGAGGATACTAACCCCTAATGCGACAATTGACAAGAGCGCCAGCACTATCCCCGGAATAGCGGCGATCAGGATCGGCCATTTCGCCCATCCGGGGAGCGATCCGAAACGACCTTTGGCGTCCTGGAATTGCCCGTAATATTGAATGAACCGGAACATATCACACGGGCTTTTCCGCGTTTAGCCGCCCCGCGAGCGGTGCGGCTAAACAACGCTCAACTTGCTTACCCGACCATCGGGATCGTCGTCGGGTTCGTCGCGTTCTTGTTGCTGAGGTAGTACACGCGGTATTTCCGGTGCGCGTCGAGCTGATTCTTCAGCTCCGGCGTAAGCGCTGCGGCCGACGACTGGCCCGGCAGAACGTTGAACACTGTGACTACTTTGCTCGTGTCATCTTCCGCGACGTAGTAAGCGCCGGGCGAATTGGCCGGCAGCGACATCGTGTCGGCCGTGCCGTAAAAGACCAATCCTGCGGATCCCGGAATCGTGACGGCCTTATTCGCCGTCGGCGCGGGCATGAAGCCCTTAAGGCTATCGCAACCAACGATCACTGCCAACGTCAACAAAACGACTAAGTACGATGACCGCATAACCCTTTTCCTTACATTTTTTCGATCTGCCAGTATTCCAACTCCAGCGGAGTGGGCCGGCCGAAGATTGTGGTGATGATTCGGACCATTCCCTTGTCGGGGATGATCTCGTCGACGTCGCCTTCGAAGTTGATGAACGCGCCGTCGGTGACTTTGATCTTGTCGCCCTTCTTGTAGCCGGTCTGCAGGCTTGGTGCGTCGTCGGGGCGTTCGGCCTCTTCAAGCATCTTGGCCTGGTCGGACGGGCTCATCGCGCTGGGCTTGCCGTTGCTGCCGATGAAATCGCCGACGCCGTCGGTTTCTTTGATGGTGAACCAGACTTTTTCGGGGATGGTGCCGGTTTTGTCGAGCTCGAGTTCGATGAAGACGTAGCCGGGGTACTTCTTGCGATCGGATTCCTTGCGGACGCCCTGCTTCATCGAGCGGACGCGCTCGATCGGTACGAGGATTCGGCCGACCTGCGGCTCGAGGCCTTCGATCTTGACCTTGCGGGCCAGAGATTCGCGTACGCGGTCTTCCTTGTTGCTCGCGACTCTGAGAACGAAAAATTGCATTGCATTGAGCCTTTTATTAGCCGAACGGGCCGGTCTTCAGCACGGTGATCAACTTGAAGAAATAGCCGAAAATCACATCCATCAGCAGCAGATACGCCGCGATGAAAAACATGAAGATGATGACGATCTTGGTAGCGCCGATCAGGTCGGCCTTGCTGGTCCAGTTCACCTTCTTCATCTCGCTGTCGGTCGCGATGAGGAATTCCACATGGCTGGGCTTGTTCATCAGCCGCCAGGAGAGCAGCGACAGGACGACACCCGTCAGCACGCCGAACCCGATGGAGAGCCCGGGCTTGACGGAGAAAGTGCCCTTGAGGATCTGCGCCAGGTTGATCGAAATCAGCGCGATGAGCATGACCGCGACGATGGCGGTTCCCATGCGCGTCCAGTAGCCCTGGCCGCGCTTGACGATGGTGAACATTCCGGATTCGGCGGGCCGAACATACTTCTCCGGGCGTTTTTGATCGCCGGAGTCGTCGGGGCCGGGAGCGGTAAGGTCAGTCGCCATCTTTTCGCTTTTCGTTACAGACGCCATAACAACTCGATTCATTCAGCCAAGCACGCCGGGTAGGAATCGAACCTACAACCTGCCGCTTTGGAGACGGCTGCTCTGCCAATTGAGCTACCGGCGTAGCAAAAGGGGCAAGTATCCAGGGGCAAGGGGCAAGCAAAGGCAAGTCTTCACTTGCCCCTTGCCCCTCAATACTGATTACTTCCTCTTGACCTTATGCAGCGTGTGCTTGCGCAACCGCTTGCTGTACTTCTTCAGTTCGACTTTCTGAACGCCACCGGCCACCTTGATTTCGGTGCGGTAGTTCAGATCGCCGGTCTCGGTGCATTGCAGCCACACCATTTCACGATTTTCTTTTGCCATAAAAACACCAGGCGTTAGGAATTAGGCGTTAGGCGTTAGTGAAAGGCGTTTTCTAACGCCCAACTACTAACGCCTAACGCCCTTTTCAGTTTAAGCCAAAATCTTCGTCACAACTCCCGAACCAACCGTCTTGCCGCCTTCGCGGATGGCGAAGCGGAGCTTTTCTTCCATGGCGATCGGAGCCTGAAGCTCCACTTCGATCGCAACGTTGTCGCCCGGCATGACCATTTCGGCCCCGCCCAGCAACTTGGCCGAACCCGTGACGTCCGTGGTTCGGAAGTAGAACTGCGGACGGTACCCGGTGAAGAACGGCGTGTGACGGCCGCCTTCTTCCTTGGTCAGGATGTACACTTCGCCGGTGAACTTCGTGTGCGGGGTGATGCTCTTGGGAGCACAGATCACCTGGCCGCGCTCGATGTCGTCTTTTTCAACGCCACGGAGCAGAACACCGACGTTGTCGCCGGCCAGCGCGCTGTCCAGAGTCTTCTGGAACTGCTCGATACCGGTGATGACCGACGGCTTGTTCGGCGTGAAGCCGACGATTTCAACCGCGTCGCCGACCTTGGCCGTACCGCGTTCGACGCGACCCGTCGCGACCGTGCCGCGACCCTTGATGCTGAAGACGTCTTCAACGGGCATCAGGAAGGGCTTGTCGACTTCGCGCGTCGGGATCGGAACGTACTCGTCGAGCTTGGCGACGAGTTCGTCGATCGGCGCGTTGGCCTTGTCGTCGGCCGGGTTATCCAGGGCCGGCTTGCTGCTGCCCTTGATGATCGGCGTATCGTCGCCGGGGAAGCCGTACTTCGTGAGAAGTTCGCGGATTTCCATTTCGACGAGTTCGAGCAATTCAGGATCGTCGACCAGATCGATCTTGTTGAGGAACACGACGATCTTCGGCACGCCGACCTGGCGGGCGAGCAGGATGTGCTCGCGGGTCTGCGGCATCGGGCCGTCAGCAGCGCTGACGACGAGGATCGCGCCGTCCATCTGAGCGGCGCCGGTGATCATGTTCTTGATGTAGTCGGCGTGGCCGGGGCAGTCGACGTGGGCGTAGTGGCGTTGCGGAGATTCGTACTCCACGTGTGCCGCGGCGATCGTGACCGTCTTAGTCGCGTCGCGGTCGATACCGCCCTTGGCGATGTCCTTGTAGTTCTTGGCCGTCGTGCCGTACTTGGCTTGCGAGCGGGCAGAGAGCGCCGCGGTGAGCGTGGTCTTGCCGTGGTCGATGTGACCGATGGTGCCAACGTTCACGTGCGGCTTAGTACGTTTGAATACGTCTTTTGCCATGACAGAGTCTCCGAAAATTTCTTGCCGAGCGGTTGTCGAGGCCGCCCCACTGACTAATAACTCGACAACTGGTTGAGAGTTTTCGGGTAGGCAGTAGGCAGGGGTCAGTAGGCAGCGGGCAGCCGGCAGCTGGCAGTAAATCAAAATCGCAGATGGAACTGCAATTTTTTACTGCCTGCTGCCAGCTGCCTACTGCCCGCTGACGCCTGCCCTCTGCCTACATCTCAACCAGAATGTCGCCAAAGCTGCCACAGGGGCTTGAACCCTGGACCTCCACCTTACCAAGGTGGCGCTCTACCACTGAGCTATGGCAGCGAAGCCGTTTGCAGTGAACACCGATGTCACGTTTCCGAGTGTCCAACGCGAGTCGGCGTCGCCGCAACGTCAGGGCGGAAAATACATCAATCCGCCGACGTTGAATCCCAAACAAGTTTCCGTCATCGCGCACGGGGAGCTTGGAAGGGGGGAAAGTATAAATGCGGGCGGTGCAAAGTCAATTGAGAGAACCGCGGAATTTCGCCCCCGAGGGGGTTTCTTGGACGGAATGCCGGATCCCTAGCCGCTGAAAGAATGGCATCATTGGGAAACGAATTTCAAGTAGCACGGGCTTCCAGCCCGTGTCAAACCAAGTTTGAACGCACTTAAAGCGCACAAAATTTGAAAAACCACGACACGAGCGGGAAGTCTTCGTTTCGCGTTTCGCATTCGCAGAAAAGCCTGCCCGCTCGAAGCGTGGTTTTTCAACCTTTGGGCGATGAACGTCCGCTCGACGATCGTTTGACATGGGCTGGAAGCCCATGCTACGTGAAGACTAAAAAACCGCGCCGTTACGCGGCCGCTGGGGATAGACTTTTTTGTGTCCCGGGGAGATCCGTGCGGAGAATTTTGATCCCGCACGTCACCACCACAATCGCCCCGCACAGCAGGATCAGCAGCAGCAAGCTTCCGGTGATCACCGCGTTGAACTGCATCGCCGTATCGGGCTTGGCGGCGTTGGCTTGGGCGACGAGCGTGTTCCATTGGCGCAGTAAAATCTGCACCGCCGCGGTGCTGGTCGTTGTCGCGACGACGATCATCGGGCCGGCGCTGACCCAGAGGTATTTCATTTTCCCTGCGCCCGCGAGATACGCCGAGACGATCGCCAGCGCGATCACCGCGAGCATCTGGTTCGCCACGCCGAACATCGCCCAGATGGCGGCGAAATTATTCGCCCGGATGAAGTAACACCACGCCGCCACGATGACGGCCGTGCTGAAGATCGAGGCGAAGACCGATCCGTGCAGGCCGAGTCTGGGGTGGAACTTACCCATCACTTCCTGCAGCAGAAACCGCCCGATGCGTGTGCCGGTGTCGATCGTCGTCAGAATAAACAGCGCTTCGAACATAATCGCGAAGTGGTACCAGTACTTCCACATCGCCTGCAGCGTGCCGGCCGTCGCGGCGCCGAGGCGCTTCGCGCTGGTGTCGAAGATATGCGCCATGCCGACGGCCAGCGTGACCGCCCCGCCGGTTCGGCCGCGCAGGCTTTCCTGAGTGAGCGCTTCGTAATCGGCGATGTGCTCGATCCCGCCGCCGGGGATTTGCAGTATCGATTCGTGCACCGCCGGCATGTTGGCCAGGTCCACGTTCATCGCGTAGTAATCGCCCACCGGCAGCGTGCTGGCGGCGATCATCGCGACCACGCCAACGAGCCCTTCAATGAGCATCGCGCCGTAGCCGATCATGCGGGCGTCGGATTCCTTCTTGATCATCTTCGGCGTCGTGCCGCTGCTCACCAGCGCGTGAAAGCCGCTGATCGACCCGCACATGATCGTGATGAACAGGAACGGAAAGATGGCCGACGATTTCCCCAGCACCGGCCCGCCGCCGAGGAACGCGTGGTTGATCGCCGGCGCTTCCATGTGCGGATTGGCGATGATCACCCCGCCGACGAGGATCGCGATCGTGCCGATCTTGAGAAAGCTGCTGAGATAATCCCGCGGGCAGAGCAAAATCCACACCGGCAGCACGCTGGCGATGAAGCCGTAAATCGCCATCGCCCAGATGACCTGATAATCCTTCAAATTAAAGAACGGCTCCAGCGGCGACCCGGGAATCATCCCGCCGACGACCGTCGCGACCAGTGTGAGCACGGCCCCGATGATCGACGCTTCGACCACGTGGCCGGGGCGGAGCTTGTACATGTACAGGCCGACGAAGAGCGCGATGGGGATGGTCATCGCGATGGTGAAGGTGCCCCAGGAACTGCCGGGGATGACGCGAATTGCGTTGCTCGGTAGTGGGTAATATATCCAAGATCCATTTCCCATATGCTGAAGCGCCGTTTGCTTTCCGGCAACAATGTCGCCCCAACTCTCGCCGCCGGTACCAATCAGTCCCTGCGGGCTACGCATTTGAAACGACTCGTTGATTAGCATGAACCCGTGCTGATCCCATGCAAAGCCCGCACCCGCCGGTACTTGAAACGTGCCGTTTTCTCCCGGAACGATCGGTTTGTCCGCGGGTAATACCAAGACACTTGGCGTCGGAAATTTCACTTCCTCCCCGCCCAGCGCCTTCACCACAACCTTTCCCAGCCCCGCCAGCGCGATCACGAGAATGAACAAAATCGCCACCGTCGCCGCCACGCCGGCCACCTTGCCTACGTCGGAGAACGCGATCTGCGCCAGCGACCGCCCGCCGCGGCGGATGCTCATCGCGAGCACGAGGAAATCCTGCACCGCCCCCGCGAGGCAGACACCGATCACGATCCACAGCAGCCCCGGCAGGTAGCCGAACTGCGCCGCCAGCACCGGGCCGATGAGCGGGCCCGCGCCGCTGATGGCCGCGAAGTGATGGCCGAAGAGAACCCACTTGTTGGTCGGATGAAAGTTCTGCCCGTCGTCGTTCACCACCGCCGGCGTCGTCCGCAAGTCGTCGAGCGTCGCCACCTTCGCGGCCAGGAACGCGCTGTAGTACCGATACGCGATCGCCATCACGCACAACACGCCGACGAGAAGAGGCATTGCGTTCATGAAAGATAATTTACCACGAAGTCACGAAGAGCACGAAGCAGTTTTCGGCTGATCAACTTCGACCCCCAAAGTGCGGAAAATCTGAGCGTGAAACTCGTCTGGTTTTGCCTTCCTTCGTGTTCTTCGTGACTTCGTGGTTCACTCTTTGTATCTATACCGCATGGCCAAAGACAAACTCACGATCTGGTGCAACGCCACCTTTCCCGCGGAGATTACCGCCAAGCTCAAAGCCGCCATCGTGCCGCACGAGTTGATTTTCCCCGCCAAGCTCGCGGCGACGAATCTCTCGGCCGGTGAGGCGGACCCGAATCTCGCCCACGCCGACATCGCCTTCGGCCAGCCCGATCCGGACCAAGTCGTCAAGCTGCCAAACGTGAAGTGGGTGCACCTCACCAGCGCCGGCTACACGCGTTACGACACCGATAGATTCAAAGCTGCTATGAAAGCCCGCGGCAGCGCGTTCACCAACTCCTCCAGCGTGTACGACGAGCCGTGCGCTCAGCACCTGCTGGCGATGATGCTCGCCAACTCGCGTATGCTGCCGGCGTGCCTCGGCGATCAGTCGAGCGACCGATCGTGGGTGTACGCCGACACGCGCTACAAGACATTTTTGCTGCAGGGCCAGACGGTCATCCTCTACGGCTTCGGCGCGATCGGCCGGCGGTTGGTGGAAATGCTCGCGCCGTTCAAGATGAACCTGATCGCCGTGAAGCGCAACCCCACGAGCTGCCCCGGCGTGAAAGTCGTCACGCCGAAAGAGGCCGACGCTCTGCTCGCGACGGCCGACCACATCGTGAACATTCTCCCCGCCTCGCCGGAGTCGGAGGGTTTCTTCAACGTCGAGCGGCTGGCGAAGATGCGCCATCACGCCCACTTCTACAACGTCGGCCGAGGCACGACGGTCGATCAGCAAGGCCTGCTCGCGTGTTTAGAGACCGGCCGGCTCGCCGGCGCGTATCTGGATGTCACCACGCCCGAACCGCTCGGCGCCGATTCGCCGCTCTGGTCGGCCCCCAACTGCTACATTACGCCCCACATCGCCGGCGGCCACGTGAATGAGTTCGAGCGGCTAGTGGGGCATTTCGTGGAGAATCTTGTGTGCTTCACGTCCGGTAAGGAACTCATTGATCGGATCGTGTGATAGAAAATTCAAGTCGCAGATTGAAGACTCGTCATCCTGAGGTACTCCGAAAGATCTGGCGTCCAGGGGAGTTCAGCCAGATCCTTCGGAGTACCTCAGGATGACAAGCATTCTCATTTTTTTCGCCTCGCGATTTCCCAATCGTTATCAGACCCCGCCCTCACCAGCCCCCCATCCGTTAAGCGCGCCCGATTCTCGCCCGATGTAAGCCAATATGAGCAGCATTGGATTAATCGATTGGCTTCTCGACCTGCTGGGTTTGCGCGGGGCGGGCACTTCTTCCGAACTTGACGTCAACAACACGATGACCGAAGTCGACCCGACGCACGGCACGGTCGACCAGTACATCGTCACGCCCTGTGGTTATCGCATCCGCGTGCCGCAGTCGGCCGACGTATCGCACTCCGTCGGCGAGATGCTGCCGGACGTGCGGCAGACGCTTGCGCAGATCCCGCCGCTGCCGAATGTCGTGGTGGAACTTCTGCGCGAAGTGCAGAACGCGAATTCAACCGCCGCGTCAGTGGGCGTCGTCGCCGCGAGCGATCCGGTGTTGGCGGCCACGCTGCTGCGCACGGTCAACAGCTCCGCGATGGGGCTGAAGCGAAAAATCACGTCCGTGACGGAGGCTGTGAGTTATCTCGGGCTGGCACTCGTCAAATCCGTGCTGATCCGTCTGCGTCTCGATGAAATGCTCCCCGCCACCGGCGCGGCCGCGACGGAAGCGGAAGATTTGTGGGTGCACTCGCTGGCCGTCAGTTACGTGGCGGAAGTGCTGGCCGATCGCGTCAGCTCAGTCGACCGCGGGTTCGTTTCCACCCTCGGCCTGCTGCACGACATCGGCAAGCTCGCGATGATCTCGCAGCCGTCGCTGCGCACGCAAATCGCCGAGGCCGCCGCCGTCGACAACGAGGACGGCCGGCATCGCGAGGCGCGATTGCTCGGCACGGATCACGCCGGCCTGGGCGCGTCGCTCGCGCACACGTGGGCGTTGCCGTCGGATCTCGTGCAGGCGATTCGCTTCCACCACCACCCGGAAAAAGCCTTCGAAACAACCGACCCGCTGCCGCTGCGGCAGGCGGCGTACCTGGTCTTCATCGCCAACCAACTCGCCAAGCTCGGCTACGCGCATGCCGACGAGATCGAGATCGCCCCGATGCCCGCCGAAGCCAGCCAGGTGCTTGGCATCACCTGCACGCCCGACGCGTTGATGGACAAGAAAGTCCGCCACGCGATCAGCCGTGCGATTTTGTTCGCCTCAGAAAACACCAAGCAGCCGAAGACCGCAATCAAGCGACTGGTTCGCCTGCGGAAAGGCGAGGACGCCGCGAAGATTCTCGCCGCCGCGCCGGCCGAGGCGCCTTCGCGCGTGATGGTCAACGATTCACTCATCGCCGAGCTTTTCGACTCGGACAAATCGAGCATCATCCGCTCCAACAGCACGAGCCGGCAGTCCGACATCGCCAAGCAGATCGACGCCGCGCTCCACCAGCAGACCAAGCTCGACCTCCCGACCGCCCTCCTCGGCCCGGCCGGCGAAATGGTCCGAAGCCTGCTCCCGAACCTGATCGACCGCGCCGCCGACTGCGCCGTCGAGCTGATCCAGCAATACGCCGACGGCGTCTTCACGCTCGGCGTCCGCTCGAACGTGCTGGCATTCACCACCCGCATCGGCCCCGACGCGAACGCCGAGCAAGGGGCGAAACTCCTCGCTTCGGAATTCGCGGGCGTGATGAATCTGGGCTGGGTTTACGAAATTCGCACCAGCACCGACGGCGCGGCGCTGGTGTTGCGGATGAAGTAAAATTTCCCTCGGTTCCTCTCCCGGTATTCCGGGAGAGGGTAGGGTGAGGGTTCTGTCTCCTTCACCGAGCGACGTCCGAACTAAAAAAGACTTCGCGACTAAAGTTTCCTTCAATCACCGATCGTCTGAACATCGAAGCAGAACCCTCTCCCTGCCCTCTCCCGGCGTACCGGGCGAGGGAAATTTTCATACCCCACGCACGCCGAGCGATTCTTTGATCCGGTCCGCGATCCACTGCGCGTCGCGCTTGCTCGCGATGCCTGACGCGATGCTGTAATCACTGCCGGCCGTCGGCTGTACCAGGATCGAGTAGTACGCCTTGTCCCCCGCGCTGGCGGTGATTTTGATCGTCACGTCCTTCACATCGGCGGCGCTGAATTTTTTGTTCGAACGTAAGATCGGCGACGACTTCTGCACTGCTATCTCGCCGCGAGAAACAATGACGGCCACCTGCGCTGTCACCATCTGAATCGCGCCGCCCAGCAGAAGCAGCGTGACCAATCCGAAGGGGACGGCCATCAGCAGCGGCACGATCGATAGTCCGTTGTAGATCAGGAAGCCCGTCACGCCGCCGAAGATCAGGCCGAAAACCAGCAGCGCGACGGCGAATCCCTTGTTCCGCCCCGCGGCGAAGTTGAAATCCCAGCCGCCGTCGATGCGGCGAGTCGCGGTGACGCCCGGCTCGGTCGGCAGAGTCGTCGCGGAATCGGTCGTTGGCGGCGACGCGAAAAATTCCGTCGGCGATTCGCCCGATTCTCGTTCCGCCTTGGCCGCCGCGATCGCTGCGATCGACTCCGGCGTTTCGAAAACCGGCAGCTCGAACTGGGCCGAATAGTCCGGCCCGGGCAGCGATGCCTTGGCGTGTAATCGCCAGATGCGCTGGTCGCGGGAATTGGCGTTGTCGGTCGTCTGCGCGTCGGCGGGGAGAAAAAACTTCACCGGGATGATCACGCCGTTCACGCCCGGCGCACTGAGCGGCTCGGCCTTTTGGCTGTCTTCCCACAGAATGGTCTCGGTGGTGTGCGTGTCATTGCCGCTGCCGGTGACTTGCGAATGAACGCAGACCAGTCGCAACGTAACGCCGTCGGCGGCCTCGAAGTTCGCGGAGACGCGGATCGTTCCGGTCATCATCGTTCCCGGCGAGGCGGGCATGACTTCCGGCCGGAAGTATGAAGTGCCGAACCGTCGCTGCCGGGCGGTTGAGAAGATCGCACCTGCCAGCAGCAACACGCCGATCAGCGGAAACAGCAGCACAAACGCCGGCCCGTATTCGTGCTTCTCAAACACCTGCGGAAAGACAACGAACGCGGCCGGGAATGAAATCGCGTTCCAGACAATCGTGAAAAACCAGAGCATGATCACGCCGGTCTTGCCGCCGTCGGCGATTTCGCCGGTGGCCCACTTCGATTTCCACATCCATTGCTTGTCGGGGTGAAGTTCCTTCAGCGATTGCTCCCGCGCGGCGACCTTCCGCCCCACCAATCCGCCGACAATGATCCCGCCGCCGACCAACACGAAGATTCCGCCGACCAGGAGGCCGATCCACGCGTCTTTCTCATGCTGCAGAACCTTGGGAATGCTGAGCGACAGCGCGGCCAATCCCGCGAAGAAGAAAATCGAACCAAACCCGATGATGCAACCAGCGCCGACGGTGTTGGACGATGAAGTAGCCATGGCAAAGTGCTTATTCAACATTGTCGATCGTGCGAACCGCCTGCACGATCGTAAACACAATCGCAATGCCGAGAACGAAGTGCGGCACAAACGTCGGGTACGCGCCGCGCCCAATTCGATAGAACATTAATTCCGCCCAAAGCACAGCCGGCAAAATACTCGCCGCAGGCCAACCCCGTTTCAAGGAGCGCGATGTAATTGCGAAAAATAGCGTACTCACGACGACGACGATTCCGAGCGTCATCGGCAGAATGATCCAGGCGATCATCTAAATGCTCATCGCGCCCTACTTCTTCACCCACACCGGCGGCGGGACGATTTCGTCCGCCGGGCGCTTGCCGGCGTCGGCTCGGCCGGTGCCCTCTAGTCGCGAGATCGCCTTCACCGTCATGTCGCCCGAGCAGACGATCTGGCACGACAGCCGCAGGCCCGGCGTGTTCAGCACGCGGGCTGCCAGCAAGTCTTTTTCCGCCTGCGTAATCTGCGACGGTTCGCCGGATACGAATTCCACCCGGCAGGTGGTGCAGCGGGCGTTGCCGCCGCAGGCGTGCAGTTGGTCTATTTTCGCTTCGTCGATCAACGCATTGACGAGGCGCTTGTCCTGCGGGACATCGAACGTTCCAACGGATTCAACAGTGAGCTTGGGCATGAAATGGTTTCTCCTGCGTCCGACTTTACCGCCACGGCGGCAGAAGTCATCCCGTGACGAAATGGGCCCGACATTTGGATAGAAATTCAACAGCAATTCTGTCGCGCGAAACAAGGCAGGACGCGGCGGAGCGAGGTGCCGCGTCGCCCAAATATGCGGACAAACTCAGGTACCGCTTAGAAAATCCCCATGAATGGCAATCCCTGCGCGGGGCGCGGCGCTTGGCCGGGGGTGTTCCACATACGAAGGTATCGACTCTGGAACGGAATGACATTGCCGGCCGACTCGGCCCGTTTCGTGGCGACAAAAAAGAGCATAAACACGTTGTATTTTCCAAATGTTTCGGCCACGAATGCGTTCTCACACTGATCGAGACATCCCAGTGTGTATTTGAAAAACGCAGACTCTGCGAACGCTGAATTCGACGTGTGTTGTATCTGATGGGCAACTATGAAACAGGCATCCACTTCAAAGCCATTGGCAACATAGTAATCCCAGAACAATCCCGGTGAAAAACTGTAAAATCCATGATCGACCAGATTCGACATTGGAGAAGAATGGACAATCCGGCCCCCCACTTTGAGAAGCGATCGAATATTCGCCAATGCGCGCGGAACGTCGAAAATATGCTCCAGCGTGCCGCCGTCGAAAACGAGATCGAACCGATCTTGTAGTTCTGACGGAACGTTCGCGCTGAGATCGAATACGAAATCCGGCTTATCGATTTCGGCGGCATCGCAACTGCGGACCTCGTCAAATCCAAGTCGGGAAAAGAAGGTGACATCATCGATCCAGCGAATGCCCGGTGCCGGATCTACGGGCCGGAACGTGGGCTCTCGCAGCCGGTTAAGCGGATATCCCCGAGCCGCTGCCCAGGCATCAAACTCTTCGAGCGTGAAAAATATATCTTGCCGCCCGAGTTGCAAAACGGACCCGCCGAAGGGTTTCCGCATGCCCTCGAACAAAAAAGATTGTGCACCGTGCCTGGGGATACCCATAAAAGTATTTCTCGAACCGAATTCCCGAGCGTCATGCTCTGCCACTTCAAGCTTATTCGCAAAACACTAGATTGCAAAAGGATAGACGCATTGATCAGAAATTCGCACGAACTCAACTTGGACAATTCAATCGGGCTTCTTTAGGATAAGCCGAACATGGGAATTTCCTCCATCAAGCACATCTTCAAGGGCGACGGCAGGGAAGATGTGATCGCTGCCATTAACTACCTGCACCTGAACGGCGTTTATGTCGAAGTCGGCACGTTTGCGGGCGGATTTTCGCTCCAACTCGCTCGTCGATCACAGCCGGGTCGATTGTTTTGCGTTGATCCTTACAAGTCCTACGAAACGTATCACGACTCCGTGAACGTGAAAAACCTGGACGATATTTTCAATCAGGCTCAGGGCTTGCTGTCTCCTTATGCCGACCGTGTGGAATTCATCCGCGACTTTTCTGTTGAGGCTTCCACCAGGTTTCCGGACAACTCGCTCGATTTCGTCTACATCGATGCGAATCACCAATTCGAATACGTGCTCGCAGACTTGCTGGCGTGGTATCCCAAAGTAAGACCTGGCGGACTACTTTGCGGTGATGACGTCATCGATGTCGATGAAAGCAAACGTGAGTCCGACGGCAACGTTCCGATCATTTGGGAACGGAATGTGCTCGGAGTGCCGATCAATGCTGGACGATATGGAACGCTGCATGCTTTGCGGAAGTTCTGTTCCGAAACGCAACTGGAAGTGACCATTTCCAAGGAGCAATTCCTGATCCTGAAGTAATGGCAAATCAGCCTGATTGTTCAGCGATCGGGCACCCAGGCATCGTGTTGACCTGATCGATGATTTCGATCCAGTCGAACCTCATCAATTCCTCGGCAATCCAAAGTTGCGAGTGTCGCGACCTCCGGGTATTGCCTCCAATAGTTAGTAAAGGCTTCGCACGACAATCGTTGACAAGCGAACCGCCGCATGTAATTGCACCAAATCGCTGAAATGAGGTTCCAGCCGGCCCGCTCCCGGGTCAACTTGTTTCTGGCCGCGATGACGCATTCCGGGGCTCGTCCGATAATTCCGGACGTTGCGAACTGCCCATTTTCTTGACCGGACTCGCCTTTGGCCGATAGATTACGCGACGCGTCCTTATCGGCGCAGCCGCGTTGTTGAGCGCGGCGGGTCGGCGGACAGCGGAGTTGATCCGGCCGACTTCAAGCTTCGGCCGGGCCACGGGTTAGGGATCGGTCGATTCAGAAGAGATTCTCACCGGGCAATTGCATCGAGTTCTTACGGAGATTTGGTATGCCTCCCATTAGTCAGCCGCAAGGATCGCGTGGCGGGTTGATCACCGCGCTGGTTATCTTTGCCATCCTGTTCCTCACAGCCGCGATTTTCGCGATCTACTTTAACGTGAACATGCGGGCCGAGCAGGACAAGCTTGTCAAACTCGACTCCAAATACAAATCCATCATTGCCGAAGGTTCGTTCGTGAGCGAGAGCGACGTGGCGTCGGCCGTCACAGCGCTGAAGGCCGACCCTTCGCTGTCGGATTCGGGCCTCAAGTGGGTGGATCTTCTGCTGGAGCGCGGGAATCGGCTGTCGAAGAAAATCGACGGCACGACCGGCCCGGCGTTGTCGGCGATCACTAACGCCGACAACCACATCGCCGCCGACAACGAAAAGCTTCGCAAGGCGAAGCTGACCGGCATTTCCATTCAGCCGGACAATCTCGTCGGATCGCTCGACACGGTAGTAGACGCGCTGGCCGCGAAGGAACAGCAGTTGGCCGACACCGTCGCAAGCGTGAAAACATCGACGGCCTCCAACGATGAAATGATGAAGTCGACGATGGCGACGATCGAAGCCAACAAGAAGGCGGTTGAAGCCGCCAACGCCGAAGCCGCCAAGGCCACCGCCGACGCCGCCGCCGACCGCGCCGCCAAGCAGGCGCAGCTCGATGAGATGTCAGCATCGGTCAAGAAAGTCAGCGACGACCTGAGCGCCGTCGTTCAGGCCAAGCAGCTCGAGCTGACCGCGCAGATCACCCGCATGTCTACGCTGGAAAAGGAAATCGAGATCCTGAAGAAAAAGCTGGCGCGGTACCGTCTTGATACGATCGAGACCACGGTCCGCCGGCCTGACGGGAACATCACAAGCCTGGGCGCCGGCAACACCGTCTACATCAACCTCGGTAAAGGCGATCAGGTCATCGAAGGCCTGACCTTCGAAGTCTACGACAAAGTCGAAGGCGTGCCCGCCATGGGCACCGACGGCCTGCGTGAAGACGACATGCCGATCGGCAAGGGCTCGATCGAAATCGTTCACGTCGGCGCTGCCACCAGCGAGTGCCGCATCGTGAAGGTCACGCCGGGCTCGGCGATCGCCGAAGGCGACGTCATCGCCAACCTGGTTTACGACCCGAACGTCAAGTTCAACTTCGTGGTCTTCGGCAAGTTCGATCTCGACCAGAACAAGGTCGCCACCGATGCCGATACCGACGTGGTCAAGCGCCTGGTCACCCAATGGGGCGGCAAGGTGGTCGACACCGTTAATGCCGACACCGATTTCGTCGTGCTCGGCAAAGAGCCGGTCCTGCCGATCTTCACCGCCGACGAACTCGCCCTGCCTGAAAACGCCCAGAAGCTGACGATCGCACAGGCCGAACTGGACGCGTACCTGAAGGTCAAGGCCGACGCCCGCGAGCTGCACATCCCGGTGATGAACCAGAACCGGTTCTTGTACTTCGTCGGTTTCTACGACCAGGCCAAGCGATAAGCGATTGGCATGCGAGACTGAATTGAATCAGGAAACCCGCTGAGTGATCAGCGGGTTTCTTGTTTGTTGATCGATCGCACCGAGGTGAAATAGAACCACTGAGGCATCGTCTTCCTGAGAGGACAACGACGGCACTTGGTATGGATACAGATGCGACTGACTAAACCTTCGTCGGTTTCTGCGAAATGCGCCGCGCCAGGCGGCCGATGACCTGGCGGTCGATCGCGCTCTCGCCGGACTCGATCGAGCGGGTCAGCAGTGACGGGCAGAGCAGCAGCGTAAGCGGATTCTCAAGGGCTTGTCCCTTGTCGCGCTCGTACAAGTCAGCCAATAGTTTGAGTTGCTTGATTTCGTCCCCCGCCATGCCCATCTCGCGACTGATCTGCCGCATCAGCTTGCGGGAATGGTTGACGTGCTTGATCTTCTTCGGCTTTTCCTGGCGGTTATTCCACCAGATCAGAATCGTCACGACGCCGGCGATGAGCACGACGAACGCGAGCAGGTGCGGAATTGCCACGCCTTCGCCGCCGTTCGACCCGGCCCCGCCGACGTTTTCAGAGAGGCGGCGGAGGTAATCCGCCTGGGGGGTTTGGGCGTGGGCACTGGTGACGTTGAAGTGCGCGAGCATCGCGACGGCGCACGAAGCGGATTGGAAGAATTTTCGCGCCGCGATGCGAGCGATGAAGTTTCTTCGACCCGATGAAGCGAAGCGACCGGTTTCGGGCGTGAGGATGTTCCGGATATGTTTCATCATCCTGCTTTCGCGGATTTCGCTGCTTGGGCGGTTTCTACGACCGTCTTCACCGCAGCAAGCGCATACCTTCGGACTTTTAAGCTCTCGTCTTCCTTCGCGATTTTTACCGCCGCGTTCACCAGCGCCCAGATTCCCGTTTCACGCAGCGCCCACAGCGCACTGATGCGATGCTCCGGCCGCGGGTCCTGCAGCATCGCGAGCAACTGCGTGCTGGCTGTCGTAACGCGCATGCGATGCATCGCCTTGATGGCGTTGGCGCGCTCGCGGTTGTTCGATGATCGCGCCCGCTGCGCCAGGGCCGGCAGGAAGGCGGTCTTCTGTTTCGTCTCGAGGATTTCGATGGTGTTGGAGCGCACGCGCGCGTCGGTGTCGGTCATCAGCCGCTCAAGCAGCGTGTCGGCCGGCAGATCGGCGATTTCACCGACGACGTGAATCGCCTTGCTGCGGATTTTCGGGTTGAGGTGCGTGCAAAGGCTCATCAGTTGCGTGCGGAGCTGGTCGCTCAGGCCCAGCTCCTGCGCGATTTGCATGGCCTTGAGTTGATCGTCGATGCTTCCGCTCACCAGCCGACGACCCAGGCGCAGCGTGGCGTCGGGCAGCAGCTTGAGCATCGCCCGGCCGGCCTGTTTTCTTGTCCCGCGGTCGAGGCGATCGAATCGCATCCAGAATAGGTCGAACCCGACCTGCCCGATCGATCGACTGATCACCCGCCGCACGCTTTCCGGGGCGCTGGTCATCATCTGCAGCAATACGTTTTCAAAATCCGACGGCTTTCGCCGGATAATTTCCCGGGCGGCCATGCGCATGAGGCGCTCGTCCGGGTCGGTGAGGTACGATTGAATCAGCTTGACCGACGCTCCGCGCTTGCGACGGATCGCCACGCGAAGAATGCGCAGGCGGGCGTCGAAATCGGTCATTGAATGATTCCGCAGCCGCTCGATTCGCTCGTCCTGCACCACATCGTGCACGCCGGTGAGTGCGATCCACTCCGCCACCTTCGCCGCTTCGTGAGGGGTGCGGCGTTCGATGTCGTGCATCAGTTCGTGCTCGCCGAGCCACACGCCACGGGTGACGTGGTGAAGGCACGTTTCGAGCTGATGATCTTTCAACCAATATGTCTTGCGAAGGATCGCATCGAGCACCGGCGCTTCGTTGATCCGTGAAAAAGCGATATTGAAGTGCGACCGCAGCTGCCCGTGACTCGCCCCGAGCAGGAACGACTCCACGCTCTCACTCGCCGGCGGCTGCTGAAGGCGGCGCACCATCGGCGACTGCCCGCCGTGCTTGGCAGTGTTCAGAATCGCCAGCGTTTTGCTGCCCGCCCAATCGCACAGCAGCAGCCCCGCGCGAAGCAGGTCGGCCGCGTGCTTGCCGCGGTGCACGTCGAGCGCCCGCGCGACGGCGGCTTCGATTTCGGGGCGTTGTTCCATCAGTTCGTGGTAAATGGCGGAGCGATCCGGGGACTGTGGACTGGCGTCCGGCGTTTCCGGTAAAGAGGCAGATTCCGCGTCTTCACCCCAGACCCCAGACCCTAAACTCCCGACCCCTCTTTGCAGCGCCCGCGTCTCCGTCACCACCCAAAGCGACATCGCCACCAGCGATTTCACTGCCATGTCCGCCAGGTTGTCATCGCCGGCGTGCAGGTTCTCCAGCAGCACGTACGACAATTTTCCCTGTCGGCCCAGCGCGATCAGTTTGAGTGCGTTGATGCGTACTGAATGGTCGTCGCTCCGCCCGCACTCGCGGATGGCCGCGTGGAGTTTGCGGATTTGCCCGAGCACGCGCAGCTGCATCGACTCGGGGAGCGAATCGTACTGCCCCACCACGCCGCTCAACCCGCGGACAGTGTTGCGCTGCATGAGCGCGTCGAGGCAGGTTGCCTTCTCTGGCGTCGTGCCGAGCCGCAGCCCTTCGAGCAGGCAATCATCGGCTGCATCGTTTTGCGATTCGATCAGGGCTTGGATGAGACGATCGGACATCTTTTCATTATCGGACGTTGCCGCGGGTGGGCTTTAGTCGATTCTTCACTGATTTCTTGCGATTTCGCGTTAAAAAGCAGCTTTTTACAGCCGCGACCGCGAACGGATATGATCGGCGCCATGGCTTCGATTCTTTCCGTCATTGCCGCGCCGCGCCGTACGAATCGCCAGTCAATGATGGCCGCCGCGTTCTTCGCGCTGGAGCTGGCGCTCGCGGCGACGCTCATCAGCAGCATTTACAACTTCCTCGGCAAACCGGGCTCGATGTGGGCAATCATCTCCGCGGTACTCGTGCTCTACCCGGGCATTAACCAGAGCTTCTCCGCCGCCCTGCTGAGAATCGCCGCCAACCTGCTGGGCGGCCTGGTCGGCGTGGCGATGGCGTACTGCCTCGGCACGGATACGCCGCAGGTCATCTTCGCACTCGTCATCGTGATTTTCATCGGCGAATGGCTGCGGATGGACTTGGCGCTACGCACCGCCTGCGTGGCGACGATCATCGTCATGTGCGCCAACGAACACAATTTCCGCCTGACCGCCGTCGAACGAATCGCCGCCGTCATCGGAGGATGCATCGCCGCACTGGCGGTGCAGATGGCGATGAGGCCGATCTCCCGCCGGCTCTCCTACATCGCCAAGACCGATCTCTCCGCGGCTTCCCCGCCCAGCCCGTTCGCGGGCAGCGAGAATTAATTCTTCAGCCGCGCGCCCTCGCTCCCGTGCGTCGGCCGGCTCATTCGATCAATCGCCCACGCGATCGCCGCGCCGAGCGGGTACATCGCCATATCGAGCCAGGAAAATCCCGACCCGAGCAGCAGATGGCCGAGCCGGTAGTGTCTTAGTGATTCCAGCCACGCCGCGTGCGAGAGCTGCGAGCATTCACTCGCCATCGCCAGCACCGCGGCGAGGATCGCGACGCGCGACATCGCCCACCCCGGCCGCAGCACGGCGATCAGCCAGTACGCCGCCATCGCCCACAACACATCGCCGAGCTCTTTCTGCACCGCCCACGGCAGCGGCGATTGAATTTTCCGCGACGCCAGACCGACGGCGATCGTAAGCACTAGCGCGATGACACGGAACCCTCGACGACTCAAGATTCCGCCCTTCGCGTCCATGACCCAAAATGCCTGTTGAAATGGCCGACGGTGTGTGTTGGTGCTGTCTAAACCCGCAGGGCCGCGGCGCGTTCTGTCGCGTGTTCGGACAGGCGATGGCAGACTAATCCGCACAGGTCGAAGACGATAGGCATCGCGATGGTGTAGATCGCGCGATTGCCGTCCTGCTCTCGTCGCACGACGCCGGCGGAGAGCATCAAGCCCAGTTGCTTTGACGCGTTGGCCTGCTTGAGGCTGAGGCGCTCGACGATCTCCCCGACGCTGGCGGGCCCGGCCTGCAGGAATTGCAGGATTCGCAGCCGATTCGGCTCGGAAAGGACCGCGAATAATTCCGCGACCGCGGTTAACTGGGCTTCGCCGAGCGGCTTCAGCCCCGCATGCCGGGATGCCGGGCGTGAGGTTTTAGCGGGCATGGTACGCATCTCCTTGATTACATCGCCAAACAGTCATATAGTATTTATGAACAGTCATTGATGCAGTATATCCTGCATCCGGCGACTGTCCAATCGAGCCGGCCCAAAAATACCGCGCTCGAATTTACTGCAACGGAATTTACCGCAACGGAGGCCCGTTATGTCAAGCAATGCACGCGATTATTACGAATCCAACGCCGCCGCGATGAAGCCGGTTCGGTCGGCCATGCCGGAACTGCTCAAGGGTTTCGCCGGGCTGCACCACGCGACGATGAAGCCGGGCGCTCTCGACACCCGCGAAAAAGAACTGATCGCCCTGGGCATCGGGCTGGCGATGCGGTGCGAGAACTGCGTCTACGCGCACGTGAAGTCGGCCGTTGATGCCGGGGCCACGCGCGAGCAGATCCTCGAGACCGCCGGCGTGGCGGTCCTCATGCAGGGCGGGCCGACCTACACCTATCTTCCCCGTGTGATCGAGGCGCTCGATGCCCTGCTGCCGGTGGCGCCAACGCAGGTCGCCTGATACGGAAATGTGATTGGAGATTTGAGATGTCGATAAAAACAATCACGCCGGAACAATTCAACGGCCTCCGCGCGGTATCGAGCTTGGAACTGATCGACGTTCGCACGCCGGCCGAGTTCGAGCAGGTTCACGCCGAAGGGGCCACGCCCCTGCCGCTGGACCAGTTGGATGCGGCGAAGTTCGTCTCCAGCCGGTCGTCGCCGCAGGAGGCGATCTACGTCATCTGCAAGTCCGGCGGTCGCTCCGCCAGGGCGTGCGCGAGCCTGGCCGACGCGGGGCTTGAAACCGTGTTCAACGTTGTCGGCGGGACCGATGCGTGGGTGCGGGCCGGTCTGCCTGTCGTCCGCGGAGCACGCAAAACCCTTGGGCTGGAACGGCAGGTACGCATGGCCACGGGATTGCTGGTGCAGCTGGGCGTCGCGCTCGGCGTGACGGTTCACCCGGGGTTTCTGGGTCTGTCCGCGTTCGTTGGTGCCGGCCTGATTTTTGCCGGCGTGACCGACTTCTGCTGCCTGGGCATGCTCCTGGCGAAGATGCCTTGGAATCGGTGATCATCGGCAATTCGTTCCCTTATTGATTCATCAAGTTTGTTCGATTGCCGCCGCCAGCCGATCGCTCGGCGATGCCGTACCGCACTCGGGGCAACGGTCGGGCGAGGCGCGGAGGTCGTAGCCGCACTGCGGGCAGAAACCTTTGCAAGGCCGACGGCGATATTGCCGCCAGCGCCAGGCTAAATTTAAAATCAGCGCGAAAGCCACCGGCACGACGGCGGATCGGTGGCGGACGGTGATCCAGCGTGCATCTGTAGCGTCGAAGTCGATTTTCCTCGGCGAGCTACTTCCAAACACCGGTTCTTCAGGCGACCGCGCCGTAATTCCCCACATGTAATCGTGGTGAAATTGTATTTCTTCATTCGCCTTGACCGCTATTCCGTCTAAACGATGGAAACCCGTCTGAACCGGGTATGCCAAAACAACCAAACTGACGTTTCTATTATCCCTCCAAAAATTGTCTTCGGCGATTTCGTCGGACCGATTCCGATCAATATAAATTTGTAAGAGATCGTCGGTCGACGTGATGCGAATTCCCACTGATGCCTGACAATTAGCATGTGCCGGCATTGGTATGCCGAGATCCCATTCGTCGTAGTAGGTGCCGCTGCGGATCCAGAAGACGACCAGCATGGCAAGAACGGTCGCCAGCACCACCGGCGGCAGCCAGCGGAAGGCGCATCGCAGGGGGCGAAGGATGAGCGTCTTCATCGGCCGCATGATGCGATGATAACGAATGCGGCCTGTAGTGCAGTCTGATTTTTCGTGGCACGGGCGGCTCGCCCGTGTCTTTGGTTGAACCGAAAACCATGGGCGGGCCGCCCATGCCACTTCGGGCGAATCCATCAAAACGTATCCCCGTTGTACGGCCGTCTCGCTGCTCTGTCCAAATCCATCCTGAATGTTCAATCGAATCTGGAGGGCGGCTGTCCTCCAAATGAACTCAGTTCGGGATTTGGACACAGCAGCGTCTCGCCCTTGCCAGAACACCTTGGAATGGGCGAGACGCCGATGCTACGGGGGAACAATTTTTCAATTGCACACTCGCCCCACCGGCCCAAGCGTCGGCCGGCCCTGGGGTTGGCGGAATCTTCAAAACTCCCTATTTTTTGGCCGCTTTTTTCAGGCGGCGGTGCTATGGTACGGCGTGAAAATCGTTTCGGACTTGCTCGGAATTTTTCCGCGCGGGCCCACGAGACTGGGCCGGTGAAAGTAGGAGCTGGTGGAGATGGAGACGCTGGCCAATGTACATTCGGGGGTTGGTCTTGAGTCGCACTGGGGTCGGTCCTTTGCCGAATCAGGGGCGCTACAGGGGCGCTATGGGGGCGCATTGGGGGCGCTTCGGGGGCGCTTTTTTAGGATGTCATTTGCCTCAAACCTCGGCAGGCCTTTGAGTTGGGTGGCCGCGGATGCTTGAAAACGGAATTTTTTCGCGAGGGTCTGTTTTGCGACTTCGCGGGGATTGGGAAACGCGAACTGGTGCAGTTTGGCTTCCACGCCGGTCGCGCAGCGACCGGCGAGTAGTTGAAACTGAGCAAGTTCGGGAAAACCGGTCGCAATGACACGCCCCACTCACCCCGCTATACTTGCTCTTCGCAGTTTCGCGGAAGATTCATTTTGAATTTGATCAGGAGTTTTCGATGGCTGGCATGACAATGACCGAACAGATCCTGGCCAAGCACTCGGGCAAGTCGCACGTGGTGCCGGGCGAGAACGTGTGGGTGGACGTGGACGTGCTCATGACCCACGACGTGTGCGGCCCGGGCACGATCGGGATTTTCCACGAAAAGTTCGGCCGCAACGCAAAGGTGTGGGCGCCGGATAAAGTCGTCGTGATCCCGGATCACTACATCTTCACCGCCGACCTGAAGTGCC
This sequence comes from Tepidisphaerales bacterium, assembly GCA_038329865.1. Taxonomy (GTDB): domain Bacteria; phylum Planctomycetota; class Phycisphaerae; order Tepidisphaerales; family Tepidisphaeraceae; genus JANMES01. The sequence continues at coordinate 44,388 of JBBQNK010000022.1, read as the reverse complement.
ATCGCAACGTGCAAATTCTCCGCGATTTCGTGAAGGAACAGGGGCTGCGGTATTTCTACGATGCCGAGTTCGTGAAGAACGAGCCGGGCATGCCGAATCCGTACCGCGATCCGAACAAGACGAATTACAAAGGCGTGTGTCACAAGGCGCTGCCGGAAGAAGGCCACGTTCGGCCGGGCGAGATTCTGCTCGGGACCGACTCGCATACCTGCACGGCCGGTGCGTTCGGGCAGTTCGCTTCGGGCGTCGGCAATACCGATGCGGCCTTCACGCTCGGCACGGGTAAGACGTGGCTGAAAGTCCCGCCGACGATGAAATTTACTTTCAATGGCCAGATTCCGCCGTATCTGACGGCGAAGGATTTGATTTTGGCGGTGATCGGCGAGATCGGCGTGGACGGCGCGACGTACCGCACGATGTACTTCGCCGGCGACGGCATCGGCAGCCTGACGCTGGAAGATCGCATGACGCTGACGAACATGGCCATCGAGGCCGGCGGGAAGAATGGAGTCTGCGACGTCGACGAAAAGACGCTGCAGTACGTTCGCGCCCGCAGCAATGTGCCGACGTGGGAAGTCTATCGCGATGCGCCCGGCGCGGAGTATTTCTTCGAGCACGAGTGGGACTTGAGCACGATGGAGCCGATGGTCGCCAAGCCGCACTCGCCGGACAATAAAGACACGGCCTACAACTGCCGCGAAGTGAAACTCGATCGCGCGTACATCGGCAGCTGCACCGGCGGGAAGATCACGGACATGATCTTCGCGGCCAACATTCTCAAGGGGAATAAGGTCAAGATTCCTACGTTCGTCGTTCCGGGCAGCACGGAAGTGCACTCGGACATGAAGCGGCTGAATCTGCGAGGCGTGGACAAAGGGCCCAACGAAAAATCAATCGAAGACATCCTGCTCGACGCGGGTTGCAACCTCGGCCCGAGCGGCTGCAGCGCCTGCCTCGGCGGGCCGGCGGATACGTTCGGTCGGCTGAACGGGACGGAAGTCTGCATCAGCACGACGAACCGGAATTTCCCGGGCCGCATGGGCAGCAAGAACTCGGCGGTGTACCTGGCGTCGCCGTTAACGGTGGCGGCCAGTGCGCTCACGGGCAACGTGACAGACCCGCGCGAGTACGTGTCGTCCCCGATCGAAACCGGCATGGCCGGCGTTCAATAAACGAGGGAGGGCCGGGCAAAATCATGAAACAAAATGAAATGCGTACCGCGACAAATCACGGAACTGGGAGCGGTTTCGCTGCCAACGGCGGTTACTTCGATTTGTCGACCATTTTCTTCAGGATCAGCTTGGCGATGTCGCCTTCGATGACCGTGGGATAAAGGCCCAGAACCGCCCCTTGGACCATCGCATCCTGGCTGGCGAACCACTCGGTGATGCGAGACATGACGGCGACTTGCGTCATGCCGTTGCGATGGCAAAGGTCCGTTAGAAAGTCTTTGGCAGACGGCGTTAACTCAATCCGCATGATGACGCGACGTGGCATGATTTCCCATTCCCAAAATCGCCTGTAGACAAAAGAGTCTAGGCGTAGTAAGATGTAGTCCGATGCTCGGATTTAGTCCCGGTGTATCGACACCGGTGAATTTGACGGGATGTCCCACCCCGCAAATGAGCGTTGACCGCCTTTTCATTTCTAATATACGATGAAAGCATCCGGGTGGATGCCTGCAAAATAAGCCGCTTCAATTCCCGATAATACCACGTATCTGACGTTGAAAATCCGCACCGCCGTAATTTAGGTGACACGGTTATCCCCCAAAACCAGCTCAATTGCAAGTTGAAAGGTGAGATACTTCACATTGTCGAACAGCCTTTCATAGGGAAAGGGCAGAATGGAGAAACTTTAACGTCACGCTGAAATGTCCCCTGATTACTGCGGCAATTCGTTGTCGCTGCTATTGAGCGAGATTCGAACCAACTCCGCCACGCTGTCGGCGGCGGTTTTTCGCATCACGTTGCCTCGGTGAACTTCGATCGTCTTCTCGCTGAGATGGAGATGGGCGGCCATCTGTTTATTGGACATGCCCTGAACCACGCATTGCATGACTTCATGTTCGCGCGGCGTGAGCTTGGAGGTGCGGAGCTTTGCGTCGGCGTGCTGCGACGCCTTCTGCCGGCGGGCGACGTCGAGTTCAATCGCCTGGCGGATCCGATCGCCCAGCGCGGCGATATCGAACGGCTTCTCGAGAAAATCGACCGCATGATTCTGCATCGCCCGAACGGCCATCGGCACCTGTGCCTTGCCGGTGATGACGATGATCGGCAGCGTGGCGTTGCGTTTGAGAAGTTCCTGCTGCAGCTCCAGGCCGCTCATGCCGCCGAGGTGAATATCCGTGATGAGACAACCGGGCTGATTGCGGAAGTCATGCAGAAACGCCTCGGCCGACGGATAGGTCGCCACCGCCACGCCCAGTGTCTCACCGAGCTTGCGAAGCATGCTGAGAGTGACGGCATCATCGTCAACGGCGAAGATGGTGGGCGAAGGGAGATTGGAAGGATTGGAAACGTTCATGGCGCAGCATGGCGACTACTCGAGTCGAGTCTGCCGAATTTCTGTTTGAGCGCGGCGGTCAAAAGAGTCTAACCGGTCCGATCTCAGAAACGCAAAATATAAATGTGATTGCAACTATTATTTTCGATCTAACCCCGGGCAGAATGCGGAAGGGCTATTAATGGTTTGTACGGGCAATTTCAGCATGTTTTCACGCCCGGCAGGCGTTAAACCACGCTACGCCGGCGCCAGGCGCGAACCGAGCGTAAACCAACCTTTGGAGGGATCGTAAATCAACTGCAGCTGCCGGCGTTCAAATTCCTGAAACCACCGCCACCACTCGATCGGCTCGAGTTGCTCGTCGCCGGGCGAAAACTCATCGCCGCCAAGGCGGATGCGGTCGGGGTTTCCCGCCACGCACGCCGGCCAGAGGCCGCGGCTTGTGCACCAGTGGTAAATCGTGTTCTGGTTGGTCGTTTCGTAAACCGTCATGTGCGGGAGAGAATACGCGCCGCGGCGAAGGGGAGCAAGCGGAGGAGAATACGGAATGCGGAATGCAGAATGCGAAGTGCAGAATGCTTAATACAGGATGAAGAATGAAATTTGTCCGAAATTCTGCATTCTGCATTCTGCATTCTGCATTTCTCCAACTGTTCGATAATCGCTTACAATCTCCCCAGGTTCTCATACTGTACAATTATCTCCTCCCGCCTATTATCTGAACCTGACTTTTGCGAAGGAATCACATGGAAACCGTCATCTCCGGCAAGGCTTACGTCCTTGGCGACAACATCGATACCGACCAGATCATCCCGGCCCAATATCTGTCGTTCAATCCCGCGATTCCCGAGGAGCGGAAGTTCTTCGGCATGTACGCCAACAGCGGCGTGCCTGAAGGCCAAATGGGCCTGCCCGGCGGGAAAACGCCGTTCGTGCCGCCTAATGAATTCCGCAGCATCTACACCGTCATCGTCGGCGGGAAAAACTTCGGCTGCGGCAGCAGTCGCGAGCACGCCCCGCTCGCGCTGGCCGAGGCGGGAATCACCTGCGTGATCGCCGAGTTCTACGCCCGCATCTTCTTCCGCAACAGCGTCAACGGCGGCTACCTCGTGCCGATCGAATCGACCGCCCGCCTCGTCGAAAAAATCAAAACCGGCGATGAAGTCGAAGTCCACCTCATCGACGGCTACGTCCTGAACAAAACTACCGGCGAGCGTTTCGATCTCAAGCCCCTCGGCGATGTGTTGCCGATCATCGAAGCCGGCGGCGTGTTCGAGTACGCGAAAACCGCGGGCATGCTCAAGTAAATTTCCGATTGCCGATGGGCGATTGCCGAATCAAGGCATCTCTAATCGGCAATCGCCAATCGGAAATCGGAAATGACCAATGTCTTCGTCTTCAATCATCCGGTGATTCAGACCAAGCTCGCGGAACTGCGCGATGTGTCGACCGATCACCGGAAATTCCGTGCGTTGCTCGATGAAATCGCCTCGCTGATGGTTTACGAAGTCACGCGCGATCTGCCGACCAGGCCGCGCGAAGTCACCACGCCGATGGAAAAAATGACCGGCGTCACGCTCTCCCGGCCGGTCACGCTCGTGCCGATCCTGCGGGCGGGGCTTGGCATGACGGGCGGCGTATTGCGCCTGCTGGCGGATGCCCGGCTCGGCCACCTCGGCGTAGCGCGCGATGAGAAAACGCTGGAGCCCGTCACGTACTATCAAAAACTCCCGCCGGATATCGCCGACACCGAAGTGTTGCTGATCGATCCGATGCTCGCCACCGGCGGCAGCGGGTCGGCGGCGATCACCTTTCTCAAGCGCGCGGGTGTGACGCGAATGCGATTCGTCTGTCTCGTGGCCGCCCCTGAAGGCATCGCCGCCATCCACAAGCAGCACCCGGAGATCCCGATCTACTGCGCCGCCGTCGATCGCTGCCTGAACGAAAAGGGATACATCATGCCCGGCCTCGGCGACGCGGGCGATCGAATCTTCGGCACTTGAAGTTGAGTTGAACGGCATCGCAAACCATTGACCACTGGCCGCTGAAGCAGCCAGTCCGGCGGCTGATTTTATGTTCGGTCAAACTTTCGAACTCAACGACCTCGCGGTCATCGGCCTGCTCGTTGTGCTTGAGGGCGTGCTCTCGATCGACAACGCGCTGGTGCTCGGCCTTCTCGCCAAGCGACTGGATAAAGATCAGCAGTCCAAGGCGCTCACGTTCGGATTGGTTGGCGCGTTCGTCTTCCGCCTGATCGCGATCGCGCTGGCCCAACTTCTGCTGCGGCAAAATTTCGTCAAACTGATCGGCGGCGGGTATCTGATTTACGTGGCCGTCCGGCATTTCTTTTTTCCCGCCAAGGATGAAGACTCTGCCGCCAAGCTCGCCAAGCCGCTGCGCAGCAGCTCGCGCGATTTCTGGTCGACCGTGCTCGCGATCGAGTTGACGGATATGGCCTTCGCGGTCGATTCGATCCTTGCCGCCATCGCGCTCGTCGGGCCGGCGCCGGAAGGGACCGACCTGCAAGCGTTTCACCCCAAGCTCTGGGTCGTCGTGACCGGCGGGATGATCGGCGTGGCCCTGATGCGCGTGGCGGCGGTGATGTTCATTAAATTGCTGGAAAAATTCCCGCGATTCGAAATTTCCGCCTACTTACTCGTTGTTGTGATCGGTCTGAAACTGCTGCTGAACTGGAAGTTCAATCCCGAGCATTACCCCTCGATGAACTTTCATTCCAGCAGCTCGCCGGCGTTCTGGACGTTCTGGATCATGATGCTCGTCTGTTTCGCCGTGGGATTTATCCCGAAAAAACCAGAAAAACCGGCACCGCGGATACAAACTCCGTCATGAGGCGTTTGATCGGCGGACGATGAAGGGGTAACATTGCCCCTTCGACCTGTGTAGAACCCTAGTCCCGTCCGGAGTGTGGACGTATGCGTTTGACCGACATCTTAAAACCGACCAACATTAAAGTGCCGCTCGTCGCGACCGCCAAGGCCGACGCGATCGGTGAACTCGTCACGCTTCTCAAAGACAACGGCGAAGTCTCCGATCCCAAGAAGGTGCTGGACTCCGTGCTCGATCGCGAATCCACGCGCACCACGGGAATCGGCAACGGCCTGGCGATCCCGCACGGCAAATGCGCCGGCGTGGATCACCTCGTCATGGCGATCGGCCGGCCCGGCACGCCCATCGACTTCCAGGCCATCGACGGCAAACCCGTCAACCTCATCTGGCTCCTCGCCAGCCCGCCGGACAAGACCGGCCCGCACATCCATGCCCTAGCCCGCATCAGCCGGCTGATGACCATCGATAAATTCCGCGCAGCCCTGGCTGCGGCAAAAACCTCGCAGGAGATTTTCGACATCATCGTGGCACAGGAAAATTCGATGTAGTTCGATGTAACTCAAAGACTGAACGCAATGAAGCAAAGAAACAAAGGAAGAGCAAAGGAAATCGAATTCCTTCTTTGCTCTTCCTTTGTTTCTTTGCTTCTTTGCGTTCGGATTTCTGTTAGACGGATTCGCGCGTAACGATCTTGAACTTCTCACGCTCGCCGACGCCACGAACAGGATAATCTTTTCTGAGCGGGAACGAGCCGTAGCCGTTCCATGTGAGGATGCGCCGAAGATCGGGATGGCCGACGAAGATCAGGCCGAACATGTCGTACACTTCGCGCTCGAGCCATTCCGCGCCGGGCCACACGCTTGTGACGCTCGGGACTTTCAGTCCCGGGTCGCCCTTCTCCAATTGCTCTTCGTCGCGCAGGCCGGTGCCGGGCGCGGTGTCGTGGTTCGGATCGAGGAAGACTTTGAGCCACAGGCGGTTGTTGAATTGCACGCTGGTCAGGCCGTAATTGATGCCGAAGCGGTGCTTCGTGCCGGGGTAGTTGAGGTAGTCCACGCCGTTCAACTCGGCCAGCATGTCGTAACGAAGCGTCGGTTCGTCGCGCAGGTATTCGCACACTTTCACCAGGTGTTCGCGCGGGACAACGACTGTCACCATGCCGCGGAATTCCGCCACGTAAAACTGGATGTCGAGGAATTTGGCCTTCAACGGCGCAAGGGCCGGATGGTGGATGGGTTTGGTCATGTCGCTGGTGATTGTTCAGGTTGGCGGCGCCTCCGTCAAGGCGGCGGAACGCGAATGTCATTTGTCTGGATTTTTGTTGACGTTTAACTACGGGTCTCGTATTTTGAATGGGTCGTAAGCACGTCTGGAAAAGTGAAGTCGGGGCGATCGTACTGATAGAGTAAGCAAGTCATGCGTTGGCTCGCCCCTGCGAAAATTAATTTGCATCTCCGCGTCGGAAAACGACGCGACGACGGGTATCACCCGCTTGGTTCGTGGCTGGTGACTGTCGGGCTCTTTGACAGATTGATACTGAAGCGCGAGGCGTTCGGATTTTCGTTCCGTTGTGAGGACGAAATGATTCCTTCGGACGATCGCAACCTAGTAATGAAGGCCGCTCGCGCATTTGCGAGTGAAATCGGAACTATACGGGAGCAACTCGGATGCTCCGTGACGCTCCTGAAGTCCATCCCCCACGGCAGTGGACTAGGAGGGGGCAGCAGCGATGCGGCCACTCTGCTCGTCGCGCTCAACAGCTTTTTAGAAGCCGGCTGGGCCGTGGATCGCCTGTCACGCGTGGGTGCGGCGATTGGGAGCGACGTGCCTTTTTTCTTCTCCGCGCCGAGCGCGGTGTTGGCCGGCCGGGGCGAGATGGTGACGTCCGCCCCGCCGCCGGCCGTGAAGTGGGCGGTGCTGGTGCTGCCGCCGATGCACGTTTCGACGGCCGACTGCTATCGGCAGTTTGATGCGATGGGCCTGGGCGATGACCGCGATCTGACGACGGTCAATTTTGCGGACTGGGCAAAACTCTCCGCCGGCGACTTGATGGCCCGGCTGGTGAATGATCTCGAGCCGCCGGCGTTCGCGCTTCAGCCGAACCTGGCGGCGCTGAAAGACCGGATCGAGCGCGACACGCGACGGACGATCCGCATGAGCGGCAGCGGCAGCAGCCTGTTCACGCTCGCGGATGAAGCGGCCGAAGCGATAGAGATCGCCGCGACGATCGAACGTAATTGCGGCATACGGGCAACGGCGGTGCAACTTGCGCCAGACTTGCGGATGAGCACAGATGACAGAGATTGAAAATTCGAACGACGAGTGATCGGCCGGCTCCCGGCTGCGTCAGGTCGCGTTTGAATTTCGAATTTAGACGGTGGACGTTTCATTTCTCGTTTCGGGGTGTTGACATGCAACTGACAGAGATACGCATCAATTTGGCTGACGCGCGCCAAGGCCGACTCAAGGCATTTTGCTCGCTCACGTTCGATCAAACTTTTGTCATTCGCGATGTGAAACTCATCGCCGGGCCCGGCGGGCTGTTCCTCGCGATGCCGTCGCGCCGATTGACTGACCGCTGTCGGCGGTGCAGCGAGAAGAACCACCTTCGCGCCCGCTTCTGCAACCATTGCGGCTGCCGGCTCGATGAGAATCGAGTCGAAAAGGCGTTGGCCAACGGGCAGAATCCGTCGGGCCGATTCAAGCTGCATGCCGACATCGCGCACCCGATCAACGTAACCTGCCGGGCGGCGATCGAGCGGGAAGTGGTGGAGGCGTATTTCGACGAGGTCGAACGCTCCAAGCTGCCGGGCTACGTGCCGCACAGTCTTGACGGCGAGGATTTCGACTCCTACGATACGCCCCCGGCCGTGGTGATGGGTGAAACGTCACCGCTGCGACCGACGGGAACGGGATCGCATTGATCTCCGTTGTTCCCTGAGCCCGCAACCCGCTGAAGCGGGCTGACCGGCGAAAAGTTGTGTGATCTGCTTTGGAACAGTCGAACTGGTTCAGTATGAACTCGTCACTTCAAATTACGGTAGTAGTAGTAGTACGATAGGTCGGCCCCGCCGGGCGCCTCACACTGTGAGCCCCGCGACCGACCCGCCCCATCCAACCACAAAAACGCCGTTTTCTGTGGGTTTTTGATTCTAAATCACGATAATCATTGAAGGTACGGAGAAAGATAGGTACATTCCTACCTTCACTTACGAGAGATTGCTATGTCAACCATCGATACTGACCTGCCCAAGACTGCCCCCGCCACCGGCAAGCCCAAATACAAGGGAAAGACCGGCGCCCAGATCCTGCACGAGATGCTGATCGGCCCGCACCAGGTCGACACCATCTTCGGCTACCCCGGCGGCGCCATCCTGCCGATGTTCGACCAGCTTTACCGCACGCCGGCCAAGTTCATCCTCAACCGCCACGAGCAATCCAGCGGCCATTGCGCCGACGGCTACGCCCGCGTGACCGGGAAGCCCGGCGTCTGCATCGTCACCAGCGGCCCGGGCGCTACGAACACCGTCACTCCGATCGCGACGGCCCAGATGGATTCGATCCCCATCGTCGTCTTCGCCGGCCAAGTGGCGACGAAGATGATCGGCAACGACGCGTTTCAGGAAGCCGACGTCACCGGCATCACGCGCCCGTGCACGAAGTGGAATTATCTGATCAAGGACGTGCGCGAGCTCCCGCGGATCGTGAACGAAGCGTTCATGGTCGCCACCAGCGGCCGGCCGGGGCCGGTGCTGATTGACCTGCCGAAGGACGTGCAGGTCACGCCGTGCCCGGAAGAAGTCGACGACACCCCGCGCGAGCACATCCTCAAGCGCCGCAACGGCAACATGTCCGGCGGCAGCCAGAAGCAGGTGATGGACGCGGCGGAAATGATCAACAAAGCGCAACGCCCGGTGCTGTACGTCGGCGGGGGCGCGGTGATCAGCAACGCATGGCAGGCCCTTCGCAAGGTTTCGGAGAAGGGAAACATTCCCGTCACCACCACCCTGCTGGGCCTGGGCACGTTCGACGAGCACGATCCGAAATCGCTCTACATGCTCGGCATGCACGGCAGCGCGTTCGCCAACTACGCCGTGCAGGAATCAGACTGCCTGATCTCCGTCGGCGCGCGGTTTGACGATCGCGTCACCGGCAACCTTGCCACGTTCGCCCCCAAGGCAAAGATCATCCACATCGATATCGATCCTTCGAGCATCAGCAAGACGGTGGACGTCGATGTCCCCGTCGTCGGCGATGCCCGCGTTAGCCTCGAGGCGATGCTGCAGTACATCGAGCACCACGACCGCAAGGCATGGTTCGAGCAGATCAACGCCTGGAAGGCCCGCTTCCCGTTCAAGTACCTCGACGACAGCAAGCACGCCAAGCCGCAATACGTGCTGGAGGAAATCAACAAGCAGACCAAGGGCGAAGCGATCTTCAGCACCGGCGTCGGTCAGCACCAGATGTGGGCGGCGCAGTTCATCCGCTGGCGCTTCCCGCGGCAGATGATCACGAGCGGCGGTCTCGGCACGATGGGCTTCGGCCTGCCGGCTGCGATGGGCGCGCAGCTCGGCGCACCCGGCAAAATCGTCATCGATATCGACGGCGACGCCAGCTACCTCATGACCTGCTCGGAACTCGCGACCATCGCCGAGTACAACATCCCGGTGAAGGTGTGCATCCTGAACAATGATTTCCAGGGCATGGTCAAGCAATGGCAGGATTTGTTCTTCGGCAAGCGCTACAGCCAGACCGTCATGAAGAACCCCAACTTCGCCATGATGGCCGAGGCGTACGGCATTCGCGGCATCCGCTGCGAACACAAGGCCGACGTGGAAAAAACGGTCAAGGAAATGCTCGCCCACAAAGGCCCGGTCGTGGTCGACTACTTCGTCGAACCGAACGAGCACGTGTACCCGATGGTGCCGAGCGGCAAGGGGCTGCACGAGATGGAACTGGGAACGCTGGCGTAAGGTGGCCCGTCATGGAAGAGCCGGTCGCGCTGGCTTACGCTCCTCCGCCGAAGCCCCGCTTGCTAAAGCAATTGATCAGGATGATCGTCATCACGACGGTCATCCTGATTGTATTGTGGGGTTCGACCATGTCGTACCAATGGTTCGAAAGTCGTTTGCAAATACGGCAGTGGGAAACGAAATGCCAGCAGTTCTCCGCACCGGCCGGCACGATCATTTATGGCGAGGACAAAGTCGTCGACACAATGACCGATGTGCCTCAATACGATGCCGGGAGTAGCAGAACTCTCCAACGTGACCACTCGGACGATCGGCGACACCAAATCAAATACCTCGCGCTCGATGCCGCCGAGCAGCTTGCGTTCCGCATTGGCAAACCGGTCTACTTTGGCCCCCATCTTTATATTGGAAAACGCGTGACTAAGAGCGGCACCGTTCGAATTATTGTCGTAGTCCTTGAGCGGGGTGACAACCATTTTCACAGCAACATCCTCCAGCCGATGGTTGCCGATGTTTTGGTGATTGAACCCGATCGATGGATTGGAAAGTCCGCCGTAGCAAATTCCACGCTGACAACGGAGCGACTGGGTAACTGGCCTGTCTATTCAACGAATGGTGCGCTCACAGAATTCTTCGCAGGGCAATCGGATCCGTCAAACACCAGCCGGTTCACTGTTGACTATTCCATTGGTGGGAACAAGGGCATCATCGACGGAGTTCTGAATGATGACTCGACCGTAACACTGACCGTGCGCAGCGGACCACTGGTCGTGCCTTAGCATCAATCAGTGATCGCGCAGAAACTCCCTTCAACTCGAATTTTACCTAGGAAATGCCCGATACTGCGGATCACGCCAGATGTGTGGACGAAGATTCCAGCTCATCGAGATCGATCACGACCGATTCCACGATGCAGTTGGAGCCCATCGCTCGGCGGGCTTCGTCACGGCGGGTTTCGACCATCAGCAAAAGTGCGTCTTTTAATTTCCGACGACAACTCTGCCAAATCCTGGCCGCGCGTGATCGTACCGGGAATTTCTTCTACCCATCCCACGAACTTTCCGTCGCTCGCGGGCTTGATGATGGTATGGAAGCACTGCTTCATCGCCGATCATTGTGCCCATGCGGATCGCGATGCGTCAAGAAAAAGATAAATTTTGATGTGCGTGGGTCGAGTAGTCACTCCAAGGTCTCGCACCTTCGCGGGCGAAAAGTGCGCGACGTTAGATGCCGATTTCTGAATCCAATCACTGGAACTCGGAGCTAATCGAGGTTCAAAAATTCCGAAATATGCTGATCCCACACCTTCTGCGCCTGCGGATCCGCCAGCGGCAATCGCAGTTCATTGATCACTTTCGTGCCCAGCGCGATCGCTTCCTTCCAGCACGAGGCACAGGTGTTTTCGAAGATTTTCTGCCCGAAAGGCGTTCGGAACGGCGGCCTTTCGAGCTTTTGAGCGACTTTGCCGCACCGCTTGCAGAGGATTTGCCCTTCGCCGACCGCCACGGGGGCCGATGGCGCCGCTTTCAGCTCGGGGACTGGCGCGCCGAGTTCCTTGAGGGTGGCGATCATCTCATTCCGCGGGGGCACTTCGCCACGCTCGTCGGCCTTTTTCACGCCGGCCGTGAGCTGGGCCACCGCTTCGTCACGCTTGCCCGTCTTCTGCAACGCCGCGGCAAGAAGTTGATACGCCTTGCTGATGTTCGGATTCAATTCGATCGCCCGCGACAAGGGTCCCACCGCGCCGGCGGCGTCGCCGGAATCCAGCAGTGCCCGCCCGAGCGAAAAATGCCCGAGCTCGTTCGTCGGATCGGCCTCGGCCATCTTGCGGAATTGTTCGATGCGTTCGCTGGTGTCGGCCATGGGATGCTCCGTCGATTCTCAGGTGAATGTCGATTGTTAAAACTTCGAAGGCGCGGAGCCGTACATGAGCGAAAGGATTTCATGCCGGCTGGAAGGATTTTCCTTGAAAATGCCTCGCAGCGCGCTGGTGGCCATGATGCTGCCGTGCTTTTTCACGCCGCGCATCGTCATGCAGGTGTGCGTCGCTTCGATCACGCACGCGGCCCCGATCGGGTTGAGCTCGTCCATCAGCGCGTCGGCGATTTGCGTCGTCAGCCGCTCCTGCACCTGCGGCCGGCGGGCGAAACCTTCGACGAGTCGCGCGAGCTTCGAAAGCCCCACGACTTTGCCGTCCGGCAGATACGCCACGTGCGCCTTGCCGGTGAACGGCAGCAGGTGGTGCTCGCACAGCGAGTGGAACTCGATATCACGCAGCAGCACGACTTCATCGTACCGCTCGTTGAAAACAGTTTTGAGATGCCGCTTCGGATTGTCCTGCAGACCGGCCATTAACTCGCCGTACGCGCGGGCCACGCGGTTGGGCGTTTTGAGCAGGCCCTCGCGATCGGGATCTTCGCCGACGGCGAGGAGGATTTCTCGCACCGCGCGCTCGATGCGCGGGATATCCACCTTCGCGGGCTCCATCGTGGCCGGGCGCGGGTCTGAGGCGTCGTCGTCGTCGTTGTCTATCGTTCCTCTTGCGGACATCGCTTCTCCAGTTGGTTCGTGATTATAGGCCTTTTGTACGCGCGGCGAAACGAACGCGCCTTCGCCGCTGTTGAGCGTGCATTTTGGAGACCTATGCGCAGCCACTACAATCGCTTCAACTCATGGGAGGCCAAATGCGCGTTTTGATCATCGGCGGCACGGGTCTGATCAGCACCGGAATCGTGAAGCACCTGCAGGCTCGCGGCGCGGAGATCGCCTGCTTCAACCGCGGGCAGCGAGAAAGCCGCATCGGCGATTCCATCCAGCAATTTCACGGCGATCGCACGCAGCCCGGCACGCTGGCGAAAGTACTCGCGAATGAAACGTTCGACGTCGTGATCGACATGGTCTGCTTCGCGCCGGCCGTCTGTGCCGACGCAATCGACACGTTCGCCGGCAAGTGCAAACAGTTTGTCTTCTGCTCAACCGTCTGCACATATGGCGTAAAAGTGCCGCCGGGCATTCTCGTCGATGAAACATTCCCGCAGGAACCGATCAGCGGCTATGGTCAAAACAAGCTCGCGTGCGAGAAGCTGCTCCTGGCTGCTCATGCGGAGAACAAATTCGCCGTCACGATCATCCGCCCGAGTTGCACGTACGGCCCGGGCAATCCGCTGATCGACAACCTCGAAGGCGATGCTGTGACTTGGGACCGCATCTCCCGCGGCTTGCCGGTGCTGTGCGCCAGCGACGGACTCGGCCTGTGGGTCGCCACGCACCGCGACGATTGCGGGAAGGCCTTCGCCTACGCCGCGCTAAATGTGAAAACCTACGGCCAATCCTACAACGCCACGCGCGATGAAAATTTCACCTGGAGAGATTTCTATCGAGAAGCCGGCAGCGCCCTCGGCAAAAAAGCCAACGTGCTCTTCATGCCGGCGGAGTGGATCTACCGGCACGATCCCAAGCGCTTCGGCCTCCTGCGCGAGATCACGCAGTTCCACGGCGCTTACACGTCGGCTAAAGCCAAGCGGGATATTCCCGAGTTCAAGTGCGAGATTGATTTCGTTACCGGTGCCGCCGAAACATTCGCGGACATCCGCCGCCGCGGTAAGTGGCGCGACGGCGCGAATGATCCGCTTTATAACAAGATGGTCGCCAGCGCGTTGTCGTTCGGCGTCGAGCCGGTCGAATTATAAACGCAATGGCTCACCCCACTGACACGCCCTGCCTGCGTGCCCGCCTGTTCTGGGTGGTTGTGATGCTGTGCCACGTGCTGGCTGCGGTCGGCGTGTGGGTCGCCATGCCGGGCGGGTTTCCGTTCGGCCACGCGAAATTCTGGGCGAATCGCGCGTTTCCACTTGTCGTGGCGATCTACGCACTCGCAGCCATTTTTTTCGCGGTTCAGCGGTACTGGCGGGCGATGACGTTGATGTTGATCGTCTCGCCGGTCGCTCTGCTCGGCGGCGCGATCGTCGGGTCGATTGTATTTCCGGTCAGCGGCCGTTGGCCGGGGCTGGCGGTCGGCGTGGTGGCGCTGGCGATGCTCTGGTCGTTGCGCCGCGAGTTTCGATCGTGGTGGCCGACTCGGAATCAAGTTCTCCTGGTCGGCGCAGGAGCATTCGCGTTCGGTTCGCTTTGGCCGATTTATCAGCGAGCGGAATTGCCCGACACGCATCCCTTCAGCGACGTTTCAACGCTTCCTACCACGCAGCCGGTCGATACTTCCCTAACCACGCAGCGTATTAGCGAGGATGTTCGCGTCGTGCCGAATACCGGCGAAGTATTGATCGCGCTCGGCAAGCGGTCGATTAACCTCTCGCCGTTGCTCACGTTTGAGAGCCGATCGCCCGACCGCTGCTGGACCAATCTGGCGCCGGCCGCGCTGCGGGTCGGTCGGCCACGAAAGCTTTGCGCCATTGATAGCGGCCACTTCACGTATCTCGACGACGGTTTCAGCACACTCGAAGTGCGGCAGGCAGGCATCTCAGTTGACGCTTCGACGAAGACCGAGATCGAGGCGCTCAGCATTCTGCCCGCGCCGGTCTTCTCGCATCTCAACTCGTTCACTGAGCTCACGATCAACGGGCATCGCAAACTTTCCCTTCTGTTTTCGCCTGCACCCAACGTTCCGATCGATGTACATTACAGTGAATATCCCGCCGGCCAGCCCGAGCGGATCGCGTATCTCGATGCCTCAGGCATTTTTCATGTGGTGGAAGCGAGCAGCGGAGAGAAAGGCCCATTTCGCGAGCTCGCGGGCGGACCGCTCGCTCGTGAGGAACCGCTGTCGATCACGCTGACCGATGCCGGCCAACCGTTCGCCAGGATTTCACTGTTGGATTATTCCAGCCAGGCCGGCGTGCAACTGTCGCCGACCGCGGGCTGGGGCTTGCCGGTGAATTCGATCGAATTCAGCCTGTATGATGCGAGCGACAAGTCACCCGCTGGGATTTTTATCTCGCTGGCGGCCACCAGCGTGGGGCGCGGCTGGGATAGCGTCGGCCACACGGCGGGAACTTATCGCAACCGCATTATTCTTGAATCGTTAGTCGCGAAATAATGGCGCAGATGTGTCCGCACGACCTTGAGTGCCTGATCTGCCAAGGCCGCTGCGGTCAGTCAAACCAATTATTGCGGGGCCGGCTGCGTGGTCGGCGGAGTCGCAGGCGTCGTGTTCGGAGCAAGTGCACTGGCCGTCGCTATGGTCACGACAGGCGTGCCCTCTATGCCGATGATCTGCTGCACGCCCGTGTACTGAGGCGTGGGCATTTGCTCCTGGATGGCCTTCGCGGCGGTGCGGATCTGCTCCATCTTCGTCACATCGGCGGTGCGATCGGCGTTCAACCGCTGGTTGTCGCGGACGATCTCGTAATACACCGGCGGATACGCCAGCCGGATCAACTGGCCGTTGGCATCGTAGCGCACGCTTTCTGATTCGATCCGGTGCAGTGTGTTGGAATTGTCCAAAATGGACTGCGTGACGCGCGTGATATCCGCCTGGGCGGCATCAAAGTCGACCGAGAGCGCGTCAAGCTTGGACTTATTCGCGGCCTCCACAGCCTTGAGCTTATCCAGCTCGGCCGCGTTCACCCATGTCGCGCCCCAACGATAAAGACCTTGGGCCGCCAGCTTCGTTTCGAGTTGGCCGATCTGCTCGTCGAAGCGCTTCTGCACCCGGCGGGCAATTTCATTCTTTCGGATATCCGCCGGAAGTGACTGGAGCACCTCGGCCACGTTCGTCAAAATCCAGCGGTCCTGCGGCGAAACGATCATCGCCCGATCGTACTGGTTGAGTGCGCCGGGGATTTGATTCTGCTTATCGATCACGATCGCGAGATTGTTCAGCGTCGGCACGTGGTCCGGCACGAGCGCGAGCGTCGCTTCAAATTCTTTGCGCGCCGCGGAAAACTGATCCTGCCGGTACAGCACCAGGCCGCGCAGATAATGGGCCGACGCGCAACCCGGATCGGTGGCGATCGCCTGCTGGAGAATCGGGTCGGCTTCTTTCAGCCGGCCCTGCCTGATGAAATCCCGCGCCTGTGCGGCCAGCGCCAGCGACTGTTCCTGGATTTTCGATTTATCGCCCGGCGCGATCCACTGGTTGCCGAACTTGACCATCCCCTGATCCTGGCGCTGCTTCCAGGTTGCAAGATCGGCCTGGGCGGCCTTCACTGTCGTTTCGTCGGTCGTCTGATCGATGAATTTCTGGTAGCGATCGATGGCGGTGGACGCGTCAGACACATTGTCCATCGCGCGCCGGAGTGACAGGAGGCGATCCATCATCGCCGCGGGCTTCGTGCTCGGCGTCATCTGGATGGACTTCACCTGGTCCATCGTCAGCGTGGTCATCTTGCCGGTCGCGCCGATCAGCAGCCAGCCGTCGTCGGTTCGCTTGACGTCGCCTTCGAGTACCGTGCCGTCGGCGAGATGAACGAAATCACCGGACGCAACCGCAGCGAGACAACCGACGAGAAAAACGGAATGAAGTAATCGCATCAATCGGCCCTCAGTTCGACCAGAATGTCCCCGGACACGGATTCCGCTGGATTGTAGACCACAATATACGGAAACGGTTGGGGATAAATCCGGGTTTGCGGCCGGCAATTGCACAAATTTCTGAACATTTTCGTGATGGAGTCGCCGGGCGCGAGTCTTTTTCCTCCAATCGCGTCTCTGGATCCCTAAATTATACCAAATCCTTCGAAAAGTCGAAATCAGTTGGCTGTGAATGATTTGCAAGATTTATGGGTTCGTCGTGGGCATGCTCGTTCCTTTGGGGATGAAGGTAAACTGCTGGCCGCCAATGGTCGCCTCCGCCATCAGGCCGCCTTGCGAGTGAACAAACGCGATCACGCCGTTGCGGTAATTGGCCGCGTGGGCGGTGCCGCGGTCGAGCGCGACGGCCGACAGGTTCGTCTCGAAGGTGAGCTTGCCGGACTTGAATCGCTCCATCGCGGCGGCGTCTTCGAGCACGACGAGTTCACTTACAGTCTGCCCGCCGATCTGCCCGCCGATGGTGGCCTGCGAGAAATCCGCATAGCCGGTCTGCACGCCGCGCTCGAACACGACGCCCCGCCCCGACGCCCCGCCGGCGATCAGCCCGCCCTTGCCGATGTTCGGAAAGATCGCGTACCCGTACGAGTTCGCCAGCAGCGGCGCCAGGCCGTCGTCACGCGTCTCCATCATCTTGAGTGTGTACGGGGCTTGGTCGTCTAGCACCATCTTCTCGCGCTCGGTCGGCGGGGCGGAAGAACAGCCGGCGAGGATCATGGCCGCGAGAGAGGCTAGAACGAACGATCGCTTCATATCGGATCTCCGGGGTTGAGAACAGAAGTATCTTACAGGCATTTTGGTATTTTCGATCGCGGCGGGTGGTTACTGAATTGAAAGAAAATTGGAATACCCTGCCAAACTTCAAATGAGCTTCGATTTTGCAGAGGATAACGCTAGATCCATCACGAACAGAGCCGACGAATCGTCTTATCCAATTGGGCAGAGAGGCGTGCCATTCGGCTAAAATCCAGCGTCTGGATTCAATCCGTACGTTGATGATAATTTGGATTGCGCAGGTGGGCCGTGTCTGTCACCATCAGAGCCGAAAACCCCTGCTCCCAATATCCACGGTGATCGGACAGCTCGATATCAGGCACCCACCGCACCGGCAAGGCTGCCGCAACGAAGGGAAAGAATCCGCTCGTCGCAAATCGTGCAAGAAAGCTCAGACCGAAACGCAATGACGATAGGTTGGAAACGATCACTACGTACTTCTGTCCGAGCAGCGAATTCATCCACCGCAGCGGAAAGGGAAGAAACGGATTGGGCGGCGCATCTTTCGTGAAATAACCGAGAGATTCAAGACAGATCATGCCGAAGAGCTTCACGCCCGCCCGCCGCAGCTCGGCCGCGTGGTGCTGGCTCCCCATCTCGCCAAAATTAAAATGTGGCGGCTCTTCACAATCGAAAAATACGAGCTTCACGCTGCGTTTGAGTTTTCGATTCACCAAACTCCGCGCGATCTCCAATAAAATCGCGACGGCCGACGCGTTGTCGTCCGCCCCTGGCGTGCCGATCGCGGAATCGTAATGCGCGCCAACGACGAGCAGCGATTTGGCGGGCTTGGTCCCTACGATCGACACTTCAATATTCACCGCCCGGCGGCTATGGACTTGGAAGACTTGATCGCGCGCGACGAATCCCATGGCGCCGAGTTCGCGATGCAAATAAGCTCGGGCAGCTTCGATCGCCTCCGGATGGGCCGTATTGCGCTCACCGATCAACTCGGCCAGCACATCGATATGTTGTCGCAGGCGATCGTTAAGGTCTTGCATTGGGCAATTTGATGAGGCATTAACCGGCTTGCATGCACCAGCGAAGCGTAGCGATGCCGCCGATCAGGATGATGATCGCGGCAGCGCCTAGGCCGATCCACGCGAGAAGATAATCGATCGGCTGAGCGGAACGGTAGCCGGCGGGATCGCGATCCCGCCATACATTTATTACGCCCGCCGGGCGATGAGGTCGCGCGTCATCGCCGCGAATTCTTCGACGGTCACGGCACCCTTGTCCCCTTCCGTGCGATGCCTTACCGCCACCTTGTTCTCCGCCACTTCCTTCTCGCCGACGATCAGCATGTACGGCACTTTCGCCATCGTGGCCTCGCGGATTTTGGCGCCGATTTTGTCGGGGGAGGAGTTCAGTTCGATGCGCAGGCCGGCGGCTTTCAATTGTTCTACGACTTTCGTCGCGTAGTCGTTGAAGCGGTCGCTGATGCTGAGGACTGCGACCTGCACGGGTGCCAGCCAGAGCGGGAATGCGCCGGCGAAGTGTTCGGTCAGCACGCCGATGAATCGTTCCATGCTGCCGAAGGGGGCGCGGTGGATCATCACCGGGCGGTGGGGTTTGTTGTCTGGGCCGGTGTAGCTGAGGTCGAACCGCTGCGGGAGTTGGTAATCGACCTGCACGGTGCCGAGTTGCCACTCTCGGCCGATGATGTCTTTGACGACGAAGTCGATCTTCGGGCCGTAGAACGCGGCCTCTCCGGCTTCTTTCGTGAACGGCACGCCGAGCGACGCAGCGGCGTCGAGGCACGCTTTTTCGGCGCGGTCCCACTGCTCGGCGGCGCCGACGTATTTGGCGCTGTCGGGGTCGCGCAGGCCCACGCGCACGCGGTAGTCGCTCATGCCTAGCGTGCCGAGGACGATCTTCACCAGTTCAAGACAGCCGAGCACTTCGCCGGCGACTTGCTCTTCGGTGCAGAAGAGATGCGCGTCGTCCTGCGTGAATCCGCGCACGCGGGTCATGCCGCCGAGTTCGCCGGACTTTTCCCATCGGTAGACCGTGCCGAACTCCGCCAAGCGGATCGGCAGATCGCGGTAGCTGTGCTGATCGCTGGCGTAAATGCGAATGTGGTGCGGGCAGTTCATCGGCTTGAGCAGATAGCCGTCAATCTCGCCGGCGGCCATGCGATTACTGAGATCGCCGCAGGTGCAGCCTTCCTTGGCGAGCAGGTCGATCATCTCCGGATCGACCAGCGGCGGGAATTGGCTCTCGCGGTAGTACGGATAGTGCCCGCTGGTCTTGTATAGACCGAGCCGGCCGATGTGCGGCGTGAAGACCTGGCTGTAGCCCTGCCGCTTCAAGTGCTCGCTGATGAAATTTTGTAGTTCCTGTCGCACCACGGCGCCCTTGGGCTTCCACAGCACGAGGCCCTGGCCGACGGCGTCGTCGATCGTGTACAGGCCGAGCGCCGGGCCGATCACGCGGTGGTCGCGCTTCTTGGCTTCGTCGATCTGCTTGAGGTGCTCGTCGAGTTGTTTCTTGTCGAAGAAGGCCGTGCCGTAGATGCGCTGGAATTTGTCGGAAGCGGCATCGCCGTGCCAGTAGGATTGGCTGACGCTCATGATCTTGAACGCGCCGATCTTCCCGGTGGCCGGCACGTGCGGGCCCATGCAGAGGTCTTCCCAGTTTTTGTCCTTTTGGCCGGTGACGTACCAACTCAGCGACGAGGCGCCGCCCTTGATCGCGCGGTGGGCATTGTCGACTTTGTACTTGTTGCCTTCTTCGTTGAGCCGAACCATGCCGTCGTCGGGCGATAGGTCGTAGCGAGTGAATGGCCGATTCTCCGCGACAATTTTCTTCATCTCCGACTCGATCTTCTCGAAGTCGGCGGTGCTGATCGGCTTATCGAGCGCGATGTCGTAATAAAACCCGTTCTCAAGCGGCGGGCCGTAGGCGAGCTTCGCCTCGGGCCAGAGGTTCTGGATCGCCTCGGCCATCACGTGGGCGGCGGAGTGGCGGAGCGTGAGCAGCGCGAGCGGGTCTTTGTCGGTGATGATCGAGACCTTGCGTTCGCCGGTGAGCGGAAAGGAAAGATCGACGACTTTGTCATCGACTTTCCCAACCACAGCCGCCTTAGCGAGCCCGCGGCCGATGGATTCGGCCAGCTGCTGCACGGTGCTGCCGTCGGCGAGTTCGCGTTTGGAGCCGTCGGGGAGAATTGCGATTGCCATGATGAGCCTCGTTCCGAGGAGGACTTAGGACTCAGGACTTAGGACTTAGTAAAAACCAATGTTCACTAAGTCCTAAGTCCTTTCGCCTAAGTCCTGCCTCTCTTCCGCCAAACAAAATCGCCCGGCTCAAAAAGAACCGGGCGGTGATCGTCGTATCGGGTTAACGCGACGCCTTCACCACCCGCGGGTAGTCGTGGTCGTCGTCGTGTTGAGCGAATCGTTTCGCATGTGCGTGGAAATATACGCCGCCGGCGCAGGCGGGTCAAATGCCGGATTAGAGCGTTGTAGGATCAGTCGTGCGATCAGTCGTTGGGGCGATCGGTCGCCAGCGCAAATCCGGTGATGGCCAGCACCATACCAAACACCGCGCACATGACCTGCGGGATGGGGAGACCGGTGGTTGCATCGGCCGAGTTACCGCGCCAGATGACGACGGCGGCGATAGCGAGACAGACGAGCAATTTGGCGACGCGGGTGAGAATATCAAGTGTGTTCGTCATGGCGTTACATCCTTGCAGCTTTGAAATCGCAATTGCGATTCAAAGCGAAGATCGCTTAAGCCGGCTGCGTACAAAAACAGCACGTGCAAAGCTTCTTGTCCTACTTTCTGACCGGCCAAATCATCGGCCGGGGGCAATGGCTTCACACGAACGGTATAACGAACGGCATGCCAATTTGTTGTGAGCGCGTGATTTTATTTCGACTAAGGGAAAGTCCGGAACTGCGTGCAAACGATGTATGACATGATGGCTTGATGACGTTTATGTCGCCTGTACCGTCATCTGGCGATGATCATAGCGAGTGGTCTTCGTCAGCGATCGCTTGTTTCGAATTGGTCATCAGGCGGACGATGAGCGACGTCCACCCCGTCTGGTGCGATGCCCCGAGCCCCCTGCCGGTATCGCCGTCAAAGTATTCGTGAAAGAGCGTCAGGCCCTGCCAGTTGGCGTCGGAATGAAAGCGATCGTCCTCTCCCGCGAACGGCCGGCGGCCCGTGGCGGTGGGCAGGAACAGCGCTGAAACTCTCGCCGACAGGAACTTCGCCACCTGCTGCAGAGTCATCATTTTCCCTGAGCCGGTCGGGCATTCCACCGTCATTGTTTCGCCGTAAAAGTGGTGATACCGCTCGAGCGCCTCGATCAGCAGATAGTTCAGCGGCATCCAGATCGGCCCGCGCCAGTTGCTGTTCCCGCCGAACAACCCCGTCGTCGATTCGGCCGGCATGTATTTCACGACGTGATCCTTCCCGGCAGCATTCAAGACGAAGGGATGATCGAGATGAATCCTCGAAAGCGACCGAATGCCGTGCGGCGAAAGAAACTCCTTCTCGTCGAGCATGTATTTCAACATCGAGATCAATCGCTCGCGCGACGGCACGGCCAGCAGGTGGTGGCCGTTGTGATCGCCGGCGCGGTAGGTCATGTATGAAATGAGCGGCGCCAAATCCGTGCGGTGCTCGAGAAACCAGTTCATTCGCTTTTTGAATCCGGGCAATTTGTCGATCTGCGAATCTTCCAGAACTTCAACCGCGAGCATCGGGATCAGCCCCACGAGCGAGCGCACCTGCATCGGCGTGCAATGGCCGTCGAGCTGAATCTGGTCGTAGTAAAATCCGTCGGTTTCGTTCCACAGGCCTTTGTGGCCGATGTCGTTGATTGCGTCGGTGATGCTCACGAAATGTTCGAAGAATTTGCTGGCGACGTCTTCATACGATGGGTCTTCGCTCGCCAGTTCCAGCGCCATGGAGAGCATGGTGAGGCAGAAGAACGCCATCCACGCCGTGCCGTCGGCTTGGTCGAGCTGCCCGCCGGTGGGCAGCGGCTGGCTGCGGTCGAACACGCCGATGTTATCGAGCCCCAGGAATCCACCGGCGAAGATGTTTTTGCCGTTGATGTCCTTGCGGTTCACCCACCAGGTGAAATTAATCATCAGTTTTTGGAAAGCCCTTGCCAAAAACATTCGATCGCGCTTCCCGCGCGGGGCCGTCATCTTGTAAACGCGCCAGCACGCCCACGCGTGCACCGGCGGGTTCGCATCGGAAAAAGAAAATTCATAGGCGGGGATTTGCCCGTTCGGGTGCATGTACCACTCGCGCAGAAGCAGGATCAACTGCTGCTTGGCAAAGTCCGGATCGATCTGCGAGAACGGGATCATGTGAAACGCCAGATCCCACGAGGCGTACCACGGATACTCCCAGTTGTCGGGCATGGATATCACGTCGCGATTAAACAAATGCTTCCAATCCGAGTTCCGCCCGTGCTTACGACTCGCGGGCGGCGGTGGCTCGTTCGGGTCGCCTTTGATCCAGTCGTACACCACGTAGTGATAGAACTGCTTGCTCCAGAGCAGCCCCGCGTACGCCTGCCGCATTGTCTGGCGGCGGATTGGATCCAGCTTGGCGGGGATGCGCGGTTCGTAGAACGTGTCGGCCTCTTTGATCCGGTCTGAAAATACGCGGTCGAATGCTTCGCCGAACGGCGCCTTGGGTGATTGCTCGGCGGGATCGAACCGCAGCCGAAGCTGAACCTGCTGGCCCGCAGGGATTTTCAGCTTGTAAACCCAGGCCGCCTTCGTGCCTGATTTGCGATCGACCGCCGCCTCGTTGTCATGGACGACGAAGTCGTGAAACCCGTCCTTCACGTGCTTCATCGCGTTGGCCGAATTGAAAAGCTTTTGGCTGTTGCTGACGTTGTCAGTAAAGACGAGCTCCGCGACATCGCGGGCGTTGGAAGGATCGGTCTGGCAGATGAATCGGCCGAGCGAAACGTGATCACACTGCAGCGTGGTGTCGCCCTTCCGCTGGATCAGCGGCTTGGGCTCGCACCCTTCGTGCGTGCAGCCCCACAGCCACGAGTTGCGGAACCAGAACGTCGGCAGGACCGTGATTTCTGCGTCATCAGGCCCGCGGTTGGCGATCGTCAGCCGAATCAGCACGCTGTCCGGCGCGGCCTTAGCGTACTCGGCCGTCACGTCGAAATATTTATTCTCGTCAAAAATGCCGGTGTCTTCGATCTCGAACTCGCGATCTTCACGGGTGCGTTTGCCGTTCTCGGTCACGAGTTGTTCATACGGAAACTCCGCCTGCGGATATTTGTAAAGGCCCTTCAGATAGGAATGCGTCGGGCTCGAGTCGAGATAAAAATAGGCTTCCTTCACGTCTTCGCCGTGATTGCCTTCGGTATTGGTCAGCCCGAATGGTCGTTCCTTGAGGATGCGATCCTTGCCGTTCCACAGCGCGATTCCAAAGCAGAGCCGGCACTCGCGATCGCAAATGCCGAGCAACCCGTCTTCGCCCCAGCGATAGGCGCGGCTGCGGGCGTGATCGTGCGGAAAATAATTCCAGCAATCGCCGTCGGCGGAGTAGTCTTCGCGCACGGTCGCCCACTGCCGCTCGGAAAGGTAGGGCCCCCAGCGTTTCCAGTTGGCTTTGCGATCGCGGTCGTCGATTAGGCGTTGCGATTCTGGATCGATTGCGGACGGCATATCGACATTCTAGTCCGGTGAGCGCAAAAAAGATCGATCGGGCACGCCCGATCGATCTGTCTCCCCCGATGCATAACTCCGCTCATGCCTTGCGAGCACGCCGCCGCCGTGCGAGCAATCCCACTCCGGCCATTCCGATCACTCCCAGAGAAGTGGGTTCGGGAACTGCGATCGCGCCCGTACCACTGAAATAAGAGGGGTTATCGGTCGAAGTGAACAGACCGTCGTAATAGGTGGTTCCATCGAGCGTGAGGGATCCGACGTGTTCGATACCGACAAAATTGAGGAACGCCGTTCCACCGTTAGCGAGCGACAGGCTCTTCGTGTCTCCCAAGGCGTCTGTATCGGCGGTGCCGTCTAACTCAAGGACAGCCGCCCCGCCGCTGACGAAAGTGTTACTGTTTTTGATCGAACCGGTGCTGGCAATCGTCAGGTTACCGCCGGTGACGTTTGTATCACCGGAATAGGTGTTGATGCCCGACAGCGTTTGGGCATTGGTTCCTGCTTTGCTTAGGGCAACCTTGTTTGTCGACCCATCTGCGATCACGCCGCTGAAACTGGTGGCGGGCGTGATGTTGCCGTCGATCGTCAATGTCGAATCGACAGATCCTTTGTTGGTGATGGTCAGGAATTTCGTCGCGCTAGCGAATTGCCCGTCCGACAGGGAGACGATGTGCTGGTTATGCCCGTTCATATCAAGCACGGGCACGGTGAAATTAAGTTGCGTCCCGGCAACGACGCTGGTCGTTGTCGGCAACGCGTCATCGATCCCAAGCGTTACGGCCGCAGTACCGGCCACGTCAGGCGTACCGTAGTTGATCGTCGTCGTGCCGGTGTAAGTGTTCGCGGCATTCAACGTGATCTCTCCACCGCCGCCGCCATTGCTGCTGCTGTTGGTGAGGTTTAAATCGGCATAGCCGGAAATGACTCCGCCGATGATCAAATTTCCCACCACGGGGCTGGTGGCTTTGGTTCCGCCAATCGTGGTGACGAAGTTGCCGGCTGTATAATTGCCTGCAGCTGTGACATCGCCTTTGGTGAAGCCGGCGCCGGTCGTATTAGTGGAATTGAGAATGATTCCGATATTGACCGTGCCTGCGGCCGTGCCGGAGGTGTTGCTGATCAGCGTGCCGGATACCTGCACTTGAAGCGTTCCGTTGCCACTGACCGTTCCCGTATTGAAATTTAATCGCGGCGTACCGGTTTTGAGAACCAATGCACCGTTGATCGTTGCACCGACGATCGTTGAGGTCCCGGTACCGGCGTAATCGAGTGTAAAATTTCCGCCGGTTGATACGTTGAGCGACCCGGTCGTTTGCGCATAGACCGATGTATTCGTAAATCCGGTGTTGGTATCGATGTTGAGATTTGAAGCCCCCGTGAGGCTTGTCGCTGACACGATTCCCCCGCCGGTCACCGTGAGAGTTCCGTTGCCGGAGATTCCACCGAACGTTGAGGCGAATCCCTTAGTATCGATGGTGTTATTTGTGGCGGCAGACAGAGAGACGGCCCTTGCGGAGGTGATGGCGGCTGCAGTGTCTAACTCACCGCCGCCCAAGCTGATCGAGCCAGTGCTGTTGCCGAGTTGGTTGTCGTTCGTAATGACGACATTGCCGCCGTTAATGTTCGTGCCGCCGGAATAGGTGTTCTGGCCGAGCAGGATCAACGTTCCGGCGCCGGATTTAGTAAGCGAGCCGGTCGTAATGCCGTTTGTATCGCCACCCGCATTCTGGAAGGTGTAATTGCCACTGGTGTTGTTGACCAGCGTAGAACCCGGGGCGACACCGCCGGCGATAATGGTGACATTTCCCTGGTGCCCATCTCCGAAGGTTACGTTGTCGCCGGTGGAAAAGAGCGTGCCGTTTCCGGTCCAGTTGTTCGAGGCCGTGTCCCACGTTCCGTTCGTGACATTCCAGGTCAAGTTTTTTGCGCCGCCACCGCCGCCGGCCGTGGTGATGGTAAAATTGCCCAGTGTGAACGAATTATTGGTGGCATCTCCCGACGTCCAATTGGAGGAATTGGCGATCGCACCCAGGATAGACGTCGCGTTACCGGTTCTGGTTCCTGTATAGGTATACGAGACGGCGGTTCCAAGCGAAATACCGTAATCGAAAGTGGTGCTGTTGTTTCCGCTCGTCAGACTGGTCGGAAGAGCCGACGTGTTGGAACTGGTCGCGTTGCCATCCCAGCCCGCGGCATTACCCCAGTCGACACCGTATAGTAGCGTGGGCGATGCGACCGTTCCGGTGAATAGGAAAACCTGGTCGCCGCTGTTGGAAAAGCCCGTGCCTGCAATATCAAGCACGGTTCCGGCCGCGAGGTTTGTCGTGATCAGATCAGTCGTACCTGCGCCTTCGCCGGTGCGAAACGCGTTGGTGTTATTCGACCAACCGTTGTCAGTCCAGAAGAGCGTGTCGCCGGCGACGACATCCTTCAACAGCACGATTGAAAAATTATCGTTAGGCGCGCCGGTGTTATTCATGCGAATAATCGCCACGTCGCCGGGGTTGATCGTCGCATCTGCCAACTGCGGCATGGCCGTCGCGGCGGCGGCACCGATGGCAGCCATCGCAAACGTCCGGCGATTGCGCCTGGAGACACGGGTGTCGTTCCGGCTTGGAGACAACATGGGGAACCCGCTAATAGAGCTGTTCATGGGTTGATAGACGTTATTCTTATCCATTATTCTGTTTCTCCCGCCCGCGTTGGGCATTTATTTTTGATGGCCTTCGACCTGCGGTATCAAAACACCGCCGTCGGCTTGATGTAAGGGCGGGAAGATAGGGATCGAACAATGGGGCGGCGCAAGAATGATCTTAATGAACAAATAAGTTTGTGTTAGCTTTCAAAAATAATCGGGCGACAGGGTTTGGCTTTCAGGATATTCTTCCGCCGGTGTGAAGATCGGTATCCTTGGTGCAAAGGAAATTGATGCCGTTTCG
Organism: Tepidisphaerales bacterium; assembly: GCA_038329865.1. GTDB lineage: Bacteria > Planctomycetota > Phycisphaerae > Tepidisphaerales > Tepidisphaeraceae > JANMES01. Next base: position 17,136 of record JBBQNK010000022.1, on the reverse strand, counting down.
ATGGAATCCTCGTGAGCACATCGCGTTGGCACGATACGCAGTCAAATGGCTGCTGATCGCCGGGGCCGCGGGCGCGGTGGTCGGCTGCGCGGTGGCGCTGTTTCTCTGGGCGCTGGAATGGGCGACCCGCACCCGCTGGCAAACCGACATCACCGCCGGCGGAATTCCGTGGCTGCTGTTTCTGCTCCCGATTGCCGGTGTGGGGATCGGCGCGCTCTACCACCGCTACGGCCGAAGCGTCGAAGGCGGGAACAATCTCATCATGGATCAGATCCACGAGCCCGGCGGCGGCGTGCCGACCCGGATGGCGCCGCTCGTGCTCATCGGCACGGTCGTCACCCACCTCTTCGGCGGCTCGGCGGGACGCGAAGGAACCGCGATCCAGATGGGCGGCAGCATCGCCAGCACGATCGCACGCGGCTTCAAGCTCGACCGGTTCGACACGCGCATGCTTTTGACGGCGGGAATCGCGGCCGGCTTCGGCGCGGTCTTCGGCACGCCGCTGGCAGGAGCGGTCTTCGCGGTTGAAGTGCTGGCCATCGGCGTGGTGAGTTTTCAGTCGATCCTGCCTTGCCTGATCGCGAGTATCGTCGGCGATATCGTCACCCGCGCGTGGCACACCCATCACACGGCGTATTCGATCACTTCGCTCATTCAGGCCGCCCCGCCGGCTGTCAGCTGGATTATGCTCGGAAAAGTCACGATCGCCGCCGCGGTGTTTGGGCTGGCGAGCGTTTTGTTCTCCGAACTCACGCACGGGCTGCACAAAATCTTTCAAGTGCTCGTGCCGCGGGCGATGTTCCGCCCCGCTGTCGGCGGTGTGATCGTGATCGTGCTGGCGCTGCTGATCGGGCCGGATTATCTGGGCCTGGGCGTCAACCCCGATCCGCACCACCTGCAGCAGGTGACGATCCTGTCGTCATTCAAGCCCGACGGCGCGACGAACTGGAGTTGGTGGTGGAAGATTCTGTTCACCGCCGTCACGCTGAGCACCGGCTTTAAGGGCGGCGAAGTGACGCCTCTATTTTTCATCGGCGCTGCGCTCGGCAACGTGATGGGCCGGATGCTGGGCGCGCCGGTCGATCTTTTCGCCGGGCTCGGGTTCGTTGCCGTCTTCGCCGGCGCGACGAACACGCCGCTGGCCTGCACGATCATGGGCATCGAGCTCTTCGCCGCAGGGCAGACGGACATGCTGCGCTCGGGATTCATCATTTACCTGGCCGTGGCGTGTTTCGTCGCGTACCTCTTCAGCGGCCATTCGGGAATTTACCTCTCGCAGCGGATTGGCCATCCAAAGATTGTTTCGAAGCATTTGTCGAGCAAGGGCTCACTGCGCAGTCTGCGCGTAAAGCACGGGCGGTGACGACTCGTTGCCGCGCATTTCGAACGCGATTAAGATGCCCCCCGCCCTCCCCGGAGGAGTGGCAGAGTGGTCGAATGCGTCAGTCTTGAAAACTGATAGGCCCCGGAAGGGGTCTCCAGGGTTCGAATCCCTGCTCCTCCGTTAAGAAAAGCACGGCCCCGCCGTGCTAAACGCCACATGTGGCGTTTACCCAGTAGATCGATATCGCCCATATCAGTCCGAACGCACCTATCCCCACAACGCCAACCACACAACGAACGGGCAGCCCGCATGCCTGCCGAGCAGCCCGCCGTTCCGCCCGTTCCGCTGTTCCGGCGTTCCGACGGCAAGCCCACAGTCACACGCTCTCGCCCCGTCCCCGCCGTGCTTTTCACGGCCGGGCAGACACCCCCATACCCCGCACCACCTGTCCTTGACGACCCAGAATAGCACCGAGAAGGCACGCCCAAATTACACAACGGGCGTGCCTGTGCTTTTTTGGTGTCGTCTTTAACAAGGAGCAGATATGGCAGCAAAGCAGCAGGCAGTTACCGGGAGTTGGACGAAGAAGCCTCGCTCATTTCCGTCCGGACTCTCGGTCCATAAGCGTGGATGGTGTGCGAGGATAAATGGCAAAGTCACCGTTATCGCGGGCAAGAATGCCTCGCATGAAGAAGTCTTAGCCCGCTATTACCGCAAAAAAGCCGGGATGATACTTCCACCAACTCAAATACAAGCGGAAGGATCCGAACACACATTACCATTTGATGACTACAACGAACATCCCGCCGACTTTCATCTTGACCAAAGCAGATCAGCAGTTGATCTGTGATGAAATCAGAAGGCACCTAGACCGTAGCACCTAGACCGTGAATAATTTACTAGAGGCCATTTCCGGTGGTAGATAAGTTATGGTTCGCAATGATTTAAGACACGCCGCCCAAACGCTCGTGCTACCACCGGAAATCGAAGAGAAGTACCGCAAACAAAACCGCGACCACCTCCTCAAAGTCGCACAAGATGAGTTCGAGTCCTCCCGAAAACGCCAAGAACAACAAAACGCCAACCATAACCGAGCAGTCGCCCGCTACAACCTAGCCGCCCCAGCACCCCTAGTCGAACAGAAGTGTTCCATACCGATCGTGTGCGAAGCCAACTCGCTTGAAATTCCCGCCCTCTTTCGAGAATCGCTGATTCGCGGCGATGCTGAATGACTGGCAAGGTGGCCCCCCATGAAATACGCCGTCAAACGGGGCACGGAGACCTACCCGATCTCGAAGGATGCTGACGATCCGCTCGCGTTTGGACAAATCCTCATTGAAGACATTCCATTTTGGTCGATTCGCGCGGATTGTTCCGCAGAAAATATCGCTATATTCGAACGATGCTAGGTGCTGAAATCCTGCAGCTTCGAACCCCAAATCCAGACCACCAGCTCCTGAGAAAAAACTCACCGCCGGAACGTCAATGTTGTCTGCTCGCAGTTCATCGGTCGTCAGATAATCTGCGGACGACGCCGCAGGCGTTCGATTGTGCCTGTACCTGAGATCTTCGTACCTGCAACCGATGTCATGTAATGCGTCGTCAAGGTCAATGTCTTCCTTGACGCTTCGCTTCAGGAGTGCGAGTTGACGAACCAGATTAATACGCAAGTTCATGCTCCTAACACGATTTGACTCTTAGCTTCTTCGTACACTTCGCGAGCCTGTTTAGGACTTACGAAATCGTTTTGATTCTTCTCTTTCAACCATGTCCTATAGTGGACATGGACCGCTCGATGGCAGTTTGGACACACGGGTACAAGGTCTCGAATTGATGTCCCTTTAGACGACTACTATCGTCCACAAGTCCCCAGTTAAACCAGAGCACTTCCTGCATCCGGTTCTTCTTGCCTTCTGAGGACGCGTGGTTTGCAACATCGAATTCTATCCGCCGCCAGTCGCCATAAAGCTCGTCGTACAGCGGGGACGGGTACCCGCTTAGAACCACCTTTCCCTTGCACTGACGCAATGTCGTCGCAAGCTCTCGGTGTTCCTCTTCATTCATCTCCACGCCGTAAACGTCAGTCGTCCGGCGATTCCGCGTCTCATGCAGATATGGTGGATCGCAATAGAAAAGTGCTTCTGGGTCGTCCCATCCACGGATCACTTCAATAGCGGGCCTTCGGAGAATCTGTACTTGTCGCAACCGCTCAATCACCAAAGGCATTTGATCATCGATAGTCGATAAAAAACCTGAAACGACATCCGCCATCTCACGACGGGCTCTATGCCGAGTAAAACTAAAAGCATCACCGCGCCCACCTAGTGATTGCCGCCACCGAACGAAGTCTCTCCGAGCCTGTTCCACTTCATCTTCGTGCTGTAATGCTGCAGCTTCAAATTCGACTTCGCTATATGGTGTTAAGATTAATTTCTGCCGAAGGGCTTCCCCATGATCACGAAGGACGCGGAATAACCGGGTGATTGCTTCGTCCAGATCATTGTAAATCTCAACGGGCGAAGGCTGCTTGTTTAGAAGAACCGATGCTCCACCACCGAATGGTTCAACATAAGTCTGGTGCAGCGGAAAATGCGAAATTATCCTTTCGCAAAGGTAGTATTTCCCACCATGCCACTTCACCGGTGACCTAAGACCCTTTGTGGGCATTCAGACTCGCTTTCTTCTCGAAAAGTTGCCTGATTCCGTAGATATCGGCGACGCGGTAACAAACGCGGCTACGATGACTGGAATTTCAAATGGCCCCATGTCGTCCGATCCGGATTCGCTCTCAACGAGTACAACGATTGAAGAATCTTTCATTGTTCCGTTGGCACCGATACTTAGGCAGTTTACTAGCATTTTTCCGCGATATTCGACGACCCGTCCAACGGTGCCAAACTCAACGAGCCCACGTGAACCACGCCGCAGAACCGGGGGACAAAAGGCCGACCAGTTTCTTTGTTTGAGAAACTGGTGTGCCAACACAACATCCCGAACAGATACTTGGGAGCCAGAAAGCGAAATGACTCGTTCTACAGGGAGCCAACCTCGTCCAACATATGGGTGCTCTTCGTTTGCGCCTTTCGAATGAAGTTCGGCCTCTATTACGGCTTTGAAAACGGCTGGATGGACGTATTGCAACTCGCCAACTTTCGACACACCGAACCGCCCCAATATCTGACGCAGCTTACGCAGTCCAGATTCCTCGTCCTGACAAACCGTTGTCGCCCCGATTCCAAGAAGAAGCCCAACCTCATACACGCTCAACTCCGGCGAAGGCGGAACATTCCACACTTCGCCAAGTGCAGCAGACTGAACAGCTTTGCGAACTTCTCGTCTCCGCATTGGACGAATTGTACTGACAGAACTCCAATAAGTCATACTCGATAAAAGCATCAAAAGCCCCGCCTACATTCTTGCCGCTATCGAGCTATTGCCTCAGATGTCACGGGCCTTGACCGCGAGGTCGGATGAAGGCCAAATACCCGTAAGTTCATCCTTCTTGATTGCAGATTCGGAGGGCAAATTGATTCAGGGAGTCAGTACACCGTCCATCGGATCGGAACCACATTGGGCAAAGCTCAGGGCACTGCGCGCGAGCGCGGCTCTTTATCCGCCATTCCAGAAGCGGGTGGAGCGAGCGATCGAACTTCGCATTGGTCGTGGTGACACGGTACTCGATTCGTCGCAGGTCGGGGCTGAAGTTCTAAGCGGTCTGCCAGCAGGATGGTTCGGAGATTTCAACCGAGAATTTCGCGGGCTTCAGGCTGGCGACGCAAGTGGCATTTGCGGAATGGAGATTTATAGCCAACTAAAGGTGCGCAAAACCGACGACTGGCAGCCGCTCACGAAGATTGATCCACGAGGAATTTGGGACACCATGCTGTACGCCAGGATTTGATTCGAGCCAGAGCGTACGCCGTATTGGTGGTGCCACTCAAGCACTAGGCAAATTAGAGGAATGCTCTATTCCTGAACGGCAAACGGCTGGCAAAAAAGCCAGCCGCCGACGTTGATTATTTAAATCCTGCACGTTCGAATTGCCCACCAGTGGATAAACCACCAGCAGAGCCCTGTTACCATAGGTGCTCCTTTCTAGGCATCTAAGTGCATGCCTTTTCTTCAGTTGAATTGAATTGAGAGACGACTGAGGTGCTATTCCGTGAACCTCATACTTCTTATATCGCCTTTGAAAAGTTAAAAATGACAACGAAATAAAATTGTTTTCGCAATCTGCAGGGGAAGTCGGCCACATTTGGGCCTAAGCTATTGCGTCGGCGATTCCTTGGGGCGTCCTGCCACCACCACGGATTTTTCAAACTGTTTTTAGGGAGATCGACTATGCCTGGGCGTCTTACGACTATTGAGGACTTGCAGGGTTATTTGGCCGGTGTCGTTGAGCGTGCAGATCACCACGCGGGCGAGGTCGGCGAGATCGTGTTCGCTGTCGCCGGTGCGATCGTGCTGTTTAAAGACCCCGACACTGAGATTAAGGTGATGGTCAAGCACGGTGAGACAAAGAACGTGCTGTGGGTTTACATCGGCGGATCACGCTATGCCTTCTCTTACAACCATATCGACCGTCAGGTTGAGGTCAGAGAAGGCTCGGTGCAGGGTCCAACCTTGGTGGCAATCACCAATGCCACCCCGATCCGTGAAGTGATCGCCCTATTCTCGCGACTTAAGAGAGGGTTAGCTGCTGTCTAAGCAGCCTTGCTCTTCATCCGGCGTAGAGCATCCCCAATGAGGGTGCAGATGTGCCGGTTTACGTCTCGCCCCCCCGCTATGTAAACTGGCACACCTGCCACGGCTAACCCCGTGGCCGGTTCCGTCTCCAAGACCGCCAGTATCCCGCCCCATAGGGCAACACACTAAGTTTTAAGTGTTAAAAGTGGGTCGAGAAGGAACACTAATGAAAATTGAACCACTTTACCTCAAAAAATTCTGTGACGGTCCGAACCAACTGCTCGACATCAATAACCTTTACTTTCGCTTAGATGAACCAGTGGACACCTGGGACCATGACTCGATAATGCTCATGGCCTTCAATGGAATTAAGAATGTCGATCCTCAGACTCCAGGTGTGCTTCCGTTAGTCATGATATTCGTGACGTCGATAAATGAGATTGAGCCATTTCCGGGCGAATCAATTTTGGTCGTGACAGATGGATTGCAATGGGGTTTGCTGGATCGAGATCGCAATCTTATCGATTTGAATAGAAAACTTAAGCGGATATGGATTGGCGGCAAGTGGATTTTTGAAGATGTCAATCTCTCGATTGATGATCGAAACTTGCTCATGCCTTATGTGAACCAATATCTTGCATGGATGGCTGGAACAGGATAATTTTGCAGAAAATACCGGGTGCGATGACACAGCGACGACACTACGATGACGCCCCGCGTGACACAACAAAGCGTTTTCAAAACCGCGTTTTCGTACCCGTAGAGAGGCGTCCCGCATCCTTGAAAACTGATAGGCCCCGGAAGGGGTCTCCTGGGTTCGAATCCCAGCTCCTCCGTTTTTCTCGTTCCTGATCGCAGGGGATGAATGTTGTCCGACGAACAGCAAATTCGCCAACTCGTCACTCGATGGATCGCCGCCACCAAATCCGGAGATACCGAAGCTGTTTTAAGTCTCATGTCCGACGACGTCGTTTTTCTCGTCACCGGCCGGGCGCCGATGATCGGCAAGGCGGCGTTTGCAGCAGTGATGAACGCTTCGCCCGCGCAGGGTCGCCCGGAAATGGACTTCATGAGCAAGATTCAGGAAATCCAGGTGCTCGGCGACTGGGCGCACCTTTGGACGAAACTGGCCGTCACGATTCGCCCGCCCGGCGGTGCCACGATAGCACGCTCCGGGCACACGCTCTCGATCCTGAAGAAGATTAATGGCCGATGGCTGATGGCGCGCGAAGCAAATATGCTTTCCTCGCCGGGCAAGTAACGGTAAAGTCCCCGCCACCGCGTTGCTTCATGATGGAACTCTAAAACGTTTTTAGTTTTGGGCCGATTCATGAATTCGCCTCCGCCTGTCACACCCTACTCGCCGTACTACGCGTTGAGCGACATTTACCGCAACCTGCGGGATCTAATCCTGCACCTGCCGTCGCAGCGATTGGAGTCGGGCAACTACGGTACGATCGGCGCGCTGATGGAAACGGGCCACCCCAGCGCCATCTCCACGCTCGTCGCCCTCTCCGACGGCACGACAAGCCTCTACATCAGCAGCGGCGGCGGAATCACCGGGGCCGGCGGGCACGCGCCGGTGGTGGAGGCAGCCGGTACCTTCATCGACACCGCAGAAGCCTGCACGCCTTCCCTTCACCCGGCCGTGAACTACCCCGTCCCGCAACCCAAGACGACTCGATTTTATCTCCTCACGTCCACAGGCGTATGGACCGCCGAGGCGCCCGATGTGCTCTTGGCAAAAAAAACCTCGCCGCTGTTCCCGATGTTCTTCGCCGGCCAAGCGGTGATCACGGCGATCCGTGAAAACCTGTCGACGACGGGTTGACGACAGATGTATCAAATCCAATTTCCCCTATTTCTCCACCGGAAGCGTCGTGGTACCTTCTTCGACCGCATAGAGTTTCTTGATCGGACGGAGCTCGCGCGTGAAAGTCAGTGACGTTTGCGCCGTCATGTTCTCCAACACTTTTTCAAACGTCTCGGGCGGAAACTGCCTCGTGACTGGGTCGCGACGGAAGGACGAAGAATGCCCGACGACTTGAATCACCGTGTCCTTGGCGTCCGATTCGTCGAATACCCGCATGCCTGCGTTGACATGCATGTTTTTGAGCAATTCCGCCAACTTCATCGGGTGAGGCTTGTTCTTGGAAGGGTCGGCTGCCAGTTTGTCCGCAATGACGTGAACAACCTGTTCGCCGGTCGGTGCTTCGGGTAGCGGATGAAAGGCAAACGTTCCATGAACGATTAGGGCCATCTCGTCGGTTGTGCGCTCCTCGAACCTGATGTGCCGGCCGGTCTGCTCGGCGACGATTCGGGAGATCTCCCCAAGCTTCTGTAATTGGTTCGGATAAAATTTGACGACCCAGTCGCCGGGCAGATCAATATTTTCAAACTCCGGACCAATGATGACCGGTAGTGTGTTGCCGTTCGAATCGCCCTGTGCGCCAAGGAATGAAATGCACCGCGAGAAATTTGTATGAACTTTTTTATCGCTCTGGTCCGGGCGAAGAAAGTTCACGTCATCGTCAACGTTGATTGCATTTCTCGTAAAAATGATCATCGGCATTTCCGAGCGTCCCGCGGTGGACAGGTGCTCATTCGTAAGGTGCATGCGTACTACGGCCCGTTTGAACTGCGCCTCCACAAACTGCGCCCGCTCGGGAGGAAGCGGTGGAGGGATGTACTTCAGATTTTGGCCTGCCCCGACCTGGTACTTCTCAACAAATTTCTCCCGCCACTCCGCCGCGTACTCCGCCGTGCCTTCCACCACTGGCGGACGAGGCGCGGCCGTCAGGCGCGATTGAACGCTCATCGACAGCGGCGTATTGATCACGCCAAGGATTCGCGAAGCCGCCGCCGCGCGCCGGGCGATCGGGGATTCAATCGGCTGCAGTTCGATTTCGCGCAGCGCGATCTTCATCGCCGTATCGAGCGACGGATCGCGGGCCACGCACGCCCGCAGCACCGGTTCGACCGTCGGGCCGGCGGAAATCAGCTTGTTCAGCGCGGGCTTGTCAGCATGGTCCTTCGCCAACTGCGACAGCGCCGCCTCCGCGCCGGCCTGATCAACGCCGAAACCGCCGGCCGTCTTATCGAGATAATGCACGGTCACGTCGCCATAACCGATCACCTTCCAATAGGCAGCCTGTGCCGCCACCGCGTCTTCGCCGGCGACTTGATCGAGCAGCTTTTGCAACTCGGTATCGCTCGGCGTCGGCTGATCGTCTGCACCCAGCACTTCCACCTTCACGTTCGAAAGGCCCCACGATTCATCAGCCACGCCCTGCAGTCCGCTGCCGGCGAAGTTGATGCGGATCGAGTCGGCGGAGTGCTGCAGCGTGTAGGACATCGAATACGTGCCGTCCATCGGGAATGAAACCGGCTCATGATTCCGCGGATGAAACGAAAAGACGTAGCCGAGCTTGCACACGCCCGCCGCTCCCGTGCCCATCGGGTTTGATTTCGACGGGATCGGCGAAGGATAACTCTGCAATTGCGCTTCGAGCGCGAAACCGGGATCGCTCGGCAACGCGCTGAACGTCGCCCGCAACAAGTTCGGCCCGCCAGCGAGATCGATCTCCACAAAGTCCGGCCCGCAGGGCTTCATACCTGGGCCGATCCGCGCGCTGCCGTCCCAGGTATCGATGATGAACAGATCGAACGACACGCGCACCCGCTCGTGCGGCGGCAGTGATGTAACCTTCAACCCGATCGTCTCGTTGTCGAACGGCCCCAGGAACGTCTGTTCGTTGGGCGTTTGATCGACCGTGTTCTGTGTCCACGCGTCGCCGGCGGTTTTGGTGAAGTCGCTGGTGTAAACGATCGAGCCGCGGCCGGTATCCGCGCGATGGCCGATGAACGTATCCGCAGATTTGTTCGCAGAATGAACATCAACGCCGCCAGCACGGAAGTATCGCACCCCCGCAATGCCGCCGACGATCAACAAAAACAGAAGGACCGAAACGCCGAGCAGAATCTTGCGGCCCATGTCACCCCTTTGTTCGATTGCGATCAGCAAATCCTACCCAGGCCCGCGAAGAAACGACAAATCGTAGTGTTCCTCGCGGCAGTTAGAGTGCGGGCGCGTTCCTGATACAATGCCTCGTGAAATCGAATCGGGCACATTGCTAAAAGGGATCAAACCATGGAAATAAAGCCGAAGGCCGTTGCGGCAATCGCTGTTCTTATCCTCATCGGAGCCACGCTCTTTTCCGGTTGCTACGTCGTTCAACCGGGCATGCGCGGCGTGAAAGTGACACTCGGAAAGCTGGATGACGATTTCATCCAGCCGGGCCCGGGACTCAAATTGCCGTTCGTAACGCAAGTGGAAAATATCAGCATCAAGCAGGAGACGCGCGAAATTGTCGCCGAGTGCTACTCGCAGGACATGCAGCAGGTGACGATCAAGCTGAAGATTATTTTCGCCGTGCCTGAACAATCGGTCGTCACCGTTTACAAGAGTTACCAGGGCGATGCGTTTGACAGCCTGGTCGCCCCGCGCGTGCAGGAAGCACTCAAAGAACAAACCGCCCTGCTCTCTGCCGAGCAGATCGTGAAACAGCGCGAAGACGTGAAGCAGAAGACGAAAGATTCCGCCGTCAAGAAAATCGGCGCGGTCGTGGAAATCACCGACGTGATTCTCGAGAACATCGACTTGAGCAAGCAACTCGAACAGGCCATCGAAGAAAAAATGGTTCAGGAGCAGAACGCCAACAAGGCCAAGTTCGAGCAGGAAAAGCGAAAGATCGACGCCGATACGAAGGTGATCGAAGCCAAGGCCGAGGCGGAAGCGATCAAGGTACGCGGCGAGGCGCTCAAGGCCACGCCCGATCTGATCCAGCTGATGATCGTTGAAAAATGGGACGGCCACAGTCCGATGGTCGTCTCAGGATCGAAAGATCCGACGAGCGTCATCCTGCCGATGCCGGAACGGAAGTAACGCGGCCGCCACCCTCTTCGGTAGGACAGACATTCCTGTCTGTCACGGAGCGAGGTACGCCTCGATCCGTACTCTTTGAACACCGAACGGCGTGACGGATGAACGCGACCGTTCATCCGCGACAGGCAGGAATGCCTGTCCTACCGCCATCGCATACAAAGCCGCAACTTTACCGCGGGACCACGCCGAGATTCCGATCGCGGCACAACTCGCCGGGCGGGTTGAGGGCATCGACGGCCTTCGTGTCGTCGGCCGTGAACTTCACGCCGAGTGCGGCCATGTTGTCCTTCAGCTGATCGACCGTACGCGGGCCAATGATCGGACACGTGACGCCCGGCACTTGCAGGGCCCAAGCGAGGGAGAACTGGCTGCTGGAAATTCCCTTGGCGTCGGCGAGCTTGTCGACCGCTTCCATCAGCGGCCACTGGCTGGCGGGGAAATCCGTTTTCTTCTGTGCCTGATACCACGTGCCGTCGGGGATGTTCCGCCCGCCGCGCGTGTAAGTGCCGGCCAGTCGCCCGCGGGCGAGCGGGGCCCAGCAGATCGTCGCGATCTCGTACTTCCGGCAGAACGGCAGGACTTCGTTCTCAATTCGCCGATCGATGATGTTCAATTGCGGCTGTTCGACATCGAACCGCGCCGTGCCGAGTTCCTTCGCGATGAAATGCGCCTCGGCCAACTGCCACGCGGCGAACACGCTGCTGGCGAGGTAAAGCACTTTGCCCTGCCGTACGAGATCATCGAGCGCACGAAGCGTCTGATCGATTGGCGTGTCATTATCCGGCCGATGAATGTGGTAGACGTCGATCCGCTCGGTCTTCAGGCGCTTCAGCGAATTTTCGACTTCGCGCACGATGTGCCAGCGGCTGTTCCCCGCATCATTAATCGCCAGCGAGCGCCGGCCGTGCACTTTGGTCGACAGCACGAGCGAATCGCGCCGGCCGGACTTTTTCATCCAATCGCCGATGACCTCTTCGGAGCGCCCGTCGTTGTAGACGTTAGCCGTGTCGACGAAGTTCCCGCCGAGTTCGACGTAAGCGTCAAGAATGCGATGCGACTCCGCCGTATCCGATCGGCCGCCGAAGTTCATCGTGCCGAGGCAGAGCGGAGTGACTTTAACGCCGGTGCGGCCCAAGATACGGTATTGCATTTGATTTCCTTAAAGTAACGGTACACAAGCGCGATCATTCAATCCACGGCGAACCCATACAGCTACGCCCCATCACCAACAAAATGAACAGCACCGGCAATAGCAGGAGCAGAATCCATGCCCAGCGCCATTGTGGCGTTGTTGGTTTGGAATCGGCGCGTCCCCGATAATCGAGAACCTTCGGCGGAGCACCTTCTTCGGATTTTTCAGGACTGCTCATTTCGTTCGCTCCGTTTTGCGAATCCTACGCGCGATGGTATGAAGCGTCGAGCATGCACCCCGTCGAACTGACACTGCTCCTCATGCTCGTCGCGGCCGTGCTCGTGTTCATCGCGGGTCGGCTGAAGATTCCTTATCCGATTCTGCTGGTGCTCGGCGGCTTGGCAATCGGCATCGTCGCTTCGCACATGCCGAGTTTGCCGCGGTTTGAGATCAAGCCGGACATCGTCTTCCTGCTCTTCCTGCCGCCGCTGCTGTATTACGCGGGGATTCAGACCTCCTGGCGGGATTTCAAATACAACCTGCGGCCGATCACGCTGCTGGCGGTCGGACTTGTGCTGTTCACGACGATCACCGTCGCACTCGTCGCTCGCCTGTTGCTCGGCGAAGCGTTGCCGTGGCCGGCGTGCTTTTTGCTCGGGGCGATCGTCTCGCCGCCGGATGCGATCGCGGCCACTTCTATCCTGCAGCGGTTCGCCGTGCCCAAGCGACTCGTGACCGTGCTGGAAGGCGAGAGCTTGGTGAATGACGCGACGGCCCTCGTCGCGTACCGCTTCGCCGTGGCGGCGGTGGTCACCGGATCATTCTCGCCGGGGGTGGCGGCGCTGGAATTTGTGAAGGTGTCAGTCGGCGGGGTCGTCGTCGGGTACTTCACGGGAATGATCGTGGCATATCTGCATCCGCGCGTGAAAGACTTGGCCGTGGAGAGCACGCTCGCCCTGCTCACCCCGTACGCCGCTTATCTGCCGGCCGAGCACCTGGGTGTATCCGGCGTGCTGGCGGCGGTGACGGCGGGGATTTACATGAGCCGGCAGATCCCGCGCGTGGTGTCGGCCGAGAGCCGACTCAAAATCAACGCCGTCTACGACACGCTCGTCTTCTTCCTCAACAGCGTGATCTTCATCCTGATCGGCCTGGCGCTGCCGTTGGAGAACGAGCGGCTCTTCGGTTACTCGTGGCCGCGGTTAATCGGGCTGACGGTCGCCGTCGCCGCGACGGCGATCGTCGTGCGCGTGCTGTGGGTGTTCCCCGCGACGTATTTGCCACGGAAGTTGTTCAAGTCGATCCGCGAGCGCGACCCCGCCCCGCCGTGGCGGCCGTTGCTGGTGATCAGCTGGGTTTCAATGCGCGGCATCGTCTCGCTGGCCGCGGCGCTGGCGCTGCCGGTCATGCTCGGCGGTTCGTCGAAAACGCCGTTCCCAGGTCGCGACCTGATTATCTTCATCGCGTTCGGCGTGATCCTGATCACGCTCGTCGGCCAGGGGCTTACGCTGCCGCTGCTGATCCGCGCGCTCGGCATTAAAGCCGACGATCAGGAGGAGAAGGAAGAACTGCACGCGCGCCTGACGGGCGCACGAGCGGCACTGGCCAAGCTCGAAGAGCTCGCCCGCGCCGGCGAAGCCGACAGTTCCGTCATCGCGCGCCTTCGCGTGCCGTATGAAGAACGCATCATCCGCGTCGGCGGCGCTGTATCAACTATGATCGAAGGCCAACCCATCCCCGACTGGGACACGCACAACCGCATCCAGCGGCTGCTGATCGGCGCGGAGCGATCAGAACTGATCCGCCTGCGCGATCGCGGCGACATCGGCGATGAAGTTCTACGCAAAATCCAGGACCGCCTGGACATGGAAGAGACGCTGCTGCAAGGGTGATCGCCGCGAATGGGTAGGACAGACATTCCTGTCTGTCACGAACGGACGTATTCGTCTGTTCGTACAATTCCGCGGACACAACACGCCCGACCAAACTGCATCCGCGAATGAGCCACAGCATACCGTGTCTCATGACAGACAGGAATGTCTGTTCTACCGAAGAAAGTCAATCATTTCCGCCGATTCATCCGCTCGCCGCAGAGGCAGGTGAAAGGCTTGAGGCGCGTGAAGCTGTCGGCCGGCAGGACGGCGAGGGAAATCTCGCAGCCGCAGTTGGGGCAGAGGAATTTATCGCCGGATTTTAGAAACGCCGACGCCGGTTTGGCGGCGGGGTCGGCAATTTCTCGCGGGGGCGGCGAGTCTTCATCAGCCTCGAGCACGTCGACCTTCCGGTCCATCGCTAAATTCGCGAGCTTGTCGGCCAGCTCGTTTTTGTGCCGCAGATTGTGCTCGATTTTCGCTTCTTCGAAGTCGGCGATCAGTTTTTTTGCCTCGTGGAAGAGCACCTTCATGTCCGGGTGCTTCACGCGGTATTCGCCGAGCATTTGCTTGATGATGAGTTCACTGTCGCCGCGGATGATGATTTTTTTTGCCCCAAGTTTTTTCGCTTCCTGCATCGCGGTGATGAGGGCGCGGTACTCAGCGACGTTGTTGGTCGCCCGGCCGATGAATCGGCCGAGGGTGACGAGCGGCGTGCCGTCTTCGGCGCGGACGACGATGCCGATCCCTGCCGGGCCGGGGTTGCCGCGGCTGCCGCCGTCGAATTCGAGCGTGAGGCGTTCTGTCATGGCGAGCACTCTATCGCAGCGAGATCGGCTGCGGCAACCCTGGCGAGCCAGCGGTCGGCCTGTACCGGAGAGCGGAGGCGGACCGTTCGAAAGTGCGAGCCGCGCAGGCGACCGAACAGCTCGCCGTAGCGGACTTTTAATCTCGGCTGCGTAAACATGGACCACGCGATGACGGAATCTCGCGCCAGGAAAGAATTGTAGAATGTCTCGACATTGCCTGAGTGGATGCTTTGCCGGGAGACGACGCGCCAGATCGTTCGCGGGACGAGTCGATGCAGAATCACATGACGCGGAAAATCGAGCCAGACCACGGCGGTGGCGCGGGCGAGAACGAGCTGGTCGGCGGGATCGGCGCCGAGGTTGCCGTCGATCGTCCATGACGGCTCGGCCGTTGCGAGATCGATTGTCGCGCGGAATTCTACTTTGGGACGCCTGACCCAGTTCGGCGTCCAGAAAATTGCGTCGTTATCGATGTAGGGAATCGCCAGGCGTGCGGCGAGATTCTTAGCGAGTGTGGTTTTGCCCGAGCCGCTTGCGCCGACCACGCAGATGCGCGTCGGAACACTCACCCCTGCGGCCCGGGATGGTTCTGAGTTTCCGGCGCGTTCGAATCCGCCTCGGCCTGCGCGGGCTCGGGATCAGTCTGGCTCGGAGCCTGCGGGATTTCATCGCTCGGCGAAATCGTCGGCGGCTCTTCTTCCTGCTTCACCGACTCCAACACCGCGGCGGCCGACTGCTGGCGCGGGGCGGCGGCGCCGATGTCTTTGCCTCGCGAGCCCTTGCTCGGAGCGCGATCGCCGAGTTCTCGAGTGACCGGCTTCTCGGCCTTCCGCTTTTTCACGGCCACTTCCGGCGGCAAATCATCCGGAATGTAAAGAATCCGCCGGCAGCTGGGGCAGAAGACGATCTCATCGCGCGAGTGAAGTTTGTTGTAAACGTCGACGACCAGATCCATATGGCAGCCGCCACAGATGTATTCTTCGTGACGCTTGTCGGGCTTGCTGATCGGGGCGAGGGCTTCGCCTTCCATGTGATCGACGATGCGCTCAAACGCGTCGAGCGCCTTCTGCGGCACGGCGGCGGCGGCGGCATCGCGCGCGGGGCGGAGCGAGTCGATCTCGGCCTGCAGTTGCGCGATCGTCTCGGTGATCTCGCCCTTCATCGTGGCGAGCTTGGTGGTGTCGGATTCGACTTGTGCGGCGAGATCTTTCGATTCATTCGAAAGCGTTTCGACGGTCTGCATCGATTTGAGCATCTCGTCTTCGGACTTGGATTTGTCGACCTTCTCGGTATTGATCTCGATGAGGAAGGCCTGGTATTCCTTGTTATTTTTCGCGTTCTGCTGTTGAACGCGCAGCTTGTCGATGCGCTCGTCGCGCGATTTGATGTCGAGCTCGAAGTTCGCCGAGGCGGATTGATTTTCTTTGAGAGAGTGCTGAAGGAGGCGGAGCTTTTCGGATTGGTCCTTGACGCGGCGCTCCTGGATGCGAACGTTTTTCGTGGCGGAATCCAGCTTGGCCTGAGCAGCGCGAAGGGCCTGGTCGGCTCGGAACAAATTTACCAAGGCGACGTTGGTCGGACCCATGAAACAAACCCTCGATAAATGAAAGAGCGCCTGACGGGCCGGGCCGTGTTTGCAGGCGGGGGTTTCATTATGCTGATTTATCGAGGGAATGAAAGAGGAAGGTTTTTTCGGAATCCATCATGTTGATTCGAAATTTTCGGGACGGCGATGAAGAATCCCTGTGGCGAGTCTTCTATTCCGCGATCCACGTGACCGCGTCGGCGGACTACTCGGCCGAACAAATTGAGGTCTGGGCCACGTCAGTCAATCCTGATATGGCGAAGTGGACGATTCGGATGCGCGAAATGCAGCCGTTTGTAGCTGAGAACGAAGGAGCGATCGTCGGTTATGCGGATGTTCAAACCAGCGGATACATCGATCATTTCTTTGTGTCGCCAACGATGGCAAGGCAGGGGGTGGGGTCGGCGCTGATAAAACGAATTCATGACGAAGCGGAAAATCGGAAAATTACAATTCTCTCCGCGATTGTCAGTATTACGGCAAAGCCATTTTTCGAATCCTGGAAATTTGAGGTCCAGAAGAGTCAAACTTCTTTCTTCGGCGGAATCTACTTCAATAACTTTCAATGCGCAAGCATCTTGGCGTAACGGCAAAAGCGTAACCAACCAGTTGCCCATGGGCGACGGTACCTGACCAAAATTACAGACGAAAAAAAGCCCGGATCTTTCGATCCGGGCTTTAATCTGTTGAAGATTTAATAAGTGTCTAGTCGGAAAACCATTCGCCGGTATTGCTACCGGAGTTTCTGGGAGTGAACCCAGACGAGGCTGTGCTGACAAGTTAC